>NZ_DAIRUZ010000001.1:187250-915386 GCF_036803085.1 Phnomibacter sp. | reverse complement strand
TTACCTCTGAACACAGCTATAGAATACATTTACACAAAGTGTTTTATACTACCACCGAAAATAAGGTCCGCCTACAGGAGGATGTGTTTTTATGGTAAAATGTCATTTGCAAAGTATCCGAATTCCTATGTCCCATGCTGAAAATTCTGTATGGAGAATTCTGCATTTCATTTTAAGTCTATTCTGAAGCATTTTTGAATTTATTAAAGTCATTCTTTTTTGAGGTGTGTCGCCTGCAATATAATCGAACAGAGTTTGGACTTCTTTGTCAGTGAAAGCGGTTACGGAAAATACATAGCTTGCCTTTGACTCTTCAATGCTTTCCCAAACTATAGAATGCCCTGTTTTCGCTTTAATTGGAAAAAGAAAGGAATTGTGAATAGTCTTTGATCCGTTACTATTTATGACCACCTCACCAACAGGGATGATGGGTAGATTGGGGTCGCAGTATTCGCATAGCCTTTTCAATGTATAAGAGTGAAAGACAAATGACAAATTTGTCTTATAGAATTGCTTTGTGTATTTCTTCCAATCTTGTAATCTGAAGGGTTTTATTAGTATAATTCCGAAGTTTGAAGCAGCAATTGTTAAGAAGTCTATATGGTAAAACAAAACTTCTTGATTCTCGATAGCTTTTACTATAGATCCGTAAAGTATCACTCTCAGTTTGGGAACATTATGAAACTTATAAAAGTGCTTTATCTCATTAAGATATTTTTTCGATTGAATTAGGTCTTTTCGATACAATCGTCCATTATGTTTAATGTGAATAAAACCATCACCAAAGCTTACATTATCCCATTCAGCATCGAAAATTACTTTGCCAACGTTAACAGACTGTGTGTATTGTGGAGAAAATTTAGGATTTGAGGGAGCCTCTTTTATGTTGTTCTTCTTAGTCAGAGAGGTTGTTTGTTTGTTATTAGTTAAAGCGATTTGCTTTTTGGGCTTAGCTAAGTCCATTTGCTTTTTTAATTCAACTTGTCTATTCGTAATTTCTTTATCTATTACAAGCAGCTTTCCCTTTTTTTTGGAAACCATCGTCCTAAGATTTGAAAGCTTGCTTTCTAAAGTTGAGTTTTTTGTTATTTTAATCGTCCTTTTTAATTCAGAATATTTTTTATTAAGACTGAGAAGATGGGACATTCGATTTTTTTTGTATGAGCTTTCTATTTCAGATGCTACATTCCTGTTTTTTTTATCTTGCTCGTGTTGCTCTTGCAGCCTTGCTATTTCCAATTCAAGATTGTCAATAGTATTTTGGAATGCTTGCTTTTGTTGTAACAATACATTTAGCTTTGTGTCTACTACTTTTTTTGGTGTCTGCTTTGCCATTTAGCTATAAGATAATTAAGTAAGTATTTTACCACAACTTAATGGTATCGGTGATACGTCAAATGTGTATTTGAAGACCTTCCTATTGTTTTAGTTTCCAATAGCATTCTTTGAGAAGAGTTCTAATTTGCTGCGTTTCAATTTCTCCAAGCATATAACGGAATTCATTTATTTTTCCACCAAGGTGTATAGAAGTTGCTTGTTGCGCCGACTTTATTTTTTTTGCTTTTATTACACTTTTCACAACTTAATTGAATATTACAGGGATCGTTTGCGCCAAAAAGATCCAATGGTACGATATGGTCGTAGTTGGATGTATTGAAAATATTGATTAGGCCTGTTAAGTCAGCGTTGCAGAAAACACATCGGCCTTTCTCTCTGTGATAGACAGCTTTCTTAACCCACTGTGGAATAGTAACACGTCTAATTGTTCCTTTTTTAGTTACTAAATTGATTGGAAAGCGTGTTTCTTTTATTGTTTTCGCAGCTATAGAATTAAATCTAAGAAGGAAGTCCCGATTGGCAAACAATATGTAAAAAACCTCCTCAGCCATTTTCTCGAAAAGAGCAAAGAATGCTTCGGTATTAGTTTCAAACCATTCACTTGATGATTGAATTTGCTTTAGGTTTAAACGTTTAAATTCTATTGAATACGTGTCGAAAAGAATGTACCACTTTTCTAAATCCTCTTCCTCTTCATACAGCTCAGGATTTTTCTTAAAATCTCGACGATAGAAATTAGTAGCAGTAATTACAATGTACAAGTGAAGTAATGTGTCTTTTGAGAACTTGGAAGATATTTCTATGAAATACTCTTCATTGTGGCCCCAAAAATCTACCTCTGCTTTAACAGAACTATCAATTAGGTCAGCAAGCTCATAAATTGAATTATAGTGAAACTCCTGTAGCGATTCCATAATATTGTGAACTAGTCCAAAATAGTATAAAGTGTTCAAAGATTTAACTTACATCTAATTACATAACTCTATTTCCGCTGGTTAGTTAGTCATTCTTCCCAAACACCAAAAACTTTCGCCAATACAACTTCAGGTGTTCCCTCAAAACAACGCCCGAATCATCTCATATACCGCCAGCATCATGGCTTTTTGTTCGGCGAGGTGGCCTTGCTGGGCTTCAATGTTGAGGTAGGCCATTTGCTGGTTGCCGCAGTACACACTCAGTGAGCCATCGTCGGTAACGGTGGCATTCTTTTGCAGCAGGATATTAAAGCCCCTGGCTTTCAGAAAATCAAAAATGCGTTTGTCAGTGGTGTAGAAGAAATCGTCGATATCGGCGGCTTCGTTTACATATACTTCAGCAGCATCGTTGGCATAGTCGCCACCGGGCAAATAGCTTTTGATGTGCAGGCCACCGCCATCGCTATTGTTGTGCATGGCTATCACCAGCCGGTTGCCGGCTACATACTTCCTAATAAATGCATCGGCCAGTTGTTGTGCGGCTTTGTAGCCTTTGGCGGAGTAGTGGCCATTGGCTTTGAGGGTGGCGGCCAATCCTTTGGGCGTATAAATGCGGTTGGGGTCAAACTTGTATTGTTTGCCCGCCAGCTGGTAGCTCACATAGCGGTCGCCGCTGTGCTGCCATGTAACAAAGCAACCCAGCTGCAGGCTGTCGATGAGGGCTTTGGCGGTGGCGACGGCAGTGGTTTCGTTTTCGTGTACATGCAGCCAGCTGATGCCGGCTTGGGGCTGGCCGCAGGTTTGTACAAACCGGATGCTTGTGCTGCCGAGCTGGTGGGTACTGCTGTTGGGTTGGCTATGGGCTGGAAGAGAGAGTAGCACGATGCTGGCAAGAAGGAAGTTTTTCATAAGGGGAAAGTAGTAGGTTTTTTTGAACCACGAAGGCACGAAGGAGACACGAAGGGGCACGAAGAGTTTAGGAGAGTTTGCAATTGGCAATATGCAATTTGCAAGGCAACCGTTTGACTACAGCAAACTGAGGATTGCAAACTGGAAACTGATTGTTTGAACCACGGAGACACGGAGGCAAAGAGGGGCACGAAGTGGAGTTTGCAATTTGCAGTATGCAGTTTGCAGGGCAGTCTTTCTTGCAAACTGCCTGCTTCAAACTATCCAGTAACATTTGTAGATTGAGTTCGGCATTTTTCAGGGCAGACTTTCTTGCAAATTGCAAACTGTTTACTGCCTACTGTCCACTAATAGAAGGAGATTGCTTTCAGCAGTTTGCAGGACAGTGTTACTTGCAAACTGCAAACTGCCCACTGCAAATTCTTAATTCATCTTCCGTTATTACGGGGCAAACATATAAGCCCTTACTTTTGCGGCACTATGACAACAGAACAATTGAAGGATATGAGGGACCGTGTGAGTGTCCTGAGGAGGTTTCTTTGACGTCGCTAACCGACAAGCCAAAGTAGACAACGACAAACAGTTGAGCCTCTCGCCGGGTTTTTGGGACGACAATACCCGGGCCACCGCCATTCTCAAAGAAATCAAAGCCAATGAGTTTTGGATTGATTTGTACAACCGTGTAGAAACGGCTGTGGAAGATTTTGCGGTGCTCTTCGAATTCTGGAAAGAAGGCGAGGAGAGTGAAGCCAATGTGCAGCAGGCTTTTGACGCTGCCAAAGAAGTCATCGAAGAAGCCGAATTTAAGAGTACGCTGAACCAACCGGAAGATGAACTGCCAGCCGTGCTGCAAATCAATAGCGGGGCAGGTGGTACCGAAAGCCAGGATTGGGCACAGATACTGGCCCGCATGTACAAAATGTACGGCGAAAAACAAGGCTGGACCGTGACCGAACTCGACTGGACCGATGGTGATGGTGCGGGTATCAAAACCGCCACCTTCCAGTTCGACGGGCCTTTTGCGTATGGCTTTTTGAAAGCGGAAAGCGGGGTGCATCGCCTGGTGCGTATTTCGCCCTTCGACAGCAATGCCCGCCGCCACACGTCATTCGCCAGTGTGTATGTGTACCCGCTGGTAGACGATTCCATTGAGATTGACCTGAAAGACAGCGATGTGAAAATGGAAACGAGTCGCAGTGGTGGCGCCGGTGGCCAAAACGTAAACAAGGTGGAAACCAAAGTGCAGCTCACCCATATTGCTACGGGCATCGTGGTGGTGTGTCAGCAAGACCGCAGCCAGCTGGGCAACCGTATGCTGGCCATGCAAATGCTGCGCAGTAAGCTGTACGAACTGGAGCTGCAAAAACGCAATGCGCTGAAAGACGCGGCCAATGCCAGCAAGAAAAAGATTGAGTGGGGCAGCCAGATTCGTAGCTATGTGTTCCATCCATACAAAATGATTAAGGATCACCGAACGGATTATGAAGTAGGCAACGTTGGCCCGGTAATGGACGGCGAACTCGACGGATTCATCAACGCGTATTTGATGAGTGAAAAAGAAGGAGAAACAAGTGCTTAAATGTGTGGATGTGTGATGTAAGATGTCTGATATTTTTGAATGACGTTTTACATCAGCCATCAGCTATCATACATCAAAACATCCTTATGGCTTGGCTGTATCTCATACTTGCTGCCTGTTGCGAAATTGCTTTTGCCGGTAGTTTGAAGCTCACACAAAACTTCAGCAATCTTAAATGGTCGGTCATATTTGTAACCTTCTATGTGCTGAGTATTGTGTTGCTTAACAAAGCGGTTCAGCAAATACCCATTGGCACCGCTTATGCAGTGTGGACGGGTATTGGGGCAGCAGGCACGATGATTATTGGTATACTGTATTACAAAGAGCCGGTGAGCTTTTGGCGCATGTTCTTTTTGTGTACACTCATTCTGTCGATAGTAGGACTAAAATATTTTTCGGAAACACCTGCAACCCCGGCATAACGGGCACGGATTGCAGCTAAAAAATACACACACTTTCGCACCATTGTCAAATTTTCAAATTCATCATTTTCAAAATTGCATTTATGAGCTTTGGAACTTTCTCTTATCCGATGCCGGCCAACGAACCGGTATTGCAGTATGCACCCGGTAGTAAGGAGCGTGATGCCTTACAAAAAGCACTGGCTGAGCTGAAGAAAAAAGAAGCCGACATTCCGCAATACATAGGCGGCCGTGCGGTACGCAGTGGCGATAAGCATCCCATTCATCAGCCGCATGAACGCAACCATGTGCTGGGCTACTACCATGCCGGTACCAAAGCGCATGTGCAGCAAGCTATTGATGCTGCGCTGAAAGCCAAGCCTACCTGGGAAGCCATGCCATGGGAAGAACGTGCCGCTATCTTTTTGAAAGCAGCCGATTTGCTGGCTACCAAGTATCGTTTTTACATCAATGGTACCACCATGCTGGGCCAGAGTAAAAATGCGTTTCAGGCAGAGATTGATGCTGCCTGCGAACTCATCGACTTCCTGCGTTTCAATGTGCATTTTCTGAGTGAGATTTATAAGCAGCAGCCCATCAGTGCTCCCGGCATGCACAACCGCATGGAGTGGAGAGCCCTCGAAGGTTTTGTGCTGGCGGTTACGCCGTTCAACTTTACGGCCATTGGTGGCAACCTGCCCACCAGCGCTGCCATGTGTGGCAACGTAGTGGTTTGGAAGCCTGCCAACACGCAGATTTATTCGGCGCAAATGTTCATGAAGATTTTGATGGAAGCCGGCCTGCCCGATGGTGTGATCAACCTTGTGTATGTGGATGGTCCAACCATTGGCGATGTGTGTTTCAATCATCCTGATTTTGCAGGTGTACACTTCACAGGTTCTACCGGTGTGTTCAACCACATGTGGGCTACTATTGGCGCCAATACGCCTAAGTACAAAAGCTATCCACGCATTGTAGGCGAAACAGGTGGTAAAGATTTTGTGCTGGTACATAAATCTGCAGACGTTGATGCTGTGGTAACAGCCTTGGCCCGTGGTGCGTTTGAGTATCAGGGACAAAAATGTTCTGCTGCCAGCCGTGCTTACCTGCCCAGCAATCTGGCCGACCGCATTAAAGCCAAACTGGTTGCTGAAGTAGAAACCATGAAGATGGGTACGGTAGAAGACTTTGGCAATTTTGTAAACGCCGTAATTGATGAGAAGAGTTTTGATAAACTGAAGAAATACATTGATGCAGCGAAGAAAGACCGCAAGGCCAAAATCCTCACCGGTGGCAACTGCAGCAAGAAAGATGGTTTCTTTATAGAGCCTACCATCATTGAAGTACGTGATCCGAAATACGTGACCATGTGCGAAGAACTTTTCGGCCCCGTGCTCACCATTTACACCTACAAAGCCGATGAATTTGAGAAGGCGATGGATTTGGTAGATGGTACTTCTCCATACGCATTAACCGGTGCTGTATTGGCACAAGACCGTTCGGCTATTGATGCTGCTACCAAGCGTTTGCGTCATGCTGCAGGCAACTTCTACATCAACGATAAACCAACTGGTGCCGTGGTAGGTCAGCAGCCTTTTGGTGGTGCCCGAGCCAGTGGTACCAATGATAAGGCAGGCAGCATGCTCAACCTGTATCGTTGGTTGAGTGCCCGCACCATTAAGGAAACGTACAACTCACCGGTTGACTATCGGTATCCGTTCCTGCAATCATAATTGCAATCAACATTGAATTTCAAAAGCTATCCATTCGGGTAGCTTTTTTTTGTTGGCTGTCATCCAAAGCAAAACCTCGCAGCGTATCTCTTTCAAATGTCGGATCTATGAAACAGCAACGCAGCAACCGCCGCCAATGGTTGACAAGGATTGGTTTGTCTTTATTGAGCATTACGGGCATATTGGTCGTTATTCTCGCCGTTCATATTTATGATGTAACGCACCGTGAGCAATTGCCCACCAAGCATTGGCAGATGGCCCGCATTGAGTTTGCAGCGCCACTCGATTCGCCCATCGCAGTAAAGGTGCAGGCGTATTTTCACCAGCATGCATTGGTGAAGTACAGTCATATGAATACAGAACAAGGCTGGCTGGTGTTTGCCTTCGACAATCGCAATAGTGATGCTACCAGTATTTATCAATCTATGAAAACGAAATTGCCGATGGCTACTTCTTTGTACAAGCCTTCGGCAAATGATATGGCGGGTAGTTGTCCTGTCATCGATAAATCGAGTGTCACCTACAAACTCGGTTCGTTTTTCCAGCGCATTTTTTAATACCTAACCATAATCATTAAATCCGATTCTATGAGAAAGCAAGTATTTGTGATGGCTGCAGCTGTAGCCATGCTGGCGGTAGCCTGCAAAAAAGACAGCAACGAAATGGTGGACAATAGTTTGTATGCCAAGTTGGGCGGTAGTGCCATGGTAGCCGATCCTACCAACAGTGCACAAATGATTGAGAAGGGTAGGCTGGGTTTGCGGAGTGTGGTAGACAGCAGCATTTTTGTAATTGCGGCCGACCCTAAAATGCAGCCTTTTTTTACGCCATTGCTGACTGAAGTAACAGCCGGCAATACTACCAACCTGGCTATCCTTAGTAAAAACCTGACCGACTTTTTTTGCGTAGCTACCGGTGCCAAAAACTTTACGTACAGTGGTTTGGGCATGGCCGCAGCACATGATCCTGCCCGTAATCCACGTATGGCCAAAAAAAGCACAAATGCTGATTACGATGCATTTGTAGGCGATGTAGTAATTGGTGCACAAAAGAATAAAGTACCTACCGAACTGATTCAGGAAGTTGGCAAGTTGCTGGAAACTTTGCGTTCGGTGATAGTACAGCAGTAAGCTTTTTGTATAGCAGCGTTAATACCCCCGATCCCACACAAAAGCCGGTTGCAATTGCAACCGGCTTCGTATTTATGTAGCGGTAATGGCTTACCAGGTTTTCTCGCCTTTTTTCATTTTTTCAAGTGTAGCTTCAAAATCGTCTACATTGGCGTTGCCGGTAGCTTTGGCCAGTGCAATGGTTTGCTCTTGTGCGGCAATGGCTTCTTTGCGTTTGCCCGATTTGTAGAGCAGGTTGGCATAAGTGTCATAGTAGTTGGCGTCTTTTTCAATAGCTGCTTTTTTAGCCCATTCTACGGCTTGCTCTACACAGTTCATGTCGCTGCAATGTTCGAAAATGGCCCAGGCAAAACTGTTGAGTTCTGCAGCGGGTAAATCGCTGCCAAAATGCTGCATAAATTTGGTAACGGCAGGAGCGAAGTCGTCCCAGTTACCGGTTTGCTGGTAATAAAACACCTGTGCATAGGCTGCGGTTTCTTCACCCGTTTTGCCATACTTCTTTTGCAAATCTTGCTGCAGTGTATTCCATTGAAAGGCTTTGCCCGTTGGGCTCCAAATTACGGGAAACACATCTTCCTGCAGGATGATGGCACGAACCGTGTTTTTCGTTTTTCCTTTACCCAACACTGCGTCAAATGCTTCGGAATGCTGCAGCATCAATGCAAAACCTTTATCCTGACTCGATTGAGTGAGCTTGCTCAAAAACTCAATGTTTTCTTTGGTGAGCAAATCTTGTTGTGTCGCTACATATGCATCTGCAAACACTTTTACATTGGGCATATCATACGCTTCCATGGCAGCGTTGGCCAGTGTTTTCAGTAAGGCAGGTGTTCTGTCGCCGGCGGTAAATTTTTCCTTGAGGGTAAAATATTGGGTGGCCGGATCGAGGGCTCTTTTGGCCTTGGCAATAAAAGTGGCGGCATCAGATGAGCCCACCGAACGATGTACCAGCTTGCCACTGGGATCTAAAAACAAGTAGGTGGGAAACACTTTCACTTCGTAGTTCACCATGATGTCGTGTGCAGCGGCGTACCAGGCTTTTACTTCGGCGTTGTCGTTTTTGGTGGTGTCGAGCTGCACCTTCAGGTTGATGAAATTGGGATTGAAAAATGCACCCACTTCTGGTTTTGGGAAAATGTTTTTGGCCATCATTTTGCAAGGGCCGCACCAGGTGGTAAAGGCATCCACAAAAATGTATTTGTTTTCCTTTTTGGCTTTTTCCAGCACGGCTTGCCAGGTAGTGTTGTGTTCAAACTGAATGCCGGTTTCCTGTGCCGCCAGAGAAAGGCTACATACAAAAAGCAGGGCAGTGAAGAGTTGTTTCATGTGCAATAAAATGAACCATAAAACTACGGTGCGGCTGGTTTGCAGCATCCTAAATGCTTGCAAAGATTTTGAGCACTCAAAATAGCCCGCATGCTGCTGGCAGCGTATATTTGAGTGCTGCCAATGTTGCGCAGCTACGGTTTATGAAACAAGTGTTGAACGATAAAGCCATTGCCCTCATCATTAAGCGGCTGGCTTACCAAATAGTGGAAGATCATCCTCATTGTGATGACATTGTGTTCATTGGCATACAACCCCGTGGTGTACAACTGAGTGAAAGGCTAATGGTTGAGTTGAATGCCTTGTATGGCAAGCAGGCAGCTTACGGCATACTGGACATTACTTTTTACCGCGATGATTTTCGCAAAGAAATAATGGTGCCCAATCAAACACACCTCGACATGAGCCTTGAAAACAAGGAAGTTATTTTGATTGATGATGTGCTGTACACCGGCCGCACCACCCGTGCTGCGCTGGATGCGCTGCTCGATTTTGGCCGTCCTTCAAAAGTGACCCTCTGTACCTTAATCGACCGTAAATTCAACCGCGAAATTCCCATTCAGCCCGATTACACCGGCAAAACCATCGATACCATTTTTTCTCAAAAAGTAGTGGTACACTGGAAAGAAAATGATGGGGTAGATGAAGTGCGGTTGTTGGGTTAAGCTGTTGGCTTACTATTGAGCAGGTGTGGTTTTCTCCGGTACATTTTCCAGATAAATTCACCAAACATACTGTTGGCCCAGGCAAACCATTTGCGGGTAAATTTCGTGGGATCGTCTTTGTGAAAACTCTCATGCATGAAGCCCGTTCCTGCGTGTGTTTTCTGTAGCAGGTCGAGGCATTTTTTCATCTCCGTTTCATCTGTACTGGTGAGGCCGCGTACAATGATGCTCATGGGCCAAATCATATCTAAGCCGGTATGCGGACTGCCAATGCCTTCGGCGGCTGTGCCCGAAAAGTAAAATGGATTGGATGCCGACAAGCAATATTTACGGCTATTGTCCCACACGGTTTGGCGGGTGCTGGCAAACATGTTTTCGCCGAGGTATGGAATGCTGAGCAAGCTGGGCATGTTTGCATCATCCATCAGGTTGCAACTACCGAGGCCATTGGTTTCATATACCCAAATATTGCCAAAGGTTTGGGTAAAGACGATGGCGCTATCCCAGAGCACTTTTGCCAATGAATTGCCCATTTCAAAAGACTGACGGGCCAGCTCTTCATCACCAATGGCTTTGGCAATATCATTGAGCCACTCTAGTGCAAAAACTGCAAACCAGTTGGAGGGAATAAGGTATGGGAAAATGGTAGCATCGTCGCTGGGGCGAAACATAGAGCAAATCAAACCATTGGGTTTTGCCGGATAACCATAGCCGCCCAGCGGTACGCCATCGGTAGCCCAGGAGGTTGTCCGCTGAAATGAATATGGCCCCTTGCCTTCGAAGCGTTGCTGTTCTTTGAATGTCTGTATCACCAGCCTCATAGCTTGCCGCCAATCGGCATCAAAGGCGGTTAAATCACCGGTTTGTTGCCAGTAGCCGTATGCCAACCGAATAGGGTAGCAAAGGCTGTCTATTTCCCACTTGCGTTCGTGTATGCCGGGTTGCATTTTGGTGAGGTCGCTTTTCCATTCACTCACCTTATTCATGTCTTTAAAAAATGCGTTGGCATAGGGGTCGAGCAATATGCATTTTGTTTGCCGGTGAATGACACCCTTAATGAGCATTTGTAAGTTGGGATCTTCTTTCAGCAAGGGCAGGTAAGGCCACACTTGTGCCGAACTGTCTCTCAACCACATGGCATCAATATCACCGGTGATTACATAGGTGTCTGGCTTGCCATTGATCATTTCAAATTCCACGGTAGTATCCAGCGTATTGGGAAAGCAGTTGTGAAATAACCAACCGAGTTCTTTATTGCTGCTGTTTTTTTGTACTGCTTCAATTACTTTTTCTACTGCTTCACTGGTAAAGTGCCGGGCACCCCTTGCTACCCGCACTTCAGCAAAATCATTGCTTTGCCCAAAGCCATATTTCGATACAATAAATGCTGCGCCGGTTAGTGTTGATTGCTGTAAAAAAGTACGCCGTTTCATGCTGCTGTGTTTCTGTGATCAATGCAAACGTGTATCACGCTAATACATTGTAAAAGAACGAACTAAAGCGGAATAGCGTATGCAATGCTTCTGCACAATCATTTGAATGGCGCAGAAAAAAAGTAGCAGAAAAAAACAAAAAACGCAGAATGATTTTTGGGTGGAATATATCTGACGCCTATTTTTGCGCTCCAATTACGGATTGACCCATGGTGTAACGGTAGCACTACAGATTTTGGTTCTGTCTGTTAAGGTTCGAATCCTTATGGGTCAACACAGAAAAGTCAGCATTTTTGCTGACTTTTTTTATGCCGCATATTTTCCTTATTGGCATAAAAAAAGAACCCAGCAGTGTTGCTGGGTTCTCGGTTTCAATTAAAGGTGTGATTATTAATTGATCTTGGTGAGTTTTAATTGGTGGCTGAATCCTTCGCCAATAACCTGAATGTTATATTCACCAGAAGCAAGTTCTGCAACATTCAAATCTTGCTGGTTGATGCCTTTGATAAATTGAGTATTAATCTGGCGTACCATTTTACCGCTGAGGTCACGGATGATAATGCTACCCTTACCAGGCGCATCAACATCAACCACAACTTTTGTGATGGCTTTTACAGGATTGGGGAAGAGTTGAACAGGTGTACTTTTCTTTACATTGTTCAGGTTCTTTACATTACTATAAGTAAGTTCTCCATTCTTATCAGTTTGCTTAATGCGGTAGTACACAAGGTTTACACCCAGTTTGCTAATGTTTGCATCAGTGAGTTCGTAAGTATTTACACTCTTGCCATTACCTTTTGCATCTACTTTGGCAAATGATTTGAATACACGGCCATCCACACTGCGTTCCACTTCAAAGTGACGGTTGTTTTCATCGCTTTCAACTGTCCAGTTCAGTTTGGCATCATTGCCATTCTTCAGGGCGAAGAAAGAGAGGAATTTAACGGGGAGTACAATATTAAGTGGTACGAATGAGTAGGCTGAAAATGAACCTCCTGATACCGCTCCATTACCATAAACAATTGCAGTTTCGCTTGTACGGTTGGTGCCGCCTACTTCAAGTACAGTGTAAGAAATTGTATTCGCCCCACCATCTGGCAAACTAACTAGTCTAAGCTCGGATGGAAGATTGCCGGGGTATCCAAACTGTATTTCACAGAATTCAAGCTCAGTATTCGCTGGAAGAGTATTAGTAATTGTACCTACATAGGCGTTATAGAAATTAAATACCAAATAGTTTGAACCTGAGATATTTTCAGTAGTTACTGGCATCGCTGTATGCCCCATATGTGCAAAGGGGGCTGCCATAGTTAGGTTAGCTGATGGTATTGGTGTAACCGAAGCTGGCAAAGTAAAAGTAATCAGAGACTGTGAAATAACTCCAGTGATTTCTCCAGTCGCCCTAATAAAAACTTTGGCAGAGCTTGAGTTTGAACCAGGCTTAATCG
This sequence comes from Phnomibacter sp., assembly GCF_036803085.1. Lineage (NCBI taxonomy): Bacteria > Pseudomonadati > Bacteroidota > Chitinophagia > Chitinophagales > Chitinophagaceae > Phnomibacter > Phnomibacter sp. The sequence continues at coordinate 902,510 of NZ_DAIRUZ010000001.1, read as the reverse complement.
TATAGCTCACGTATTGGCTCCAAGCTCCGAGTGAGATGAGCGACGCAATAAGAAGGGATAAAAAATATTTGTTCATATACTGAATTGTGAGAATGAATGGATAGAGGATTAACTACGCGTCAGAATTTATTAGTTAGGCAATACTTGGGTTTTGGCAGGGGAAGGACTTGGAACACCACCTAAAACTGTAGACAATAAGAAAGACCTATCAGGAGTTAATCCTAAATAATCAACAGTTCTATTCATGTTCAAATCACCCAAACCGTATGTGAAATAATCAGCTCCAGTCGATAAGATTCTTGAAGGAGTTGGAGAACCACCAGCATTTCCCATCAAAGTTAATACTTGAGCCCTATCTGTATTCAAGCCCAAATAATTGGATGAAGTATTCAGGAATGCGTTGCCAGCAAGAAGAAGATTTTTGCCAGAAGTGACACTATAATTGTTTGATGCACTACCAAATAAACTACCAGCAGCTGCGGTTGATAAATCGTTATTAGTATTCGCTAAAGAAAGAGCCACAGGTATTGCTGGATTCGTACTTAAGCCCAAATGGTTTCTGTGTCGTAAAGAGATAGCATAATTACCAGCATCAATATTTTTAAAATATACAGGACTCAATCCATCGATATCAACTATGTCACCATCCACTTGAATTAAAGCAGATCTGGTTTGTACTACAGGTGCTACAGTTGGAGAAGAAATAGAACGAAGCTCAACAAAAACCCAATCAACAATATTATTTTGTGAATTGGCTTGGTCATTCAGTACAGCACTTGAAGTTAAGGTTTCAGGTACACTGTTTGCTACGTGAACAAAAGCAGTACTAAGGCTTGCATTTCTGTAGGGATCAGAAGTTGGTAAAATATTAGAAGCTGGTAACGTGCCAGGACTGTAAGTACCGGTTGAATTGCGATAGCGATCTCTCATCAAACCAGTATTTACATCAAACGCTCCCTGCAAAAATGCTTTAGGGCTTACCAACACAAACCTGTTCATAGCATACAAATCACCCGTATTGGTAGGTACAGCAGCGGTTACTGTGTTAGCAGCATTGTCTTGTGCTGAACCAAGGGCCCATGTAGAACCATTATAAGTCATAGCCCGAAGGTCAGCTTCGGTACCCGTTACATCAGAAGGATCAACGTAGGTACCAACTGCTGTTACCGTTGCACCTGCTACACCACTTCTGTTCAAAGACCAATAATTATTCAAGAAGTCTGTTGACCGTGGGTGCTTGGCAGGGTGGCCGCCGTTGATTGCACGGCCGGCAACAAATGCACTGGTATAAGTACCACCTGTCAACTGATATTGAAGAGGTGTATAATCGCTACCAACGCCGAGGGGAAGGGTTACTGAACCGGCAGCAGTCAATTCTTTGCGGAGTTCGCCAGTGCCATTGGTTTCAACAAACTTACCAGCAGCAGCACCTGTAAACGATCCGGCACTAGATACAGTAAGGTTATTGGCTCCCAACTGAAGTTTACCATTGGTGAAAGTTAGCACCCCCTCAACACGACCTGCACCACCCAGCGCTACATGGGAGGCGTTGTCAATTTCAAGATTTGGAACACTGAAACCGTTGAGATTCAGGTTTTGGAGTGCAGTGCCTTTCATGAGCAGCTTGCCTGTACCGGTTATATTGGCACTGGCTGTTACATCGCCCTGTACTGTTACAGTAGCGCCTGCATCAATGAAAAATGTGGCACCATTTTGTACCACAAGCTGTGCTTGTGCGGAAAGTGAGAGTAATGTTACTCCGATGGTGATCAATTGTTTCATAATCAGTCGTTGAGATATTTTCATTCTAAAGATACTGTGAACATTTGGAAAAGAAGATGAGTTTTTAACAAAACTGTTGAAATGTTTATTAAATGGTGTTCCTCATGCATTAATCCAATGATTTCGTGGCAAATATGCAATCATTATGCCACACTTTATATCACATTTTAAAGTGATTTTTTGTAGAATTTGTACGCTTTTTTTTCTCACCACTGTAATATTTCGCAACGGGGGTTAACCTTTTTTCTTCACCTTTGCCCACCTAAAAACGGAAGCTCGAATGGCATTAGAAATCAAAGTTCCATCGGTTGGCGAAAGCATTAATGAAGTTACCCTGGTAAAATGGCTGAAGGCCGACGGTGCCTGGGTAGAACGAGATGAAGTATTGGCTGAACTGGAAAGTGAAAAAGCCACCTTTGAAATCAATGCCGAACAGGCAGGTGTGCTCAAGCACATTGCCAAAGAAAACGACACCTTACTGATTGGCGACATCGCTTGTTCTATAGATACTACTGCTGAGCGTCCTGCAGGTGCCGAAGTGCCCGCTGCTGCACCAGCTGCCAAAGATGCTGCGCCGGCAACCCAAACCTCAGAACCTGCAAAGCCTGCAGCTGATGTAAAAGCTACTCCTGTAGCTGCTGCCATTATCGCCGATAAGCAGGTGAACCCTGCCAACGTGGTACCCTCTGGCGCCAATGGCAAAATTTACAAGCAAGATGTACTGGCTGCATTGCAAAATCCCGGACGGGCTCCGCAAACAGTAGCTTTTGGCCGCAACGACCGCCCCGAAAAAATGAGTAACCTCCGCAAAACGGTCAGCCGCCGGTTGGTGGAAGCAAAGAATACCACGGCTATGCTCACCACGTTCAACGAGGTGGACATGACCCGCATCATGGAACTGCGCAAGTTGTATAAAGACGGTTTCTCCAAAACACATGGCGTCAACCTGGGCTTCATGAGCTTTTTCACCAAGGCTTGTAGTTATGCTTTGCAAGAATGGCCTGCTGTAAATGCCTATATCGATGGCGATCAGATTATTTACCACGACTACTGTGATATTTCTATTGCCGTGAGTGCCCCTAAAGGTTTGGTGGTGCCCGTAATCCGCAATGCGGAAAGCCTGAGCATGGCCGATATTGAAAAGAAAGTAGTGGAACTGGCTACCAAGGCCCGTGAGAATAAACTGACCATAGAGGAAATGACTGGCGGCACTTTCACCATTACCAACGGTGGTGTGTTTGGCAGCCTCATGAGTACGCCCATCATCAACATTCCACAGAGTGCTATTTTGGGCATGCACAAAATTCAGGAACGCCCAATGGCTATTAATGGCAAGGTAGAAATCCGCCCCATGATGTACCTGGCACTGAGCTACGATCACCGCATTATCGACGGTCGTGAGTCCGTGAGTTTTTTGGTACGGGTAAAAGAACTACTGGAAAATCCCGAGTTGTTGCTGTTTGGCAAAGACCCGGTAAAGACTTTGCTCGAACTCTGATTGAATCATCTTTTTATACAATGCCGGAAGATCTCCGGCATTTTTTTATACCTATGAGCCGATACCATAGCTACTGGCAAAGCGCCACTAAAGTGATTGAAAAGTACGATGGCAAAACTCCCTTGGCCATTCATTTGAAGCAGTTTTTTGCTGCTAACAAACAAATGGGCAGCAAAGACCGAAGAACGGTGCAGCAATTGGTGTATCAGTTTTATCGATTGGGAAAATGGCCGGAGCCTCTGAGTGTAGCCGATCGCATTTTGCTGGCAGCACAATGCATGCCTGCCCAAAATGAAGCGTGGCTGCAAGGGGTAGAAAAAGTGCCTGCAACAGCAGTTACAGAACAATTTACTGCAGAGCAATGGTTGAATATTTTTCCCAACGAACCTGCTGTGAGCAATGGCATAACTGCAGCAGCGTTAGCACAATCCATGCTCCGTCAACCACATTTATTTGTGAGGGTAAGGCCTGGCTTTCAGGGCAAGGTAAAGGCTGCTCTGGAAAAGCATGGCATTGAAGCCGTGTGGCTAAGTAGTGAAACAATACAACTGCCCAATGGCGCCAAGCTGGATGATGTGTTGAAACTCAATCAACAGGTAGTGGTGCAGGATTACAGCAGCCAGCGAACAGGTCAAATCATTGCCAAATATTGGCCATCAAAAGGGGAGAAGCATGTACTGGCTTGGGATTGTTGTGCGGCTAGTGGTGGCAAGTCCATTATGCTGTACGACCAACTTTCGCCGGTTACACTTACCGTGTCGGATATCAGGGATAGCATTATCAGCAATTTGAAAGCCCGTTTTGCTGAAGCAGGCATGCGTAACTATCAGGTATTTGTGGCCGATGTTGCAGCGCCATTGGCAGAGCATTTACACGACAAATTTGATGTGGTAATTGCCGATGTACCCTGCAGTGGCAGTGGTACCTGGGCCCGTACGCCAGAGCAATTGTATTTCTTTCAGCCTGGTCAGGAATTGCAGTTTCAGCAAAAGCAAAAAGCCATTGCCGGCAATGTGCTGCAAGCCATAAAGCCCGGTGGTTTGCTAGTGTACATTACCTGTTCGGTATTTGAGGCTGAAAACGAAGCTGTGGTAGAAAGCATAGCTGCAAAATCTGGCATACAGTTGCTACACAGCGAACTCATCAACGGCATCGAACATCAGGCCGACAGTATGTTTATTGCGGTATTGAGGAAAGGAAAATAGTTGGGATGTTCACATGTAAGCCAACCCTTTCGTCGTTTGTTACTTGTGATCGATGTAGGTCAATACTACCCGATAGCTGCCATCTTCCCAATAACCGGCTCTCGAATCGGGCGGGGGCACAGGTGGCTGCCAAACTTTGTGGTCAAAGTTTTTATATACCAAGCCAACGCCTTCTGCATATACTTCTATGCTGTAATTCCATTGTTTGTAAAAAGATTTATTGAAAGGCCCTTCCGGCAACACTTCATCTCGTTGTAAAACAGTAATGGTGTTGGGAAATGTTTTACCCCCTACGGTAAATGGCTGTCCAACGTTTTGATAGGTGTATTCCCAATCAGCTAAATATCGAACGGGAGAATTGATAGAAGTTGCATCAATAAAGCTGTTGCCCTTCCACACGAATCCTTCCTGAATGGGAAACCGCAACTTCATAAATCGAAGGTTGTTTTCATTCCATTCAACCCAATCTTCGCCAACAGGCGTGGCCGAAAAAGTATTGTTGGGAACATAAGCACTGGTACCTGGCAAATTGTTGATGCTGCGAAATACCCGCCATGCTTTGCGGCCGAGGTTATCGGTAAATTGCGCATCGTATGTATCTCTAACCCTATAACTACGTACTGTAGTGTCGGCACCAAATTGGGTAGGCAGCGTACTGTCGATTCTGTAAGTGATGTACTTGCCTGCCTGCATGGGAAAATAATCGGCGAGTGCCGGACTGTTCATGTCGATGTTCTTGCTGCCGCAGCTACTGATAGCCATGGTGCCCAGCAAAAACATCAACAATATAAAGCAGTTAGTTTTCATGCAGTGAGGTATAAACGCTGGCACAAGTCTATTTGTTATTGAGCAGCATTTCAAAAATAAAAGATTGCAGCACCGTTAGCGCTGCAAGTTATTAATACCGCTGAATAATGCCGCCGCCAATCACATCGTTGCCTTCATAAAACACGGCGCTTTGCCCCGGGGCGATGCCTTTTACATCTTCGTAAAAACGCACTTTTATTTTGTCGTCCTCATTGAACAACTGACTGATTGCCCCCTGGTCTTTGTAGCGGATTTTGGTAATGGCTTCCATGCCATCGGTTACGCCGTCATACTTCAACCAGTTTATTTTTTGCACCAGCATTTCTGCCCGGTTCAGGTCGGCTTCGTCGCCCAGCACAACGGTGTTGGTTTCTGGGTCAATGTGGGTTACATACGCAGGTTTGCCTAATGCGATATCTAACCCTTTTCGCTGGCCAATGGTATAAAATGGATAGCCTTTGTGCTGCCCCAGTTTTGTACCAGCTTTATCTACAAACCAACCGCCGGCTACTTTTTCTTCCAGCCCGTCGATGCGTCTTTTCAAAAAACCACGGTAGTCATTGTCGGGTACAAAGCAGATTTCGTAGCTCTCGGCTTTTTTAGCCAGTTCGGGGTAGCCGTAGTCTTCTGCCATTTGGCGTATTTCCGATTTGCGGTAGCCACCAAGCGGCAGCAAGGTGCGGCTCAGCAAATCTTGCTGCAGGCCCCACAGTACATAGCTCTGATCTTTGGTTTCGTCCAAACCTTTGCTGATGTAATAGCGGCCGTTGGTATGCTGGTGAATATTGCCATAATGGCCTGTAGCAATGAACTCACAATCCAGCGCATCGGCCCGCTTGAGCAGAGCCCGCCATTTGATGTGGGTATTGCACATCACACAGGGGTTGGGCGTACGGCCCGCCATATATTCATCCACAAAGTTTTCAATCACAAAATCGCCAAACTCCTCACGGATGTCGAGGATGAAATGCGGGAAGCCATGCTGCACCGCGGCCATTCTTGCGTCGTTGAAACTGTCGAGATTGCAGCAGCCTGTTTCTTTTTTACCCTTGGTGCCGGTGCCGCTACTGGCATAATCCCATGTTTTCATGGTAATGCCTACTACTTCATAGCCCTGTTCGTGTAGCATCAGGGCAGTTACTGTACTGTCGATGCCACCACTCATGGCCACCAGTACTTTTCCTTTTTTACTCATGTTTTAAACTGTACGAGCCGGGTTCATAGTCCGGATACAGGCTGCAAAAGTAGCCATCTGCCTGCAATTGTCCTTGTCGGATGCCGGAATTAGGAAGGGCTTTACAAACTATCCGTGGGATTGCCTAAAAGTTGACAGCCTCTAATACAAACTGGTTGGCAGGGCCATCGAAGGTGAATTTGCAGTATTGGAGCACATCACGGCCTATTACGCCATCGTACGGGCTTTGGCTGTAATCGCCGGCTATCAGGTCGAGGGGCAAACCCTTTTGGCCAAAAATATCGAGAAAGAGTACCGCTCTGTACAGGCTAAGGCTGTGTTTGCCGCCTACGCCATCTACTTCGGCGGGAGCTTCGTATTTGGGCAGTTTGAGTTTTTGGACAATGCTATAATCTACACCGGAAATGTTGGAACCTGTATCCACCAATAAATTAACGGGAATGTACGGCTCGTATCCACGGTTGTTTTTGCTGGAAAGAAAGCTCAATTCGTCAGCATAAATTTCTGCTTTGAATAAAGGGCCTTGCCAAAATAATTGATTGCCAGAGGTGGGGGATTGCTTCATAAGTCGATAACGGTACCAAAGTAACCAACCCTTAAACCAGACAGTACTCTTGTGCAACGTTTGCAAGGCAAAAGCTAAAAAAAGAATAGCAGGTTGTTTTTTCAGCTGTCTATCCCATTAACTTTAAACACACATTTATTAGTAAGTAATTTAAAAACGAGGTGTACGTATGATTAAGCTACAGGCAATTGGCAACTTGGGCAAAGACGCTCTGGTAAATCAGGTAAACGGAAAAAATGTCATCAATTTTACCGTAGCCCATACCGAACGCTACCGCGACAGCAGTGGTGGTCAAAAAGAAAAAACAACCTGGGTAGAATGTGCCTACTGGACAGACCGAACCGGAGTAGTACCATATCTTAAAAGAGGTGCTCAGGTTTATGTAGAAGGTACTCCGGAAGTGCGTCAGTTTACCCGGTCGGATGGTACCGCCGGTGCTACTTTATCGCTTCGGGTACTGAGCCTTCAACTGGTGGGCAACCGTGCCGACCAGCCTAATGGCGGCGGCTCACAAGATGGAATGCAATCTGCCGGCAGCGGTAGCAATACCATGCACAGTGCTCCCGCCCCCGAAAATGATTTGGGCGATGATTTACCTTTCTAAATCAGCTACTTTACTACATTTAAACCCTTCCTACATGGAAGGGTTTTTCATTATTTGCCGCCTAATACATTCAGCTTTTACATTATGAGAAAACTTCTTTTGGTAATTGGATGCAGCCTGATGGCTATCACCAATGCGCTGTGGGCTCAACCGCTCAGTTATTATTTGCCCGACAGTATTTCTTACAACCCCAGTATTCCCAAACCTGCCGATGTAATAGGCCACGAGGTAGGCGAGTGGCATGTAACCCACGACAAACTGGTGATGTATATGAAAGCACTGGCTGCGGCCAACCCCCAACGGATAAAGTTGCAGGTTACGGGTACTACCTACGAAGGACGCCAGCAACTGCTGCTTATTATTTCTTCGCCGGGCAATATGGGCCGCATAGAATTATTGCGTCAGCAGCATATACAATTGCTGCAACCATTAAATGCCGATAAACTTGATACAGAAGGCATGCCAGCTGTGGTAGCTATGGGCTATTCTATTCACGGAAATGAAAGCAGTGGTAGCAATGCCGCCTTGCTGGCGGCGTATTACCTGGCTGCTGCAGAAGGCCCACAAGTAGAAGACCTGCTAAGTAAAACAATCATTTTGCTGGATCCATCTTTTAACCCCGATGGACTGAACCGCTTTGCCAACTGGGCCAACCAGCACAAAAGCAAAAACCTGGTGGCCGATCCGCAAAGCCGCGAATACAATGAGGCCTGGCCCGGCGGTCGTTTCAACCATTACTGGTTCGACCTCAACCGCGACTGGCTGCCTGCTGTACATCGCGAAAGCCAGAACCGCCTCAAATATTTTCACGACTGGAAACCCAATATCCTGACAGACCATCATGAAATGGGTAGTAATTCTACTTTCTTTTTTCAGCCGGGTGTACCCAGCCGGGTAAACCCGCTTACGCCGGTGAAGAACCAGGAACTTACCGGAAAAATCGGTCAGTTTCATGCCCGTTTTCTCGATCGCATTGGCAGTTTGTATTTTACCAAAGAAGGCTACGATGATTTTTACTACGGTAAGGGCAGCACTTTTTCCGATATGCAGGGCGGTATTGGAATATTGTTTGAGCAAGCCAGCAGCCGTGGGCATGTGCAGGAAACGGACAACGGATTGCTGACTTTTCCTTTCACCATCCGCAATCAGTTTGTAACCACACTTTCTACATTGGAAGCTGCCAAAAATCTGCGGGTAGAGCTCCTGAATTATCAGCGTGATTTTTACAAGCAAATGATAAAAGATGCTGCGGCAGCACCGGAAAAAGAATTTGTTTTTGGTGATAATAATGATCCGCAAAAAGGAAAGATTTTAGCTCAACTGCTTACCCGCCATGGGGTAGATGTATTTGCACTGAAAGCCGATTACAACAGTGGCAACCAGCGGTTTGCCAAAGGCAAAAGCTACATAGTGCCCGTGCCTGCGTATCAATACAAACTGATTAGAACCGTTTTTGACAAGCAACTACAATACACCGACAGTTTGTTTTATGATGTAACCACCTGGACCATGCCTATGGCATTTGGTGTACCCTTTGCTGGGGTAAATGCGCCACAGCCACAGCTGCATGGCGACCGTGTAAGTGTGGACCAACCCAATGTGGGTACCATTGAGCCCGGTACAGCCAGCTATGGCTACCTCATGGATTGGAAAGCTTTTGAAGCGCCAAAAGCCTTGTGGAAATTGCAGCAGCGTGGAGTACAGGTAAAAGTGGCCGGCAACAGTATGCAGTTTTTAATGGATGATTCCCTGCGCAATTTTGAAAGAGGAACCATTATTATTCCTCATCAAACACAAACAATTGCTGCTAAAGAGTTGGCGAAAATAGTGGCAGATATTGCCGCAACTACTGCTGTAACGTTTACGCCTTTACGCACCGGCAATGTAACAGCAGGCAGCGATTTGGGTAGCCGCTATATGCAGAAAGTAACCACCCCCAATGTGGCCATGCTGGTAGGTACTGGCGTAAGTGCCACTGATGCTGGAGAAGTGTGGCACCTGCTGGATCAGCGGATGGATATGGGTACCACGCACCTCGATTTGGCGCAGTTTAACCGGGCCGATCTCGACCGCTACAATACCATTATAATGGTGAGTGGCAGTTACAGTTCCATCAATAAAGAAAAGCTGAAAGCATGGGTTGATGGCGGCGGTGTACTCATTGCTTGTGAAGATGCAGTGAGCTGGCTGGCCGATAATGGTTTGGTAAAAGCAGATATGAAAAGAGTAGCACCGGCTGTGGACAGCCTCATGAAACCCAACTATTTTGCCAAAGAGCAAATAGACGGCGCACAGCGTATGAATGGCGCCATTTTTAAAGCAGACATGGATGTAACACATCCGCTTTGCTTTGGCTACACTGGCAGTACCGTTGATTTGTTTAAAACGAACAATGTATTCCTGCAAATACCAAAGAACCCATATGCAGCGCCTGTAAAATATGGCAGCAACCCGTTGCAAAGCGGTTTCATCACCCGTCAGAATTATGCAGCGTTGAAAAATTCAGCCTCGGTAATGGTGCAAACCAGCGGCGCTGGTAGGATCATTCTGATGGCCGATAACCCCAACTTCAGGGCATTTTGGCTAGGTGGTGCCAAGCTGTTTATGAATGCAATATTTTTCGGCAGAAATATTGATGCAGCTTCTGCCAGAGCTGGTGAAGAATAAATAATACTACTGCTATTTATAATGGTGGGCTTGTCTGGTACTAATCGGGCAAGCTCACTACATGTAAGCCCGTTTCGTATTCTTTATCCAACGCATCTACAATGGTTTGCAGGTGTGCGGGATTATTCAGAAAATCAGCCTTGCTCACGTCTACCAGCAATGTAGGCACGTTATGATTACGGATATAAGTGCTGTATGTTTCCTGAATACTGTATAAATATTCGTCGGGTATGCTTTGCTCGTAAGTACGGTTGCGTTTTTTGATGTTTTGTTGCAAGCGGCTAACCGGTGCATGCAGGTAAATTAATATTTCAGGCTGCACTATTTGCTGGTGAATGATATCGAACAGGCGTTGGTACAACCGGTATTCTTCTTCGGGTAAATTTACCCGGGCAAAAAGCAGACATTTGGTAAACAAGTAATCGCTTACTGTAATGGTATTGAACAGGTCGCGGCTTACCAGCATATCCTTGAGCTGCTTGTAGCGTTCGGCCATGAAAAACAACTCCAGCGGAAATGCAAACTGCTTGGGATTTTCGTAAAACTTTGGCAGAAAGGGATTGTCGGCAAACTCTTCCAAAATCAACCTTGCATCCAACCGCTTACTCAATAAATGAGCCAGTGTAGTTTTTCCTGCACCAATATTGCCTTCAATCGTAATAAAATGATACGCCATGTACTTGTTTCAACCCTTGCGGCAAAACAAATAAGGTTCAGTCATTTTCAGCAGAAAATTTCTTCACATCCAGCGTATCGGGGCACTCGGTGAGCAACTGGTGCATGGTTTTGTTGAACACCGGATGTAGCAGGTTAGGGGCAATTTCTACCAAAGGAATGAGCGTAAACCTGCGAACGTGCAGATAGGGGTGAGGAATGGTGAGTTCCGGCCGGTCGATAATGTTGTTGTTGAAAAATAGGATATCAATATCAATCACCCTCGGGCCAAACTTTACCGTACGTTCCCTGCCCATTTTTTGTTCAATAAGAAGTGCTGTTTGCAGCAATGATTCTGCATCCAGATGGGTGTGCAGGCATAGCACCTGATTGAGGAAAGCGGGCTGTGGAATGTTGCCCCAGGCACTGGTTTCGTACAAAGAAGAATGGTGGATAACGGGCCCGGCAGCTTGCTCCAGCAGCTGTTTTGCTTTGGCTAACTGAACCTCCCGGCTACCCATGTTTCCGCCGGTAAGTAAATAAGCTGTGTTTATAGAACGTTTGTCTGTCACAGGGGCAAATATCCTTATTTTCGGCTGCTGTTCATATTCATCCGGATTTTCATTCATCATGCGCAATTTTCTTAAAATATTCCTGGCTACGTTTTTAGCAATCTGTGTTTTTACATTCATCATGTTTTTGCTGGGCATCGGCATTTTTAGTGCTGCCACCAGCGATGATGTGCCCGAAGTAAAAGAAAATACCGTGTTGGTAATAGACATTAGCAAACCCATGATGGAGCAACGGGTAGAGCAGGGCTTGCCCATACCCGGTGCTCAGGCAGATGATATGTTGGGCCTGCACGATGTAATTGCTGCCATAGATGCTGCTGCAAAAGAACCCAAAATAAAAGGCATCTACCTGGTGGGGGCCAACAATGCTCTGGGTTTTGCTAACAGTTCAGAATTACGCCATGCTTTGCTGCGTTTTAAGCAAAGCAAAAAGTTCATGTATGCCTATGCCAACTATTACGAACAACGGGCGTATGAACTGGCTGCTGTGGCCGACTTCATTTACATGAACCCCGCCGGAAGCCTCGATTGGCAAGGGTTTGGCGTTCAACTGGCATTTTTTAAAGATGCGTTAGACAAACTGGGGGTTGCTCCTGAAATATTTTATGCCGGTCAGTTTAAAAGTGCAACTGAGCCTTACCGCCTTACTAAAATGAGTGAGGCAAACCGCTTGCAAATGACTGACATGCTGCAACAATTGTACAGTCATTTTTTACAAAATATTGCCAGCAGCAGACCCAAGGCAGATACCGCAGCGCTGCGGGTATTAGCCCATGAACTCGGCATGCAATCAGCACAAGATGCTGTAACTGCCGGCCTCATCGACAAATTGTTGTACGATGATGAAGTGAAAGAAATTATTGCCAAAAAAACCGGAGCGGCCAATATTGAAAAAATCAATTTCATGGCAGTAAAAGACTTCATAGAAGTGGCGCTGCAGGCGAAAGAACAACCAACTGATAAAATAGCAGTGATATTTGCCGAGGGTGAAATTGTAAATGGCAAAAGTGGCGACGGTACCATTGGCGGCGAAACAATACGGCAACTGCTGCGCAAAGCCCGGTTCGACAAAAATGTAAAAGCGGTAGTGCTGAGGATAAACAGTCCTGGTGGTAGTGCGCTGGCTTCCGAAGTAATTTGGCGGGAAGTGGAACTGGTAAAAAAAGAAAAACCATTGGTGGTAAGCATGGGTGATTATGCAGCAAGTGGTGGCTATTTTATTAGTTGTGGAGCTGATAGCATTTTTGCACAACCCGGCACCCTCACCGGTAGCATTGGTGTGTATAGCATGCTCTTTGATGCCAGTAAATTGATGTCGCAAAAACTGGGTATCACTTTCGATGAAGTGAGTACTGCTCCGGCAGCCAGCATGGGCACGCCTTTCCGTAGCATGAGTGCCGTGGAGCGACGTTTTTTTCAAAACGGGGTAGACTCTACTTATCAGCAGTTTTTGCGCAAAGTGGCCAACGGAAGGGGCATGACTATAGCCGCGGTAGACAGCGTAGCACAGGGCCGGGTGTGGAGTGGCAATACTGCCATCACCAAAGGTTTGGCCGATAAAATAGGCACGCTGCAAGATGCAATAGCCTGTGCAGCCCGCATGGCAAAAACCACTTCGTACAGCCTGCGGCAGTGGCCGGAAGTGGAGACGCTCTGGGATAAACTGTTCAACGAAAAAAAGGACCAGCAAACGAGTATGGCTATTACCATACAACAACAGTTAGGTGTAGAATTTACCACTGCGTGGAAGCACATACAGCTGCTGAAACAGCAGGCCGGTACTCCGCAAATGCGCCTTCCTTTTTTTGTAATGCCTCCGGCAAATGGTAAGTAAATAATTGCGCATTTGTGCAGCACAATCTGATACTTTTGCCGCCATGAGTGCAAACCATCCATCAAAGCCCTACAGTCAGGTAACCGCCATGCTGGCCATTACCAAAGGAGCTTTGAAAGCCATTTTCAGAAGTCCCTCTGCAGTACTATTCAGCATTGCTTTTCCGCTCATTTTTATATTGGTGTTTGGCTTTATTGGTGGTGGTGGCGGTATTACTACCTACCGTGTGGTGCTCGAAAAAAACAGCGACACCAGCAACCATGTTATTGCAGCATTAAAAACCATTCCTAATGTAAAGTTTGTTGTACCAGAGTCGGACGAAGAATTACAATCGGAGTTGAAAAAAGGTCGCATTACGGGCATACTCGGGGTGTATAAAAATGATCATGCAAAAGATTCAACGCATCCTTACCGGGTGAGCTTTCGGTCTACCAGTGCCAGCGGAGACAAGCTCTCCACTTTTTTGCCATTTTTGGAAAATGTCGTGAGTAAAATTGATGCCCGCATTTATCCTGAAAAACAGAGTTACGCTTCGTTTGATGCACCCGTTATAGAAGAAGTTCGTAAGTACCGGACGATTGATTTTATTTTACCCGGTCAGTTAGGTTTTTCTTTGCTGAGTGCTGGTGTATTTGGCGTGGCTTTTTTGTTTTTTAACCTGCGCCAAACCCTTGTGCTGAAAAGGTTTTATGCCACACCTGTCAACCGTACCATGATTGTATTGGGCGAAGGCATTGCCCGGGTAATATTTCAATTAGTAACAGCTGTTGTTATTATCGGTATTGGCACGTTTGCTTTTAAGTTTACACTGGTAAATGGCTGGATTACTTTTCTGGAAATACTAGTATTGAGTTTTATAGCATTGTTGGTATTTATGGGCTTCGGCTTTATTGTAAGCAGCGTGGCTAAAAATGAATCTTCTATTCCACCGTTTGCTAACCTCATTACGTTGCCACAATTTTTACTGGCCGGTACCTTTTTCAGTATCGATGTTTTTCCTAGTTGGTTGCAACCCATTTGCCGCATTTTACCGCTGACTTATTTCAACGATGCCATGCGTAAAATTGCTTTTGAAGGAGCTCACTTGTGGGATACGGGTTTTGAAATTGGCATCATTGTGCTGTGGGGAATTGTGGTGTATGCTGTGGCTGTAAAAGTGTTTAAGTGGGAATAAAAAAAAGGTATGAAAATAATAAAGCTGGGTTTGTTGAGTGTGCTGGTTTTCGGGTTGCTCTTTTGGGGTATCACGTTGTTGTTTCCGTCTAATACGGTTATCAGCAGAGCACTCAATATTGCTGCTGATTCCGGGCAATTAATGCGTAGTATTTCAGCAAATGAAATATCGGTTCAAACGCTGCTGAGCGGCAATGAAAAACTGGTGGTAAAAACAGCTGACATCCCTTTTTACGATGACGATTTGTTTAACCAGCAGGCTGGTCAGCAGCCCATACATGCCGATACATTGTTTTTTCAAATTCAGCAATCTGCTGCAGTGATTGCCAATGGTGGTATTGCTTTTTACCAATTGCAAAAAGATAGCACCACCACGCAAATGTTTTATGTGTTTCAGACCCCGTGGTACAAACCACTGCTGAAAATGAAAATGATGATGGCTGATAAAGCATATGGTCCCGGCCTCGATAGTGCGTTGAAGTGCTGTGCAATTGCTTGGGCGCAAACGAAGACTGACAGCATACTTCACCATCCATAAACTGCTAAAATTATCATTGGCCATGCTGAATAAAAGCATCGCCTTCTAAACATTGCGATATTCGCAGCAATAGCAAATCAGATGAAAACAAACGAAAGGGTAGTAGCCGAAAAACTGTTGCAAATTGAAGCCATCAGGTTGAATGCCGATCAACCATTTACGTGGGCCAGTGGCTGGAAAAGTCCCATTTACTGCGACAACAGAAAAACGCTGGGTTTTCCTTTTGTGAGGGATTACATTAAAAGCGAATTGTGCAACGTCATTTTCTCGGAGTTTCCCGATATTGATATGCTGGCAGGTGTGGCTACGGCTGGTATTGCATGGGGTGCTATGGCTGCCGACCAACTGAAACTACCTTACATTTATGTTCGCCCAAAACCCAAAGAGCATGGCTTAGGTAACCAAATTGAAGGCTACTACGAAAAAGGCCAGAAAGTATTGGTGATTGAAGACCTGGTGAGCACTGGTAAAAGCAGCTTGCAGGTTGTAGATGTTATTCGAAACGCAGGCATGGAAGTGGCAGGTATGGTTGCCATTTTTACATATGGATTTCCGCAGGCAGCCGAAGCTTTCGACAAGGCTGGTGTGCCTTTCAAAGCACTCACCAACTATCCAACGCTGATCGATTTGGCCATTGAGCGGCAAATCATTTCTGCCAATCAACAGGAAGTATTACTGCAATGGAGTCAGGATCCTGCCAATTGGCAACTATAATTTTTCATGTCAAAATCATCTTTTATGAAGCTTCTGTATTCTTTTCTTGTTTTGTTGTTGATGACATCTGCAGCGCAGGCACAACAACCCAAGCAGCAACGGGCAGAAATAAAAGTGCCTCAAGCTACTTGTGAGCCTTGCAAACAAATCATTGAGCAAACGGCGCCAAAGTATGTAGACGGCCTCATCAAAATCAATGTGATTTTTAAAAGAGGCGTAGCGTTAGTTACCTGGTATCCTGACCGTACCAATCTCGAAGAAATAAAAACGGCAATTGCTAATGCCGGCTTTGATGCCGATGATGTAATGGCCAATCCGGATACTTATAAAAAACTACCGGCCTGTTGTAAAAAACCGGAAGTTGCACCATCACCGAAATAATTTTTCCAGCATTTGTCTGGTAAAAGCGCCCCGTTGTGAAAAAGGAATTTTCCAGCGGGGCTTTTTCTTGCCTGCCATGGCAAAACCTTCAATTTGATAAGGAATGCTGCCGCCCAGTAATAACTTCATGGATTGGCCCAGCAACAATTGATTGCCTAACTGAATGCGAACCGGCAATGAACTATTGGCCAAACCTGGCATTTGTATCAGCGTATCCATGTTGGCTTTGCCAGCCACCTGATTGTTGATGCTCAAGATAGCTTCTACCCGATTGAGCTGAACAGCAAATGCATTGGGGTTGTAAAAGGATAGCTCAACAACGCCATCTGTATTTTTCAAGTCGATTGATTGCACCTGAATTGTACTAATGCTGCTGTATTGTAATGCCTGAGGCACTTTGCATGCTGCCAATTGCAACAATAGGGTAGCTATAATGAAGATTTTTTGCATGCATCAAAAATACAGATGCTGTAGCTTGCCCGCTCACCGCACAAACCGTGTCAAAAAAACGTCTATTGATTCCTGAACATGATGAGGAAAATTGAAATACAATTATTTGGTCCGATAGCTGCTTTTGCCCGACTGCACGAAGTGGAAACGATAGTGCTGGAAAAACAAGAGCACTGGCAAAAGATGGGTTACCGAAACCGCTTTCAGGTGCTGGGGGCCAATGATGTGCTGGCTATAACGGTGCCTTTGCAAGGCGGGAGAGATCAAAAAGCGATGACAGCCGATTTGACCATTGATTACCATGGCCGCTGGATGAAAGAGCATTGGCGAACCTTGGAATCGTTGTATAACCGGTCACCGTTTTTCTATCATTACGCTCCGGGTTTGCAGCAAATTTGGGAATGCAGGCATGAATTGCTCTGGGATATGGCAGAGCAGTCGTTGCGCTGGACGCTGAAACAGTTGCGTTGGCAAGGTGCTATTGAACATAGTACCACCTTTTCGCCCATTTGTGCCGACGACTCCACTGATTTCAGGCATCGTTTTTTACCCAAAAACAGAACGCATTTTTTGTTGCCTGCATACCAACAAACCTTTGGTGAACGTTTTGAAACCAATCTGAGCATACTTGACCTTTTGTTTAACATGGGACCTTCGGCAGCTGCCTATTTGAAACAATTGCCCGAACAGTTAAACCAGCACCAAACCCATGAGTCATAATATGTTGAATCTCTAACTGCTTAAACTCTTAAATTGCGTTTCCCAATTCGCCCTCTTTTTGCCATGAAGCATTTGTTTGCCAAGCTGCTGTTGATTTGTTGTTGTTGGTTCGGGCTTTCCGATGCATTCGGACAAGACTTTTCCAATAAGGGTAAAGATTTTTGGATCACTTTTCCAGCTCACGTTGATGGTACTGGTGCTGTCATGGGTATTTATATTACCAGCGATAGAGCGGCTACCGGTCAGGTGGTAGCAGGTCCCAATACCATTCCGTTTAATATTTCAGCCAATGGTGTTCGCCGTGTGTTTTTGGGTACCGGTGGCGATGCCCCCAATAATGCGGTGTATTTAGCACAGGTAGAAGGCATACTAAATGGTGCCGGCATACATGTAACCAGCGATGTACCTGTGGTGGTGTATGCACACATTATTCGTTCGGCTCGTTCGGGTGCTTCGCTTATTCTTCCATCAGCAGTGTGGGGCAAAGAGTATATAGTGCCCAGCTATAGTAGTAGTAGTGCCAGCGGTGCCAATAGCGGATATGGCACTATTACAGTGGTGGCCAAAGAAGCCAATACCGTAGTAGGTATAACACCAACTGTAACTACAAGAGCTAACCAACCGGCAGGCACTGAATATACCATTACACTTAGTCAACCAGGCGATGTGTACCAGGTGCAGTTTCCAAAGGATGCAGATATTAGTGGCACAAAGGTAAGATCGTTAGCAACGGCAGGTTCCAGTTGTAAACCCATTGGTGTATTTAGTTCTACCACATGGTCGGCCTTTGATTGTGCTGGTGCATCTGGTGGCGACAATTTGTATCAGCAATTGTTTCCAACAAGAACTTTTGGTAAAAGTTTTTTGACGGCACCTTTCATTCGAAAAACCTACGACATATTTCGGGTGTATGTAACAGATCCTGCAACTGTGGTTACCCGCACAGAAAATGGAGCCAGCAGCCAATTGACAGGATTAAGGCCTGGGAATTTTTATGAATTCAAAACCAACCTTCCAAACAAGATAGATGCAGACAAACCCATTTCTGTAGTGCATTACATGACCAGTCAAACATGCGGGCCGGGTGGGGCCGGGTTGGTGCAAAGTGATCCTGAAATGGTTATCCTCAATCCTGTGGAGCAAACCATCAACAACATCACGTTATTCTCTGCACACAGAGCTTGGGTTCCTTCGGGGCAAAGCAACGTTGACAGGTGTTATCTCAATATCATTATTAAAACAGTTGCTGCACCTACTTTTAAAATCAACGGGGCTTCGCCAACAGCCGCTTTCCAGGTAATACCCGGCACGGCTTATTCCTATTTGCAAGAAGATGTAACGAATCTTAGTATTGTAAATCCGGTGCAAACACTCGTGGCCGATTCAAGTTTTTCAGCCATCGCTTATGGATACGGAAACTTAGAATCTTATGGCTATAATGCGGGTACCAATGTTCGTGACTTGTTTCAGTTTATAACAATCAAAAACGAGTATGCAACGGTAAACTTTCCTGCTACTTGTATAAACTCGCCTTTCAATTTTGCTATTACGCTTCCTTACGAACCAACACAATTGCGCTGGCAGTTTTATGGACGTTTCAATGACACCACCATTATTGATCCTGACTATGATTCTACCTGGGTTGTAGAAGGCAGAAATATTTATCAGTACCGATTGCCTGGTTCTTATGTGCTATCGCAAACAGGTTTGTATAAAGTATCTGTGTTTGCCAATAATCCAACATCCGACGGTTGTAGTGGCGAGCAGCAAATTGATTATGAAGTAGAAGTGTTTGGCAAGCCCAAAGCAGATTTTATTTGGCAGCATACCGGGTGCAGTACTGATTCAGTGAAAATATTTGATGCCAGCAATGGGTTGGGTAGAACGGTAAACAGATGGCTATGGAATTTTGGAGATAACAGTATCGACTCTGTAAAAAATCCGATTAAGAAGTATTTGAATCCAGGTACATATTCCATCAAACAAACCATTATTACGGATATTGGCTGTATTGCGGATACCACAAAAGTGATTGATGTAACGTTGCCACCCACAGCCAATTTTACAGTGAGTGCTCCAACATGTGTGGGAAGTAATATTGTTTTAACAGACGCATCTACTGCAACAGGCGCAACTATTGTAAAATGGATATGGAACTATGGCGATGGTCGCACAGATACTTTGACAACTAATACCGCCAGAACAATCAGTTACTCAAATGTGGGCACGTACACAGTGTCATTGGTTGTAGAAAATCAAACAGGTTGCAGGAGTGTGGCATTTACCAAAACAATTGTTGTTAGCCCTTATCCTGTGGCTTCTTTTACTATGCCTGCGGTAGTTTGCTTGCCCGATGGCAGAGCTCAGTTTACCAGTACCAGTACTATTACTGATGGTACACAGGCTACATTCAGTTACAACTGGAACTTTGGCGATGCAGGAACTGCTACAGTAAAAGATCCTTTGCATAAATACACAGCTGTTGGGCCATTTGCTGTAAAACTTACAGTTACATCTGCAGCAGGTTGTGCAGATGACAGCACCATGCAATTGGCGAATGTGTTTGCACAGCCCAAGGCAGAATTTACTATGACGAATGAAGTGTGCCTGCGGGATAGTTCAAGATTTACAGATGGCAGTACAGCCAGCAATCAGGCATTACAAAAGTTCTATTGGGACTTCGGTGATGGCAAAAAAGATTCACTGCACAATATGGCACATTTGTACGCTGCAGCAGGATCGTTTAATGTAAAGCATTGGATAATTTCTGACAAAGGTTGCCCGAGTGATACTGTTACCAAAGCACATGTGGTGAATCCATTGCCAACCGCCAACTTCACCACTTCAACACCGGTTTGTGAAACCAACGTAATTGCATTTACGCAAACCAGTACTGCTAATGTGGGCAGCATAACCCGCTGGCAATGGAACTTGGGTGATAACACTACTTACGATGTAACAAATGGCAGTGCCTTTAATCATACTTACGCAGCGTGGGGTAGCAAATCCATAACGCTGGTTGTAACAAACAGTAAAGGTTGTATAAGCGATACGTTGAAGCGTACAATACAAGTTTATCCTTTACCTAAGCCAAATTTTGTAGTGCCAGAAGTTTGTTTGACAGATGCCTCTGCGGTATTTACAAATACTACAACTATAGCTGACAATACTACGGGTATGCAATGGGCCTGGAACTTTGGTGATGCCAATGCCACTCCGGGAAATCCAAATACCAGCACTGCACTGAATGCGCAGCATAAGTACAGCGCAGTTGGCAATTACAACGTACAGTTAAAAGTAACTTCTGCAGCAGGTTGTGTAGATAGTATTACCCAGGTGTTAACTGTAAATGGTGATAAGCCGAAAGCAGATTTTATTGTGGTAACGGCCGGAAATTTATGTACGAATCTTCCTGTAACTATTCAAGACAAGTCGTCAGTAAACTTTGGTTCTATTACCAAGACAGAAGTGTATTGGGAATGGCCCAATGCCAGTATTGTTACAACTGATGACACACCATCCCCTGATAAACAGTACACACATTTGTATAGCAATTTTATTGCCCCGTCAACTAAGACTGTACAAATTCGTTTTGTAGCCTACTCTGGCGGTGTATGCGTAAATGATGTAGTTAAATCAATCACACTTCAAGCAAGCCCGAAAGTGGCTTTCGAAATCATACCCGGAATTTGTTTGGATGCAACACCACGCATCATTGCACAAGCAAATGATGTAGCAGGTTTGCCGGGTACATTTGTTTACAGCGGCAACGGGGTTGCTGCCAATGGTTTGTTTACCCCAACCATACCGGGCGTAGGTACACACACCATAAAATATGTATACCAAACTGCAGCAGGTTGTAAAGACAGTAGCACAAATACCATAACCGTTTGGCCTCGTCCTTCTGCCAACTTTAACGTAGATGCACCCACCTGTGTTACACAGCAAGTTGTTTTCAGAGATGCATCTGTTCCCAATTTTAGCCAACTGGCTATCTGGAACTGGACGATGGGAGATGGAAATAGTTATACTAAAACAACTGCTGCGGCATTCACTCATGTGTATGCCAACACCGGTAATACAAACATTACATTGAGTGTAATTACCGATAGTGGATGTACAAGTGTACCTGTCACCAAAAGCATCAATGTACATCCGTTACCTGTGGTGGCATTTACAATGCCTACAGTTTGTATGCCAGTAGGCACTGCAACATTTACCGATCAGAGCACTATTGCTGATGGCTCTCAGGCTCAATTTACTTACCGTTGGAATTTTGGTGTAGCCGGTGCAAACAGCACATTAAAAAATCCTACTTATAACTATCCTGCAGTAGCTTCTTACAAAGTAAAACTGGTTGTAACATCAAAAGACGGATGTAGCGATTCGCTGACACAGCAACTTACAGATGTGAACCCTCAACCGTTGGCTAATTTTAGTACAACGCCATCGGAAGTATGTTTGGGAGATGTGATTGCATTTACAGATCAAAGTAATCCGTTGAATCAGGCAATTACTAATTGGTATTGGGATTTGAAAGATGGCAGTACCGCTGCTACACAAAACACCAGCAGAACATACGCAACAGCCGGCACTTATGCTGTTCAGTTTTATTACCTTACTAATAAAGGATGCTACTCAGATACTATTTCAAAAAACGTAACAGTGCATCCGTACCCTGTGGTAAATGCCGGCCCTGATTTGTTTGTGCTTGAAGGTGGGCAGGCAACTATTGCAGCGTCAGCTACAGGCAGCAGCAATTATAGTTATTTGTGGACCCCATCTTCGTACCTCAACAGTAATAGTATTCTTCAACCTTTAACTAAGCCGTTGGCAGATATTACTTACAGGCTTACAGTAACTGGTGCTGGTGGTTGTAGCAGTACCGATAATGTATTTGTGAAAGTATTACTGGAACCAGATGTGCCCAATGCGTTCAGTCCAAATGCTGATGGTATTAATGATGTATGGAATATTAAATATCTCAGCAGTTATCCCGGTGCAGTTATTAAAGTATTCGACAGGTATGGCAAGCAAGTATTTACCAGTACAGGATACAATCAGCCATGGGATGGTTTATTCAATGGTAAGCCACTGCCGGTAGGAACTTACTATTACATTCTTGATCCTAAAAACGGAAGAAAGGCAACAAGCGGATCTGTAACCATTGTGAGATAGCCTCACAAATTATTTCCATGACACTTCGGATTTTCATACAAATTATAATGGTTACGCTGATAGCAGGAGTTACTGTTTCTGCTAACGCACAGTCATTTGTGTTTGCACAAATGGGAGGCACGCCGCTCAATACATCTGGTTGGAATTTACAAGGCAATGCTTACATCGGTAACACTGGTTCAAACACCGGCAATGGTGAATTGATATTGACCAACCCGGTGAATTTTCAAAGTGGTTCTGCATTTTATAATGTGCCCATCAATCTTGCTCAGTGTAGCAAATGGGTTGCTGAATTTCAATTCAGGATTGCAGAAGGTTCTGCTGCAGATGGATTGGCATTTTGTTATTTGGATGTTCCCCCAACCGGTTTCGTGTCAGGCGGTGGCTTAGGTATACCAGCTACAGCCAATGGTTTAAAGGTTGGCATTGATACATGGGTGAATTGTGGACCTGATGCTGTTCCAAAAATCCAGCTCCGTTGGGGCAATACCTACGATGAATGTAATGGCCAGCCAACAAAAAATAACAATGATGGTTCATTAAGTTTCATCAGGAATGGTCAATATCACGATTGCAAAATTGAGTATGATAAAGGCAATATTTCAGTTTCCATCAATGGTGTACAACGCATTACCGGTTTTCAGACTTTCAACTTTTTAGGATACTTCGGTTTTACTGCCAGTACAGGCGGTAGTACCGATAGGCATTCCATCAGAAATGTGAAAATCTACACTGAAATGCCGCCATCAGAAGCAGGAACCAATGCGGCTATTTGCAGCAATGCTTCTGCACAAATTGGCGCTGCTAATAATCCGGCCTATCAATATTCATGGACGCCGGCAGTAGGGTTGAGTAGTACCAACAACGCCAATCCAACAGTCACGTTAACCAATACGGGCACTACAACTTTTGTACAAAAATATTACCTCCGCACAGAGTTTGCTAACCTTCCCGGCTGCGGTAGTACAGATAGTGTTTTGGTTACAGTGTACCCTCAACCCAAAGCAGATTTTACAGCAACCAATAATGGCTGCATAGGTAATCCGGTTTTTTTCATGAATAATGCTACTGCACACGATAGAAGCATTACGCAATGGTTATGGAACTTTGACGACAATACAACTGCTTCAGGTTCCTTGCCTTCCAAGGCTTACCTGGTGCCCGGTGATTATACCATTCAACAAAAAATTGTATCGAATGATGGTTGTGTGGACAGCAGCACACAAACAGTTCGGGTCAGTGCCGTACCCATTCCCATTTTTCGGGTGGCTGGAGCATCTTGTGTAAATGACAGTATCCAGTTAGAGGATGATTCTTTCATACCCACTGGTAAAATAGAACGGTGGATTTGGGACTATGGCAACAGAAGAGATACGGCTACAAGTTCCATCAATCCAAAGGTGTTGTTCAATACCAGTGGCCCAAAGGCTGTGACTTTGTTTGTGGAAACAAACACGGGTTGTATGAGTAGTTTTCCATTGCCTATAGAAGTGGGAGAGTATCCGGTAGTTGACTTTTCACTACCGGAGGTTTGCTTGCAAGATGCTTTTGCTTTTTTCAAAAACAACTCATCCATTCCCGGAGGAAATCTTGCTAGTACACAATGGCGCTGGAATTTTGGCGATATGAATGCGTTGCCAGGTGCAAATTTGAGCAATACATTTGACGGCCAACATAAATACAGTGACGTTGGAAACTATACTGTTCAGCTTTTTGCAGAAACAGCCGGCGGTTGTAAAGATTCTTTGGCGCAGCAACTAATTGTAAACGGCGATAATCCGGTGGCAGATTTTACTGTAATGGATAATGGTATGCCTGTTTGTAGCAATCTTCCATTGAAGATTCAAAACAAATCAACCGTCAATTTTGGTAGCATCACCAGAACTGTGATCTATTGGAACTGGCCTTCCGGCACAGATACCACTATCGATGAATTACCACAATTTGATAAAATTTATACGCATCAATATCCGGTTTTTACCAGCCCCGATATGCAAATGGTAACCATACGGTTGGTAGCTTATTCCGGCGATGTGTGCGTAAGTGAATACTCACAAGATGTAGCTCTTTATGCAAAACCTTTGTTGGCGTTCGAAGCGGTGCCAGGTATTTGTATTGATGGTTTGCCAAGATTGATAACCCAAGCTACAGAGCTTACAGGTGCAGCAGGAGTTGGCTTTTATTCTGGAATTGGTATTGATTCGATGGGTACTTTATCACCTTCATTGTTAAGCGTCGGTCAAAATTTACTTACCTATACTTTCATCACAAATTCAGGCTGCGTTGATTCTGTGAAACAAAATGTAACTGTTTGGCCACGGCCAACGGCGTCGTTTTCCTACTTAGGGCCTGCTTGCCAAAATCAAGCATTTACAGTTGCTGATGCATCTATAGCCAATGCAAATCAACTATCGAAATGGGATTGGAATTTTGGGGGTGGCAATCTCCTGTCACGTAATGATGGTTTGCCTTTTAGCTACACTTTTAATTATACAGGAACCACTATTGTGGAACTTGTAGTAACTACAGACAGTGGCTGTGTGAGTTTGCCTGCACAGTTACCGGTTGTTGTGCAGCATGTACCTGTTCCTTCATTTACATTGCCTGTGGTTTGTATGCCAACTGGCATTGCAACGTTCACCAATCAAAGCAGCATTGGCGATGGCACTGCAGGTCAGCTTAGTTATCGCTGGCATTTTGGAGTTGCTGGTAGTAATAGTGCTTTAGCAAATCCAACATTTACTTATTCGTCTGTTGGTGTGTATCCTGTAAAATTGGTGGTGACTTCAAAAGATGGCTGTTCCGATTCGCTTACGCAAATACTCAGCGAAGTGTATCCGCAGCCAATGGCCAATTTTTCAGTGAGTCCCAATAACGGTGTTTGCCTTGGTGATGCATTTCAATTTTCAGATGCCAGTAATCCGTTAACGCAAAGTATCAACAGTTGGCAGTGGGATTTTGGCGATGGTCAAACAAGTACAACGCAAAACCCAAATCATACATTTAGGTCAGCGGGGTCTTTTGTGGTAAAAATGTGGTACACAACCAATAAAGGATGCGTGTCAGATACATCAATCAGCGTGCCAGTGGTTCATCCATTTCCGGTGGTAAATGCAGGTCCTGATTTGTTTGTGCTCGAAGGCGGGCAAGCAATTATTCCGGCAACAGTTTCAGGAAGTAGTAATTATGTTTATTCATGGACCCCGGCAACGGATTTGAGCAATGCCAATACTTTGCAGCCCGTGGTACGCCCAGCGTTCGACAGAACATACACGTTGACCGTAGCTGGTGCCGGCGGTTGTAGCAGTACAGATGACGTGTTTGTAAAAGTATTGCTGGCACCCGTTATACCAAATGCATTCAGCCCCAATGGAGATGGCATCAATGATGTGTGGACAATCCGTTATCTTGACAGTTATGTTGGTGCTATCATCCGTGTGTTTGATCGTTATGGAAAAAATGTGTTTACCAGCACCGGATACCAGGTGCCGTGGAATGGAAAGTACAAAGACAAAGATGTTCCAGTAGGAGTGTATTATTATATCATAGATCCCAAAAACGGACGCAAACCAATTTCAGGATCTGTAACTATTGTAAGATGATGTTTCAAGTAAATAAGCTAACAGGAATGAGATTTTTTGCAGCATGCAGCATGATGATGCTACTGTGGGTGGCGGGCCGAGGGCAGCAGCGACCACATTATACGCAATATATCCTCAATAATTATATCATCAACCCTGCAGTAGCTGGTATAGAAAATTATACAGATATAAAAATTAGTCATCGCCACCAATGGGTGGGGATACTCGATGCACCGGTAACAACCTATGTAACGATACACGGGTCTATTGGAAAAGAAGATACTCGAACCAACCCGACAACTTTTGTACCAGAAGGAGAAAACCCGAGAGGGCAAGCGTATTGGGAATCTTACACTTCGGCTCAACCGCATCACGGATGGGGATTTACGATGATTAATGACAAAACCGGGCCACTCAATCGGTTTTCTGTGTATGGTACATATGCTTATCATTTGGGCATTGGCCCAAGAACAAGTTTGTCTGGCGGTATTAGTGTCGGGCTTACCAATAATGCACTCAATACATCTAAATTATTATTCGATAATCCTATTGACCCCGCCGTGGCTTCAAGCGGATACCTCAATAAAATGCGTCCGGATGTAAATGCGGGTTTGTGGTTGTATAGTGCTGATTTTTTTGCAGGCATTTCTGCACAGCAAATCATGAATCAGGGCCTCGAATTTTCGGGCAATACACTTACAACCAGCACCAAATCTTACCCGCATTTGTTTGTAACTGCCGGTTATAAATTGTATGCCAATGAAGATATCAGCATTATTCCATCTGCAGTTCTCCGGTATGTAAATCCATTGCCGCTTGGTGTTGACCTTAATGTAAAAGCTCAGTATCGTGACCGGGTTTGGTTAGGTGCCGGCTACCGTTTAAAAGATGGCTTGAGTGCTATGGCCGGAGTGAATATTTCCAATGTAATGAACATTGGCTATGCCTACGACTATACTACTTCTCCATTACAAAACTTTACAAAAGGCACCCATGAGATTGTAGTTGGCTTTATGCTAGGCAATAAGTGGGGTGATTTATGCCCCAGAAACTTGTGGTAGCATTCATAAAGGGCTCCCGTTTATTTTTTCTGGAGATCCAGTAAATACGTTACACCGTTTTCAGTTCGGGTAGATTTCACCGAACTGAGCGTGGTTCTGGTGATATTCCAGATGCCGGTTAATTTTTGTAACGGTGCTGGTCCGTTAGGAAAAGCAGAAGTAATGGTCATGGCAGATGCATCGCCCCGCCATGTGCCGGCAGCATCGGCCTGGCCAACCAATTGACCGTAAACAGTGAGGTCTTTGTTGAATTTAAAATCATATCCGGCAAATAAACCTGTCTGATTTGTACCGTTCTCACTATATAAGGTAACCGTCCATAAGTTATTGGTAATCAAGTTGACTACGAAGTCTTCTTGAACTGACTGTATAGCTTTTTTACAACTATACTGACCAAGTATTAGCAAGGCCATTACAGCTAAATGTATGCTGGTTTTGTTGCGCATCTCGTGTGTGTTTTCTTTAAATAGAAAATTACTACAAATCATTTATTGTTTGCACATTAAATGATTTACAACAGGGAAGGGGCGTCAATTACTTTTTCTCCAGCTACATTTCTCAAAGCCATAGTGAAACTTCCTGTGAGTGAATAGCAACCCGTTTCGCCTTTCTTATTCATGGCTATAAAGCCAATTTGCAATTTTCTGGCAGTGGCTTCTCCTCGGGCTTTTATCAAACGCTTCACTGCTTGTTTGCAGGCTTCGGCAGGCGAGTAGCCGTGCCGCATGTATTCTACCACGGTATGGCTACCACAAATTCTCACCACTTCTTCGCCAACGCCAGTTGCAGTAGCCGCACCCACTTCATTATCAACAAAAAGCCCTGCACCAATAATAGGAGAATCGCCAACACGCCCCTGCATTTTATACGCCATGCCGCTGGTGGTGCAAGCGCCACTAAGATTGCCGTGCTTATCTAAGGCCAGCATGCCAATAGTGTCGTGATTGTTTTTAATTCGTTCCAGCAGGTTTTCTACTGTTGTCATGGGACTGTACTGTGAGGTTTTCAGCCATTCTTTCCATGCTTTTTCACTCGCTTCGGTGAGCAGATTTTCCTTTTTCATACCATTTTCCAGCGCCAGGCGCAAAGCGCCTTCACCTACCAACTGAACATGCGGCGTCTTTTCCATTACCAATCGGGCAACTGTTATGGCATGTTTGATATGCTCAAGATACATAACCGACCCTATATTGTACTGATGATCCATGATACAGGCATCCAGCGTTACCCGGCCGTCACGATCGGGTAAACCACCATAGCCAACGCTTTGGTCATTCGGATCAGCTTCTGGAACCATAACGCCCTGGTGAACCGCATCCAATGCTGTACCGCCCTTAACCAGCACTTGCCACGCAGCAGCATTTGCTTTTACGTTGGGAGCCCATGTGCTTATTACCACAGGATTTATTTCGTTATCTGCATCAATTGGTTTTGCTTGAACATTTGAATTATTCAACAGAACACCTGTGGGTAATAATGAAGCTAATTGAACGAATTTCCTACGTCTCATGGTTGTGAAGTCTTAATGAGTTGGTATTAGTTTTCTCAAATGTGAAAGTAAGGTTTCAATATAGCTAAGTAGCTGGGTTTGTGTAAAAGTGTAAAGTAAAATATTTCATTATTATACTTATAATTAATATTATGTTAAGTGTCATATTTGAATAAAAGCCACTCTAATGTGGCCTTTATTCAAATATGCTTAGTGTGCTATTTTGGTGTACACCGCATTCCACTTCTTTTCTTCTGCTTCAAACTTGGCTTTGTCTGCAGGAACTTTGGTGGCTGCTTTTTTGTCTCCATAAATTAAGATAAGCTGGTCTACCAGTCGCTTGTAGTTCTGCAACTCCATTCCTTTCAAATCGGTATGCTTACCATAAGCCTCGGCAGATTTCAATAAGTACGGCAAGCCTTTGTCAACTTCATCGTTGTATGTTTTTTTCAAGGCGTCACGCTTGTCTGTGAGCTCTTTTGGTGGCGGAGGCAATTTTCCTGTTTTATCAGGCTTGGCTGTAGAATTTGCTTTGCGAATGTCGTCAGAAACCTTGCTGATATCTGCATTCACCTTCACTGCTTTATTGATAAAATGATTGCCCAAATAGTAAAATGGTTTTCCATCATCGGGCTTTTTATCGCCAGCCTGGCTGAGATAGTTAATCATTTTTTGCTCCATTTCAGCATAGTTAGATATGCCAGAAACATCCTCAGCATTTAACTTGTCAAACAAGATAAATCCATAGTTCTGCAGCAATTCCAGATTGCTTGGCTCTTTGGCAATTTTAGCTTCAATACGTTTTGTTTTCTCCGCTTCATCTTCCAAAGACATGATAAAATCTATTTCCTCGAAAGTGAAGTACTCACTTTTTGGATAGAGCTCTTTACCGAGTGCTTTGTATTTTTCAAAACCTGCTGCATCATCTTTTTTAAAGTAATAGCCCATAAGGAACTGATAAACGAACTCATTATCATCGCCTCCAATCTTTTTGTCTGTCAAACGGGTGAAATACGGAACGGCTGCATCGTCCTGCTTGGCATTTTGAAAAGCTGCCCCGGCCAGTAAGTTTGCTGTTGTATCAAATTCCATCTTGGCCAGTTTATTGGCAATAATGAAATCGCTCCACTCCACTGTGTTTTTAAAACTTGCAGAGGCTCCTGTCCAATCCTTCTTATTATAGCCTTTAATGCCTTCGTTGAAGAAACTGGAGTAATAGCCAATGGGTGCATTTGCATATGTGGGGTCTACAACCAAAGATTTGGCAGGATCCATTTCCAGGTACTTTTTATAGGCTTCGATGCTTTCGCTGCGCAGCTGCGTTGCGGTAGCTTCGTTTGCCGGATCATTCATCAGATAAGCTACAACAGTCGCTTTCAGGATATAAGCTTCTGGCTTGGCAGCATTTTTTGGCTTGGTAAGCAACTGGTCTAATTGCTCTTTGGCCTTTTTGTACTGCTGTATGGCCAGCGATGTTTTTACTTCATCAAATTGCGCCAGTGCAACCGATGAAATTAGTCCTGTCAAAGCAAGACTCAATGCAACTTTTTTCATGATCGATGTATTGGTTTACAATGTATTAGAATAGATTATTGATCTTCTTCGGTGGATGCTTCTGTGTCAGTGGGTGCATCTGGCTGCGCATCATCTGCAGGTGCAGCATCAGCTTCAGTGGTTGTGGCTCCTTCTTCTGTACTCAATAGTTCATCTTCCTCCTCTTCTTTCGCCATTTGTGTGATAGCGGCTATTTCGTCATCGTCCTCAATCCTAATGAGTTTTACACCCTGTGTAGCTCTTCCCGCTTCACGAATGCTGTCCACTCCGGTTCGGATAGTGATGCCGCTCTTGCAGGTAATCATCAAATCTTCCTCGTCTGATACGGTTAAGATACCCACCAGGTTACCAGTTTTTTCGGTAATACTGATGGTTTTAACACCTTTACCGCCGCGGTTAGTAATGCGGTACTCGTCAATCGGCGTTTTCTTTCCAAAACCTTTCTGGCTAACCACTAAAATCATCCGGTTTTCGAGGTCTTCCTTTTTCACACAAAGCATACCTACAACTGAGTCGTTAGCATCATCAACCTCTATGCCACCCACACCAATGGCTCCACGGCCGGTTGGGCGAACTTTTTCTTCCGGAAAACGAATGGCCCGGCCAGACTGTAACGCCATCATTATTTCGCTGTTACCATCAGTAAGTTTTGCTTCCAATAGCTGATCACCTTCTACAATAGTAATGGCATTAACCCCGGTAGATCTTGGTCTGCTAAAATCTTCGAGAGATGTTTTCTTAATAACACCTTTTTTGGTACACAAAACGATGTAATGCTGTTGAACAAACTCTTTATCATCTAAATTAGCGATATCAATAATAGCTCTAACCTTGTCATCCCCAGGCATTTGCATCAAATTCTGTATGGCCCTGCCTTTGCTGTTTTTGTCGCCTTCAGGTATTTCATACACTTTTAACCAGTACAGTCTTCCTTTTTCGGTAAAGAACAACAATGTGTGGTGAGTATTGGCTACAAACATGTGCTCAATCCAATCTTCCTGACGGGTACGGCTGCCACGGGCTCCACGTCCTCCCCTGCGTTGCTGCCGGAATTCACTGGAGCTGGTGCGTTTAATGTAACCCAGATTAGAAATGGTAACCACCACATCTTCCTGTTCAATTAGGTCAGCTATAGAAATTTCATCGGCCAGGTATTGTATTTCGGTGCGGCGAGGATCGCCAAATTTTTCTTTTACCTCCAACAATTCCTGCTTGATGATAGCAAAACGCATGTCTTCATTATCGAGCACCGTTTTCAGGTGGTCAATGAGCTTCATGATTTCTTCAAACTCGGCTTTAATCTTATCCCGCTCCATGCCGGTAAGGCGTTGCAAACGGAGATCCAATACCGCCCTTGCCTGAATCTCACTCATGCCGAAGTTGGTCATCAGGCCTTCACGGGCAATTTCTGGAGTAGCAGACTCCCTGATGAGGCGTATCACTTCATCGAGATGATCCAGCGCAATAAGGTAGCCTTGTAAAATGTGGGCTCTCTCTTCAGCTTTTTTAAGTTCGTAGCGGGTACGGCGTATCACAACTTCGTGGCGAAACGCTACAAACTCACTAATAAGATCACGAAGATTGAGGGTACGTGGACGGCCTTTTACCAAGGCAACGTTATTGATGCCGTATGAAGTTTGTAGTTCAGTTAATTTGTATAACTGATTGATTATTACCTGAGGTACAGCATCCCTCTTTAAGTCGAGCACCAAACGGGTACCTTCTCTCAGGTTACTTTCATTGTTTACATTTGAAATGCCTTCAATAATTTTTTCATTCACCAACTGACCAATTTTATCCGTCAGCGTATCCCGGTTTACCTGATAAGGAACCTGGGTGATGATGATTTTGTCTTTCCCTTTTTCGTCGGATTCTACAGTGGCTTTGCCACGAAGCACTACCCTGCCACGACCAGTGAGCAAGCCCTGCTTTACCCCTTCAAAACCATGTATTACACCGCCAGTTGGAAAGTCAGGTGCTTTTACATATTTGATGAGCTCTTCAGCTGTAATCTCTTTGTTTTCGATGTAGGCAATACAACCATCAACAACTTCGCCCAGGTTGTGGGGCAGCATGTTGGTAGCCATACCCACAGCAATACCACTGGCACCATTTACCAGCAGTTGTGGTATTCTGGTAGGCAGTACAGTGGGTTCTTCCAGGCTGTCATCGAAATTGAGCTGATAATCAACGGTTTCTTTTTCAATATCTACCAGCATGCTTTCAGAAAGCTTCTGCAAGCGGGCTTCGGTATAACGCATGGCAGCCGGTGGGTCACCATCCTGGTTGCCGAAGTTACCTTGGCCATCTACAAGGGTGTACCGCATGCTCCAGTCCTGAGCCATACGCACCATGGTATCGTAAATAGACGAGTCGCCATGAGGGTGATATTTACCCATCACTTCACCCACAATACGGGCACTTTTCTTGAATGGTTTGCCATAATCGAGGCCCAATTCATTCATGGCATAGAGCACCCTGCGGTGAACGGGTTTCAAGCCGTCGCGTACATCTGGCAGAGCACGACCGACAATAACCGACATCGAATAATCGATATAGGCTGTCTTCATTTGCTCCTCAATATTGATCTGAATTATCCTGTTGAAATCGTTTGTTTCCTGAGGCAATTGCTGTTCTTCCATAAGTGTGTTTACAAGGGTGACAAATGTACCGGAAACAGGCCTTATTTCATGGGGCTTACAGGCTTATTTTACCCACATTTTAACCTTGTATAAGTACGTTGAAAATCAGCTATTTATCATTTGTTTATGGTGTGATGTTCATACCATAGAAATCAATAAAAGCCTGCGCAACGTTTTTGTAAGAAAATTCTGCGGTTGTTTTGTCAGAAAGTTGGTGCCTGAAGGCAGAATGTTCGGTGTTGAAAGCCGACAGCATTGCAGTAGCTAATGCGGTAGTATTGCGGTTGGCTACAATCCAGCCTTGCTCCGGTTGCAGCAGCAACTCTTTCATGGGTGGAATATCGGAGCCTATTACGGGTACACCCACTGCCAAAGCTTCAATTACTACACAGCCAAAAGTTTCGAAAGCCGAATAGAGAATCAATGCTTTACTACGGGCTATTTCATGTACCAGTTCCGATTGGGGCATTTCTACCCTCCAAATAATCCGGTGAATGCAACCCAGTTGTTGAGCCAGTTCTTTAAGGTCTTTTCTCTCAGGCCCAACCATTACTAACACGCCATCCGGATATTGATGAACCACCTCGGCAAATGCCTCGATGATGAATTCGGGTTGTTTTTGCGGCGAAAAAGTAGATACATGTATGAGTTGATTGGCTTGGCTGTTGATGAGTGACGGGTTAAAAATGGCAGTATCTACTACGTTTGGAATGCGAACCACATTCTTACCGGAGAGCTCCTTCAATCGTTCGGCCAGGTAAACGGAGACGGCGGAAATGCCTTTGGCACCCCGCATGGCCTGCAGCCATTTAAAGCGTACATAAGCATTGGCTTGTTGAAAGTTCGGGGTGGCTTCTTTCAAATATTCGGTCCACTGCTCCGATATAAAAAAAGGCAATTGCCAGTGATTGGCCAATTTGTGTGCCAGCAAAGCAGCATACACAGCAATATGTGCATGAATGAGCTGTGGCTTACCAAACTCCTGCTCTTGTTGCCGGCTTTGCATCTTTACAAGTTGATGCATTTTTTGCAGCATCCGCCACTTGTCAATCACACGAATACCTGATGGAGGAATGTGAAAATAAACAACCGTTTCCCGGACATTCTCGATGAAACGTTTTTCTACCGAAACGGATGTAGTGATTTGCCCTTTGGCATCATGAACGAAAGCCCAAACATGCACCGGAATTTGCTGCGCTACTGCCCTTGCATGCCGTTGTAAAAAATCTCCTGTCAAGGGTTCCAGTGTATTTGGATACCAACTACAAATCCACAACAGATAAGGTGCCTCAGTGCTCATTTTTTCAAAAGTAATGCTATTTATGCCTTGGCTTTCATCACTTGCTGAAGCATATTAAAACCTGTGTTTTCTGAATTTGCAGAGCCAAAGGATTATGCCACCTTTGCCCCGCATGAATACCGGAATATTTCAAACATCTATTGGCAACGACCTTGCTATTGCTGCAGATTGGCTTCGCCAAAGTGAGTTGGTAGCAATACCTACCGAAACTGTGTATGGTTTGGCGGGCAATGCATTGAAGGAAGAATCCGTTTTAAAAATTTTTCTGGCCAAAGACCGTCCACGTTTCAATCCTTTGATTCTTCACGTGCCGGATATTGATGCAGTTAAGAAGTATGTGCTCGGCATTTCATCAGTCATGGAGTTGCTGATGAATACTTTCAGCCCCGGCCCAATTACTTTTTTATTGGATAAAAATCCGGCCTTGGTGAGTGATGTGGTAACGGCCGGCAGCTCAAAAGTTGCGGTACGTATTCCGGCACATCCCATTACACAAGCCCTGTTGAAACAACTCGATTTTCCTTTGGTGGCACCCAGCGCCAACCGTTTTGGGTATGTAAGCCCGGTAACTGCCGCCCATGTATACGAAGGCTTGCAGGGAAGAATTCCTTACATATTAGATGGAGGCACTTGCACCGTAGGTGTAGAAAGTACCATTGTGGATGAAGAAGACGGGCAACTCATTATCCGCAGAACGGGCAAAGTGAGTGTGGAAGACATAGCCAGAATAGCTGGCGTTACACCTGTGCTGAAAACTCATGCCGAAGATCATCCGGTGGCGCCAGGTATGCTAAAAACCCACTATGCAACCCATACACCTTTGTATTTGGGTAATGCAACAGATACATCGGCAATGGCTGCTGGTAAAAAGGTAATCATCATGGGTTGGGGAAGTGAGGAATCGATTGCTGCATCTTATCATTTTCAGGGCACAACTATCTTATTGCAAGTTGTTTCACTATCGAACGATTGTCGTATTGATGAAGTAGCCAGTAAGCTTTTTGCCAGCATGCGAAATGCAGACAATATGGGTGCAGAAGCCATTTTGGTAGAACCTTTTCCGAATGAAGGAATCGGGCAAGCCATAAACGATCGTTTGCAACGTGCATCGGTTTTGCATTGATGAAATCTTCATGCACCATAAAAAAACAAAGCCAGCTACTTGCGTAACTAGCTTTTGTATGTTGGTTGTTGTTGTGATTATCGCTTCAGTCCTTCAATAATTTTTTCGAAATCGGCGGCAATGAGGCTTGCACCACCCACTAAACCACCATCCACAGATGGA
This sequence comes from Phnomibacter sp., assembly GCF_036803085.1. Classification (NCBI taxonomy): domain Bacteria; kingdom Pseudomonadati; phylum Bacteroidota; class Chitinophagia; order Chitinophagales; family Chitinophagaceae; genus Phnomibacter; species Phnomibacter sp. Next base: position 867,061 of record NZ_DAIRUZ010000001.1, on the reverse strand, counting down.
CAGTTGAACAGTGCTTCTGCATTGTCGGCTTTTACGCTGCCACCGTACAAGATGGAAACAGAATTGGCCACGTTTTCATCGTATTGCTTAATGAGCATGGCCCGCAGATGGAAATGCATGTCTTGTGCTTGTTCGATACTGGCAGTTTTGCCCGTACCGATAGCCCAAATGGGTTCATAAGCAATCACTACATTTTTCATTTGCTCAGTGCTCAAATGAAACAAACTTTCCTGGAGTTGCTTTTTCACGTATTCATTTTGCGTACCAGCCTCCCGCACTTCGAGAGGCTCACCGCAGCAGAAGATTGGCTTCAGCCCGTATTCCAAGGCGATGTTTACTTTTTGTGCCAGTACTTCATTTGATTCGCCAAATTGTTCACGGCGTTCGCTGTGGCCAATCACTACATACTCCACACCAATAGATGCCAGCATAGCTGCAGAAATTTCTCCAGTGTAAGCACCATGGTCTTTGTGGTGTACGTTTTGTGCGGCTACAGTAAAGTAGTCGTTGTTTTGGCCCACCAAATCTTTCACCATAATGAGGTATGGATAAGGCACTGCCAGTACTACCAAATGACGCTTGTCGAAGGTATGTGAAATAGCGAGTAAATCTTCTACTAATGTTTTAGCCTGCTCTTTGGTGCAATTCATTTTCCAGTTGGCGGCTGCAATAAACTTTCTCATTTGTGAAAAATATGGGTTGTTGATTGAATTGATTTTCGTTGTTGAAATTACATGTGAATGAGGAATGGAAAGGCTGACATTTATCAAGCAGAATGGTGATTGAAAACATTCGACAACGTTTGCGCTTCCTGTTCGGTTAGCTCCTGCCCTTTCAATTGCTTCCAATTGCGGATATGTTCCAGTGCTTTTTCGAGCTGATACTTTTCATGCTGGCCCCAGCTGAAAGAGGGAACATGACCACTCGCCATACCAGCATCATGTAAACTGCAGCACACTCCGATGCAACATCCGGTATTGATGCTGGTATTAATGGCGGTTCTGGAATAGTCGCCCATGATGGTGCCTGCTTTTACCCCTACTGGTATATACCCTTGTAAGGCTTGCTGCCACACTTTCACCTCACCAGCCGTGTTTTTGATATTGCTGTTGCTGGTGCCGGCGCCCAGATTGCACCATTCGCCAATGTAACTATCCCCCAAATATCCATCGTGGGCTTTGTTGCTGTAGTTATGAATGATCGACTGTTTGATTTCGCCACCAACGGTACAGCGTTGGCCAATGCTGGTGCCACCGTAAATTTTCGCTCCGGCTTTTACCACCGTGCCTTTGCCAATGTACACCGGGCCGCGAATAATGCAACCTTCCATCACCAATGCATAATCGTCGATCATCACCGGTCCATCGGTAGTATTGATGATACAAGCCTGCATACGGGCGGTTGGTGCTATATACAATGCGTCGCCAAATACAGTGTTTTGCTGACGGAAAAAATCATTCGCCAATAGCAAGTTGGGCGCATTAACTGTTTGCTGTATGAATGTTGGGTTAAGTTGCACCAACGTGGTGGCATGGTCAAAACGCTTTGCTGTTACCTCCAGTGTTTTGCCCGATGACCAAACAGGCATTTGCCCAAACACTGGGGCCTGTGCGGTGCAAAAAGCTATAATACCAGTTGCATCTTCCAATACTTCGCCGGGCTGCATTTGTAAAATAGCAGCACACAATTCAGCATCGGGCAACACTGTTGCATCAATGCAATGATAGATAGCTGCGGATGGCAGCGCCACTGTCAAATGCTTTTCTGATACAGTGGCTATTGGTTGTTTGCTCAGCATAGCCCACCAGTTGGCCAGCGTAGTTGTACCCACCAGCAAATCGGCAATTGGCCTTGTAAGAGACAAGGGGTACAACTGTCGGCGACTGTGGGCGGTATCGTATACAACTATCATGAATACTAGCGAAATGCGGGCCAATATACTACCAATAGCGGTCACTCTTTTCAGCTGTTTGGCAGATGTATAAAAATAAAAACTCCCGCCAAAGGCAGGAGTTTTTAAACAGGTAGTATGGTTCGTAAAAATTACTTCTTGGCGTATTTCTTCTTGAACTTATCAATACGACCAGCGGTATCCACCAACACGTTTTTACCAGTGTAGAAAGGGTGGCTGGTGTTTGAAATTTCCAATTTAATCAGGGGGTATTCGTTACCATCTTCCCAGGTAATGGTTTCTTTGCTGGCAGCAGTAGAGCGGCTCAGAAAAGCAGTGCCATTACTCATGTCTTTGAAAACAACGAAGCGGTAGCTCTTAGGATGAATGTCTTGTTTCATAGTATGTTTTGTTTTACAACCCGACAGCGACCGGGTTGGTTAATGGTCGGCAAAAGTAGGCCAATCAGATTGAAATGCGCAAACCTTTTTCAAGAAATTTGTAATTGCTGAGTATCAGCAATTTAGCTCTTCATATTCACGAATTGAAGCGGAATGCCAAAGTTGCCGCCACGGCATTTGGCAATCACATCCTGCAGGTCGTCAATTTTTTTTCCTGTTACCCGAATGATATCGTCCATAATGGCTGCCTGTACTTTGGCACCGCTGTCCTTAATCATTTTCACAATTTTCTTGGCGTCTTCCTGTTTCAGGCCATTGCGTACGGGCACTTCTTTTTTCCAAACCTTTCCGCTTTGGTAGCCTTCTTTGGTCAGGTCGAATGCCTGGCCGTCGAGCCCCTGCTTAATGCTGCGGCTAATGAGTACATCAATCATTTGCTCCATTTTCATATCGCTATCCGCTTCCAGCGAAAGTACAAACGTCTTTTTGTCCAATTCCATCACCACATGGCTGCCTTTAAAATCGAAGCGGTTGGTGATTTCTTTACGGGTTACGTTTACGGCGTTATCCAGCGTTTGGCCGTCTACCTTGCTTACTATATCAAAACTGGGCATATCGTTTTCTTTTATTGGAGGGCAAAGATAGTCTTCTACCCTGCTGAAACGAACAGGCAGAACGGAAAACCGCCCTGCCTGCTGTAAGAATCTCAAAATGTAAATGTGCTTAGTTACCGCCAGATTTTACCCGGTTTTGTTCGTCGCCTGCACCACCGTTTTTGCGGGGTGATGGTCCTTTTACCGGCTTACCAAAACGGTAGGTGAAGCTAATGTTGAGTACCTGATTGTCCCACTGGTTTTTGATGCGTAAATCAATGTTCTGGTATTTTACGGTACCACGGAAATACTGCAGATCGAATGGATCACGGAAGTTGAGGCGCAATTGACCTTTGTCTTTCATCATTTTTTTGGTTACGGCAAAATTGATAACGCCCATCGACTGAGCAGTCAATACGCCTTCGAGCATACGGCTGCGGTAAAAACCACTGATTTCGCCACCCCAACCCTTTTTGAAAGTAAACTGGTTTTGAATGTTGGTCATCCAACCGTTCATATCTAGTTCGAGATAGCCACCGTTTATTTCACCGCTAAACTTGTTGTGAAAGGCATTCACATACACATTGGTTCTCCACCACTTGGTTACGGGCACACCTGCGTTGATGCTTACACCAATCTGGCGACTGTTGGCCACATTGTCTTTGGTAACGAATGTGGTATTGGTGGCATCATCCTGGCGAAACACTTCCGACATCATATCCGTGGTGCGGGTGTAATTGAGCGTCGTGTTAAGAAAGCCTTTGAAGCTGTGCGACAGTTCGATGTTGTGGGCAAACTGTGGTGTCAGATTAGGGTTGCCTGTTTGATATGTGTATTTATCAAGGAAGTAAATGAACGGGTTCATGTCTTCGTAGTCGGGGCGTTCAATGCGGCGGCCATAGTTCAACACAAAGCTGTGTTTTTCATTGGCTGCATATTGAACATATGCCGTAGGAAATAACTGTGTGTACGAACGGGTAAAGTCGAGTGAAGAAGTTAACTGATCGCCTTTGGCATTGGTGTTTTCTGCCCGCAATCCCAACTGGCCACTCCATTTTTTACTGAACTCTTTCGACAGGTTTACGTAAGCCGCATTGATGTTTTCAGTATAAATGAAATGATTGCTGCGGTCGGTATCAATAATCCAGTTGCCCGTGCTATGGTCAAATTCGGTATAACGGGCATCGTTATCGGTTTTTACAATGCTGGTTTTTACACCTGCTTCAAAACGAGCCTTGCCTTTCAACGGATGCGTATAATCAACCTTGGCACTGTAAATGTTGATGGTGGATGGCAAATCGCCACGCAGGTATTCATCTTCCTGCAGCTTGCTGCCGTCTTTATCAAAAAAGTAGTTGGCAAAATGCTGATCATTTTTGTTACGGTATTGCAGTACATCCACATCGGCAGTCAGCTCACGTCCGGTGCTGTCAAACTGGTGACGAACGTTGGCATTGGCGCCCCAGTTTTTAAAGCGCATTTCAATACTGTTGTTGGCTTCTGTTCTGGAAGTGAGGCTGTTGGCCGGATCCATAATGAGGGTGCTGTTGGTATTGCCATTGTTGCTTTTATTGCTGAAACCAGTCAGCGTAACACCCACCGTTGTTTTTTTACTGGCATAATAATCGAAACCCAGCTTGGCGTTGTGGCCCATGTTTTTGCGGCGCATGTTGCTCACTTGTTCAAAATTGCTTACTACTTGTTGAGTAGTTTGGTTGCGGAACACCCGCTGCAATTCCAGCTCCTGAAAATTCCTGTTGTAATAAGATGAATAATTGCCAAACAAGTTCCATTTGTTATTGCGATAGTTCAGGTTCAGGCTGTTGTTCAGCTTGGTGTAAACGCCCTGGCCACCCCCTACCGTAAATGAACCATTGAAACCTTTCGCCTTGTTCTTTTTGGTTTTGATATTGATGATACCAGCATTGCCGGCAGCATCGTATTTAGCGGGAGGATTGGTCATGATTTCTAACAATTCCAATTGGTTGCTGGGCAGGTTGCGCAGGTAGTTGGCCAAATCGGTGCCACTCATGTAAGTGGGTTTTCCATCAATCAATACCATTACGCCGGCCTTGCCTTTCAGGCTAATGTTGCCGTCTTTGTCTACTGTGATGCCGGGCGATTTTTCCAACACCTCCAATGCTGTGATACCTGCATTGCTGGCCTGGCCCTCTATGTTCACCACTGTGCGGTCAAGCTTTTGCTCCACCAATGGTTTTTTTACCGTTACCACTACATCTTGCAACTTTCCTGCGGCTGCTTCCAGTTCTGTGGTTCCAGCATCCTTGGTTTCTCCGGCTACAATGGTTGCTTTTGTAAATGATGGCTGATACCCTACGGCAGAAATGCGTAACAAATACTGACCAGCCAAAATTTGTTCTAGTTCGTATTGGCCTGCCGAATTGCTCACACTGAGCTTTACCAGCGATGAATCTTTAGTTTTTAATAATGCTACTGTGGCGGCGTCTACGCCCTTGCCCCCCGATTGTACCTGTCCTTTAAGTCCGCCTTTTGTGGTGGTTTGCGCCTGCAGGCCTGTAGCCAGCAATGTTGAAAATGCGATACCAAGCAGTGAGGATAATGGTTTCATGGTGTGTTGTTTTTGGTTCGTTTGATCTGATGAAATTGATTGGGCAAAGATTGGTACCTTGTATTGCTTAGTACAATAGAAAACAAGATAACTGGCTAAATACAGGTACAAACGGAAAGAGCCCATTTCGGGGCTCTTTTAGTGAGTTTCACCCGGAATGCAGGTGAGACGGATGCAGTAAATAGAAGGTTACGCTTTGGCTTTCCGCTTATAAAGGATAACGCCCACTCCCACCAAAATGAGGGCTAAGGCAATGAGTTCGGCCTGCGATGGATGAAAACCCAGCAGCTCGTTGGTGGTGTTTACCCTGATTTTTTCAATGAGGAAACGTTCGGTACCATTCATAATGAGGTACACGCCAAATAAAACGCCCGGCGCCAAGATGCGGGAACGCAAGAACCACAGTCCTGCAAAAAGCAACAGCCCCATTACAGTTTCATAGAATGGAGTTGGAAAAACCGGGAGTGGCAAGCGGTTGCTCCACTGGCCTTCATAGCCGGGTACTGGTATGCCTTCGCTCAGTACATTGTTCGGATAAGTATAAGCTACCATCCAGGTGGGTAAAAAAGAAGGTGCCACATAGCTGCTGTGCAAAATATCGGCAGTCGTATTCACTTCCTTCACACCATGCTGTGCTCTTTTAAAATAGTTGAGATGTACAGTGGCACTGTCATTCCATTGCTTGGGACTGCTGGCTAAAACAGCTTTGCCCTGCTCGTCGGCTACATAGGCACTGTTGGCCACGCCCCAGTCGCCGTCGCCGGCTACCTGGCAACCAATACGGCCTACGGCATAGGCAAGCATCAGAGCCGGACCAAATGAATCGACCAAATGCCAGAGGTTGATTTTGTGTTTGCGGGCATACCACACAATAGCGGCACCGGCACAAATCAAACCACCATAAAAGGTAAGGCCGCTGAAAGACAACAGCGCATTTACAGGATCGGCCACCAACTCTTCCCAGTTTTCGAAGTTGTGAAAGAGTTTGGCACCACCAAAACCAAACACCGCTGCCAATACAATCATATCGCCTACTCTGTCGCTGGGCCAAATACGGATGCTGCGTTTTTCGGGTTTGCTCAGTTTGGTTTTATTGCCAATGTACCAGCGCCATCCGGCAAAAGCAATGGCTGCCAAAATACCGGCAGGCAGGTTGCCCATTCCACTCAGTAGAAAGGCCTGCGGATCGGCCAGTGCAATTTCTTTATCAGTAAAGAAGCCAATGAATTTGAACCCAATGATAAAACCGAAGAAAGCATTCCAGATAATATCACTCATGGGAGCCCCGTCACCCACGGTTATTTGTGTTTCGGTAAAACCCAGCCAACCCGCTTGCTGACGACGTTTGAGTTCTGTTGTCAATGCCCATGCGGCACTCAAAAAAGCCAGTGCTACCAGAAAACCAAACGTATTGATGAGTTTGAAAAATTGAATTTCTACACCAAAAACTTCCTTGAGGAAAAAATACAAATTTGGGTACATGCAACGTGGCTTTTTACAGACAATGCCTGAGTGAGTAGCAAATAAAAACCTTCCCGCCGAAACGGAAAGGTCTTTTTATACAAAGCGTTCAATAGTTTGATTAGCAGTGTTGCTCAAACGCACTGATAAGGTTGCTGGCAATGACTTGTGCCGGGCGACCTTCAATTTGATGACGCTCCAGCATGTGCACTACCTGGCCATCTTTCAACAAAGCAATGGCAGGTGATGACGGAGGATAAGGCAGCAAATACTGACGAACCTGTGCTACTGCTTCGCGGTCGAAACCAGCGAAAGAAGTGGTAAGGAAATCAGGCTTTTTGCTGGCGTTGTGCACGGCCATTAGCACACCAGGGCGGGCACTACCGGCGCTACAACCACATACGCTGTTGATCATTACCAGTGTGGTTCCCGTTTTTTTCATTTGCTCGTCTACGGCAGCGGGGGTCAACAACTCTTCAAAACCATATTCTGTTAACTCGGCCTTCATGGGCTCTACTATCTCTGCTGGGTACATAATGCGAAAAGTTTATGCGAATAAATAATGTGCAAAGTTGCGGCAATGTTGCATTCATTGTGCCTCGAGTTTCAATCCTAATGTGATAATTGCTGAAATCGAAAAGACATCCCATTTGCGCCATTATGACTTCTTTTAAAAACCAGAAGCGCCATTTTGTCCTTAAGTTGAAATGGAATTCTATCTTTTTCTGACAAATGGAGTACTAAAAAGACGCTGGAACAGGCTTTGATACGGTTTGATTAAACAATTCAAACAAAAAACGAAAAGCATATGACACAGACAAAATTCATTAACCGCCCTTACGGTAACCGTTTTAATGGTGTATTCAACAGCCTGTTGGCCGATATGGAACGCAGTTTTGGACAGTTGCAGCCGCAACAAACCTTAGTGCCGGTAAACATTGCAGAAACTGCCGACGCTTATCACATGGAACTGCTGGCACCGGGCAGAAACAAAACACTTTTTTCCTTGCAGGTAGAAGAAGGTAACCTGACCATCAGTTACAAAACTCCGGAATCCGGCCAGGCTCAAGAAATTACCTATTCCCGTAAAGAGTTTTCGCTTGCTGATTTTAGCCGCTCCTTTTTTCTTGATGATAAGGTGGATACAGAAAAGATTCAGGCAAAATATGAAGATGGGATTTTAAAGGTGCTCTTACCCAAAAAAGCCGTTGTACAGCCAGCTCAGAAGCAAATTCCCATTTTATAACATTGGTTGTGTGCACAAGCATGCACTTATAGCAGTTGGTTTTTAACAGCCTCTCCGATTCTTCGGAGGGGCTTTTGTTTTTACTGCGTACTTTCGCTACACAAGTTTCGTTATCATACAGTTGCAATTTTTGCAAACCGGTAATTGATAAAATAATTCAGAAACAGACTTCATTATTAGTACGCAAATGAAAGTATTAGCTATGAAATTAAAAGTACTGTTGAGCCTCCTCATTGCTGGTATGTGTACCACCGTTGCCAAGGCCCAGGATAGCACCCATATTGAGCATAAGGCTGATACCGTTATCAGCTATCAGGATTCACTGGATGCCATCAAGTTGCGCATCATTAATATGAATCCGTATTTCACGCTGCATGTTGATTCTGTTTTACAATACGGGTTCGAGATAAACAAGCCTGCAAAAAATTATTACTGGTATTTGAAAAATGCGCCTGTAGGTGTAAAGCTTGAAAAGAACACCGGGCAATTGTATTTCAGAGCTGAAAAATCGTATTTCAAAAGTGGCAAGCTCAAATATGATGTACAGTACAAAGTAGAAATGGGTGTGCAGTCCCTGATTAATCCTCAGGAAAAAGTAGATACATTTTGCACCATCGTTTTTTATAGTACAGAAATTGTTGCTTCGAGATTAAAGCCAACTATCAGCAATAACCTGACGCTGGAAGAAGGCGATTCAGTAAAATTTCGAATACAATGCGATGAAGGAACATTCCCTACAGAGCACATAACCATGTACACCAACATTCCTATTGCTAATTACACTTCTGTAAGAAAGTGTGATGATGAATTTGAATGGATGGTGCCTTATGATTTTATTCGTGACAATGACACGGCCCGTCAAAAAACGTTGACGCTTCGTTTTGTTGGCGCAGATAAATTTTACAACAGAGATACTGCGGAAGTAAAAATCTTTATCCGGCCGGGTATAGATTATCCTACACAAAACATGCTCCACAAAAAGGTAAGCAATGAAGTGTCTGCTTATATAGCACAACTGAAACTTACCTTTTATGTATTGAGCAGAAATATCAAAAAAACAAAATCTACAAGAACAGGTTTTGATATTACCAGTTCGAGCACTGCACTGGCCGGTACTGCCCTTAGCACAGCTGGCGAATCGGCCGGCGCAAAGAATTTTGGTAAAATATTACCCAGTGTAGGGCTCACGCTGGTGCCGGTAAAAGAAGCCGTGTCGCCCAATAAAGTACAGGAACAAAACACGGCTACACAGGTTCGTTCTGTAGCTAAGCGTTTGGAGTATCTGGTAAGTGAGAATGCCATTGTTGGCAATAGGGATGTAAGCGTTCAAGCCAAAATTAAAAAGATGCAGGATGAACTCAAGGCTGCACGACTTCAGTTGGTTGATCTTCCTTTAGTTGAGTTTGATAACAACCTCACACAAGAAGATGTAGAAAAATTCTTTACCGATCCAAAAGTGAACAAGAAATATAAACTCAAGGTCAACTAAAGACAATTGTCTTTACGACGGGTATCAATAATGTATTGAATTTTCCACTCGCCATTGAGTTTTACGAGTTGAAAAGAATTGACACCGCAATGGCTAATCTGGCCATTGAAATAAAACTGATAGGGCGTCCAGACGGTAGCCATATTACCATCAATATGAATGGCACCAATGGAAATGCGTTCATCAAGTGCACCGGCTTTTTGTTTGGTAATGGATGAAGCAAATTGTGCAACCGTATTTCCTCTTACTGTGTCGGTTTGTTGTTTGGTTTTAGTAATGGTTTCTATATGGGCATTGGAAGCAAAAGCCTGCATTATGCCAGCTGAATCAGCCTGTCGCATGGCATCAAACATGTTGTTGATGACACCCGCAACAGCTTTTTCTTCTGCTGTGGTTTGAGCCAACCCGGCATGCCAACTTAAGCTTGCAACAATTATAACAGTAGTTGCCAAATTCCAATGTTTCATATCTACTTTTTTGATTAAGAAAAGTAGGTATAAAAAAAGCGGCACGAAGGCCGATTGTAAAATTCTTTATTTAATGTAGCCCAACAGCTTGAGCATGCTTTGTGCTGTTTGTTCTTTGGCATACACCCAATCTATGAGTTTACCATTTTTGTCGTGCTCCAAAATCACATGTTTGGGCGATGGTATCATGCAGTGCTTGATGCCACCATATCCGCTAATCTGATCCTGATAAGCACCTGTATGGAAGAAACCAACATACAGTGGCTCTGCACTCTCACCATTGAGCTTCGGCAAAAACACTTCGTTGATGTGTTCTTCCGAATCGTAGTAATCGTGGCTATCGCAAGTAATGCCACCCAACACCACCCGCTGGTATGGGTTTTCCCATTTGTTAATGGGTAGCATTAAGAACTTCTCACCTATGCCCCATGTATCGGGCAAGGTGGTAATGAAAGATGAATCAATCATGTACCAGCACTCACGGTCGTTCTGCACTTTCTCACCTATTACACTGTATATGTGTGCCATGCTTTCACCCACGGTATAGCTACCAAACTCAGTGAAAATGTTGGGCATGGGAACCTTCGCTTTTTTACAAGCAGATTTGATGACGCCTACAATTTCATTGATCATAAATTGGTAGTCGTAGTCAAAACCAAGGCTGTGCTTGATAGGGAAACCGCCACCAATATTGATGGAATCCAGCTCTGGACAAATCTTCTTCAACTGGCAATAGAGGTTCACTACTTTGTTCAGTTCGCTCCAGTAGTATATATCATCTTTAATACCCTTGTTCAAAAAGATGTGGAGCATTTTGAGCTGAAACTTGTCTTCGTAACCTTCAATGTTGTCTACGTAAAATTCCAGTATATCTTTCGCCCGAATGCCCAAGCGGCTGGTGTAAAAAGGAAAAGTTGGTTCTTCTTCTGCAGCTACCCGAATACCCAGTTTAAACGGCACTTTTACCGACTTTTTGTAAGCCAGCAATTCATCTTTGTTGTCGAGGATGGGCACCACATTTTTGAATCCGGTATTCAGCAATTTGGCTATGCGGCTGGTATACGATTTTTGCTTATACCCGTTACAAATGATGTGGATGTCTTTTGTAATCTTACGCTTTTCGTACAGCTTGTTGATGATCTCTATATCGTAAGCAAAAGAGGTTTCGAGATGAATGCCATGCTTCAGCGCTTCTTCTACTACAAAGCTGAAATGACTACTCTTGGTGCAGTAGCAATAGTAGTACTGTCCTTCGTATTTATGCTTTTTAATGGCATTGGCAAACATGTCTTTTGCCTGCTTGATCTGGCTGCCAATTTTGGGCAGGTAACTAATTTTTAAAGGCGTGCCATATTTTTCAATCAGGTACTTCAAATCAACGCCGTTGAATTTGAGGTAGCCATTTTCTACATTAAAATCTTTCTGAGGAAAATCGAAAGTCTGATGAACGAGGTCGGTGTAGGTATTCTGCACCAGGTCGGCTATGCGTCTGTTCATTTTGCGGAAAGCGTGGTTTTTTAAGAGGCAGACAAAAGTACTATTCTACAGCGGTATTGCGGATGCAAAAAAATAACCGGAAATGGATGCTGATCCCTTTCCGGTTACGTTATTGTTGCAATGATGTCAATGCTTACTTCACTGATTCAACCAGCTTCTTGAATGAAGCAGGCTCATTCATAGCCAGGTCGGCCAGCACTTTGCGGTCGAGGGTAATACCCTTTTCAGCCAGCTTGTGCATGAATACGCTATAGGTCAAACCTTCTTCACGTACGGCAGCGTTGATACGGGCAATCCACAAAGCACGGTATTCACGCTTCTTGAGTTTGCGACCAACATAACTGTAAGTCAAACCTTTTTCTACAATATTCTTGGCAACGGTATATACGTTTTTACGCTTGCCATAAAAGCCTTTGGCCTGGTCGAGTACTCTTTTACGACGGGCACGGCTGGCAACAGCATTTTTTGAACGAGGCATATCAAAAGAAATTTAATAGTTGATGAAATGAAATCTACCAGAATCGGCCGGTCTTACTTAAGACCCAACAGACGCTTTACGAAATGTGTGTTGGCCGGAGCTACTACACCTTTCTTGGCGAGGTTACGCTTACGCTTGGTTGATTTTTTGGTGAGGATGTGCCTCTTAAAGCTCTTTTGAAATGTGATTTCACCTGTGCCTGTCAATTTGAAACGTTTTTTGGCACTTGAGTTGGTTTTAACCTTTGGCATGGTTATATAAACTTTTGCTGTTACACCCTACTGGCGGATCCGGACCTCCCGTCTCTCTTATGGAGCCATTTGGGCAATGCTTCAATTGATTTTCACCAATCGGGCCGCAAAAGTAGGCGCTTTTAGCTTAAAAAATACATCTCTATCAAATTGAGTTGTCAAAAATGTATCAAATGAGGGTTCGCTATTCCAATATGCCTTTTGTATATCCTGATAACAGGCGCAATCATGGGCTTGTATCTGCCAATTCCAATTTGTAGCTTAGGAGAAAACATTGCCATATGATTCATTTCAACGAACTGAAACACGGAAACTATGTAATGGTACGCAACGAAGATACCTGGATGGAGGGTGTTGTTCACCACATTAACTCCGATGATGGTGGGCAGGTAGAAGTAACCACCGGTGTGCAAACCAACTGGTACAGCATTCCGGAAATTGAAAGCATCCCCTTGTCGGAAGAGCAGTTGCTGCGCTTCGGCTTCGAAAAAGAAGTGATGGAAAGCGGCAACATGAAATTCAAACATGGCGCATTCAGGGTACTGGTCGGGCCTACCAAATTGTTTACCGATTTTTTGATGTGGTACCGGGAAGAAAAAAGCCATATCAACTACCCCATGACGGTGCATCAGTTTCAAAACCGCTACGAAGCCATGGTTAAAATTCCACTGGAATAAAACAACAAAAGCCCCGGCATAGTGCATGCAGGGGCTTTTGAGTTATGTAGCGGATTATGCTTTTTTCTTGGTGCCTTTAGGTGCAAACATGGCAATCATGCGTTTGCCTTCCATTTTGGGCATGCCTTCCAATGCGCCTACTTCAGCCAGTCTTTCTGCAAATTTCAGCAGCAACACCTGACCTCTGTCCTGAAACATAATGGCACGACCGCGGAACTGCACATAGCATTTCACTTTGTTGCCATCTTTCAAAAACTTTTCGGCGTGTTTGGATTTAAAGTCAAAGTCATGATCGTCGGTACCAGGCGTAAAACGAATTTCTTTCACTTCGCTTTGCTTGGAATTGGCTTTCATTTCCTTTTCCTTCTTTTTCTTCTCATACAAGAATTTCTTGTAGTCAATCACTTTTACCACCGGCGGATCGGCGTTGGGTGAAATTTCTACGAGGTCCAATTCTTGTGCTTGAGCAATCTTCAGCGCATCCTGTGTGGTGTACACACCTGGCTCAACGTTATCTCCTACGAGGCGAACCTGAGCAACCCGGATTCTATCGTTGATACGATGCTCAGGCTCCGGCTGCCTGAAACGAGGATTAAAACCGCGTCTGTCTTTTGGGGGAAATGCCATTAAACTGTTTTAATTTAATAATGCGGATGATTTGGTGTAAACCGCAGGTCAAAATAACAGATTGTTTTTCAAACCTGTTGATTAATCACGGTTTTCCGCCTCTGCCGAGAGCAAATTAATGATTTCTTCCACAGATTTCATGCCTAGGTCGCCCTGACCTTGTTTGCGAACGGAAACGGATTGTTCATTCATTTCTTTTTCTCCTACTACAAACATGTAAGGCACTTTCAGCAATTCTGCTTCCCGAATTTTCTTGCCAATTTTTTCGTTGCGGTCGTCGGTGCTGGCACGGATGCCGGCTTTTTTGAGCTTGGCAGTTACCTCTTGGGCAAAGGGCAAAAACTTGTCGCTGATGGGCAACACTTTTACCTGATCCGGTGCCAACCACAATGGGAACTTTCCAGCATAGTGTTCCAGCAAGAAACCAATGAAACGTTCATGTGTACCCAGTGGTGCACGGTGAATAATCAACGGCACTTCGGCTTCGTTGTTGGCATTGGTGTAGCTCAGTTTGAACTTCAGACCGCTGTTAAAATCTACCTGGTTGGTGGCCAGCGTAAATTCACGACCGATAGCACTCCAGATCTGCACGTCAATCTTGGGACCGTAGAAAGCAGCTTCGTCCTGTACTTCTACAAATGGAGTGCCTGTTTCTATCAACACCTGGCGCACCATGGCTTCTGTTTCCTGCCACAGCTGTGGTTCATTTACATATTTCTGGCCCAGTTTTTCGGGTGAGTGCAGGCTCAAACGCATCACGTATTTATCTACTCCAAAAATTTTGAAGTACTTCAAATACATATCATTTACAGCCTTAAACTCCTGAAAGAACTGGTCTTTGGTGCAATAAATATGCGCATCGTTCATGTGCAGGCAGCGTACACGCATCAAACCAAACAACTCGCCACTTTGCTCGTAGCGGTAGCAGGTACCGTACTCGGCCAGGCGGTAAGGAAGGTCGCGGTAGCTCTTAGGCTCTGCCGCATATATTTTGTGGTGATGCGGGCAGTTCATCGCTTTCAGATAGTAGCGTTCACCATCCATTTCCATGGGTGGAAACATACTGTCGGCATAATATGGCAAGTGACCACTGGTGAGGTACATGCTTTCTTTAGCAATGTGTGGCGTAACCACCCGATGGTATCCGGCAGCTTCTTCCGTTTCCTTGGCCAGCTTTTCCAGCTCTTCAATAATGATGGTACCGTTGGGCATCCACAAAGGCAGGCCCGGTCCTACGTCATCATCAAAGCAAAAAATGCTGAGGTCTTTACCCAGTTTGCGGTGGTCACGTTTTTTGGCCTCTTCTACCATGGCGATGTAATCATCGAGCTCTTTTTGGCTGGGGAATGTAACGCCGTACACACGAGTCAGCATTTTATTGTTCTCATTTCCCTTCCAATAAGCACCGGCAATATTGGTGAGCTTAATGGCTTTGATAAAACCAGTATGCGGAATATGCGGCCCACGACACAGGTCGGTAAAATTGCCTTGTGTATAAAAGGTAATGCTGCCATCTTCCAAACCTTGCAGCAGATCGAGTTTGTACTCGTCGCCTTTTTCGGTGAAATAGGCCACGGCTTCATCCTTCGAAATTTCTTTGCGGCTGAACTGCAGGTTTTGCTTGGCCAGTTCTTTCATTTTGGCTTCCAGCTTACCCAGGTCTTCTTCCGTGAGTTTATGGCCACCAAGATCAATGTCGTAGTAAAAACCATTTTCTACCGGAGGGCCAACCCAAAACTTTACGCCGGGGAAAAGGCTCTCCACCGCTTCGGCCATCAGGTGTGCTGAAGAATGCCAAAACGTGCTCTTGCCATCTTTATCATCCCATTTCAAAAACTGAATGCTGGCATCTGCTTCAATAGGACGGGTCAGATCTCTTACTTCGCCGTTTACTTTGGCAGCAAGAATGTTTCTGGCCAATCCTTCGGAGATGGATTTTGCGATATCCAGACTGGAAACACCAGCGTTGTACTGACGAACGGCTCCATCCGGAAAAGTGATTTGAATGCTCATGTTTGTTTGAATCCCAATATGAAAGGGCGGCAAAATTAACAAACAATTACTTTCGGTCGGGCAGTGAATAAGGGTGTTGGCTTAATTTTATTTTTTAATTGATTTTACACCTGACCCAAGTGCTTACCATGGTGCGTATCCTTTCCTTTTTGCTGGCAGTTTCTACCTTTTTGCAAATACAGGCGCAAGAATTAAACGGCATTTGGAGGGGTTCATTTTACAACAAGTATGAGTATTTGATTTACCGCGAAGCGGCTATTTACCGCTACGAAGTACAGCTGTACAATATTGGCAAAGGAGTAAAAGGAGTTACCTATTCTTATCAGGACACCCGCTTTTATGGCAAAGCTTCTATGATTGGTGTGTGGTCGGGCCCGTCGTCCAACCTTACCATCAAAGAAAACAGCATGGAGGATTTGAAGATTGCCGGTGGCGGAGATGGCTGTCTCATGACATGCTATCTCACTTACAGAAAAGAAGGAAATCGTGAATTTTTGGAAGGCACGTATACCAGCGTAAATATGAAAAACGATACCATACCCTGCGGCAGTGGTGTGGTACGGTTAGAAAAAGTAACGACCAGCTATTTTGAAGAAGAAGATTTTATCAAGAATCCACCCACTGCTAAAACAGGTGGTAAGCCACAAGTGAAACCCGGGCAGGGAGAATTTTTAATAAAAAAACCGGCTCCAAAAACAACTACCGCGCCTAAAACAGGCACCACCGCTACAGTTAAAAAGCCTGCAACACCTCCTGCCAAAAGTCCTGTGAAAAAACCAGTAACGCCTGCACCCTCCACTGCAAAGAAAACAACCACCACTCCTCCCAAAACCACTACTACCAAACCGGCAACGCCACAGCCCAAACCCGGCACTGTGGTGAGTAAGCCTACCCCTACTCCTACCCCTGTGCCCACGCAAAAACCACAACCTGCGGCTACTAATACAGAACCTAAGAAAATAGCGGTAAAACCACCCACTCCTACCGTTTTAAAAAACCGCACCAACGAACTGGTGGAAACCATTTCTACCAGTGCCAAAGTGTTGGAAATTAGTTTTTACGATAATGGCGAAATTGATGGCGATACCATTAGTGTGTACAACAATAATCGGTTGCTCGTGTCACGAAAAGGATTGAGTACCGAACCTATTACGGTACGTATTCAACTCAACGAAGAAGACCCCGATCAGGAAGTAATAATGGTGGCAGAAAACCTGGGCAGCATTCCGCCAAATACTGCACTTATGATTGTACAAGCCGGCTCGCAACGCTTCACCGTTCGCCTGTCGAGCACCGAACAAAAAAACGCTTTGGTTCGCTTTCGGTACGACCCCAATGCATTGAAATGATTACATTGCTGCAGTAATACCTGCTAGTGAAAAAGACTCCGTTTTATTTACAACTTTATTTCGGCAATCGCTTCTATTTACTGGGGCTTAGCATTGTTGTTTGTTTTGTGTTACTATGGCTCACTCATTTGCCATTGTACATTGGGCAATGGTTTTTTTTAGCTGGTTTAGCATTGGTTTTGCTTGATACCGCGTACATGTTTTTCCCCAAGCATAAGTTTACCTGCAGCCGTATCATCAGCAACCGTTTTAGCAACAGCGATCAAAACGCTGTAACCCTCATGCTGTGGCATTCTTACCCGCTTCCACTCAGGGTAGATTTGATTGAAGAGCTGCCAGAACAATTTCAGGAAAGAGGCAATAAAAAAACGCAGCATTATAGCCGCAACAAAAAGCATTCGCTGCAGTACCTGCTCAGACCTGTGCTGCGGGGCGATTATCATTTTGGACATACAGTATGCTTGTTATCATCGCCATTACGGTTGGTACAGCGCCGTAGGTTGGGCAGCCAGCCCACTGTGGTAAAAGTGTATCCCTCCTTTTTACAACTAAGACAATACCAGCTTTTGGCACAAACCGTGCAAACCAAAGAGCAAGGTGCCAAGCAAATGCGTAAAATTGGCCATAGCCTTGAGTTTGATCACATTAAAGAATATGTGAGTGGTGATGATATCAGAGCAATGAACTGGAAAGCAACTGCCCGACAAGCCAGTTTGATGATCAACAGTTTTGTAGACGAACGAAGCCAACAGGTATACTGTGTAATAGATAAAGGCCGACTGATGAAAATGCCTTTTGATGGTTTGTCGCTGATGGATTATGCCATCAACAGTAGTTTGGTGCTGAGCAATGTGGCTCTTACCCGGCAAGACCGTGCAGGCCTCATCACCTTCTCTCACAAGGGTGGCGAATTTGTGGTGGCCGATCGCAAAGCCGGACAACTCAAATTATTGCAGGAAGCTTTGTACAGAATCAATACAGAGTTTTACGAAAGCGATTATGAAAAACTGTATTTACAAGTAAGAAGCCGCATTAAACAAAGAAGCCTGCTCATTTTATTTACCAATTTCGAGTCTACCTCGGGAATGCGGCGCCAACTGCCTTACCTGCGGCAAATGGCCCGCCACCACTTACTATTGGTGGTATTTTTTGAAAATACTGAGCTGGCAGCGCTGGCCCAAAACCCGGCCAATACGCTGGAAGAAGTGTACAACCATACCATTGCCGGCAAGTTTGTGTTCGAGAAAAAAATGATGGTGAAAGAACTGATGCATCATGGCATAATGGCGCTACTTACACCACCAGAGCAGCTTACTGTGCAAACTGTAAACAAATATGTGGAGCTTAAAACAAGGCAAGCCATTTAAAGACAGCACTGGGTATTCCTGTACATTTGCGCCCCATGAATGATTCCGTTTCTCCTTCATTAATTACACAACAGCAGGTACTGGATGGCCAGGTTTTTGTGGTAGACAAACCTTTCGAATGGACATCGTTTGACGTAATTGGTAAACTCCGTAAAATTTTCAAGATTAAGAAAATTGGCCATGCCGGTACACTAGACCCACTGGCTACTGGTGTGCTCATCGTTTGCACCGGAAAGTTTACCAAAAAGATTAATGAGTACATGGGTATGGAAAAGGAATACACCGGAACCATTACCCTTGGTGCCAGTACTCCTACATATGATTTGGAAAGTACACCAATACCTGTGGGTGATATCAGCCATATTAGCATTGAAACGGCACAAATTGCTGCCAATACATTTACCGGAGTGATTCGACAAATACCGCCTGCTCACTCAGCCATTAAAATAGATGGCAAGCGGGTGTACGAACTTGCCCGGCAAGGAAAAGAAGTAAAACTGGAACCAAGAACAGTAACGGTTAATGTATTTGAGCTCACCAGCTGGCAACCGCCCGTGCTTAGTTTTAGGGTGGTTTGTTCTACCGGAACTTATATCCGCAGCCTGGCCAATGATTTGGGTGCCGCCTTGGGTTGTGGTGGTTATTTGTCCTCTTTGTGCCGTACCCGCATTGGCGAGTTTGGCATCGACCAGGCACTACAGGTAACCGACATAGAAGCAAGGTTCGACAAAGACAGTATACCACCGAAAGCAAAATGAGCTTTTCATTGAAAGTGTTCATTTCTAATTGCTATTGAATAAGAATTTTTTATCAGCGGACGTTTACAATAGCGTTTTTTGCCGTTTCGTGTTTTGTTTTGAGCACATTGGATATAGCTGCATAATCTCCACCTGCATTTTGCAAGGCAGCAGTTGTTGCCAGCAGTTTTATTTGCAGCAAAGATTGCATTGAAGCAATGTTTGCAACATCTTCTTTGGCCAATGTTTGCTGTACCTCACTGATAGCAATTTGCAGATCGGCAACAGCACTTTTGCATGCACCAACGGTTGCAACTGAAACGACATTTTCTGCTTTTAGTTTACTTTCTGCATCCAAAACGATTGCCATCATTTCCGTTAGTTGACGCTTCGCTACTGTGTAATTTCCACCACCTGTATTGGGTACAGCAATGCTTGCTGTTTTATTAGAACGGGTTGAATTATGATCCTGCGCTTTTGTAGATGGCGTATTGATATTGGCATTGTTTGTTCTAAGCGACTGGCTGTTTTGAGAAGCTTGCAATTGAGTGATTTTTTTTCGTTGCAGTAAGCTGTCATCTTCCAAGTCATTCCATAAAATCTCTACGCGGTCATTCAACACATAGTTGGTTTCAATAGTAAATGTGTAATCGCCTGCAGATAGTCCGGTAAATTCAAATTCTCCTAAATCATTGGTTTGTCTGCTTTCTATAAAACCGCCGGGATTCTTTCCTCCCTTGATGTTAAGTCCACCAATGGGATTGCCGGGGCGTAGAGCGGCACTAATAACGGCACCACCAGGAAGCGCACCGCCTAAGCTGGCAAGTTCATTGCCAATCACTATTTCCTGAATACCGTCGCCATCTGTATCTGCCGTGTATATGGGCAGGTAGTTTTTTTGCACTGTTGAATTTGTAAAAACAGTGGCAGAAATAACATTTTTATTCACGTTGGCGGAAGATGCATTTACACAAATATTGCTTCGTGGGCTCCATATTAAATCAGCGGCACCATCGCCATCTGTATCGGCTGTTTGAAGTGAAATTTGCATCACTCCGTTTCTTTCCAGAATGTCAGTAAGTTCACTAATATCCTGCCTACTGCCATTAGTAAAGCCTGCAGTAACGGTAAACCTGTCAGCCCCTGCTTTTTTTGAAATATGCAAATCACTTATATATACTTTATCAGCTTTTGCTGAGGATGCCGGAATGGCAAAATGTAAATCACTCATACTGGCTTTACCAGCACCTGTGCCACGTGCTGCAGTGGTAGTCAATTGCCTGCTGCTTCCATCGGCAAATGTGCCATAACCTTGAGTGAAATCAACCAGCCCATCACCATCATTATCTGCTACTACAAAATGTATGTCTTGCATACTGGCTTTTCCCGAACCTGTACGCTGTTGTTGCACCAGATGTTGCCAAGTTTCATTAGGCGCAAGTACTTCACCTGCAACAGACATATCTGATTTGGCCATATAATAATGATAACCTTTTCTACCCACAAAACTGGCTCGCAACAAAATTGCATAATCACCCTGTGGTACATTGGCAAACCAGTATTCACCACACGCATTGGTAGTTGTGGTTGCTATAACAACACCCGTTAATAAATCAGTTAATTCCACCTTCAAACCTTCTGCTTTTCCATCACAATCATTATCAATTCCTCCGCCGGCTTTTCTTGATTCAAACATTGGATTTTGTCCACTTTTGCCCTTCTCTTCGTAAATCGGATTTTTAACTACGGCAAGGCAGGGATTGCAAACATCTTCTTGTGTATAGCCATCTGCATACACGGGCAGGTATTGTCGCTTGCCTGTTGGCAATCCACTGCCTGCTTCGCGGCTTCGCTTGCCAGATGCCATACCAGAGCCCGGTTCTCTTGCATATAATTTTACCTGTACTCCGTTTATGGTTGGTGGAGGAGTTGTATTTCTTCCTGTAGCTGCATAGGCCGCACTTGAAGCACCACTACCTGCTTGAGCATTGGTTACCACACCCGCTGCATTTTGGGCTATGTTCCGAATTACTTTTCCTGAAATAATACGGTTAGACCCTATTGGCTGAACTCCGTTGTTGTAAACTGTTGAATTGTTTGCGGCTGTTCTGTTTTTTGGGACAGTAAAATTGGTTGAAATTCGTTGGGGCATATCGCTGACCACTCTGCTCATGAAGTTGGCTGCATCTTCGGGGCAGGCAAAAGTATGTTCTTCCACATGTCCATCGGGCTGTGTAATTTTTGTGGTAACCGGGCCACATGTTTCAGGCGCAATCCTTACAGGTTCGGCACCTGTTGCTTTCGTTTTAATGGCAACTGGTTTGCGCATACTTTCAGGGAGTATAATACTAATGCCATCATCATCAGCATCTGGGTCGGTATTCCTTACAGGCTTTTTCTGACGCATACCGGTGGGTTGCCCGCTACCTGCATCTTTTATTCTTTTGCCACTTGATTGGCCATTGCCAGTGTACAATGCCGAGTGTACATCTCGTTGTGCACCAAAAGTTTTTACAAACGAAATGCCGGTGGTTATTACTTCCATTTTTCGCTTCTGCTCAGTAGCAATGTCTACGCCTTGCTGCGGATCAAATACCAGCACTGCAGAAGATGAACGTAGAAAATCGGCATTCAACTGAATGGCACTTCCGTGGCCAAGCGGATAGGCAAAAGATAAACTGCCATTGAAACCAGGAAATAGCGTTTTGTTACCTGCATCTACCCTATACAATGGTCGGATAGCTCCCTGTTGGCCAACATCCAGATTGCCACTCTGATTAATGAATAGCCCACCCTTGATGCCGGCAATAATTTGCACCCGCTCACCTACCCTGAACGATGGGCCTGCAAGTAAAAAAGCATTCTGGGCAGGGCTGCTACTAAACGTGCTGCCTTGCGGAAATTTTCTATCCAACATAAATTGCTGTATAGATGCATTGTTAAGTGGAGCATGCAAAAAGCCGGCATTTATTCCCAAACCTATTGGCCCCATAAAATACTGGCCCTGTAGCCCTGCCTGCAAGCCATTGCCCCGAAATAAAGCAGCTTCTTTGCTGCTTGTACCCATTGACAAGCCGGAGTATAAAGCAAATGACCAGGCATCATCTAACACAGATGCAATACCGTTACTACCTGTTATGCGTTGTTGATTGGTTTGTTGTGCCACAGCAGTAGCCATTACGCACAAAGCTGTAACTGAAAAGTGCAGAATACATTTTTTCATGCAAAACATGTTGGGGTTGAATAAATGGGTATCCGGGCAGTAAAAGAGAGCAGCGTTTTGAAAAGAAGTAGTGTGTGGCAATAAAGCAAGCAGCAAAATTCACTTAGCCATCACACAGCAGTAGGGCAGCGTATAAAAAGAAAGTTAGGAAATTTTGGAGAAGATGTAGAATCCTTTTTTTGAAAAGCATTGTAAGCTTTACCATAGCTAAAAGATAAGCAACATGCAGCTTTACCAAAGCATATGTTGGTTTACTGGTAAAATGTAACCATGAAATTTTAGAACGGATAACCAATGCCAAACTGTACGGCCAGGTTACTGCGGTTGTTTACACCGAGGCGGTTGGTACTTTTCCACTCAAAGGTTTTGAGCCAGCCAGCGCCTTCTCGTACTGGATCTTTTACTTTAAAACCTGCATCAAAACGTACTACCAAAAAACTGAGGTCCCAGCGAATACCATAACCTAACGCTACTGCCAGATCTCTATAAAGATTTTTTAAACTAAATGCCCCAAACCCATCACTGGCCGGAGTATGGTTCCAAATGTTGCCAATATCAGCAAAAACGGCACCTTCTAATGAGTAACCGAATAGGCGCATCAATCTTTTACGATGTTCGATATTGAACTCTAATTGTATATCGCCAAAGCGGTCGGTAAAGCGGGCCGTATCGCTTGCCAGGCTATTGCCTAAACCTAACTGCCGTATGCTCCAGGCCCGCATACTGTTGCTACCGCCCGTTACAAACTGCCTGAAGAATGGCAGGTTTGCGTTTCGCTGATCGGAAAGGTCCCACCCAACACCACCGAAGAAACGAAAATGCAACGATGACTTTGGTAGTTGAATGCGGTGCAACACCTGCGCTTCTACTTTAAAAAATTTGAAGAATGCTCTTTTAAACATTGAGTCGATGACGGGAACAGTCAGTTCGCCGGAAATCCGCACATTACCGCCATGCTTTGTATTGTTGTATGCCAATGTTCTTTCGAAGCTGGCCCTTGTGCTGAGTACATTGCCGGGTGTAAATGAGTAAGCCAACGAAGGGTTGTCGAAAATGATTTTGTTGAGGCTATCAGTAGACACTGTATCAACAATTTCTATACTGGGAAAGGAAAAACTGAATGTGTTTTTTCCTTTACGTAGCTCCCAGCCCAAGCCTGCGGTAAAGCTCGATTGCTTAAAAAACCGGAACCTGTCTGTAAGGGTTAGCCCGCCTTGTATGAAAGTTCTTCTGCTATCAAGCTGCCTATTATCCAACACCCGGAAGGGCCACAGCAACCGTGGTAACGAAAAGGTTTGATTTACATTGAAAATAAAGGATTGAAAAATATCGCCGGAGCCCGAAGAGGCATTGTTGTTTATTTCCAAACCGGCCCTGCCCTGCAGGGTAGATTGGGTGCCTTTCTTCCATACATTACGGCTGCGGTAAGTTGCACCTAATGCCACTGCAAAAAAACGACCTGCCAATACGTTGCTGGCAGAAATATTGTTGTTTTGACTTCCTTCGAGGTCAACCTGAACACTTTGCCTTTTGGCGGGATACAAAAAGAAATGAAAATTAACTTTGGCTACAGAATCGGTATCGTAGGTAAAAGTCCGTACATCCAACTGTTGCCACGGACCCATTTGCGAAAAGCTGTTTACTGTGCGGAAATATCTTGTTTCATTGTAGAGTTGACCCGGTAGTAAATAGTTGGAACGTCGCAGCATTTTCTCCTGATAGTTGTGCTTGTTTTCACGTATCTGCACCCCCGACCCATTACTCAACTCATTGAACTTTCCCATGCTGATGAGGCTATCGGGGTTGTCGCTGATATTTGTTTCAGGATAAATAAATACACTGTCAATTTGGTACTGCTTAAAAAAGTCGGGATTGGCTCCGGGGCGTTTGAGTATTCTTACTTTGGCCGTAGGATTTTCCCTTCTTTTTTGTGCTTGAATTTGTTGCTCAATCGGGTCGAGGTCGAAGTTTACAAGCGATGGATCGGTGGTATCCACTTCGGCCAATAAGCCGGCACGGCTCATTCTGAAAAAACCTTGCTGGCGGTACATGGCCGTGAGCCTGTCGAGTTCAGCAGCTATGTTTTGTTTGCTGTAGAGATCCCCTTTTTTTAATACCGCTTTTCCACGAGTTTCTTCAGCTTTCAATTGCATCAGTGTATCGTTGCGCAGCGTAGAGCTATCGCTAAAGGCGTACCATATGGTATCTATGCGAATGGGCTTGCCCAGCTTCAACCGGAATTCAGTTTTTACTTCTACCCTTCTTTCTTTTTGTAACTGAAAAAATTTGTTGGCTCTTTTTACAGTATCAAATTTTACAATCACCGTATCGAAAGAAGCGCCATAATATCCTTCGCTGTTCAGAAAGCCATTCATAAAAATCCGGCTTGTTGAAAGCGTTGTCGAATCAAAAACAGGTGGTTTTAAAATTTGGGTAAAGCCAAGCACCAGGCGGCTTGGCACCGCTAAGCTGTCTGCTACAAATGTGAGCAACCGCTCTTCCAGTACTGTTTTTTGCTCTTTGTTTAAATCGGGGGCATTTAGTTTTACCTCATTGCTCACCACATAAGGTTTGCCCACCGGCGCATCTTTTACCGCCACACAGCCGCTAAGCCATAGCAAACAAAAGGCTGGCAGGAAAAAACGGCTGAAACGTTGCAATACTGTAAGTTCGCCGGGGTGAAGTAAACGCATGAATGGCTGTATGCTAAGTAAAAATGAAGTCAAATATATCCAAAGTTTAAAGGCCAAAAAACAAAGGCTTGATGCCGGTGCTTTTGTAGTGGAAGGTCACAAAACTGTTTTGGAGTTACTGGCACATCAACGCTGGACGGTGCAGGCTTTGTATGGCACGGATGAATTTTTGCAATCTATTCCCCAAAAACTATTGCTGCCGCCTAAAACCGTTGTGGTATCGCAGGCCGAACTGGAACGGATCAGCTTTTTACAAACACCACAATCTTGCCTGGCTGTTGTTTCAATACCCGTCACCCCAACTGCCCTTTTTCCAACTAACGATTGGAGTTTATTGCTTGATGATATTCAAGACCCTGGCAATCTGGGTACAATCATCCGCATAGCCGATTGGTTTGGCATTGAACACATATTTGCAACAGCGCATACAGCAGATGTTTTCAACCCGAAAGTGGTGCAAGCAAGTATGGGAAGTTTTCTGCGGGTACAAGTGCATTACGGCACTTGTGAAAAATGGTTGAAAGAACAACGGCCTGCCTGTTACATTGCTGATATGCATGGTAGTAACGTATGGCATTTGCAGCAGCCCACACCTGGTGTATTGGTAATTGGCAATGAAGGCAACGGGGTAAGTGAAAGCATTGCCGCTTTTGCTACTGAAACCGTTAGCATTCCGAAGTTAGGTTCGGCCGAAAGTTTGAATGCAGGCGTGGCTACAGGCATCCTACTTTCGCACCTGTTGCAAAATGCTAATTAAACCGCAACGCTTTGATGATGCTGATGCGTTGCAAATAGCCCAAAGGCAATCGCAATGCTGCCAGGCAAATAACAAAAGTGCCCACCACCACTGCCAGCACCTGCCACCAAATTATCCGTACTGGCACAGTACTTACATAGTAAGTTTTCTCATCCATTTTTATGAGCCCCGTGTATTGCTGCAACAGCAGCAAACTCAATGAGAGCAATAGTCCTATGGCAATGCCTTTGCCAGCAATGCGGGCTGCGTAGTGCCAGAAAATAATGCGTTGCTCCTGTAGCGGCATACCCATGGCAGCTAGTAAGGCTACCATTTTGGTACGTTCCATTACCAGTATCAGCAGGCAGGTAATGAGGTTGATGATGGCTACCGCCAGCATTATGCCAATCACTATTTTCTTGGTTTGATTTTGTATACCCAGCCAATCGAAAATATTTGGGTAGATATCGGCCACCGGCGAAGCCATAATGCCTTGCGGCATGGCTTGAGTAAATGGCTTTTCAATAAGTGGCGCATTGGCCGGATCTTGCAGCCATACTTCATAACCGCCTATCTGGTTGGGTGCCCACAAGTTGAGGCGTTGTAAAAAGCGTACATCGGCCAGCACAAATTGCTGATCGTATTCTTCGATGCCGGTGCTGTACAATCCGCAAATAATTTGTTTGCGGCTGCGGATGTCATCGCCATTTCTTAAAAAAATAGTGCTCACGGTATCTCCCACTTTTACCTCCAGGGTACGGGCCATGGCCTCGCTGATAATCAGCTGGCTGCTATACCCACTATCCGGAAATTGAAGCATACTGCCTTGAGTGATAAACCTGCTAAAGTCGCTGGTGGCCAGGCGCCTGTCTATGCCTTTCATGAGTACGCCATCAAACTGGCCGGTACTACGCAGCACTACCGAACGGGCTGCAAATGCCTGCACATGCACCACGCCGGGTTGAGCAGCTATTATTTTTTCGAGGCTGTCACTCGCCGCAATGGGCGTTTCTTCGGCCACCATGGTACGGTATGGTTGTAAAGCCTGCACCCTTATATGACCCCAAAAACTATATACCTTATTGGCCACCTCGTATTGAAATCCATTGATTAAACTAATAGTGATAATCATGGTGGCCACACTTACCGCAGTAGCAGCTGTGGCCAACCGTACAATAAATCCGGAAAAAGAAGATGGCTGCTGGCTGGCCAACCGTTGTGCTATGTATCGGCTTGTTTTCAACAGAATAAATAAAGACGTAAAGAAAACGTTTTTGAGTTGTTTAAATGTCTCTTGGTTTCAGTAGCTATATAGAAAAACGATTTACTTTGATACTTATGAAAGCAAGTGTTGTGAAATGTTTACTGGCCGGTGCTGCAGTTTGTATGCAATGTAGCATTCAGGCGCAGCCATTGGTGGAAGAAGTGCGGTCGCCCAATGTAACCGGTATAAAGCTGTACAAGAAAACCGATCAGCTCCTCTATCCTATTTTGCGCCTTGGCGAAACTGAGGGTATGGAGCTGCATTTTGACGACATCAACAACAGCAGCCGCAGCTATTTTTATACCTATGTGCTTTGCAATGCTGACTGGACGATGGCCAATGTGAGCAACATGGATTACATTAAAGGATTTACACAAACAAGGTTGAATCAATTTCGATTTTCGTCGGCCACGCAATCGAAATATGTTCACTACGGTGCCACTTTGCCTGCTGCCAACAGTATGCCATCCAGAGCGGGCAATTACCTGTTGAAAGTGTACGAAGGTGGTGATACTGCTAAACTCCTTTTTTCTAAACGATTTCTGGTAGTCAATCAAAAGGCCACCGTATCGGCAAGAATGCAACAACCTTTTGCACCGGAGTATTTTTTAACTCATCAGAAAATTCTCATCAACCTCAACTTGGGCAATCAGGATATCATGAACCCAGCCAAGGAGCTCAAGGTGATGGTGATGCAAAACAACCGTTGGGACAATGCCCGTATGTTATCAAATCCCACATTTATCCGTGGCCGAACTTTTGAGTATAGCGATGAACAACAACTGGTGTTTGAAGCCGGTAAAGAATGGCGCTGGCTCGATTTACGCAGTTTTCGATTGCAAAGCGACCGGGTGGCTTCGGTGAATTATAACGTGCAACCCTTTGATGTTCGCATTCGCCCCGATACCATACGAAGCCCTATTCGCTATGCTTTTTACGCCGATATCAACGGTCGGTATGCGGTGAGCCATATCGAAAATATTAACCCTTGGTGGCAGGGCGACATTGGCAAAGTGCACTTCACTTTTTTGCCCCAAAATGGAGAAATACCAAATGAGTACAACGTGTATTTATTTGGCGAAATGACACAGTACCAACTAAACGAACAAACCCGCATGAAATGGAATGACAACCTGCAGGCGTATGAAACTTCCATTTTGCTGAAAAACGGGTATTACAACTATTGCTATGTAACGGTGCCGAAAAAAAATCCTTCCGCATTGCCTTCTATGAAGCCCACCGAGGGCAGCATTTGGGAAACAGAAAATGACTACCGGGTGCTGGTGTATTATACGCCGTTTGGCAGCCGTACCGATGAACTGGTAGGTATATCAGAACTGAACTCAAGGGTATTTATGACAGGTAACTAAATAAAAAACTCCGGCAATTGTACCGGAGTTTTTTATTGGAAATGTATTGCGTTACGCTTCAGTTTTCTTGGCGTCTTCAATAAACTTGGCGAGGCCAATATCGGTAAGCGGATGCTTGAGCAACCCGAGGATTGAATCCAGCGGACAGGTACACACATCGGCGCCAGCTTCTGCAGCTTTTACAATGTGCAACGCATTGCGGATAGATGCCGCCAGAATTTCTGTTTTGAATCCCTGAATGGCGTAGATATTCGCTATTTGTGCAATCAACTGCATACCGTCCCAGCTGCTATCATCAATACGACCAATAAACGGCGACACATAATTGGCGCCTGCTTTGGCTGCCAAAATAGCCTGCCCTGCAGAAAAAATCAGCGTACAGTTGGTTTTAATATTGTTGTCAGAAAACCACTTGATAGCTTTTACTCCGTCTTTGGTCATGGGCACTTTTACTACAATATTTGGATGGATAGCAGCCAGCTTTTGGCCTTCGGCAATCATGCCTTCAAAATCGGTAGAAAAAACTTCAGCACTTACGTCTCCATCTACAATTTCGCAAATGGCTTTGTAATGGTTCATGATGGCTTCATTACCTTTTACGCCAACCTGTGCCATTAGTGAAGGGTTGGTAGTAACGCCGTCGAGAATACCCAAATCATTGGCTTCTTTAATTTGAGCCAGGTTTGCGGTATCAATAAAAAATTTCATGATAAATGGTTTTTATGATGTTGCTCTTACAGTAAGATAGAAATAAACGACAATGTAATCGATTGCAAATAAACGGAACTTGCCAGAAATGACACACCCCCAAATATGGGGGTGAAAGAAAAAAAAGTGGCAGGCTGAATACATCGCACCGCTACAACCGCCTACCCTTGCTACCTTCCGGTCCTGGGGGAGTTCAGCAGGAGCTGGTCGTGTATGACCTGCCGCTGCAAATGTAGGGGAAAGCGTACAAATAAATCCCAGGATTTTTCGATAAAAAAAGCCATCGTTTATCGTAATAATTCATGCATCTGGTAATTGGTGCGTGTATTGTACCCACCTATTTTTGTTTGTATGGTACAATACCATGTTGCAATATGAACAGTTCCGATGCCAAAAAAACTGCCTTCAAAGCCCTGAATGATTTTTTCGATCATGTGTATGTTATCACCATCGAAAAAGCCGACAGCCGTAGGGCGAAACTGGCCACCTTGTTGCAGGGCCTTGAATATGATTTTTTTTATGGCATGGATAAAACCCTGCTGCAGCAAGATGATATAAGACTGCAACAGTTGTACAACGATTCAAAATCCCGGCGATTGAACCGGTACGGCAATCCGATGACCATTGGACACATAGCCTGCTCCTATAGCCACTGTATGGTGTACATGGATATGCTGCAACGTGGATTTGAAAAAGTATTGATACTGGAAGACGATGTGGTGCCGATGGTGCATCTGATTCATCATATTCATGATGTGCTGAAAACACTACCCGATAATTGGGAGATTTTATACTGGGGCTATGACCGCCATGAAAAATGGAACATGGCCAGCCGTTTCAAACAGGGGTTGTATCACATTACCGCAGCACTTGGTTTGCTCAAGTGGAATCATACCATGATCAGAAACTTACATGCAAAACCACACACCAATTTTTTGCATAAAGCCGGTAGCCACGATTTAAGCCATGCTTATGGCATTACTAAATCGGGGGCAAAAAAAATGCTGGAAATTCAAAACCCTGTTGTATTCAATGCCGATACCGCCATGGCCTATGGTATAGCCAATGGATGGATTAAAGGATACATAGCCAAGCCCATTATTTTCAAACAAGAATTTGAAGTGCGGCCCGATGAATATGTATCAATGATTAAAGACTAACCGGGAAATACAGTGTTGTTGATGGCCCACACCAGATTGAGTCCTTTGTCTACGTGCTCTGTTGTATAGGAAAAACCTATCGACTCAATAAAATCGCATACGCCCTGTAAGTTGTTTCGGTCATCATCAATGTCATGTGTTTCAATAATCATAGTATCTACCCTGCTGAAAATACGGGCGGGGCTGTTGTACAAAATGTCGTATTCGCTACCCTCGCAATCCATTTTTAGTAATCCAATTTGTGTAGCACAGTTATCAATAATTTCTGTTAATGAAATAGCAGGTATTTCAATGCCATCATGATTGTCATAAAATCCTGCAATCACCGAAGCAGAGTCTGATTCTGATTTGTCTTTATTGAAATAAAACGTGACACTTGGCACCTGTTTACCGGTCACTACTTTATCCACTACCGAAACTTGCTTCAAGCTACTTTGTGGCGGCAGCAGGTTTTTTTGCAGAATGGCAATATTGCCTGCTAAAGGTTCAAAAGCGATAATGGTTCTTTCAGGAAAATGATTGGCCACCCATGCACTAAACATACCAATATTGGCGCCAATATCCAGCACGGTGGTTGCAGGTTTCAAGTGTTTGGCTACAAAATCATGATGATAGCCATCCTGCATAAACACTTCTTTAAATACCCGCAACATAGAGTAAGGCACTACAATGTTGGCACCGCTTTTTTTAAGGGTAAAAACGGCTTCTTTGCCTTTACCCAAAAACTTAAACGTAAAGTAGCGGGGCCAGTTCCTCACCTGCTTTATCAGTTCTTTATATTTCTGTCGGCTGTTAATGCTCATAATAAAAAATTGGAAAGTTATTTGTACAACGCCCGTAACTGAGCATATTTATGGTAAGAGTAGTATGCGTTCATACAGGCAATCCGCCAGCCGGCTGTACCATCTAAAAATCCGGCCCGAAAGAAAAAGCCATTTAAGAAAGACCAACCCGCACTTAACCAAGGTTTCATGCTGCTGACCCGTTTGCCTCTTATATACATGGCTTGTGCGGCTATGTCACTAAAGCGAATCATTTGGCGGCGGTGTTCTTCTGCAGTGGCAAACGACCAGTGCAAAATATCCAGCGGCACCTTATCAAGGGTAGCGTTGGCAACGGTCACCACTTTGTCATGCGGATTTTCTCCTCCCCAATGCCCCATTTCTTTTCGCCACAGTCGTAGTTTTTTATCGGGATAATAATCGCCGTGTTTAATCCATTGACCACAGTAATTGTTCAACCGGTTAAAGATGTAAGCATCTTTTGATAAGCCTTTTTCTTTGGCTTGTTGCAACCATTGTTGCAGGGGGTCACTCAGGGCTTCATCAGCATCCAAACTTAAAATGTAATCAGCATTGGCAAGGCTGGCTGCAAAATTCTTTTGTTCGATGTATCCTAAAAATGGCTGATGAATTACCCTTGCTCCTATCGCTTCACTAATAGCCACAGTATCATCTGTAGAACCGGAATCCACCACGATGATTTCATCGGCCACGGCTTTTACCGAATGCAGGCAGCGGGCTATTTTATCGGCTTCGTTGTAGGCTATGATAACTGCAGCAATAGACATGTGCCAATGAATTTAAAACAAAGATGAATACACCTGATGTACGGAAGCTGCTGCAATTTCATTGCTGAATTGCTGTGCATAGGCAATGCCTTTTGCAATATGCTCTTGCACCAATGCAGCATCGGTAAGTATGCGGCGCATTTGGTGAGCTATTTGTTCCGGGTTGGATGGGTCTACATAAAAGGCAGCATCGCCACCCGCTTCGGGCAGGCAAGATGTATTGCTGGTGATAACCGGTACCCGGCTGTACAAACCTTCCAGCACAGGTATGCCAAAGCCTTCGAAAAAGGATGGATAAATGAGCATGCTACTCATTTGGTAAATGGCGGGAAAATCTTCGGCATCCACACCTACCCTTCCGTTGGCCTGTTGTTTGTACGATAAAAATATCACCCTGTTGCTGAGTTGATGCCCGGCTATAAATGCTTCTACTTTCGCTTTATATTCTTTGCCTCTGCCAATCACTACCAATGGCAACGTCACGTCCTTAGCTTGATGCAATGCCTTGCAAATTTTGATCAGGTTTTTTCTTTCAATGATAGAACCTACATATAAAAGATACTCCTGTGGCAAGCCATACTTTTCCCGAACAGCTTTCTTTATTTCATTGCTGGCCTGCTGGGCATACATCGGATGACAACTTTGATAGCACACATGAACCTTACGTTCATCTGCAGCATAGATGTCAATCAAATCCTGTTTGGTTTGCTGGCTGATGGCAATGATAGCATCCGCATTGGCGCAGGCATAGCGAAACTTTCGGGTATATATTTTTCTATCCAGCCAAGGGTATTGGTCAGGATAGCGTTCATGAATCAGGTCATGCATGGTTACAACCGAACGAATGCCGCTTTGTGCAATACCCTGTGGTATTTCGTGGCTGAGGCCATGATACAATTGAATGTTGTGCTTTTTCAAATTGCCCACTACCCAACTGCTACGCCATGCAGATGGCAACATTTTATGCAATGGTTGTTGCGGAAGCATCACCTCCATGTTACTGCCCGTAGCCTGAAACAACCGGCCCAATTTGGGTGTACACAAATAGTAATGATGCTGCGGAAAATCTTTGGCCAACGACGATATCAAAGTCCGGCTGTAATTGCCCAAACCAGTATCGTTTACAAAAGCTCTTTTGGCGTCGAAGGCGATATTCATGTGTTGCAAAGTAGGCGCAAATATATTCAAAGCATGTTGCAGCATTCGTGCTGCCCGGCTAAGCACCTACATTTGCAGCCGCAGGCATTGGCCTTTGCGTTAAAAATACAGGCATGAAAGTTTCCGGTTTTACATACGTCCGCAATGGCATTCATCTCGATTATCCATTCGTAGAGTCCATTAAAAGTTTGCTGCCACTGGTAGATGAACTGGTAGTGGTTGTGGGCGATTCGCATGACGGAACCCGTGAAGCAGTCGAAAATATTGGCGACCCTAAAATCAAGATTGTCGATACTATTTGGCCGGCAGACCTGCGCAAAGGCGGAAAGATTTTTGCCTTGCAGGCCAACATCGGCCTAGACAACTGCAGCGCAGATGCCGACTGGATTTTTACCCTGCAGGCCGACGAAGTGTTGCACGAAAAAGAATTGCCTATCATTCGGCAAAGCATGGAAGCGGCTTTGCACAATCCCAAGATTGAGGGATTTCTTTTCCGTTTCCTGAATTTCTACGGCGATTTTCGCCACTTTGGCCCCAGCCGCCGGTACCACCAACATGAAATTCGCATTGTTCGCAACGGCATAAATGCCCGCCCCTACCGCGATTCGCAAGGGTTTCGGGTGTTCATCAACAATGAAGATGAAAGCACTGCCCGTAAGCTAAACGTGTGGTCTATTCCTTGCCGGGTGTTTCATTACAGCTATGTAAAAAATCCGAAAACACAACTGCTCAAACAGGCAGAGTTTGGCAGCCGCTGGCACGATGGAGAAGATTATGTGGCCAATTTTTTAGCGGCCAATCCCGATGGTTTTGATTACAGCCAGATAGATTACCTCGCCACTTTCGATGAAGCGCATCCTGCCCTGATGCAGCCCCGGATCGCCGCTCAGGATTGGACATTTAATTACAATCCGGCTGTAAACAATATGTCGGCAAAAGAGAAAATACTACGCTGGGTAGAAAAGCTGACCGGCAAACAGTTTTTCATTTACAAGAATTATAAAATAGTAAAGGAATAGCGGTGGCCATTTGAAGCAGGTAGTTGTTTTTTTATTGAATTTCGCCGCCCGACACTTAAAAAACAAGCATTATGCAATTGAAAGAAGCGATTCAGGCAGCCTTTGAAAACAGGGCCCTGTTGCAACAAATAGAATACAGTGAGGCTGTAGAAATTGTGATTGAAGAAGTAGACAAAGGTCGCCTGCGGGTGGCTGAACCCACCGAAAACGGCTGGCAGGTAAATGAGTGGGTAAAGCAGGCCATCCTCATGTATTTCGGCATCCGCAAAATGGAAACCTTTAACCTCCACCCTTTTGAGTTTTACGACAAAATGAAACTCAAAAGCAACTACGCCGATTTGGGTGTACGTGCTGTACCGCATGCCGTGGCCCGCTACGGAGCATTCCTGGCCCGCAATGTTGTATTGATGCCTTCTTACGTTAACATTGGCGCTTATGTAGATGAAGGCACCATGGTGGATACTTGGGCAACTGTGGGCAGCTGTGCTCAAATTGGTAAAGGCGTACATCTTAGTGGTGGCGTAGGCATTGGCGGCGTGTTGGAACCCTTGCAAGCAAGCCCGGTGATCATTGAAGATGGTTGCTTTTTAGGAAGCCGCAGCATTGTGGTAGAAGGCGTGATTGTAGAAAAGGAAGCTGTGCTTGGTGCCAATGTTGTACTTACACAAAGCACCAAAATTATTGATGTGAGTGGTAGCGAACCCATCGAGTACAAAGGCCGTGTACCAGCCCGCAGCGTTGTAATTCCGGGCACCTACAACAAGCAATTTCCTGCCGGTACTTATGGTGTAAACTGTGCGTTGATCATTGGCCAGCGCAAGCCCAGCACCGATTTGAAAACCAGTTTGAATGATGCACTCCGCGACTTTAATGTAGCAGTGTAAAAAAGAAAATAAGCCTATTTGAAAATTTCGGTTGGAGTTTTCAAATAGGCCTCTATATTTGCAACCCGATCTGAAAATTGAACCCCGGTTCAATGATTATCAATCACCTGCCCAGGTGGCGAAATTGGTAGACGCACTGTGTTCAGGTCGCAGCGCCTTCACGGGTGTGCTGGTTCGAATCCAGTCCTGGGCACTTCAATAGCCTGAGCAAAATGCTCGGGCTATTTTTGTTTTATGGTATTCGTATATGTCATAGAAAGTTTGCTCGACCAGAGCTGGTATACCGGAATGGCTTTGAATGCAGAGCTTCGGTTAAAAGAGCACAATGCGGGTAAAAGCAAGTATACAAAAGGGCACATGCCTTGGAAAATTATTTACACTGAAGAACATCCCGATTGGGCAGCTGCCAGAGTGAGAGAAAAATATCTCAAAACAAGCCATGGAAAACAATGGCTGAAAAACAAGCTCAATAGTAACTGAACGGGTGTGCTGGTTCCCTGTCTGCTTGACGCAGTCAGGCAGGGAATCCAGTCCTGGGCACCAAATAAAAAACCTCGCATTTGCGAGGTTTTTTATTTATGGGTCCGTTGGTTTTACAACGTATTCATATCAATCACAAAACGGTACTTCACATCATTTTTCACCAAGCGTTCATAGGCATTGTTGATGTCGGCGGCGGCTATCACTTCCACATCGGCTACCACATTGTGCTCGGCACAAAAGTCCAGCATCTCTTGTGTTTCTTTCATACTGCCAATCATGGAACCAATAATGCTGCGCCGATTACTGATGAGAGAAAACGGCGCCACTTTAGGTGCTTCGGGTGGCAAGCCCACTACCAGCAATTTGCCTTCTAATGCCAACAGGTTGAGGTAGCCGGTAAAATTGTGATTGGCACTCACAGTATCTAAAATGATATCGAAGTAGCTGCCATATTGCTTCATTTGTTCTTTATCGGTGGTGAGGATAAAGTTCGTTGCCCCCAAACGCTTCGCATCTGCTTCTTTGGAAGGCGAAGTGCTGAGTACTGAAACTTCTGCACCAAATGCCACTGCAAATTTTACACCCATGTGGCCCAAGCCTCCGAGACCAACCACTCCTACTTTCATGCCCGCTTTTACACCTGCAAAACGGAGCGGTGAATAGGTGGTGATACCGGCACACAACAAAGGTGCCACAGCACTCAGGTTGAGTCTGTCATCCACCTTCAACACAAATTTTTCTTTCACCACAATGCCACTGGAATAACCACCTTGTGAAACAGTAACACCATCTCTTTCCATAGCATTATAGGTGCCGGTAGCGCCTTCTACACAATACTGTTCGTAGTCGGCCTGGCAATGCTTGCAGGTATTGCAACTATCAATAATAACGCCCACACCAACGGTATCGCCCACTTTGTATTTGGTAACAGCACTACCCACAGCAGCTACTTTACCCACTATTTCGTGACCTGGCACCATGGGGTACATAGAGCCACCCCATTCATCCCGCACCTGATGCAAATCGCTGTGGCAAACACCACAATATAAAATGTCAACCTGCACATCATCGGGGCGAAGGTCGCGGCGTTCAAAAGAGAAAGGCGCCAACGGACTTGTGGCTGATTGGGCTGCATACGCTTTTACTGATATCATGTTCTATGTTTTTTAAGTAGACAATACAAAAGTCGAAGAATACAAAACGGCATCCAATACATTTTGTTGGCCAAAAGAAAAAGTACAGACTCAATGGACTACTCCTCTTCTTCAGATTTCAAAATCATGCCTAGCAAACTAAAGGCCCCTTTGGCGACCACTTTTTTGCCAGCCCAATAGAAGTTGCTGCTGCTGATGCCTACCAAACCGTTTTCCTTATCGCCGGGCGTAATTTCTACCAATTGAAATTGCTTGCTGGTTGTTTGCACAAATACAAAGTGTTTACCCTTGCTCAACAAAATGGCAGCTTCGGGTACTGCAGGCTGCATTTGCTTGCCTAATTCGATGGTTGCTGTTACTGCCATACCGGGCACCAGTTCTCTGGAGTATTGGTGAAAATGGCAATGCACCATGCCAGAACGGGTATCGTCAATAGTGCGGCTCACCAGCAATACATCTGCAGGATAGGCTTTTTCGGGATGGGCCACTAAGCGTACTGCCACTTCCTGATCTTTCTGAATGAGGGGTAAATCTTTTTCAAACACTGTAAGTGAAGCATGAATATCACCGGGGTCTACCAACTCCGCCAGTACTTCTGTAGGGGCTACATAGCGGCCTTTGTTAACGGGTACTTTCGAAATAAAACCATGAATAGGCGAACGAACCGCAATGGTACGAGACATGTTTTCTGTGGTCAGTTGTACTGCATCAATACCAATGAGTGCTAATTTTTGTTTCAGTGCTTCCTGCATGGCTTTTTGCGCATCAAAGTCGGCTTTTGTTTGCTGATACATTTTTTGACTGCTGGCTTCGGTAGCGGCCAATTGCTGCTGTCGTTCCAGTTCTTTTTCCAGGAAATACATTTTGCTTTTGCCTACCAAATAATCTTGTTGCAATTGAATGTAAGCAGGATCTTCCATCGTAATGAGCACTGCCCCTTTGTTGATTTCTTGCCCGGGCAGCAAATCAATACTCTTGATGTAACCACCCATAGGGCAGGTAATACTCACCATGTTTTGCGGCGGCACATCAATGGTACCGTTGAGTTGCACAGTCTGGTTGATATGAGCTGAAACAACATCCACAATTTCGATACCACCGTTTTTAATTTGTGCATCGGTCAATTGAAGAGTGGTGCTTACCGCAGCCGGAGCTTTGGCTTCTTCTTTGGCTGCATCCTTTGTGCCACAGGCCGTTGATACAACAAGGATGCTATAGAACAATATTTTTTTCATAATGAAATGTCTTAACGATTGAGCTGATTAATTTTTCTCTTGTAAATACTGAAGTTCTGCCACAGCAGTACGATAAGCAAACCAGCTATCGAGGTATTGCAATTGTACTTGTAAGGCGGGTTCTACAATCAGCATCCAGTTCATATAATTGAGTTCGCCGGCTTTGAGTTGCTGTTGCGCCGTTTGCAAAATATCCTGCTTGCTTGGCAGCAATTCCTGTTCAATAGACTGCACTTGTTGCCACAGCAACTGCGTTTCTTTCCACTTCAGTTGATAGTTGCCCGATAGCTGCTGTTGCTGCATTTGCTGCTGTTGCAAAAGTGTTTGCTCCCGCAATGCTGATGCTTTTACTTTAGCTTTTGATGCTTTGCCAAACAGCGGAAAACTCACGCCAACTTGTGCTGCCGAAAAACGGGTGCCTGCTTCATAAAACTTATCCGTACCATCTCTGCTGGTTTGAAACCCAATCAGGCTTTGGTTGTTGTAACCCAGTTCTAATTCTGGTTTGCGGAGTGATTTCAGGTATTGCGTTTCTGCAGCAGCAGCCTTGGCTTGTGCCGCTACAATTTGTATTACCGGATGTTGTGAAATGGTTGTAGAATCAATGCCGTGCAGTAATACCGCCGATTTGAAATTCTTGTCTACAGGTTGTAGTGGCTCGGTGGTTTGCAGCAATACTTGCAGCTGCAATACCTCACGTTGCATTGCAATGTCGGTTGTTTGCATAGCCTGCCTAACGAGTTGTTGCTGCTGCCGGTAGCCGGCTAATTCCAGTTTATTGGTTTCCCCTGCCTGCAAGCGTTGTGTTGCCAGTTTTACTTGACGCTCATACAAAGTATCCATCATTTGTAAATGCAATTTGCGTTCCTGATGATAGGCATAATTGACAAAATGTTGCCGCACCATCAAGCGCAATTCAGCTACACGCAATTGCATTTCTTTTTCAAACACAAATACTGCAGATTGAAATACCTGCTTTTGCGCAGCCACCGAACCAAATGGCAAAAAAGGTTGCGCTACCATAAATCGGCTATCAAAATTGACAGAGTTTGTTTGCCCTAATTCAGCAACAATTCTGGTGCGTGGCATTTCTCCGGCGGTAGCTTGAAGTGCCTGTAAATACTGCTGTTGCAACTGCCCTGCTTTCAATGTTATGTTTTGCTTGGGCAGCAAATCAAAAGCTTGTTCCAATGTGAGCTTTTGCTGAGCCTGAGCAGTAATGCCCGCTCCCAACATAAGTGTGATGATTACAGCTACAGTCGGATTATTTCTTTTCCTATTCATACGAGGATTGGTTTCTACCCATTGATACAAAACAGGGAGTACAATGAGGGTTAGGAAAGTGGCGGTTATTAATCCTCCAATAACAACAGATGCCAACGGTCTTTGCACTTCGGCTCCGGCACTATGGCTGAGTGCCATGGGCAGAAAACCAAGTGAGGCTACGGCTGCCGTCATCAGTACCGGCCGCAAACGGGTGTGAGTGCCGGTTACAATCAATTCTTGTAAAGACAATTTGCCTTCTTTTTTCAGTCGGTTAAATTCTGTAATCAATACAATACCATTCAACACTGCCACGCCAAACAAGGCAATGAAGCCCACGCCTGCAGAAATACTAAACGGCATATCTCTCAACCATAAAGCAAACACACCGCCAATAGCCGATAGTGGAATGGCTGTAAAAATGAGCAATGAATGTTTGAATGAATTGAATGCAAAAAACAGCAGCAAAAATATCATAGCGAGTGATGCAGGCACTGCTATCATCAACCGGTTTTTTGCGGCATTCAAATTTTCAAAGGCTCCGCCAAAATGAAGGTAATAACCTGGTGGAAGCTTTACCTGATTGGTTACTTTATCTTGTAATTCATGTACCACACTTTCAACGTCTCTGTTGCGTACGTTGAAAGCCACAATAATTCTACGGCTGGCATTTTCCCGCTGTATCTGATTAGGCCCTTCTTCTATAGAAATATTAGCCACCATATACATAGGTATTTGAGTGCCTTGTGCGGTTGGTACAAGTAGTTGTTGAACGTTGCTTACATCTTGCCGGCTGTTGTTTTCCAAACGCATCACCAAATCAAAACGTTTTTCTTTTTCATACACCAATCCAGCAGATTCACCAGCAAATGCAGTACGAACAATCTGGTTAATGTCGTCTACATTTACGCCGTACAAAGCCATTGCATCACGGTCATATTTCACTACTATTTGTGGCAAGCCGGTTACTGCTTCAAGGTATAAATCACTGGCACCTTCTACCTTTTCGGCAATGGCACCAATTTTAGCAGCATAAGCGGCCAATGAGTCGAGGTCTTCGCCAAAAATTTTACATACCACATCCTGCCTTGCACCTGATATTAATTCATTGAAACGCATTTGTACAGGAAATTGAAAGCCAGCTGATAAGCCGGGCACTTCGCTCAATGCTTCACTCATTTTATCTGCCAATTCATCATAGCTCTCAGCAGAAGTCCATTGTTTTTTGTCTTTCAGCAAAATAATGAGGTCTCCCATTTCGATAGGCATAGGATCGGTTGGAATTTCGCTGGCACCAATTCGGCTTACAATTTTTTCTACCTCCGGAAACCGGGCTTCCAAAATGGCTGCGGCTTTTTGCGATGCTTCTACTGATGCTGTGAGAGAACTTCCGGTAAGCAATCTTGTATCTACTGCAAAATCACCTTCTTCCAATTCGGGTATAAATTCACCGCCAAGTGTCGTCATCAATGCAATGGCCGTGGCAAAAACAACCACTACCAATACCATCAATGATTTTTTAAAGCGTAATGCCAATTGTAAAAATGGCAAGTACGATTTTTCTACCAAAGCCATGAACTTATCGGAGAAATCTACCTTGCTGGAAATCTTTTTACCAATGCCCAACGAAGTAATCATGGGTACATAAGTAAGTGATAGTAAGAAGGCACCTACCAATGCAAACGAAACCGTTTGTGCCATGGGTTTAAACATCTTTCCCTCTATGCCTACCAATGCTAAAATGGGGAGGTACACAATCAGAATAATGACCTGACCAAACACTGCAGCATTCATCATTTTGCCAGCAGCATTTTCCACTTCATGGTTCATTTGCTCCTGCGATAAAGTAGTGATACCACCGGGAATCTTTTTGTGGTGCAAGCGGTGTAACACTGCTTCCACAATAATAACTGCACCATCTACTATCAACCCGAAATCGAGAGCCCCCAAACTCATAAGGTTGCCACTTACACCAAACAGGTTCATCATAATGATAGCAAACAACATAGCCAGCGGAATAACCGACGCTACGATGAGACCAGCCCGCAGATTGCCCAGAAACAATACCAGTACCAGCACCACAATCAATGCACCTTCTGTCAGGTTGGTTTTTACGGTTTTGATGGAACGTTCAACCATTTTGCTGCGGTCATAAAATGTTTCGACCAGCACACCTTCCGGCAGCGATTTTTTAATCACTTCCATCTTTGCTTTCACCTGGTTTACCACATCCATACCGTTGGCACCTTTCAGCATCAACACTACAGCGCCGCTAACTTCACCCTTGCTGCCATCTACCAATGCGCCGTAGCGTATAGCATGGCCTTCTTTCACCGTTGCTACATCACGTACATACACAGGGGAACCATTGGCTGAAGCTTTCAGCATAATGGATTCAATCTGGCGTATGTCTTCAATCAAACCCTCGGTACGAATGAAGAGTACCTGGTCATTTTTTTCGATATAGGCACCGCCAGAGTTTTGATTATTTTTCTGCAAGGCATTGTAAACATCTGCAATGCTCAGCCCCATGCTGTTGAGCTTTTCAGCACGAAAAGCAATTTCATATTGCTTGAGATGACCACCGAATGAACTGACATCGGCAACGCCTTTTGTGCCCAGTAGTTGTCTACGTATTTGCCAGTCTTGAATGGTACGTAAATCCGCCAGTGAATACTTGCCCTCGTAGCCCGGAGCCGCTTTTACAATGTACTGGTACACTTCACCCAAACCGGTGGTAAGTGGCGCCATGGTTGGGCTGCCTGCACCGGGAGGAATTTCATCTTTGATGTATGGCAGCCGTTCTGCTACCTGCTGTCGGGCCCAGTAAATATCTGTTTCATCGTTAAACACAATTGTAACTACCGACAAGCCAAACCGACTGATGGAACGCATTTCGGTAATGCCCTGTATGTTGGAGCAGTTTTGTTCTACAGTAAATGTTACAAGGCGTTCTACTTCTGGCGCAGCCAAAGCAGGGCTCACGGTAATTACCTGCACCTGATTGCTGGTAATATCCGGCAAAGCATCGATGGGTAATTTTTGAATATGGATGATGCCTGCTACAACAAGTGCAGCCACCATAATGCCCACAATTAATTTATTGCGGATGGAAAAATGAATAATAGCGTTAAGCATAATGATATGCGCTTACATACCAGACTTTGCTGGTACGCAATGATTTAAATGGTATCAAAAATTGTTGCGAAAGTTGGATTATGCAACCAGATGCCGCGGCGGCTGAAAAATGTCTGCTGAATATAAATCGAACAGAAACTGATGGAAAGGAATAATGCGGGGTTTACTTACAATAAGTACCGGAGCCCTGAGTGGAGTAACATGCGTAGGCGGAAAATAACCAAGGGGCAACAGACTGGTGCCATCTTCATGTGTTTTAAATGGCAATTGCATGTCTTTTTGCCAATCACCATCTATATCAACCTTCTCGTTGTAGTGCATTTTAATAAAAGCCATCAACGATAATTGCGGATCCTCCTGACTGTGTTCGAAATAGTGCTTTACAAAACTGGGCAACTTCAGCAGCTGGTAGGCTTCTGTAGTGCCAATGAGGTAAATACACATCAGTGATATAGAAAGAATCCGTCGCAAGGTGCTAAAGGTAAAACTTTTGGGGCAGTGGCAGGATGGTTATATTCGTTGTTATCCATAAACGCCATCATTTGACTACACTATGAAAGGAATCCTGCTCACTGTCACTTTGTTTTTTGCGATCGAAAATATCCATGCACAAACTTCCTCCAATCCCGCTGTACCACACTATGGTGCAGTGTTTGCCCAAGTGCCAGGCCTTTCATTTACTGCAGATAAAAACCTGCCCTACAAAGTGGTAATTGAAATAGACAAGAGTGATACAGGTTCTGCAGACATTAGCCAGTCGCTGGAAATTGCCAGCCGCTTTGTAAACCTTTTGGCCGTCGACGGCATTTCGCAAGACAAGCGTTCTATCGTTATTATTTTTCACAATGCCGGCAGTTATTGCATTCAAAAAAATGAAGCATATCAGCGGAAATATGGACGGCCCAATCCTAATCTGCAGGTTTTGGATGAACTAACAAAGGCGGGAGTAACGATGATGGTTTGTGGGCAGAGTACTGTAAAAAGAAAACTGTTGCCAGAGGAATTATTGCCGCAGGTAAAAATTGCCACTTCTTATATGACGGCCTTTGTTACCCATCAACTCAAAGGTTATGCTGCCATGAAAATGTAGCACTACTTCAACAGCTTGGGCAGCAGTTTGCTAATCTCCATCCAATCGGGGTCTACTGCTGCTACTTTGCCATTTTTGTCAATTAAATAGGTGGTAGGAATCTGGCGGATATTCCATTTGTACGCCACGGCATCTTCTCCTCCTTCAGCATCGTGTACCTGAAGCCAGGTCATTTGGTCTTGCTTGATGGCCCGCTTCCATGCAGCAGTGTTTTGATCTACCGAAATGGCAAGAATTTCGAACCCTTTGGCCTTGTATTGTTCGTATACCGGTTTGGCCATTTTGTTGGAAATACGGCAAGGGCCGCACCAGCTGGCCCAAAAATCAATGAGTACCACTTTGCCACGAAGGCTGCTCAAGGCCACGCTATCACCTTGTGCATTTTGCAGCCGGATGTCTGGCGCCGTTTGCCCTTTACGGGGCGGCTGCGCCAGCAATGCTGTGCTGAACAATAAGCAAGAAAGCAGGGCAGCAAAAAATAACTGATTGATTTTCATAATAATTGATGCAAAATGGTGTGGCTAAATTACAGCCGTATTGGCTTGGCTTGTTGCTGGCAATTTGTTAACCTTGCAAAGCACAAGCTTCAAATAATGGGAATAAAAGCAATTATCCAACAAGCTTGCCTTTTCCACATATCCACCAAAACGGCGAAAAAACCAGAATTTTAGTGGATAATGTTTGGCCACGATGGTCATTCCTCCTACTTTTGCAGCCCTAATTTCTGGATGGGTCATGTCTGGCAAAAGAACGTACGATATTGCATTTGTAGGATTAAAGCCGGGCGAACACCAGTTCAGTTATGAAATTACGGACAAGTTCTTTCAAGATTATGATGAGCAGGACTTCACAGACGTGAATGCCACCGTTAAGTTGAATTTGGACAAAAAGACTGGTTTCTTTTTACTGAAATTTGATGTAGGTGGATCACTCAAAGTCATTTGCGACCGCTGCGGCAATAACCTGCCCATGCATTTGTGGGATGAGTTTAAAATAGTGGTGAAGTTGGTAGACAACCCGGACGAAATGAACGAGCAGGAAGAAGATCCTGATGTTTATTATATCGACCGTAACGAAAGCCACCTGCATTTGAGTGATTGGATTTATGAGTTCATCAACCTGAGCATACCTATGACACGCATGTGTAATGATGCAGAAATTGGTGGCCCGTACTGCAACAAAGAAGTACTGGAAACGCTCAATAAGCTCCGCCCCAGCGAAGAAAATCACAACACAATCTGGAAAGACCTGGACAAATTCAAGGGACTTGAAGAAAACAGTAATTAATAAACGCTTTTGATAACTTTTAATTAGATCCGTTATGCCTAATCCGAAACGACGCCATAGCCAGCAGCGCAGCGCAAAACGCCGTACGCATTACAAAGCCGTTGCAGCTACCCTGAGTGTAGACAGTGCTACCGGCGAAACACATGTTCGCCACCGTGCACATGTTAGCGAAGGAAAGCTGTACTATAAAGGCCAGGTGGTGGCTGAGAAGTCTCCCATCAAGAAATAATTCCCATTCTTAATGG
Source organism: Phnomibacter sp. (assembly GCF_036803085.1). Taxonomy (NCBI): domain Bacteria; kingdom Pseudomonadati; phylum Bacteroidota; class Chitinophagia; order Chitinophagales; family Chitinophagaceae; genus Phnomibacter; species Phnomibacter sp. The sequence continues at coordinate 822,247 of NZ_DAIRUZ010000001.1, read as the reverse complement.
TTAAGGTGACACTTTGCTAAAAGGTGTCACCTTTTTATTATTTTCCGCACCTTATGAAGATAGCATTGGACATGATGGGCGGCGACTATGCCCCCCTTGAAGCGGCGAAAGGAATAAAACAGTACCTGGCTACCCCAAGAGCTGGTGTACAAATTCAATTGTTGGGTGTTGCAGCCGATGTGGCTGAAGCATTGGCTACAGTTGGATTGACAGGCCATGAACAACTCCACATTGTAGACTGCCCGGAAATTATAGGCTACCATGAGCACCCCGTAAAAGCCTTGAAAGGCAAACCTCAATCGTCTATTTCTGTAGGGTTTGGCATGCTGGCAATGGGCAAAACCGATGCCCTCATTAGTGCGGGCAATACTGGTGCCATGCTGGTGGGCAGTATGTTTTCATTGAAGCTTTCTGCGGGTGTGTTGCGCCCTACTATTGCTACCATTATTCCACGTGAAGGAGGCAAAACAGGTCTCTTGCTCGATGTGGGCATCAACAGTGATTGCAAGCCAGAAAACCTGGATCAGTTTGCCATTATGGGCACTGCTTATGCCAGAGAAATTTTAGGTATAGAAAATCCTTCTGTTGGCCTGCTCAATATTGGTGAAGAAGAAGGGAAAGGCAACATGCTGGCACAAGCTGCATATCCTTTGCTAAAGGCCAATACCCACATCCGCTTTGTGGGTAATATGGAAGGCCGCGATATTCTGGAAGACAAAGCGGATGTAATTGTGTGTGATGGTTTCACGGGCAATGTATTGCTGAAAATGATGGAATCTATTTATCCGATTACACAACGCCAGGGCATCAGTCATCCTTACTTCGATCGTTTTCATTTTGAGCAGTACGGTGGCACACCTGTTTTGGGAGTAGAGAAGCCCGTGATTATCGGTCACGGCGTTTCGCAGGAGGAAGCATTCTGCAATATGATATTGGTGGCAGAAAAAATGATTACCACCAACTTCATTGGCAAACTGGCCGCAGAAATTGAAGTAAATCCGGGTACTGAAAACGAAGTACCGGAACCTTAAGTTTAACGAAGAAATTTCCCCCAAATAATCAGGGCTATGGCCAAAGCGGCCACAATCATAGGAAGCAACCACCACCGGTCGGTTGCTTTTTCGTGTTGGTCATAAAAGGCTTCCATTTCGGTGTTGGTTGTTTCTACATCGCCCACCACCATTTGGTGTACTGCGCCCTCTCTAATCACTCTTTCGGCAGCAATAGACTCAAAACCTGTTTGAAGCGTTGCTGGTAAAAAAACAACATGATTGTCTTGCTGATGTAAAGTGCCAAAGGCCCCAATCGCAACAGCATCACCTTGCTGTAGTTGCTGTGCAGTTTCATTTTGCCACAGCATTACTTTTTCAAAAGCATCTTCTTCAGTTGATTGCAGTTGCTGTGCTACGAAACGCACCAAAGGCTGCATGCTTACTGCATTATCTGCAGTTAATTGCTCGAAAGACAACGCTGCTGTAGGCGGCACAAATGCACGTTCTGCTACATCGTACTGAGCGGGTTGTGAAGCTGCACGAAGCACTCCAACACCATCCAGTGGCAGTTCTTGATGCGACAACAGAAATTCATTCAGCAATGCGTTCATGCCAACAAATTAACAGGAACTGAATCAGATGAGCAAAACTGCCCGATTTAGAAGTGGAAAATGGCACCGCCCAAGGCCTGGAAGCCAAACACCCGGTACTGGTTCCATCGCTGGTAATCCTGATTCACAATGTTGTTAAGCTGCAACCAAAGTTTCACTTTTTTGTGTACGTCAAACTCCAGACCTGCATTCAAATCCAATGCTGATTTTCCCTTTTTGTCATCGCCGGTTTGGTCGCGGTACCAGGCGCCATTGATGGTATACAAGTCGGCTTTGAAACGCAGATCTTTCAAAATGAGTACCTGCACCGAAGAACGCAATTCGAAAGGTAGCAAACCATAGGCTTTTGGTGCTGCATCTATGTCGTTGTAAATATTTACTTGTAAGCTGTTGGTCCAGTTCAGCTTTTGGCCTTGCTGATACACCAGTTCACCAGCAATAAATACACGGTTCAAATCCAGCTCACGAAGAATTTGAAAGCTGCTACCATCCTTACTATCATTTACAAACAGCGGCACATTGCTTTGTTTGCCTACACCGGCTTTTACCCGAAAGCCGAGATTCTCATTGACATTCGATTTTACCGCAGCAAATATTTCGCTGTTGCGGGTATTGGTCAGGCTATCAGGCTGCTGAATCCAAGGATTGAATGCCGCCAAAGAACGGAAGGTTTGCTCGTCATAGTATCCACGAATCCCAGCTTGTAATACGAGGTTTTTTTCATTCAGTAAGTATTCAACCGACACATCGGGCAGCAGCTTAAATACCTTGTTGTTCCATGACGGAATAATGCCTGCTTTGACAGAAATATTTTCTTTCAACTGCAACTGCGCATTCACCGGAATCATGAAGAGGTTGTTGCTAAAATCAGCTTTGTTGCTTCGCAAAGAAGACAACATGCCTTTGATGCCTACCGTTACACTGGCATTGTCGCCAATGGTTTTGGTGATAGGTGCTTCAAAACGAACCGCCGTTTCCTGTGCATCATATTTATCCGAAAAGAAATGCGCATCAATCTTGGCATCATAACTCACACCGGCACCTCCGGCAATGCTGTTGCCCAAACCAGCACCAACAAAAATGGTATTGTATTGCAAGGCCATCGAATCGAGCACTGGTGGCGTTGCCTTAGGCTCCCAACCATAGCGCTGCGTTTGCTGGCCCTGGTAACCGCCATATAAATGCAGTGAATTGTTTTGCTTCATGTGCAGCCACAGATTGCCTTTTACACCATACTGGGCGGCTTTCTGATAATCGAGATTGCCTTTAGAACTGGTGTAGTTTCCTTCCACGCTGCCGTTCGATTTTTCGCCATTGCCAAACGAAGCCAGTGCTTGCAAAAAAGGTGTACTGAAATTGCCGAATCCTGCTTTTACATACACAGAAGGAGCTGCATTTTTCAACGTACTATCTTCCTGAAAAGCCAATGGCCGCAACGGTGCGGGTACAAAATTGAACGCCAGATTTTGCGAAGGAATTTTGTAACTGAGTTTGGGCCTTGCACTATCTGCAGGGGTGGCACTGGCCGTAAAACCAAATTTCTGTTGCTGCTGCAAACTGGGCTTAAAGGAAGACGTGATTTCGATGGTTCTTCGCTTCACCGTATCCTGTGCGATAGCTGTTTGAAAACCTGCTACACACAGCAGCAAAACAAACAGGTGATTGAGTGATTGATATATTCGGTTCATTACTGCCCTCCTATTTTTGATGCTGCTGCACTCATGCTTTCGGCCTTGGCCAATTTGCTGGCGGCTTCGGCTTTCAGTTCAGGTATGGTAGCATTTTCGGCCACACTTTTGTATGTAGCCTTTGCATTAAAGTAATCTTCTTGTTTCAGGTAAATATCGCCGAGCAAAATGTAGGAACGCTCCACCCAGTTGGCATAAGAGCCAGCTTTTTGCACCACTTCAAATGCTGCTTTTTCAGCTTCTGCTAATTTTTGCATCTCAAAATAACATGCGGCAATTTGATAACGGGCTTCGGCTCCAAACTCCGCTTTCGACAGCGCCGCTACTGATTTGAAAGCTGTGATGGCTTCTGTGCAATTGCCTTCTGTTTTAGCCTGCTTACCAATGATGAGGTTGGCAAACACTTTGTCATCGCTGCCGGCGCCGCCTTGCTGCAACAACTCTTTTGCATTGGTAACTGCGTTGGCGAAATCGTTGAGGTAATATTGACAACGGGCCAATCCACGCATCGACTCCAAACGGTTTTCGTTGCTGCTGGCTTGTTGCTTCAGCTGTGTGTAATAGCCGGAAGCAGTGCTGTAATTCTTTTCATCGAAATAGTAATAGCGGGCCAGCAAGAGCAGCGATTTTTCTGCATACTTGTTTGGTGCCAGCTTTGCCACAGCATCATAGTGCGTCATGGCCCTGGGCATGGCTTTCATTTCACGGTTTAGCTCAGCAGCGTAGTAATGCGCATCAACAATGTAACGGCCGGCAGGAAACTGCTCGGTGTATTTTGTAAAGCCAGCCAATGCCTGAGGCTTTTTACCATCTGACAGCTGCAACTCTGCAGCAACATAGGTAAGTGAATCAGCCACATTCTGATCTACACTTCGGCCCACACTTTTCAGGAAGCTTACATATTGATCGGGTTTGCCTTGTTCTACATAAATGCTGCGAACGTTATCAATGGCTTCTTCACTTTCCGGCGATTGCGGATATTGTTTCAGCAGTGTGGTAAAAGCATTCAATGCTTCATTGAACTGATCGAGGTTGTATTGAGCCAGGCCTGTTTTGAGGTAAGCCGTTGGCTTCAAACTTTCATTTCCTTTTGAGGCAATGATTTTGGCCAGAAAGGGAATGGACTCCTTGAATTTTTCATCGGCCAAATAAGTATCGGCAATTTCCATATTGGCAAGAGCTGCCAAACCACTGTTAGGATACAAACCTTCGATAGAACGCAACAGATTGATTTTTTCTGCTGCACGGTTTTGAGCTCCTGCAATCATACCCGCCTGATACAACGCATAGTCGGCGCCATAGCCCCGCTTGGCCGCTACCTGATTGTAAATGGGCAACGACTTACTAAAATCTTTTTGCATGAACGCACAATCTGCAAGGCGCAACTGTACATCAGTTTGCTGTTGCTCGTTGGCAAAATAACCCTTGGCTATTTCTGCAAACACATTGCCTGCCTGCTTGTACTCTTGCAAGCGAAGCAAGCTATAGCCGAGGCTGTATTTCGCATTGGTTACATTGGCTTCGCCTTGCACTTGCGGCTTGCTCAGGTAAGCCTGAAAATGCTGCACCGCACTGGCAAATTCATTCTTACCAAAATCAATTTCGCCCTGCCAGAAATGAGCTAGCGAAATCACAGATTCATTGTAAGGAGCCGTCTGCACTTTTTTCAACAACAGCTCTGCACCGGCCACATTGCGATCGTTCATCAACTCCTGTGCACGGTTGTACGCAATGCGAGGATAGTACGACTTCGCCATTTCACTTTTGGTAGGAAGCGATTCGTACAAGTCGAGTGCTTCTTTGTAGTTGCTGGTATTGCCGAGCACACCCACCAGCAAATCTCTGGCTTCGGTAATGTAAGCTCCCTGGCGATAGCTGTTGACGTATTGTTTCAATGCGGGCAATGCTTCATTGTCGTAGCCGAGTTCGTAGCTCAGCTTACCGTAGTTGAACAAACTGATTTCTTTAAACTGTGCATTGCTGCTGTTGCTGCTACAAAACAAAAACGCATTGCGGGCATTGTTTTTCTGGCCTGTTTTTAAGTAGGCATCACCCAGCAAATACATGGCATGCTGGCTCAGCGAATCATCGCCGCCAGCCAATGGTTTGAACTGCTCAATAGCCTTAGGATATTGCTGACTGATGTAATAGCAATAGGCCAATTCATACAGGTCTTCTTTTTTTACTTTATCGGCATTTTTTACGTACTGCTCAAGATAGGGTTGCGCTTTGGCATACTCTCCTTTTTCAAAATAACCATGGCCCACCAATTGCTGCAATTCTGATTTGTAATAAGGATTGCCTGTTTTCAATGCAGCTTCGGCCTGCTCCATGCCTTTGGCTTTTTCGCCAATGGAATAGTTGATGCCGGCAGTATAATACGGCACCATGTCCTCGTACTTTTTATTGTACCGAACCACTTCAAAACTCTGCAGTGCTTCTTTGTATTGCTTGTCGTTGAAAGCCAGCAAACCGTAGTAATAATTGGCATCGGCATAGTAAGGTGATGCTGCAGACTGCCGCACCGAATTGAGCAAGGGCTTTGCCTGCACAAATTGCTTTTGCGTGAAATACGCATAGCCTTGCTGAAATTGCATGGTAGCCACCTGCTCGTTGTTGAGGTTGCTCACATTGGCTTTGTCAAAAGCAGTGATAGCCTCAGCATAGCGCTGCTGACGGAAATAATACGAACCCAGATAAAAACCCAGCTGCCCTTTGAGATAAGAACCAGCATTGCTCATCAAATAACCTTGTGCCTTTGGTTCGGCACCGGGATTGTCTTCCATCAGTTCGCAGGCCAGCATGTAAAAACGTAACTCTTCCACATACAACTGTTGGTTAATATCTACAGGTGTGGTTACGGCCTGCTCCAACTCTTTAAACACCGGATAAGCCAGTTTGTACTGGGCGGAAGTAAACCACTGACGGGCATCCAGAAAACGCTGGTACTTGCCCGGGTCTTTTACTATAAACGTGTGCTGTGCAGCAACGCTGTTTGCCCAAAGCACTACACCGGCCAAAACAACAAGCGGCAGGGTAGCAATATTCCTGGGCAGGAAACGGGTAACATGCATCATAATGAATTACTTACTGTGTATACGCAGTCGTACATCGACAGGTTACAGCAGCAGGCTAACGCAAATTAACCCGTGAATATTGGCAGGCCTCTGCCCTGCTTTTTCACATTTGCACATTTGGAGGGTGTTTTAACAAGCTATTCAACACAATCATTTTCTAACAATACATTTCAACCATAGCTGCCTAAATTTGCCGCCAATTTAAACTGCATGATTACTTTTTACTCCGAGCCAAACCCCGAACTGAAGCCTGATGAAGACACCCTCGTATTGGAGGATGGCGGGTACAGTCTCATCGTTTGGAACGATGATGTAAACAGTTTTGACTGGGTGATTCAAACCCTTATGGAAATTGTGGGCCACTCTGCCGAGCAGGCCGAGCAATGCGCCCTCATTATACACATGCGGGGCAAATATGCCGTGAAGCATGGCGGATTTGAAGAGCTGAAGGTAATGGCAGAAGGCATCACCGACCGGGGCATCAATGCAACGGTTGAAGCCGTAGCCGTGTAATCTGTGTTATTTTTACCGGGTTGACAACACTCCACATTCTCGACGACAAACTTTGGTTTCCGCCCGTAACAGCTGCCGATGCTGAAGGACTGCTGGCGGCGGGTGGCGATTTGCGCCCCGAACGGTTGCTGCTGGCGTACCGCAAAGGTATTTTTCCCTGGTACGATGGCGATGTACCCTTGTGGTGGAGCCCCGATCCTAGGTTTGTACTGTTTCCCGAAGAATTGTATATCAGCAAAAGCATGCAGCAAGTGCTACGCAGAAATGTGTTTCAGTTTAGCCGCAACCAATGCTTTGCTGAAGTGATGGCCCATTGCAAAACAACACTCCGCCCCGGACAGGATGGCACCTGGATATCGCCGGCCATGCAGGATGCGTATACGCAACTGCATCACATGGGCCATGCCATCAGTTTTGAAGCCTGGCAGCAGGGAAAGTTGGTGGGTGGCTTGTACGGCGTTTTGTTGGGCAAAGTGTTTTTTGGTGAAAGCATGTTTAGCCATGTGAGCAATGCCAGCAAGGCCGCCTTTATGTATGCCGTGCAATGGTTGCAGCAGCAAGGCATTGTGCTCATCGATTGTCAGGTGTACACAGCCCACCTCGAAAGTTTGGGCGCAAGGTTTATAGACCGGGAGGGGTTTATGGAAATATTGAAGGAGTATGTGGGGTAGTCCGAAAGACGGGAAGTCCGAAAGTTGATAGAGCCGTGAATTTCGCCGCTGTTGTATGATCTCACAAACAGCATCGCATGCATATTTTTCTTTCAGGTTAAAATCTACCTTGCAGTGTAGGCTACTTTGCCTTTTTTCAGGACTTTTACATAACATCATTTGTTGAAGTAGTAGACACAATACCTCGGTTACTGCGAGTATAAGAACCTATCAACGCCAATCAGAAAATATTTACATCGTTCATTAATACTTTTTTCAATGACTGCGCCACAATTCATCACCGATAAAAAAGGCAAAAAAATCTCTGTGGTTTTGCCCATGAAAGAGTATAAAAAAATACTGGAAGAGCTGGAGGAACTGGAAGATATCCGTTCATTCGATGAGGCTATGGCCGATAAAAAGCCATCTGTTCCTATTGACAAAGCTTTCAAAGCTTTAGATGCCAAACGCAAGAAAAAGTAATGGCATATCAGGTACTCATAAAACCCAAAGTGGTAAAGGCACTTGAAAAAGTGAATGAGCCACACTACACTGCCATTAAAACGGCCTTGTTTGATTTGGCAGATAATCCAAGGCCAATTGGATGCAAAAAATTGAAAGGTCGGTATGGCTGGCGTATCCGTGTTGGTGACTACCGTATTATTTATACCATTACTGACAAAATACTGACTGTAGAAGTAGTGCACATTGGCCACAGGAAAGATGTGTACGAATAGTTTTTACAGGCGCTTAGCTTTACCGAATGAACACATTTCTCAGTCGTAAGTTTTGTTGGATGCTGCTGGTGCTGCTTAGCACAACTACCTATGCATGGGCAGGCAAAGTAGATTCTGTACAGATTTTCAGCAAAGCCATGCAGCGGTCGTTGCCCTGTACCATTATTACCCCCAGCGATATGCAGCCACAACAAAAGTATCCTGTGCTCTATTTGCTGCACGGACATAGTGGCTGGCATAGCAACTGGATATTACGGGTACCGCAACTGAGCGAACTGGCAGATGAATACCAAACCATTATTGTGTGCCCCGAAGGTGGCTACAGCAGCTGGTATGTGAATAGCCCGCTGCAACCAGCTTCTCAATTTGAAACCTTTGTGGCCAGCGAAGTGCCTGCATATATTGATGCCCGTTATCCTACCCAGGCCAAACGCAGTGGCCGTGCCATCAGCGGGCTGAGTATGGGCGGCCATGGTGCTTTGTACCTGGCCCTGCGCCACCCCGATGTATTTGGCATGGCTGGCAGTATGAGCGGCGGAGTCGACCTCACAGAATCGAAAGGAAAATTTGGCATCAGCGAAGTAATTGGCGACAGTACCCAATGGGCCAACTACTCGGTATTGCATACCCTCAAAAAAAACAGTGCCCAAACCTTGCAGCTAATTATTGATTGTGGCACCGAAGATTTTTTTATTGGCGGCAACAGAGCCCTACACAAAAAACTGTTGCACATGCAAGTGCCACATACCTACCTCGAAAGAGCCGGCGGCCACAACTGGGATTACTGGCGCAGCGCCATCCGGTATCAGCTGTTGTTTTTTCAGCTGGGGAGGAAGTAGGGAAACTCTACAAGCCTACTATTCGCATAATATTGGTGTCTATTAAAGGAGAGATTCATACAGCCGATGAATTGTCAGATCTTCGGTATTTATAATCCAGAAACCATATTGGCAAACTTGCAATCCGAGTTACAATCTAGTAGAGTCGGAATTGCAAATCCCGAACAGAAAGAAATTATTGTTTGGTGTTGGTAACATGAAACATAGCTACGAATTCCGTTATGAATAATATAGACTTTGACTTTCGCTTAGATAGTAAGTGCGGTGACCCTGATACTGACAGCCAATTATTGTATCTCACTCACAAGTCCTTATGGAGTAAATCATTGCCAAATGGAAAAGCTATTTTTCTTGAAATAATCGGCGATAGATACGGGAGATTGCTTTTAAAAAACAATGTACTATCGAATTTTTCTAGCGATAGAATGTGTCCTCATTTTGATGGAAAATATAAAGGCATATTCGATGGCTGGCTTAAACAATTTGAAATCGAAGAAATAAAACATAAAGTCAGAACCATTGGAGGCCATATAATATTTCCAGCACATAAAAGAAATGGCTTTACGATAAATCAAGCAAGAGGGGTAAATCGAAAAATTTGTGACAGGTTCGATTTAACCTTAGAATGTGTTAGGCGTTTCTACTTAAATGAATCAAGTCCACTCTACGATACACTAAATAGGTACAAGGATTTTTTTGAGCAGTTTATTGATTTTGATAACTATATCAAATTCTTTCTACTCGAAGATTTTGTAGATGATACAAATCGAGTAAAATTCACTTTACCATTCGATGATTTTCATAGGTCTGCTTTACCTCAAACAGTAGAGGAATATAGAGATTATATAAATCAGACTATACACATAATTGAATGTAGAAATCAAAGGATTGTAAAAGAATCATATTATTCATTTTGATAAACTCTCCCCTCAATACCCCGTCGAGCCATCCCTCACTTTTACTTTTTTCTTGCCGGAGTTTTTCTTTTCGTATTCCTGTACAACGGCAGGTTTTTCATTCTTCTTACCGTTTTTACCGGTATCGGCAGGTTGCTTTTTGGTACGGCTGTTGCTCATGCCAAAAGCTTCCAGCCCACTCACGGCACTATCCCGTATAAACTCTTCGGTACGCTGCACAAAACCCGTGGTGGGGTCAAACCAGCGCCAGGTGCCGTGCCGTAAACTGCGGCCTTCATTTTTCAATATAACGGTCGTGTATTTACCATCTTCGTACAGGTCGGGCACTTCTATGGTATCGTATTGTTTGTTGGGGTTAATGGCCCACCATCCCTCTTCCCTTTCAAGGCCCAATACTGAGTAGTAACTGCTTTTGCCATGCAGCATGCCCCAGTGGTAAGCTTCCACGGCTACCAGGTCGCCTTCCATGGTGTAGCGCCGCCAGATTCCCTCCTTTTTATCGTCTACATACGAGCCTTCTTCCTCGTAGCCAGGGTTGCCCCGCTGCTCTGGCACCTGCACCAGCCACGGGCCTTGCTTACGGTTGCGGGTATCCACACAGTTGAGGGTATCGCCACGGTCGCTCAGCTTAAATGTTTTACATTGTGCCATCAGCCACTCCGGCCCACACAGCATTGCCAACACCAGTAAAAAATTGAGACGTTTCATCATAACTGCTAACGAACCATTCATTTAAAAATTGTCTATGGCTTCCTTTCCAAAACTACAACACATTGCTTTTACCGCAGGAGCTTTGCTCTTGGGCAGCAGCTTTCTTTGGGCACAAAATGTGGTGCCTACTTCTGCCACCGATCGCCTGAAGAGCCTGTCAGATAAGCGTCAACTGGCTGAGGCCTCGCCTTTTAAAACAAGCTTTCGCAATATTGGCCCAACGGTGATGAGTGGCCGTGTGGTAGATATTGATGTAAACCCCGCAGACCCCACCGAGTTTTATGTGGCTTATGCTACCGGCGGCCTCTGGCATACCACAAATAACGGTCAGTCATTTACGCCCATTTTTGATAATGAAGACGTGATTGGCCTGGGCGATGTAACCGTTCAGTGGGCTACCCGCACCATTTGGCTGGGTACCGGCGAAGCCAACGCCAGCCGCAGTACCTACAGCGGCATTGGTGTGTACAAAAGCACCGACAATGGCAAAAGCTGGCAATACCTCGGCCTGCCCGAAAGCCATCATATTGGCGAAATCATTGTGCACCCCAGCGATGCCAACACGGCTTGGGTAGCCGTAACCGGACATTTGTATTCGCCCAACAAAGACCGTGGCGTGTACAAAACCAGCGATGGCGGCAAAAGCTGGAAACAGGTGTTGTACTTGGATGAAAATACCGGTGCCATCGAAATGGACATCAACCCGCAAAACCCCAATGAGCTATACGCCAGCATGTGGTACAAAACCCGCAAGGCATGGAACTTTGAAGAAAGCGGCGCCAGCAGCGGCATTTATAAAAGCACCGATGGCGGTAACAAATGGACGCTGATTAGTGGTGAAGGCAGTGGCCTGCCACAGGGTGCGGTGTTTGGCCGCAGCGGCATGGTGGTGTACGAAAAAAATCCGCAAATCGTGTATGCCATTGTAGACAACCAAACCAAGCGCAGCAGCAATGCCAAAGCCGATTCGGTGAATTACAAACTCGAAGATTTTAAAGCGTTAAGCAAAGAGCAGTTTGCCGCTTTGGATGATAAAAAACTGGATTCATTTTTGAAAACCAACCGCATGGCGCCCCGCTATACGGCTAAGTCGGTAAAGGAAATGGTGGCCAGCGATAAAGTGAAACCCACGGCTATTTATGATTTTCTGAATGTGAATACCGGCTTTGAAGGCACTCCGATTGGTTTTGAAATTTACCGCAGCGAAGACGCCGGCAAAACCTGGAAAAAGCAAAACGAAAAAGACCTGCCCAATATGTACAGCACCTATGGCTATTGGTTTGGTCGTTTTGCCGTAAGTCCTTCCAACGATCAGAAAATTGTGATTCTGGGTGTACCGGTTATGCTGAGCACCGATGCCGGCAAAACATTTAAAAGCATTGGCAAATCGAATACCCACAGCGATCACCATTTCATTTGGATTAATGGCAAGCGGGACAGCCACATGATTTTGGGTAATGATGGCGGCATCAACATCACCTACGACAATGGCGACAATTGGTTCAAAGCCAACAGTCCTTCTGTTGGTCAGTTTTACGCCATTAGTGTAGACAATGCACGGCCTTACAAAGTGTATGGTGGCCTGCAAGATAATGGTACCTGGACGGGCTTCACCCGCCGCCAGCGTACCAGCGATGCCAACTTCGATACCCTGCAATACCGCAGCGTAGGCGGCGGTGATGGCATGATGATTTTGGCTGACCCGAGAGACAACAAAACCGTGTACTATGGTTCGCAGTTTGGCGTGTACACCCGCAGCCATTTGGATACGGGTGGTGCACTCAGCGTTCGCCCTTCGCACAGCCTTGGCGAAATGCCGTACCGCTTCAACTGGCTGACGCCCATTCTCATCAGCCGCCACAATCCGGATGTGTTTTACATTGCCAGCAACCGGGTGCACCGCAGCCTGAATAAAGGTGCCAACCTGCAAACCCTTAGCGAAGATCTCACCAATGGTAAAAAAGAAGGCGATGTTCCTTTTGGTACCATCAGCACCCTCAGCGAAAGTCCCTTACGATTTGGTCTGCTCTACGCCGGTACCGATGATGGCAACATTCATGTAAGCAAAGACGGCGGCTACAGCTGGACGCTCATCAGCAGCAAACTGCCCAAAGGATTTTGGGTAACACGTGTGTATGCCAGCCACCACAAAGAAGGCCGGGTATATGCGTCGTTCAATGGGTATCGCAACGACTTTTTCAAACCCATGATTTTTGTAAGCGACGATTATGGTGCCAACTGGAAACCGGTGAACGGCAACCTGCCACTGGAGCCTGTAAACGTGATTCGGGAAGACCACAAGTTTGAGAACATTTTGTACGCCGGAACAGATGGCGGCTTCTATGTTTCGAAAGACGGCGGCGCCACCTGGAACATCTGGAAAAATGGGCTGCCCCATGCTATTCCGGTGCACGACATAGCTGTACAGGAAAGAGAAAACGAAATACTGCTCGGTACCCATGGCCGCAGCATTTACGTGGCCGATCTGAACGAAATACATGGATTGGCACCGAAGAAAGAGCCGGTTGGCCCCCGCCGTTTCTTTGAAGAAGACTAATTCCCCCAAGAACTTTTAACAACAGAGCCCGCAGCCTACAGAGGTTGGCGGGCTTTTTTGTCTTCCAACCCCTTGAGTTTCTGACGGTCAAAAAAGTTATCCCCATTTTACGCTGTCGCAACATCAATACTGATGTTTTAACAATGAAAACATTCTATATTCGTTTCCCGGTGGTCGAAAATCTGGCTGGTTTGGGCTGCCGCATACAGACAGGACACAAGTTATTTTCTGTATAGAAATGTTGATCTGAAAAATCCAAATGGCAATGTCCCCTTCGCAAGAAGGGGATTTGCTTTTTTAGTCAACAACCACTTTTCTGCTGCTCTTGATAAGTTGTAACATTGCCACATGGCAAACACGTATCGCATCTACTTTGGCAATAAACCGTTTTACATCAGTAATGTGCTGACGCCCGACATGCAACAGCTGACCGATGCTGGTTGCACCTTAGTCATTAATCAGCCAACAGATAGTTGTGTGCAATCCTGCATTCACGACCTCGACAAAACAGATGCCGATGCCGCCATTATTTTAAGCAGCAAGCCGGATTATTATTTTCAGTTGTTGCAATCCAAATTCCAAACCATTACCGCAGGTGGCGGCTTGGTAAAAAATGAAAATGGCGAATACCTGTTTATTTTTCGCCGGGGCAAATGGGACTTGCCCAAAGGAAAGTTAGACGAAGGCGAAACCATTGAAGCCTGTGCCTTGCGGGAAGTACAGGAAGAAACAGGATTGCAACATGTACAGCTGATGGCGCCACTCATTACCACTTGGCATACCTATCATGAAAGAGGGCAGTTTCTGTTGAAAGAATCGGTGTGGTACCGCATGGAAGCCAGCACTGCAGAAGCATTGGTGCCACAAACCGAAGAAGACATTCAAACCCTGCAATGGGTATCACCGCAAGACATTCCTGCTTTATTAGACAATACTTTTCCTTCGATTGTAGATGTGCTGAAAGCGGAAGGTGTGATAGAATGATGAATTAGGAATGTGGAATGATGAATGGCGGAGAAAATAATCTATTGCGATAATAGAACTAGTGAACTGGTAAACTCGTAAACTAAAAAACTTTACGCTTTCCGCTTAATCACCGCCACCGTCAACCGGCTTATGCAGAGCAATTTTTGCTGCTCATCGTGGATGCGTATATCCCACACATGCGAGGTGGCGCCAAGGTGAATGGGTGTGCAGGTAGCTTCTACCCTGCCACTGCGGGCTGAGCGAACATGATTGGCATTTACTTCCATACCAACGCACATGTATTGCTGCATATCTACCACCAATGCGGATGCAACGCTGCCCAGTGTTTCGGCCAACACTACCGATGCACCACCATGCAGCAAACCAAAAGGCTGCTTGGTACGATGATCTACCGGCATGCTGGCTTTGATGTAATTGTCGCCAATTGCTGTAAACTGAATATCGAGCCACTCTCCCATGTTGCCCTTGCCCATTTCGCTGAGCATGTGCATATTGGGCAGCCCCTGAAACCAAATAGAAGCCATAGAATTATTTTGCCGGATAAATTGAACGCTGCACAGCATTGGGCAAAAACTGCCGCACATTGCCGCCATTGCGATACACATCTCTCACCAAGGTAGAAGCCACCGAAGTAAACTGCGGAGAGCAGGTGAGAAAAATGGTTTCGATGTTGTGTTCGATGCTGCGGTTCATGTCTGCAATTGCTTTTTCATATTCGAAATCGCTGACATAGCGAATGCCCCGCAAAATAAACCCTGCACCCACTTTATTGCAGGCATCTACTGTGAGGCCTTCATACACCAAAGCACTCACTTTATCATTACCGCGATAGGTTTCGAGAATCCAGTGCAGCCGTTCTTCTTCCGAAAACATCGGCTTTTTATTGGCATTGCGACCAATGCCTACAATCAGCTTATCAAACAAAGGCAAGGCCCTGTCGATGATGTCTACGTGACCCAATGTAATGGGATCGAAGGTGCCAGGGAAAAGTGCAATGCGCATAAACGGCCATTTGATGCCGTAAAGAAAAGGGATTAACCCAAATGTTGCTTCGCAAAATTTGCCTTGAGCTGACGTAAAATACAAAGCATTTTAGTCAGGGTTAATTTCTACCCGCAAGCAGATACAACACTGCCATGCGAACAGCCACTCCGTTTTCTACCTGATTCAATATTATGCTGTGCCCGCTGTCAGCCACATCGCTGTCCAGTTCTACACCGCGGTTAATGGGCCCCGGGTGCATGATGACGATTTCTTTATTCAATGAATCCAGCAACGATTTTTTGACACCATAAGTAAGGTTGTATTCCCGCAAAGAAGAAAACAACACCTGATTCTGCCGTTCGAGTTGAATACGCAACACGTTGGCCACATCGCACCAGGCCAGTGCCTTTTTCAAATCGTATTCCACTTTTACACCCAGTGCAGGTTCAATGTATTTTGGGATGAGTGTTGGCGGACCAGACACCACTACTTCTGCACCCATTTTCTTAAGCAAATAAATATTGCTCAATGCCACACGGCTGTGCATGATGTCGCCAATAATGGCCACTTTACGACCTTCCAAACCACCCGTTGCCTGCTGAATAGAAAAAGCATCGAGCAAGGCTTGCGTAGGGTGCTCATTGATGCCATCACCGGCATTTACAATGGCTGCTGGAATATGCTTGGCCAAAAAATGCGGTGCTCCGCTGGCACTGTGGCGCATTACCACCATATCCACCTTCATGCTCAAAATGTTGTTCACGGTATCAAGCAAGGTTTCCCCTTTTGATACAGATGAACCACTGGCCGCAAAGTTGATAGTGTCAGCACTCAACCGCTTTTCCGCCAGCTCAAAGGAGATGCGGGTACGGGTGGAGTTTTCGTAAAAAAGATTGACAATGGTAACGTCGCGGAGAGAAGGAACTTTCTTTACAGGACGCTGCAGTACTTCTCGAAATTGGCCTGCAGTTTGTAAAATAGTAGCGATATCTTCCTTCTGAAGGTTTTTAATGCCCAGCAGATGTTTAGTAGAGAGGCTCATTAAAAAGCAAAGATAAAGGAGCCCGACTTTTTTGGTAATTAATTATTCCCCAGAGTCTTGGCTAAAAAATCTTCCAGGTCCTGGCCCCGCAAATTTTTACCAATGATGCGGCCTTCAGGGTCGAGCAAAAAGTTTTGCGGAATGCTTTGCACTTTGTACAAACGGGCTGCTGCATTGTTCCAATACGCCAAATCGCTTACCTGCGGCCAGTTGAGGTTATCGGCGGCAATGGCTTGTAACCATTTGTTTTTGTCTTTGTCGAGGCTCACACCAAATACGGTAAAGTTTTTGCTTTTGTATTTTTCAAAGGCTTTTACCACGTTCGGATTTTCCATACGACAGGGGCCGCACCAGCTGGCCCAAAAATCTATCAGCACATATTTTCCCCTGAAACTTTCAAGTGAAATAGGTTTATTGTCGGGGTCGTTTTGTACAAACACCGGCGCCACTTGCCCGTAGCCCAATGTCATTTCTGTACTCACTATTTCATTGATGGAAAAGCCATACTGATTTTGCATGGCCGCAGGTTTTATTTGCTGCATCCATTGCTGCACCTGCGCTACAGGATAATTGAGCGGCCACACCAGATTGAGTAGAAACGGTGCCACAGCAGTCTCATTAAAGGTTTGCAAATAGCCCGGCACTTTAGTGGCCACTCTGTCTGCAATCACCTGGCGGCTGCGCAAAATGCTGTCGTTGTTGTAGCCATAAGTACCGGCACTTTCCCGCATTTTATTCAGCATCGACAGGGTGTCGAAATCGGGGCCGAACTGCTCTACCAAGGCCTTCCATGCAAACAGCGAAGCACCTTTTACCGGGTCGAAGTCACGGCTTTTTTCGGTGAGGTTAAGCTCTGCTATTCCGGCTTCTAAAAACACATTGTAATACGTGATGTTGTTCGTGTTGTTGGGGTCGCCCACCATCAGCACATACAAGCCAGGGTCGGCCAGTGGTGCTTTAATGGTAAAAGTGCCTTTGTTGATGCGGGCCAGCGAACCTACATAGCTGCCCTTTTCGGCATCAATAATGCCCGCCCACAAAGTATCGGCAAAAGCCCCCACATGACCGGTGAGCTGTATTTGTCCGTTGCCGGGGTTTTGCGCCAGCAGTTTTCCGCCGGGCACTATCAACACTAGGGCAAAGAATATTACAGACAATTTAATGGTGGTGGCTACTTTCGCAACCTGCTTCAACGATGGCATCATAGCCACAAATGTAAGCGGTGAAACTGCATATGTTGAGGTGCGAAAAGTCACCACGCTGGTAGTATTCCGTTAAAAAAAATCAGAACGCCAATTTCATACATGAAAAAAGTAGGCATACTCGGAGGCGGTCAGTTGGGCCGCATGCTGCTGCAAGACGCAGCCAATTATCCCGTAGAAATTTATGTGTTGGAAAACGATCCGAATTGCCCGGCGGCGCATTTGTGCCAGCATTTTGTGTTGGGCAATATCAAAGATTACGACACCGTATTGGCCTTTGGCAGACAGGTGGATGTGCTCACCATTGAAATAGAAGCGGTGAATGTGGATGCACTCGAACAGCTGGAAAAAGAGGGTATCACTGTTATTCCCAAACCGGCCGTGCTGCGCACCATCAAAAACAAGATTACCCAAAAAGCTTTTTACAAAGACAACCAGATTCCTTCACCCGATTTTGTGGTCACTCATACGCTGGAAGATTTGCAGCAACATGCCCATCGCCTGCCCGCTGTACATAAGGTGGGCGAAGGTGGCTACGATGGTAAAGGCGTGGTGGTAATGAAAGATGAAGCCGCCATGGCTCAAGGTTTTGATGCCCCTTCAGTGTTGGAAAACATGGTGGATATTGCCCAGGAAATAGCCTTGATTGTAGCCGTAGGAACCGATGGTAAACATGTGCTCTTCCCTCCTGCCGAAATGTTGTTCGACCCCGCACTCAACCTGCTCGATTATCAACTCACCCCAGCCAACATTACCAAAGAAGTGTTGTGGAAAGCAGAAGCCATTGCCATTCGGTTGGTAAAAGCTTTTGACAGCCCGGGCTTGTTTGCCGTAGAATTATTGGTAGATAAAAAAGGCGAAGTATGGGTAAATGAAACGGCGCCAAGGGTTCACAACAGTGGTCACCATACCATTGAGGCACACCTTACCTCTCAATACGAAATGCTGTGGCGCATTTTGCTGCAATACCCGTTGGGTGCTACCGATATGGTGGCACCTTCGGCCATCATCAACCTGATTGGTGAGCCCGGTTGTAGCGGCCCGGCGCATTACGAAGGGTTGGAACAAGTGTTGGGTATTCAGGGGGCTTTTGTACACATTTACGGCAAAGCCGATACCAAACCCGGCCGCAAAATGGGCCATGTAACCGTGTTGGGCACCGACCGCACCGACCTCATTCGCAAAGCCAAAATGGTGAAAGATACCTTAAAGGTCAAAAGCCTATAGTCATTCTACGGTTATTGTAGCAAGTAATGCAATGAATCATCGTCTTATGCAAAACGTTTTTGAGTTGAAATATTTATCCCTCATTGTGTGTGCCGGTGCTATGCTATTTGCCACGGCATGTAAAGAAGAAAAAGAATCAAATGCCGGCAGTATGGGTGGTGGTCAAAAGCCAGCCGGACCTCCTCCTGTATTTGACGCTGTGGTTGCAGGCTCCTTTGCTATAGATAGAATTGTATCTGCACCCGGTACTATTTTACCCAACGAAAACACAGAACTACAGTCAGAAATCAGTGGCCGGGTAGTAGCTATTAATTTTAAAGAAGGCAGCAATGTGGCAAAAGGTACACTGCTGGTAAAATTGTTTGATGGCGACCTGCAGGCGCAACTCAAAAAATTAGAAGTGCAACTGAAAGTGGCCGAAGCCACCGAACGCCGTCAGAAAGAACTGCTCGCCATCAATGGTACCAGTCAGCAAGATTATGATTTGGCTACACTGAATGTGAGCAACATCAAAGCTGACATGGAATTGCTACGGGTAAATATTTCCAAAACAGAAATACGTGCACCGTTCGATGGCCGGTTGGGCTTACGCAACATCAGCCTTGGAGCGTACATCAGTCCGGCTACTATTATTACCAATATTGCGCAAGTGAATACTGTAAAAGTAGAGTTTGCTGTGCCAGAAAAATATGCTGCTGAAATGCAGCCCGGCAAATCTGTTCGGTTGAGTTCGCTTTCCAGCAATACCAATTACACAGCAACTATTTTGGCTGCGCAAAACAGCATTGCTGCTGAAACCCGCAACCTCATAGTACGTGCCGTGGTCAATGGCGGCAAATCACTTTCTCCCGGTTCATTTGTAGAAGTAGGTATTGATGTAGGTAATCGTCAGCCGGCTATTATGGTGCCCACCCAAAGTGTAATACCCAGCACCCGCAACAAAAGTGTGATTGTGAGTGAAAATGGGAAAGCCGTGTTTCGTGTGGTTGAAACAGGCTACCGCGATAGTGCCCGTATTGAAATTTTGAGTGGCATATCTAGCGGAGATACTGTTATTACCAACGGTTTGTTGACCATCAAGCCAGGCATGCCTCTCAAAACACGGGTGAAGCAATAATATTTTTCAGGCATCTCTTTTATCAATTCGCAGTTTGTAGCGTATGAATATTTCTGAACTGAGTTTGCGGCGGCCAGTGCTGGCCATTGTGATCAACCTGCTGATATTGTTGTTCGGCATTTTGGGCTTTACGTTTTTGGGGGTGCGTGATTATCCTATGATTGAACCCGCCACGGTAAACGTACGTACCAGTTATGCTGGTGCCAACGCCGACATTATTGAAAGCCAGATAACAGAGCCACTGGAAAAAGCCATCAACAGTGTACCTGGTATTAAAAATATTACGAGTACCAGCAGCCAGGGCAGCAGTAGTATTTCTATTGAATTTGATTTGAGTGTACCACTCGAAGAAGCAGCCAATGATGTTCGGGATAAAGTTTCACAAGCCCAACGTTCGTTACCATCCGATTTAGAACAACCGCCATCAGTTGCAAAGTCAGATGGCTTTGGCGAATCTATCATGTCGATGGGCATTTCTAGCAACACCCGTAACCAGTTAGAGATTACTGAATTTGCAAACAACGTTTTGGTTGACCGCTTGCAAACCATACCCGGAGTAAGTGGTATTCAAATTTGGGGAGAGAAAAAATACGCCATGCGAATTTGGATGAAACCCGAACGCATGACGGCTCGTGGCGTTACGGCCAATCAAATTTCGCAGGCATTGGTACGAGAAAACGTAGAACTGCCGTCGGGAAAAATAGTCGGCGATAACACAGAATTAACGGTGCGAACTCTCGGCCGTTTGAATACCGAAGAAGAATTTGAAAACGTCATCATTCGCAGCGATGCCAATGGTATTATCCGGTTGAAAGATGTAGCCGAAGTAGTACTAGGTCCGGAAAATGAAGAAAGTGCTTTTAAAGAAACCGGTGTGCCTTCTATTGGCATGGCCATTGTACCACAGCCGGGCAGCAACTACATTTCTATTGCAGATGAATTCAACAGGCGGTTTGACCAAATTAAAAAAGAACTGCCAGCAGATATTACTACAAAAATATTGTTGGATACCACAAAGCCCATCCGTAAATCACTGGAAGAAGTAAAAGAAACCCTTGTGATTTCTATCGGACTGGTGGTGTTGATCATTTTCTTGTTTTTCCGCAGTTTCAACATGGCTTTCCGTCCACTCATTGATATTCCGGTATCATTGATTGGTGCATTTTTTATCATGTACTTTTCCGGCTTCAGCATTAATGTATTGACGTTGCTGGCCATTGTACTGGCCACTGGTTTGGTGGTAGATGATGGCATTGTGGTAACGGAAAACATTTACAAGAAAATGGAAAGTGGCATGAACAAATGGGCTGCTGCCAGAGAAGGTTCTAAAGAAATTTATTTTGCCGTAATCTCTACTTCCATCACTTTGGCGGTGGTGTTTTTGCCCATCATTTTCCTGCAAGGATTTGTGGGTAAACTCTTCCGCGAATTTGGGATTGTGGTTGCCGGTGCGGTATTGATTTCTGCTTTGGTATCATTAACACTTACACCGGTACTCAACGTAAAACTTACGCCCAAAACAGGCCCCAAACATGGCAAGTTTTACCATGCTACCGAGCCTTTTTTCCGTGGTATGGAAAATGGCTACCGCCATTTACTCAGCAAGTTCATGAAAGTAAGATGGATCGCTTTTGTGATTATTCTGTTGAGTGGTGTGGGTATGTATTGGTTTAGCAATACACTCCAAAGTGAACTTGCACCGCTGGAAGACCGTAGCATGTTCAGGCTTTCTGTTACAGCACCAGAAGGCACCAGCTACGATGCCATGGTTCAAGCTATGGACAGGCTGCAAAATTTTATTGTTGATTCTGTGCCTGAGCAGCGTGGTGTGTTGGCATTTACCGCTCCGGGCTTTACCGGTGGTGGTTCTGTAAACTCTGGTTTTGTAAGGATAGTGCTGTGTGATCCGAAAGACCGGACCCGATCGCAGGCCGATATTGTAAACTACGTACAGAAAAATTTGTACCGCTTTCCCGAAGTGCGGGCCTTTGCATCGCAAGAGCAAACCATTCAGCAAAACCGCCGTGGTGGCCAACCTGTGCAGTTTGTAATACAAAACAACAACTTCGAAAAGCTGCGTAGCACATTGCCAAAGTTTTTGGAAGAAGCCAAAGAAAGTAATGTGCTCGTAGGTGTAGATGCTGATTTAAAATTCAACAAGCCAGAAGTTCGGGTAGAAGTAGATAGACTGAAAGCCAGTGAGCTGGGCGTAAGTGTGGCCGATGTGTCTGAAACATTGCAACTGGCTTTAACCAATCGTCGATTGGGTTATTTCATTATGAATGGAAAGCAATATCAGGTAATTGGCCAGGTTGACCGTGGCGACCGTGATGATCCATCTGATTTGAAGCAATATTTTGTTCGCAACAACCGAGGCCAAATGATTACGCTGGATAACCTCGTGACCATTCAGGAAGAAACAACGCCGCCGAGTATTTACCACTACAACCGTTACAAATCAGCTACTATATCTGCTGGTTTGGCCGAAGGAAAAACCATTGGTGATGGTATAAAAGTGATGAATGATTTGAAGGCCAAACTGCTGGATGATTCATTTGAAACTTCCCTCACAGGCACCAGCCGCGACTTTGCAGAAAGCCAGGGTAACACGAACTTTGCATTGATGCTGGCATTGGTACTTATCTTCCTGGTACTGGCTGCTCAATTCGAAAGCTTCATCGATCCGTTCATTATCATGGTAACGGTACCGCTGGCATTGGCGGGTGGCTTGCTCAGCTTGTATCTCTTCGATCAAACTATCAACATCTTCTCGCAAATTGGTATGATTATGTTGATTGGTTTGGTAACCAAAAACGGTATTCTAATTGTAGAGTTTGCCAACCAACAACAAGAAAAAGGATTGAAGAAATATGATGCGGCTATTGAAGCAGCAACGCAACGGTTGCGTCCTATCCTCATGACCAGCTTGGCCATGGCGCTTGGCGCATTACCCATTGCATTGTCGTTGGGTGCAGCTGCTACCAGCCGTATTCCGTTGGGTATTGTAATTGTAGGTGGCATCAGCTTTTCGCTGCTGCTCACATTGTTTGTAGTGCCCGCCGTTTATTCTTATTTAAGTACCCGCAAAAAAGGTATTCCTGAAGCCATGATGCAGGATACCAGTTTGCACAGCAAAGATGAATTAGCAAATGCAGAAATGTAATAACCGATATGCCAGACTGTTGATGACTGCGGCCATCTGTTGCAGCATGATGTGGTCAGCAACTGCACAAAATGTGCTCACGTTGAATGATGCTATTCAGCAGGCGTTATCAAAAAACTTTGACCTGCAAATAGCCCGCAATGATGAGGATGTAGCAACCCTGCTGAACAACTGGAGCAATGCCGGCCGACTGCCTACTGTGTCTGCTGCTGCAGGATACAATTTCAGCAACAACAACCTGGATCAACGCTTATCGAATGGCACGAATATCAAACGGAATGGTGCCAGCTTCCAAAGCGAAAATGCTTCGGTAGTAGCACAGTGGCGTGTGTTCAATGGATTCAGAGTAGTGGCTGCAAAAAGCCGCTTAGATGAACAGCAAAAAATTGCCAACCTCAATGTGCGGCAACAGGCAAATGTGCTGGTGTATAATGTAATCAGCTCCTACATCAATCTGTTGCGTTTTCAGGCACAGCAAAAAGCCAATCAGGAAACATTACTGTTGTTTGAAGAACGTATGAAGCTGGCAGAAAACCGCTTCAACATTGGCGTTGCCGGTAAAAGCGATTACCTGCAAGCGGCTGCAGATTACAATGCGGCAAAAACCAACATCATGACCATCGAGAATAATATTGAGCAAGAAAAAGTCCGGCTCAATAATATTCTTTCCCGCAATCCTTCAGAAGCATTTACTACATCAGATGCTTCTATGACAGATGTATCATTTGATGACCGTGACAAAATTTTGGCAGCCATTGACACACTCAATCCATCTATGTTGATGGCACGTTCGCAACTGGCGGTGTTGTATCAACAACAACGAGAGATTAATGCCAACCGTTTGCCTACAGTTACATTAAATGCAGGTGCTGGTTTAAACAACTCAGTAAACAGTGCAGGCTTTACATTGCGCAATACAACCTATGGCCCGAATGCCGGTATCCAACTGGCCATCCCTATTTTTCAAGGTGGTGTGGTCAAGCAAAATCTGAAAGTGAATGCTGTACAGCAAAAGAGTCAGCAAGTACAAATTGAAAGCCTGCGCAACGATTTGATGACGGCATTGGCCGCAGCATACAACAATTACAAGAACGCCAAGAAACTCTACGATTTGGAATTACAAACGTTAGAAGTGATAAAGGAAAACAACGTGATTGCTATGGAGCGTTTTCGCAAGGCCAGCATTACGTCTGTTGAATTGCGACAAACGCAAATCAATCTTATCGAATCGCAAACCCGCATGATTAATGCCCGCTACCAAATGAAACAGGCCGAAGCTGATGTAATGCTGGTGATGGGCAAACTGGTAGAATAAGTTTTGTGTGTTTGCTGTGTCATTCATTTTCTTTGCAGCAAAACAACCACTATGCAACAACCACTGGTAGGTATCATTATGGGTAGCGACAGCGACCTTCCCATTATGCAGGAAGCAGCCAATGTGCTGCAATCTTTCGGCATAGCTTATGAACTAACAGTGGTGTCGGCACACCGCACTCCTACCCGTATGATGCAGTATGCACAATCGGCCCGCAGTCGTGGTTTGAAAGTGATTATTGCCGGTGCAGGTGGTGCTGCACATTTACCAGGCATGGTGGCTTCGCTTACACCTTTGCCTGTCATTGGTGTTCCGGTTAAATCTTCTAACTCAATTGATGGCTGGGATTCTATTCTTTCTATTTTGCAAATGCCCAATGGTATACCTGTAGCAACGGTTGCATTGAATGCTGCAAAAAACGCAGGTATACTTGCTGCCTCAATTATCGGTAGCTTTAATGCAGCAATTGGCGATAAAGTTGAAGTATACAAACACGATATGGAAACTGCGGTACTGGGTAAAGTGGAACACCTGCGTCAGCAAGGTCATCCTAATGGTTTTGACCAGTAGCACAGTGTGGGCACAGCCGAAACTAAGTGTACAAAAAATCACTGTTCTCCCCTATTTCCACAGTATTTCTGCGCTGGAATATCATGATAAAACCATCATGGCCATTGGCAATGATGCTACTCGTATTTTACTCTTAAGCGAAGATCATTCCATATTAGATAGCATTGCGCTTTTCGACTATCTTAACAAACCACAAGAAAAAAACACCAACTCTAATGGTATAAGAGCTACAGCGGTAGTTACTGTTGCCAATACACCAACATTACTCATCATGGGTTCAGGCGAAAACAGGATGGATAAAAGTGACATCTGGTTGTTTCCACTGAAAGGAAAATCATACAGTGAATTGTATACCCCTGCCATCAACATTCCTGATTTTTACAAGCGGATGAGGCGCTTAGGCATTACACAAATAAACATAGATGGCGCCGCTGAAATTAAAGACCATATTTTACTGGCTAATGCAGCTACAGCAGCAAACAGTAACAATCATTTTGTGCTGACTGAATTTGACTTTTGGACAAAAGGTGCAACGGCTGATCTGCGCATCATCAAACTGAACTCCGATGTAAAGCAGCCCATTCGGGTATCTGGTTTGGAGTATGATGCTGCAGAAGATTTGTTGTTGTTTTCTGCATCTTCTATCCCAACTTCCTCAAATGAATCTGTAGAAAGTTATATCGGATTGATTGAAAACATTTCGTCCAAACTAAAGCAACCCAGTATCCGGCCAGACTATTTACTGCCTATATACGATATTATGCCAGACATGAAGGGCAAACAACTGCAATCCATTTGCCTGGGCAAACAAAAAAACAGCGGCGAAACTATCATTCACGTGTGTGGTATTGATGCTAACAATCGCTGCTATGTGTACCGGTTTGGTATGCGCCGATAAATCACAAACGAACAATGGTAAACGTTGTATTCAGTACTGGTGATGCATCGTATACATCTTTGAGAAAAGAAGGTCCGTACTGAGCTAAAAAAGGCATGGCATTTTCAATTCGTTCCTGCAAATTATCCGTGGGAAATAATTCCTTTTTCAATCGAATGAGCTGCACTCCTTGCTCCCCCAATTTTCTGCGGGCAGCACTTTTTATTTTTTTGTGCAACCCACGAAGCCCTTTGATAGCTGCGGTATGCAAGGCTGCAACATGTGGTTGAAGTGTCACATCAATCTTACCTGCTACATGCTGCCAGTGTTCATATTGCTCCTGCAGTTTTTGCTCTTCAGCGGCCACATCAAAATCGTTCAATTGACCATCTCGTACTGCTAGCAAATCTTGCTGCGATTGCAAAGGCAAAAACATTTCAGTATCGCTCAAAGCTAACTTTTGTTGCAAGCCTTGCTGCTTTTCATTGAGCAGTAGCAATGAATTGCGCAAGAGCAACACAGGATATGGTACACCTGCTTTTGCAAACACTTCTTTCAACTCCAGCCAATAAGCCAACTCACCACCGCCGCCAATAAATACGATATTTGGCAAAAGCGTTTCTTGCAATACACCCCGTAAAATCACATTGGGACTAAAGCATTCAGGATGACTTTCTGTGAGTGATATTATTTCGGCTTCCGTCCAACGTAAGCCAAGTGATTCAACAATAAAATCATCACCTACTTTTTCAATACGTTCACGTGCACCCGATGCATCGAGGTAAAACATATTGATGGGGCGGCCCTTCACTTGCAATTTATAGTGCTGCTCCAACAAGCTACTGGTAGCTTCCACAGCAGGCTGCGAAAAACCACCTTTCAACTCTTGCTGTATAACGGGCACAAATTGACGTTTGAATGCCGCATTATCTGGCACTACCACCAGTAATCCATAGTCAGCAAAAAGTGAATTGACCAAGTGTAACGTAGCTTCCTGAATAGTAGGCTTGCTGTAAGCATCCTTCAATAAATTGACCATGTACTGGCCATGTGGCAAATGTAAAAACTGGCCAGCCAACTTATGTATCAGTGGGTCAATATCTTTTGATTTCATTCTGCCTACTGCACCTGTTTGGGTGGTTGGCCAGGTTCGTTTTTCACCATCAATATAAAAATGGCCTAACTCATCCAGGTCTGCATCTTCGCTACCCATATAAAATACGGGCACAAAGAATTGATCAGGAAAATCTGATTGCAATGAATCAGCCAGTTTAATGGCATGAATAATTTTGTACAAAAAATAAAGTGGACCTGTAAATAAGTTGGGCTGATGCGCCGTGGTGATAGTGAAGCAATTATCTGCTAAAAGAATTTCAAGGTTCGCTTCTTGCTTTTTTGTTAGTGTAAAGCCTTCGTATTGCTGCCGCAATGTGGCTACCAGCAATTGCCTGTCTACAGCATGTTTTGCTTTTTGGGCAATAGCGTTTTTGATGCCATCCAACGTTGGAGCATGCTCATAAAATGGCCGGAGTGTTTCGGCACCATTTATGTAGTCATTTACCAACTTAGAAAAAGCCAGTGTATCGGAATAAGCAACCGTTGAAAAATTCTTCATACAAATGAGTTCGTTGTGCAGCACAGTTATTCAGCAATTACTCCTTCCAAATCGTAGTCGTATGCTTTGGTAATAGTGACGGGATAGAACTGACCAATTTCCAGCTTTTTAGCTGATTGAATCACCACTTCATTGTCAACTTCTACGCTATCAAATTCTGTTCTGCCCAGGTAGCGGCCAGCTTCTTTTTTGTCAATCAGTACTTTCAGTGTTTGGCCTACTTTCTCCTGATTTTTTTCGTAGCTGATTTCTTGCTGTACTTCCATTATTTCCTGAGCACGGGCTTGTTTTTCATCAGCAGGTACATCATCCACTACATCGTATGCGCTGGTGCCTTCTTCGTGGCTGTAAGTAAAAATTCCCACTCTGTCGAAACGCATTTTTTCCAAGAAGGTTTTCAATTCTTCCACATCGTCCCTTGTTTCACCAGGATATCCGGCTATCAGCGTAGTACGGAGGCAAATATTGGGTAGCTTTTGCCGTATGGCGCCTACCAGGTCTTCCATTTCTTCGCGGGTAATCTGCCGCTTCATGGCTTTCAGCATGCTGTTGCTGGCATGTTGCAAAGGCATATCGAGGTAGTTGCAAATATTTGGACGGTCCTTAATGGCATCAATTATTTCCAGTGGAAATTTTGAAGGGTATGCATAGTGCAAACGAATCCATTCAAGGCCTTGCACGTCGGCCAATTTATGCATCAGATCGGGCAGTGTTCTTTTTTTATAAATGTCCAGGCCATAGTATGTCAGTTCCTGAGCTATCAGCATTACTTCCTTTACACCTTTTTGCACCAGCGATTTGGCTTCGTCTACCAACTGGTCCATGGATTTGCTCACATGGCCGCCACGCATCAGCGGGATGGCACAAAAGGAGCAGGTTCGGTTACAACCTTCACTTATTTTCATGTAGGCATAATGCTTCGGCGTACTTAGCATTCGTTCGCCCAACAATTCAGTTTTGTAATCGGCATTGAATTGCTTCAACATCAGGGGTAATTCCATGGTGCCAAACCAGGCATCCACTTCTGGTATTTCGGCTTCTAGCTGGTTGCGGTAGCGTTCACTCAGGCAACCGGTTACATACACCTTGTCGAGCTTGCCTTTTTTCTTTAGCTCTACCTGATCGAGAATGGTATTGACGCTTTCCTCCTTGGCCTTATCAATAAAACCACAGGTATTTACTACCACAATGTTGTGGTCCAGTTTACCCGATTCATGCACCACTTTTATGTCATTCGCCTTGAGCTGCCCGCCGAGGGTTTCGCTATCAACCAGGTTTTTACTACACCCCAGAGTAATGATATTCACTTTATCCCGGGTAAGACTTTTTGCTTTCATGGCGGCAAAGGTAGGTGTGGCCTATTTTCTTTCGGGCAAAGAGTTGGTTTTTAGCAAAACCTGATGAATTCCATCCGTATCGTGTTATTTGTATGTAAACCAGTCTTCTGAGTATGAGAAATGATTGTGATTTGGTGTATCTCCCATATTTTCGTTGCCATAGATCGTTCACCTAACCCGCTTTAAACTTCTTGTTTTATGCTGTTTCCATGGGAAATATTGCTACACCAAACACTAATGGTTGTTCTATTAGTTTTTTCCGCCATCATTTCCATTGTTATCAACAAAGCAGATTTATCTGGCAAAAAGAAGTACACCCTGTTTAAGTTCATTCGGGCTTTTACGCTTTTTTTTATGTTGCCCACAACTTTATTCTTAATGGCAGCCAATGTTTGGGGTATAGCTCAGCTTGATTTTATTACGGTGGAAAAAGCAGCTTACCGTGGCATTATTGCCATTACCGGGCTAACTACTATGCTTATAGCTGCATTCAGCATTATTCCTCAAACCCAGGAAGGCATGAAGGAAGTTCGCCGCAAATCCATTACAGCCTCCAAATACCAAAAGATTTTTCAAAAACTCAGGGCTAATTTCATTACCATAATGCTCACGATTGCAGTTGGCTTTTGGATAATGTACTTATTCAGATAATTAAAATACTTCACATAAAAAAGAGAGCTTACATTATGTGTAAGCTCTCTTTTTATGTATTTGATGTGCATTGTTTACTGCAAACTCAGCAAGGCATTTTTAATGCGTGTAAAACCTTTCTGAATGTCTTCGCGGCTGGCTGCGTAGCTAATACGAATGCAGTTCGGTTCGCCAAAAGCACCGCCGGTAACCGTGCTTACATGGGCGGTTTCCAGTAGATACATACACAGTTCATCAGCGTTTGCAATCACGGTATCCCCTGCTTTTTTGCCAAAATAATAGCTCACATCGGGGAACACGTAAAAAGCACCTGCAGGTTCATCAATTCGGATGTTGGGGATATCGGCCAACAAACCCATCACCATTTGGCGGCGGGCACTAAATTCTTTTACCATTTCGGCAGTAGGTTGCATATCGCCAAGCAAGGCAGCTACGGCACCCTGCTGTGTAACCGCATTGGCACCGCTGGTAAACTGGCCCTGTAGTTTGTCGCAGGCTTTTACCAAATCTACATTGGAGCATGCAATATAACCCAGGCGGTAGCCTGTCATGGCATAGCCCTTGCTCAAACCATTTACAATAATCACCCTGTCTTTGATGGAAGCAAACTGCGCAATGGATTCATGCTTACCCACGTAGTTGGTGTATTCATAAATTTCATCACTCATAATCCAGATGTCCGGGTGCTTTTCAAATACCTCGGCCAAACCTGCCAGCTCCTCTTTTGAATACACGGTGCCTGTAGGATTATTGGGCGATGAAAACATGAAGAGCTTGGTTTTGGGTGTAATGGCCGCTGCTAACTGAGCCGGAGAAATTTTGAATTTCGATTCGAGAGAAGTGCGCACCAAAATTGGATTGGCACCGGCCAATCGCACAACTTCTGAATAGCTAACCCAATATGGTGTTGGTACAATCACATCATCCCCTTCTTCCACAGTAGCCATTACTAAATTAGCGATACTTTGCTTGGCACCGGTAGACACCAACGTATGCTCTGGCAGGTAATCGAGGTTGTTGTCCCTTTTCAGTTTGGTGCAAATAGCCTGGCGCAGTTCGGGATAGCCGGCTACCGGAGGATAATGTGAGTAGTTGTTGTTGACAGCATCTACCAGAGCCTTTTTAATATGGTCGGGCGTATCAAAATCTGGTTCGCCCAAACTCAAACCCACCACATCGTGGCCCTGTGCACGGAGTTCACGGGCTAGTTTGGCCATTTTCAGCGTTTCCGGTTCGTTGAACTTTTGAAGACGTGTAGCTAATTTCATTGTATTGATAAATAGAGGTGTTATAAACGGCGCAAATGTAATTCAATCAACCAAGCAGGCTAATGCCATTTTTCTAAACATTTACGCTGCCTAACCCAAGTTTATTTTAGAAACAAGCTACATTATTGAATAAAAAATAACGAAGACCTATGCGGTGCCGTTAAGGTTTCATTACCGGAGCTTTACGCAGTCTACCGGCCGCAGTAAAATATTTTTTCCAGTAAGCCTCTTGCAAACTACTCACTATTACGCCTTTGCTGGTGCTGGCCTGAAAAAACAATTGATCCCATAGGTAAATGCCTGCGTGGCCGGGCTTGCTGGTGCCAATGGTAAAAAAGACAAGGTCGCCTTCCTGCAAAGAATCAACAGGAATAATACTGGATTGGGCAAATAAATCGGCCGTAGTACGTGGCGTTACTAATTGGTAAGCTTCTTTATACAATTGATGAATAAGTCCACTGCAGTCTATGCCATTAGAGGTATTGCCACCAAAGCGGTACGGTGTGCCTTTCCATTTTTCCATAGTGTTTACTAAACTGGTATTGGCAGATGCTGGTACCGGAATACCCAACACCGGATGCACAGCAGTCACAGGCTTGGACGGTGTTACTACCGGCGAAACGGGTGTAGCTTGTTGCTTCCGGGCGGCACAGCTACTCAATAGTATTACTGATACTACGGCCACCAAGTAATATGAAAACATAACTTTCATACTGCAACACTACAACGGCAAGCCGGCTAGCTCCCACAAAGAATGCTCCCAAACCTTGCCTGCCTGTGGAAATCTGAAACAGTTCTCAGTTGTAGCACAGAGTGGCAGCAAATAAAATAGTGGTCACCTTGGTTGTTTACTCTATTTTCCCACCTGTGTGCAAAAGCCAATTACATGCCATCAATTCCCCTATTTTTGCCACCCATTTAAAATCTGGTTAATTCTGTTCGTATGCAAATGAAAGGTTTGGTGCGTGTTTTTGCCGCACTCATGGTCATCTTTAGCTTGTACCAGTTGTCTTTCACCTGGTTTGTAGGCAGCCATGAAAAGAAGATGAAGGAGAAGGCCGAAAAGCAGGTAAAGGCAGTAATGCCAACCGCTGCCGCCAAATATCCGGGCAATAAAGAATTGCAGGCTCTGTATCAGGATTCGCTTGATGCCGCCGTGCAAACCCGCTACCAGCGACTGCTGGACAGCACCAGCCAGCAAAAAATTACCTGGTGGGGTTTCAACTATAAAGATGCCAAAGACCAGGAAGCCAAGCTGGGTCTTGATTTGCAGGGCGGTATGAACGTAACGCTGGAAGTAGGTATGGCCGACTTTTTGCGTTCAAAAGCCAGCTATACTGCCGATAAAAACTTCAATGAAGCCCTCAACAAAGCGGTAGCTCAAAAAGCCACCACTGGTCTCGACCTCATTGACCTGTTTGTGCAGCAATACAAAGCAATTGCCCCCAACAATAAGCTGGCCCCCATTTTCATTGCCAACAGCAATAAAATGCTGAACCTCGAAAGCAGTGATGCAGCAGTGGTGGCATACCTGCGGAATGAATCGGATGTGGCTTTTGAAAACACGTTCAAAATTCTGCAAACACGTATCGACCGTTTTGGTGTAGCGTCTCCTACCATTAACCCCGATAAGGTTAAGAAGATTATTACTGTAGAACTGGCCGGAGTTACCGATAAAGAAAGAGTTCGTCGCTACCTGCAAAGCTCTGCCAACCTGCAGTTTTTTGAAGTGTACAATATCAGCGAACTCGGCCAGAGCTTCCAAACAGGCGAACAACTGCTGGCCAGTGTGCTGAACAGTGCCGCCGGCGACAGTGCCACCCGTGCACAAGCTGATTCTGCAATGCTAAAGGACACCACAGCAGCAGGTATGGCGAAGCGTTTCCCAATTACCAGCGTTATGCAGGTAATTCAACCTCAGCAAGACCCAAGCGGTAAAGTGGTTTATCCTGGCCCTATTGCCTATGTGCAAACAAAAGATACTGGCATGTTGGGTGAAAGATTGCGCCATCCGGCGTTTTTAAGCCAGTTTCCTACAACCATCAAGTTTGTGTATGGCTACGCCGGTGGCGAAAATGAAAAGAACAATGGAGTGCTGGCTTTATATGCACTGAAAACTGTAGACGGTAGCCGTGCCAAACTGGAAGGCGAACACGTAAGTGATGCCCGCCAGGATTACGACGAACGTGGCAAAGTGGCTATTAAAATGGAAATGGACAAAGTGGGTACAGGCATCTGGGCCCGCATGACTGAGCAAAACGTAGGTAAGGCTATTGCCGTTGTACTCGATGATTTTGTTCAAACAGCTCCAACAGTAAACACTCCAATTCCTAACGGTAGCTCAGAAATTACCGGCGGATACGAAATCAAAGAAGCACAGGATATTGCTGAAATGCTGAAGAGTGGTAAACTGCCTGCTCCTGCTAAAATTGTAGCAGAACAAGTAGTTGGTGCAACCCTCGGCCAGGATGCGGTTAATGGCGGTTCACTGGCATTCCTCATCAGCTTTGGTGTCATCTTTGTTTTCATGCTGTTGTACTACAACAACAGTGGCTGGATCGCCAACGTATCACTTATTCTGAACCTGCTGTTTACCATTGCCATTCTTACCGCCATGGGAGCCACATTTACCGCTGCCGGTATTGCGGGCTTGGTGCTTACCATTGGTATGGCAGTAGATACTAACGTAATTATTTTTGAACGTATCAAAGATGAATTGTCGTGGGGCCGGAGCTATCAAACCGCTGTTACCAATGGCTATCGCCGTTCACTTTCTCCGGTACTCGATGCTCACGTAACTACATTTATGACTGCTGCCATCCTCTACTATTTTGGTTTAGGTCCGGTGCGTGGTTTTGCGTATGTACAAATGTGGGGTATTGTACTCAACCTTTTCTGTGGCATCCTCATTAGCCGCACCATTACAGATTGGTTTACCACTAAGCAGCAGCATCTGGAATATTTTACCACCATTGGCAGAAAGGTTTTCCAACATGCTAAATACAAGTTCATTGAGTTTAGAAAAACCGCTTACGCTATTTCAATTGTCGTAGCATCATTGGGTATTGGTGCCCTTATTTACGGTTTCGACTATGGTGTTGAATTCAAAGGTGGCCGTAGCTATACCATTCATTTCGACCAGAAAGTTGATAATGATGAGGTACGTGAAGAGCTGCAAAAAGTGTTTGGTGAATATCCAATTGTAAAAACATTAGGTGGCAATAATCAACTAAACATTACCACTGCTTACAAAATTGAAGAAGTAGGCGCCAATGTTGACAGCACAGTTGAACGTACACTGTTCACTGGATTGGCTAAGTTTCTGCCAAAAGATGCCAGCTTCGAAAGCTTTGAGCAAACGTATAAGGTAGGCTCACAAACTGTATTGCCAACCATTTCTGAAGACCTGAAGCGTGGTGCAATTTTGGCAACTGTATTTTCATTGCTGATCATTATGGGCTACATATTCATCCGCTTCCGCGACTGGAGATATAGTTTGGGAACCATAGTAGCGTTGATGCACGACGTATTGGTAACCTTGGCAGTATTTAGCTTCCTGCGTCACATTGTACCATTCTCGCTGGAAATAGATCAGCACTTTATTGCGGCTATCCTTACGGTTATTGGTTTCTCAATGAACGATACCATTATCGTATTCGACCGTATCCGTGAAAATAGCCAGAACATGCATGCGTCAGACAATGGCACTATCATCAACAAATCTATCAATGATACGTTGAGCCGTACCATCATGACTTCACTTACCGTGTTCCTCACCATCCTCATCTTGTTTATTGTAGGTGGCGAAGTAACCCGTGGTTTTGCTTTTGCAATGCTGATTGGTGTAATTACCGGTACGTACTCATCCATCTTCGTAGCAGCCCCCATTTTGGTTGACTTTGCAAAGGGTCGTCCATTGGGAAAAACTGACGCTCCGGTTAAAGCAAAGCCTGCGGCTAAATAATTTTGTCGATTGCTTGTGATTGTACCTAAACCACTCCTTCGGGAGTGGTTTTTTTTATTACAAAAGAAAACGTAACGAGAGTTGAAATAAGCAGATAAATCAAGGGAACTCCCTAACTTGCCAGCACTATAAAAAACTGCATGTATGCCTTATAAAATTATTGACATAGAGGGGATTGGAGAAACCTACGGAGCACGGCTAAACAAAGAAGGAATCATGACCACAACAGACTTGCTAAAAGTAGGTGGTACCAAACAAGGCCGGGCTAAAATCGCTACCGCTACACACCTGCCCGAAAGCTTGATTTTAACTTGGGTAAACCATGCTGATTTGATGCGCATAAAAGGTATTGCGGGACAAATAAGCGAACTACTGGAAGCTGCCGGTGTAGACACTGTAATGGAACTGAAGGGTCGCAACGCTGCAAACCTTCACGAGAAACTGATGGCTGTAAACGAAGAGTTTGGCTTATCCGGAAAAGTACCATCGGTACATGAACTGGAAAACATGATAGCTGAAGCCAAAACGATGTCGCCTGCTGTTGAGCATTGATAAAGTGTGCAACTTCAAACAACCATAAATACGGGTCAATGAATCATCACTGGCCCGTATTGCTGATGAGCAAATGAGCTCCGCTTTGTGTAGTTACTTGTTGCTGGTTGCTGTTCAAACTTCTGCACCATGCAAGACCAGCAATGGTAACAGCATGCTGCAACACAATATCATCTTCATACGTTGGCACTCTTCCCACATTCCAGGTAGAGGGATCATTCCATGCACCTGATTTTACAGTGGTAATACTGGGGTAAAAACTTAGTACAAAGGTACCTAAAGCGGCACTGGTATGCTTCGGTGGCATGGGTGTAATACCCAATGTTGGCGCCACTTCTGTCAACTTCATCGGCAGTTTAAAACTTGCCCCATTGTAAAGCCCCTTACTCAGTGGTACATACAAAGAACGCTGTACATCGTACAATGAAAACTGCATACCATTGTGCTCGTTGAAATTGTAGTTAATGAGCATAGAATCTAACTGCGCATAATTCGCGACGGTGATGTAATAAGTGTTTCGTTGATACTTATTACGCCTTACAAAAGCATTCTGCTCAGTGAAAGGTCCGTTTACAAAACTGCTGTGCTGATCTATATTAAAACTGTCTTTCCATTTAGTGAAAGTAAGATCTGAAAATGGCGTATTGTAAGAAGGATCATTGGTGCGATACGTATTGCTATCCCAGTTACTGAAGGGGTTGGCACCAGCTGCCATTTCAATTACATTGCTTACACCATCATTATTTGCTTTATAGCTGTATAAATAGTTATGTTTAAAAACGCCACTGTCCCATTGGTGTACTTTTAATGGCAAGGGGTCGCCGTAAAGATGGTTACGCTGAAACGATACGAAACTGTCACTCAATAATTCGTCTTGATAGCCAAGCTCGGTATTTTCTCTAAAGTCCCAGTAATTCCAATATTGAGGCAAAATATTGTCGGCTGTATCCCGAAATAAGACATTGTCGTGAATGTACAAATCGCTTACTCTGGTAACGCCGGGCGTAGCATTGGTTCTGCCACTGGTTTCTGCACCAGCAACAAAATTTTTCCTTCTGGCCTGCGTTGGTCGGGTTAAAGCTCCTGAATTGAAAATGGTGGTACTGTCAATAATCAACCCCTTCAGCTTATTGGCAGTGGCAGAAGAATAAAATTGAATGCCTGTACTAAAACCATTAAATAAAAAACTATTCCGTACAGCCTTGGGTTTGGCAGCATCTCCGTTTTGCGTATAAATGCCCGGACCGTGGCCGCGGTCTAACGCAGAAAAGCCATTGTTGTAGATGAAACAACCATAAATCTCTGCATCCAGAGCGGTACTCCAATAGCCCACACCAACACCGGGTTGGTCATGAATTTTGCAATTAATGATTCGTGTACTGTTGCCATAAATTTCCATACCAATGCTTTGGTGTAAATCTGTGGCTGTATTGATGCCGCTGGCATTACTAATGCGGGTGGGCGATGAATTTTCAATTTCAATGCCAACCAGCCAAACATAGTTCCCTAATACTTCCAGTGTTTTTACATTGTTATTCAAACCCGTATAACTAT
This sequence comes from Phnomibacter sp., assembly GCF_036803085.1. NCBI lineage: Bacteria > Pseudomonadati > Bacteroidota > Chitinophagia > Chitinophagales > Chitinophagaceae > Phnomibacter > Phnomibacter sp. The sequence continues at coordinate 785,530 of NZ_DAIRUZ010000001.1, read as the reverse complement.
CTAACACAACCCGTTCTCCGGGATAAGCCTGATATACCAACGGTTTTGATACTGTGCCATCAGCATCCAATATGTAAGTACCGCTGTATTTTCCGCCTCTAATCCAAACAGTATCGCCTCCGGTAAGTCTTGATGCAGGCATTCGAAACGCGGTGTCTAATGCCCATGGCTGTGTAAACGTACCGGGATTAGTAGGATGTCCATTGACCGCTACAAAAAACTGCCTGCCGCTGGCGGGTACCAGCAATGCATTACCAAATAACAACACGAAAACAACTATGGAAATATTCAATAACCGCATACATCAATTTTCGATTCAGGAATATACGGTTCAGGGCTTCGGGTATGAAGGTAAATACTATTGATTGCTTTTAAGTAATGCTGTTGAATTAATTAACAGCATTCGAAAGGCTAGCTTTTTCAAATGTGTATTCAACAAATAAATCCATCGGAAAATGCAATGCCTGAAACGCTTAATTTTCATAAAGATTGACCCATTTAAACATGCATTCCATATTCAAATATTTGAGTCTTCTCTCCTGTTCTTTGCTGCTCATGGGCCACTTGGCTATTGCGCAATTGCATACACAAACGGCAGTGCTTGTTATTGGCGGTGGTACCGGCGGCACCGCGGCTGCCATTCAATCAGCAAGGTTGAAAGCCCCTACATTGCTCATAGAACCATCGCCTTGGCTGGGGGGGATGATTTCCGCAGCGGGTGTTTCCTGTACCGATGGCAATCATCAATTGCCATCCGGCATTTGGCAGGAATTTCGGCAGCAGCTGTACCAACATTATGGCACTACATCTTTAGCCACAGGCTGGGTAAGTCATACCAATTTCGAACCGCATGTTAGTAATATGGTTTGGCAACAATTGGCCAAAAAAGAAAAATGGCTGACCGTAATGCACGGATGGCAATTTGTGCGATGCAAGATCATAAACCAGCAAGTAACTGGTGCTGTATTTGTGCATACGCAAAGAAAAGACAGCTTGTATGTTGATGCTCAAATAACCATCGACGCCACCGAGCTGGGCGATGTAATGGCCAGCACAGGTGCCCGGTACGATGTGGGCATGGAAGCAGACGCCATTACCCAAGAGCATGTGGGCTTCAAAGAATCTAACGAGATTATTCAAGACCTTACCTATGTGGCCATTTTGAAAGATTATGGTTCCAAAGCGGATTGCACCATTGCCAAACCTGTTGGCTATACGCCAGCAGAATTTGATGCAGCTTGTACCAACTATTATCAAAATTTCAGCCGCCAAAAACCAACCGTTGATGCACTGAAAATGCTCAACTACGGAAAACTGCCCAACGGAAAATACATGATTAACTGGCCGAAAGAAGGCAACGATTATTATGTCAATATTATCAACATGACGCCTGATGAAAGAGAGCAGGCATTGGTGGCAGCCAAACAAACCACCTTGCGTTTTATCTATTTTATACAAACGCAATTGGGCTTCAAAAATCTCGGGCTTGCTGATGATGAATTTCCTACTGCTGATAAGTTGCCATTTTACCCATACCACCGCGAAGGCAGGCGCAGCAAAGGTTTGGTCCGGTTTACACTGCCGGATATTGCACAGCCATTTTCCCAAAAAACTGCTTTGTACAGAACGGGTATCGCCGTTGGAGATTATCCTGTCGATCATCACCACCGCAAAAATGCATTGGCACCACAGCACCTGAGTTTTTACCCTGTCCCCTCTTTCAATGTGCCGCTTGGCGCTTTGATTCCTGAAAAAACACAAGGGTTGATTGTAGCAGAAAAAGCCATTAGTGTGAGCAATGTGGTAAACGGCACAACCCGTTTGCAACCAGTGGTAATGCTCACTGGTCAGGCAGCAGGCGTATTAGCCGCTATGAGTTATTCTCAAATGAAGCAACCTGCAGCAATACAAGTGCGTGACGTACAAGCAACGCTCCTGCGACAGGGCGCTATGATTATGCCTCATCTGGATGTACCACCTACTGACAAGCATTTTATAGCCATTCAAAAAATTGGTGCCACAGGTATATTAAAAGGCAAAGGCATTCCCAAAGGATGGGCCAATGAAACTCGGTTCTATCCCGACAGCATGGCCGCTACTCAAGAAGTAATCAGCGGATTAAAAGCCTATTTCGAAAATGTTCCCAGTTTAAAGAGTACGAACCTGATAATGGCCGATCTCATCAATCTGCTGGCTGCCTTGATGAATACAAACCCTACTAGACTATCGGCGAAAGCAAATCAGTTAATGCCTGATTTAAAACCAAACGAACCACTCTCCAGAAGAACAGTTGCGGTCTTAATCAACGAATTTTTGCAACCCTTTGAGCGTTTCCAAATCGATCATTCCGGTGCATGGATACAACCCGCTGAATGAAATAATTTGGCACACCCCGTGTATAACCATCTGCTACGCAAAACCTTTTCCAAAGAATGGCAGAAGTTTGCCTGTTATGGCAGCAACTCAATACAGTAAATGGTTATTGACGGTAATATTTACCGCTTCATTTTTTGCAGCGAAAACACAGTTGTATTTCGATAAGGAAAAAATCATATCTCCTTACACCATCCAAAACGAGAAGGCTGAAAAAAGAAAACAACGCCTTATTGATCAGGCTAACTCATTGAACACACTCAATATTGACAGCAACGATGGTGAATTAGAATCGGCACTATGGGCTGTAGGCCAGTTTTTGGTACGTACACCGCAAAGCGATGCGGGCGTGGCCCGGCTGATGCAACAATTCGGCCGCTTATCATCGGGCAACCAACGGGCTTTAATGGAACTGGTATATGGCTTGTATCCCAATGAGTTTATTACAGAAGCCAAACGCATTGTACAACAAACGGATCATCCCAAACTGTTTGCACAAACTGCCAGCTACTTATACCGGGCCGATGCAAGCTTGCAAAACTGGTTGTTGCAATTGCTGCCTAAGCGTTTTCCCAATTATAGCAGCCATGATTTATTGATAGCATTGCAACAGCATTTACAAAAAAGCAATGCTGCTACACTACCTGCTTTAGATAGCTTATTTGCCCACCAGCAACTGCACAAATTCAAAGTGGTGTATTCATTTCAGCGCAGCCATCGCAATGCACCCGGAATAGCAGTAGTACAGCAAGCTGATGGTCGCTTTGCTAAAGACGAACAGGGCCAACTGAAATCTTTTGTGCAACTGGCCCGCTCTGCCAGCAACCTGCCTTATTTCATTACCAATGGCAGTACCCCGCAGGGTTTGTATGCCATTACAGGTACTGGCATTTCCAAAAATGTATTCATTGGCCCCACACCCAACCTGCAAATGGTGATGATGCACGAAGTAAATCCACCCACTTTTACGCATTATTTTCCCATTGTGTTTAATGCCCCTCCGGAGAAATTATACCGCAGTTATTTCCCCGCCAACTGGCAGCAATGGAGCGGTTTGATGGAAGCCTACCAAGCGGGCAAAATTGGTCGCAGCGAAATTATTGCACACGGCACCACCATTGATCCGGAATGGTTCAAGGGCCAACCCTACTACCCCATTTCACCCACACTTGGTTGCCTTTGTGGTAGAGAAATCTGGGATCCGAAAACAGGTAAAATCAGCAATAGTGACCAATTGAACCTGGTGAATACTTTTATTGAAACACCGGGTACAAAAGGCTATCTCATTGTGATCAATTTGGATGACAAACCAGGCCCGGTCACACCCGAAGAAATTGCGCCTATCATTGAGCGATTTGAAAAAACGATACAGCAATAGTGCCTAACAAGAACGCCACCCGTACTCAGGTGGCGTTCTTTATCTGCTTCGAAAAAAAATTAAACTGCAAAGCTGGTACCACAGCCACAGGTAGAGCTGGCATTGGGATTATTGAAAGTGAAGCCGCGGCTGTTCAATCCACCTTCCCAGTGAATTTCCATGCCATAGAGATAAATTTCATGCGAAGGATTGATCAAACACGGCAATCCTTCTACATCAAAATGTTTGTCCCCTTCCTTGGGCTCATCAAAATCGAGCACATAGGTCATGCCGCTACAGCCACCACCTTTTACACCTACCCGCAATTGCTTGCCCATGGCCAGTGGCTCTTCCGCCAGCAACCGCTTGAGTTCGGCAATGGCCGAAGCAGTAAACGTAACCGGTAATTGTGCAATCATTTCCATATGAATTTCCTCCGCTGGCAAATTTACGGCTATCTCCATTCCTATATCCACCGACCTTTCTTATGACAGAAACATTTCTGAAATCGGAAGCCGTATTAACATGCTGTTGATGCATACAGCAAAGCAGGTTAGCACTTACCTTAGCACTATGGATTTTACACATTTAGAAGTAACGCTTGCCCTCTTTCTGGTAGTCGTGTTGGCCATTTTCGCCTTTTACTTTTTTCAAACACAGCGCATCATGAAAAAGCTGCGCCAAACGCCACCCCGCAATGCCGAAGCCGACAAGCTTAAAATTGCTGCCTACGAGAGGCTCACACTGTTTGCCGAACGCAACAAGATTGACAATCTGATTAATCGCTTTTACCAGCCCGGTTTGGATACACAAACCATGCGCCAATTGATGTTGCAATCCATCCGTGAAGAGTTTGACCACAACGTAACACAGCAACTCTATGTAAAAGCCCCTATTTGGGATGCCGTGAGCAAAATCAAAGAACAAAACATGTTTATCATTAACCAGGTGGCAGCCATGCTACCCGGAGATGCACCGGCCATGGAGTTCAACAAACAACTGATTCAACTCATTCATCAAAATGAAAATACTACCATGAACAAAGTAGTATTGGAAGCGTTGCAATTTGAAGTGCAGCAACTGATGAACTAAACGATTTGCCATGAGTGATATAAAACCTGTACATACCGACAGTGGTATTCCCATTGATGTACGTTACAATGCTCAATCGAAAAATGCAACGCCAGCATTAGAAGAGCCGGGAGTCTTTCCTTTTACCCGTGGTGTGCAGTCCGACATGTACCGCGGCCGGCTGTGGACCATGCGCCAGTACGCAGGCTTTAGCACCGCTGAAGAAAGCAACAAACGCTATCACTACCTGCTCAACCAAGGTGTAATGGGCCTGAGTGTAGCCTTTGATTTGCCCACACAAATAGGCTACGACAGCGACCATGCTTTGGCCGAAGGTGAAGTAGGAAAAGTTGGTGTTGCTATTGATAGCATTGAAGACATGCAAACACTCTTCAAGGGCATTAATCTGCAGGACGTTAGTACCAGCATGACCATCAATGCAACGGGTTATATATTGCTGAGCTTGTATGTAGCTTTGGCCAAACAGCAAGGTGCAGATTTGAGTAAAATAAGTGGCACCATCCAAAACGATATTCTGAAAGAATATGCGGCACGTGGCACTTACATTTATCCGCCCAAGCCCAGCATGCGCATCATCACCGATATTTTTGAATGGTGTAGCAAAGACCTGCCCAAATGGAATACCATTTCTATCAGTGGTTATCACATTCGTGAAGCAGGCAGCACAGCTGTGCAGGAAATAGCATTTACCTTAAGCAATGGAAAGGCGTATGTAAAAGCCGCTTTGGAAAAAGGCCTCGACATCAATGTATTTGGCAAACGCCTGTCTTTCTTCTTCAATGCACACAACAACTTGTTTGAAGAAGTAGCCAAGTTTAGAGCAGCCCGAAAAATGTGGGCGAAGATTATGAAAGAGTTGGGCGCAACAGACGAAAAGGCCATGATGCTGCGCTTTCATACACAAACAGGTGGCAGTACACTCACAGCTCAGCAACCACTCAACAATATTTCAAGAGTAACCTTGCAAACATTGGCCGCAGTAATGGGTGGCACACAAAGTTTGCATACCAATGGCTATGATGAAGCACTGAGTTTGCCCACTGAAGAAGCCGCCAGAATTGCGCTGCGTACCCAACAAATTGTGGCGTTTGAAAGTGGTGCAGCAGATACTGTAGACCCGTTGGCCGGCAGTTATTTTGTAGAAGCACTCACTGCAGAAGTAGAAGCCAAAGCATGGGAACTGATGGGAAAAATTGATGCGATGGGTGGCAGCGTTACTGCTATTGAAGAAGGATTTATGCAGGATGAAATTGCCCGTAGCGCCTACGAGTATCAACGCAATATTGAAAACGGCAGCAAAATTATTGTGGGCGTCAATAAATTTCAGGTGGCAGAAGAGCAGCACCCGCCGGTGTTTAAAATTGACGACAGTATTCGCCGTATTCAGTCGGAAAAACTGGCGGCACTGAGAGCCGGCCGCAATGCTGCGTTGGCTGCACAAAGCTTTGCCAACATTGAAGCTGCCGCCAAAGATGGCAGCAACCTCATGCCGCATGTCATCAGCGCCGTTGAAAACAAATGCACTCTGGGTGAAATTTCAGATGTGCTGCGCCAAGTGTTTGGCGAATACAAATAAGCATCAACAACCATTTTACAAACCCCGGCAAGCTCCGGGGTTTTCTTTCGCCCATTCACGAAAAAACTACCATAGAATAGCCGACAGTTGCTAAATTGCTAACCGCTCACCGTCATTGCTCCGACACATACTCCATTTTCTTTTTTGTCATTCATTGCCTATGAAACGAATTGTTTATTCCGCCCTCTGTTTACTTTTCGCAGCTACACATACAATGGCACAACTGCCTCAATCATTGGGTGACGATTTAGATGCGTACATCAACAAAGGATTAAGCGACTGGCAACTACCGGGATTGGCATTGGTGATTGTAAAAGACGGACAGGTAGTTAAACTGCAGGGCTACGGAGTAAAAGACATTCAAAGCAAAACACCAGTGGATGCCAACACGCATTTCTTTATTGCCAGCAACAGCAAATTGTTTACAGGTACCGCACTGGCCAATTTGGAACAACAAGGCAAGCTCAACCTCAACGATCCCATCACCAAATACTTTCCCGATTATCAGCTATACGATCCCATCAATACAAAGCTCGTTAGCATTCGGGACATGCTGAGCCACCGTATTGGCACCAAAACTTTTCAGGGCGATTTTACTTTCTGGAACACCACCCTCTCCCGCTCCGACATTATGCAGCGGATGCGACTACTGAAACCATCAGCCGTGTTTCGGCAAGAGTATGGCTATTGCAACAGCTGCTTCATGACGGCAGGTGAAATCATTCCGAAAGTGATAGGCCAAAGCTGGGAGCAATATGTGCAGGATAGCATATTGAACCGGCTGGATATGCGCAACAGTTTTGCGGCTTCCAATGGCATTGAATTGCGCAGCAAAAACATTGCTACGCCATACACCACTTCGTACACGGGCAACCTCAATGTTGTTCCTTATGACAAATGGGATAACCTTGGTCCGGCAGCCAGCATAGTGAGTAATGTACAAGACCTTAGCAAGTGGTTGCTGTTTCAATTAGACAGTGGCCGGCACAACGGACAACGGGTGATGCCATGGAGCACACTGGCCAGAACCCGCAGCATCAATGTAATGACCGGTAGTTTTAAATCATCCGTATATCCCATCAATTTCAGAGGCTATGGCTTGGGCGTATTTGCTGCTGATTACAACGGACACCAATTGTACTGGCACACCGGTGGTGCCGCCGGCATGGTGAGCAATGTGTGCTTTGTGCCCGATTTAAAACTGGGCATTGCCATCCTCACCAACAACGATAACCAAAACTTTTTTGAAGCATTGCGTTACCAACTGCTCGATTATTTTTTGAAAGTACCAGCAGTAGATCGCAGTGCACAAATGCTACCCGGTTTTCAGCAAGACATGAAAGAGCAGCTCTCTGAAATTGCCGCATGGCGCAACCGTGTAAAAGGACAAACGCCAACGCTTTCGCTGGAAAAATACACCGGCACTTATGCCCATGAATTGTACGGAAACATTACTGTTGCCACAAACAACAATAAGCAGTTGACGGTGCGTTTTCAACAGCATCCTGCTATGACGGCAACACTAACTTATATGGACAACAATGAGTGGCTGCTGGAATACAGCAATATTGAGTATGGCATTTTTGCTACCAAATTCGATATCAAAAACAATGCTGTGCAATCCCTGCAAATTCCCGTGAATCCTTTTGTAGAAATGGATGCGTACACGTTTACCAAACAATGAAACAACTAACAACAATAGCTATGAGAAAAACAATGACCGCTTCGCTGTTGGTGCTCAGCACCGCAGCCATGGCACAACCCAATGCGGCCACCATCAATTCGGGTGCTGCTGCATTGCAGCCCAAATTGGTTGAATGGCGCCGCCACTTGCACCAGCATCCGGAGCTGGGCAACCGCGAAGTACAAACAGCTGCCTACATTGCAGCACATTTGAAAGCACTTGGCATAGAAGTGCGGGAAAAAGTGGGCGTTACCGGCGTGGTAGGCATACTGCGTGGCGGCAAGCCCGGCCCGGTAGTAGCACTCCGTGCTGATATGGATGCGCTGCCCGTGAAAGAACGGGTGGACTTACCTTTTAAATCAACTGTAACGGCCGAGTATTTAGGACAAACCGTTCCGGTGATGCATGCCTGCGGACATGACACACATGTGAGCATTTTGATGGGTACAGCACAGTTGCTGGCCAGTATGAAAAAAGATGTACCCGGCACAGTTGTCTTTATTTTTCAACCTGCAGAAGAAGGCCCTCCCGGCAATGAAGAAGGCGGTGCACCACTTATGATTAAAGAAGGTGCCCTCGACAATCCGAAAGTGGATGCCATTTTTGGATTGCACATCAATTCGCAAACGCCCATCGGTCAAATCAAATACAAACCCGAAGGCACCATGGCTAGCAGCGATTGGTTTACCATTAAAGTAAAAGGCAAACAAACGCATGGTTCACAGCCTTGGTCGGGTGTAGATCCTATTATGGTAAGTGCCGCCATTATTGATGGATTGCAAACCATTGTGAGCCGCGAAATGGAACTCACCAAAGCTCCCGTCGTGATTTCTGTTGGTAAAATCAACAGTGGTGTTCGCAGCAACATCATTCCTGAAGAAGCAACGATGGAAGGCACCATCCGTACACTGGAACCCAACATGCAAAAGCAATTGCACGAACGCATGAAGAAACTGGTGACCACCATTGCCGAGGCACATGGCGCTACTGCAGAAATCAACATTGATACCAAAACACTGGTGACGTACAACAATCCGGAGCTTACTGCCATGATGGTACCATCGCTGGTAAAAGCTGCAGGTGAAGGCAATGTAAAACTCACAGAGTGGACCACCGGTGCAGAAGATTTTTCGTATTTCAGCGACAAAGTGCCCGGCATCTTTTTCTTTTTGGGTGGCATGCCTGCCGGCAAAAATCCAAAAGAAGCTGCGCCGCACCACACGCCCGATTTTTACATCGACGACAGCATGCTCGACGTAGGTGTAAAAGCCTTTGCTAACCTGGTGTTTGACTACGCCGCGTTGAAAGCGCCAACAACCAAGAAAAAATAAATCGATACATAGTGAATGTGAAAGCGGTAGCCAATGGTTACCGCTTTTTTTGTCACAATAATCTCCCCTTTTCAATACAAGATTTTTATCATATTTTGATAAAGAGAATTGCTGCTATTTCGTAACCGTAAAACGGAAGCTATGAGCCTCGATATTCATCTGTTGCTCGCCATGGGTGCATCTTATCACAAAATGCAAAAAGGCGAAATCATTTTTCATGAAGGCGGGTATTGTTACTACTACCATCAGTTGGTGAGTGGCAGCGTACGCTGGGTGAATATTGATGAATACGGACAAGAGCATGTACAATCCATCATTGAACCGGGTGAGTGTTTTGGCGAATTACCCTTGTTTGATGACCGGCCTTATGCGGCATCGGCCATTGCAGGAGAAGACTGCCTGATACTGCGCTTACGCAAAGATGTATTTCGCAAACTCATGAAAGAGGACCATGAATTACATCTGGAAATGAACCGCATTTTGGTAGAAAGAATTCGTTTCAAATTTTTGATGCAGTACTCCATTACCCGCCATACACCCGAAGATCGCATCCGCATTTTGCTGGAATATTGTTTGAAGGAAAAACGCCACATTTGTCCGCACAGTTTTCAACTCAAACTGACCCGCCAGCAAATAGCCGACCTTGCTGGGTTAAGGGTTGAAACAGTCATCCGGGCCATTCGCAAAATGCATGAAGAAGGTTTGCTGCTGATTGAGAACCGAAAGATTTTCATTCCGGATTTGCCGCCCCACCACGGCTATCTGAATTAAAAAAGAAGTTGCCGACTTTCTGCCAACGGCTTACAGCCATGAAGCTTTGGGCCTTACATTTACGGCCTTCAATCAATCACATCACATGGCAGAGAAAAAGTCGGCCGCCATTGGCTTCATTTTCATAACACTACTCATCGACATTACCGGCTGGGGATTAATTATTCCGGTTCTACCCCAGTTGATCAAAGACCTGACCGGTGGCGATGTATCTTCTGCTGCAAAATGGGCAGGCTGGTTGGGGTTTTCTTATGCCATCACCCAGTTTGTTTTTTCGCCCATCATTGGTAACCTGAGCGATAAAGTTGGCCGCCGACCTGTGTTGTTGTTCAGCTTGTTCGGCTTTGGTATCGACTATATTTTATTGGCCCTCGCCCCCAGCATGGCATGGTTGTTTGCAGGGCGCATTATAGCAGGTATTACCGGAAGTAGCATCACCACAGCCTCAGCTTACATTGCCGATATCAGTACCACAGAAACCCGGGCCAAAAACTTTGGTATGATTGGCGCTGCATTTGGTGTCGGTTTTATTCTCGGACCGGTACTCGGTGGTTTGCTCGGTCAGTTTGGTGCCCGTGTACCCTTTTGGACAGCCGCAACGCTATGCCTGCTCAACTGGTTGTATGGTTATTTTGTATTGCCCGAATCGTTAGGCAAAGAACATCGTCGGGCATTCAGTTGGTCGAGTGCCATTCCGTTTAAATCGCTGTTGAATCTGCGCAAATACCCAAGCATTACAGCACTCATATTTTCATTGACGTTGGTATACATTGCCGGCCATGCGGTACAAAGCAACTGGAGCTTTTATGGCATTGAACGTTTCAACTGGAACGAAAAAATGATTGGCATTTCTCTGGGCGTCATTGGCTTATTGGTAGGTGCTGTACAAGGTGGTTTGGTTCGGGTCATCAACCCCAAAATTGGCAATGAAAAAAGCGTTTACCTCGGGTTGTTGTTGTACACCCTTGGCATGGTGTTGTTTGGCTTAGCCACCGAAACCTGGATGATGTTTTTGTTTCTCATTCCCTATTGCTTGGGAGGTATTTGCGGCCCTGCTTTGCAAGCCATCATCAGCGGACAAGTACCGCCCAACCAGCAAGGCGAATTGCAAGGAGCTCTTACGAGTTTAATGAGTGCCACCAGCATTGTAGGCCCGCCACTCATGACCAATACATTCGCCTACTTTACTGATAAAGCCCATCATGTGTACCTACCGGGAGCACCCTTCTTTTTGGGTTCGGCGTTCATGCTGGTGAGTGCCTGGCTGGCTTATCGATCGTTGCATCCGGGCAAGGCTGTCGCAGTTTAATGCACAACTCATGCTCTGTCGTTGGCGCCACAATCATTCAGTATCAGAATTCAAATTCCATTTATGAAAATACTATTTACACGTTTGGGATTTCTGTCATTGTTTTTCTTTTTGTGTTTGTCAAAATCTGCAGGCCAAACAACACCCAAAGAAATTACTGACAAGTTTTTTTCGCTCTATGCTAAAGATCCTGAAAAAGCAATAGAGTATGGCTTTTCTACAAATAGGTGGATGAGCAAAAAATCGGACGCTGTCAAAGACTTAAAAACCAAGCTCAATAACTTGATAGACCTTTGCGGAGCTTATTATGGTTACGATTGGTTAACAGAAAAAACAGCTGGAGAAAATATCAAAATCATCTCCTTTATTGTGAGATATGACAGAGAGCCCATCCGCTTTACCTTCTTCTTTTACAGACCAAAAGATAAGTGGCAATTAAATAACTTCTCTTTCGACGAGAGCATAGATGATGATTTAGAAGAAGCGACAAAAGCATACAGACTTAAAGAAAACTTCAACTGACGATTCTTTTTTGTTCCCTTTGAAAAAAAATGCCGGACTGATTATAAAAATCAATCCGGCATTGTTGTTTGTATTTACTATCAACTAACAACCATCATCCATCAACTTACCTTTACTCTAATCCAAACAATCCGCTATTCAATGCTTGCAGCGTAGTGGTTTTATGGGCAGAAGGCAGCAGCAAGCTTACGTTGTGACGGCTGCCACCGTAGCTCACCATGCGTACTGGTATGTCTTTCAGCGAATCGAACAACTTCATCAATACATCTTTCGTTTCAGCAATTTCATTGCCCACCACCGATACGATGGTTTGATTGTCTTCAACCTCTACAGTTCCAAATGGTTCCAGTTCTTTCAGAATTTCTGCCAGATGTGCTGCATTGTCGATTGTTACACTCACTGCTACTTCCGAAGTTGTAATCATATCGATACTGGTGCGGTACTTTTCAAACACTTCGAATATTTTACGCAAAAAACCATAGGCCAGCAACATGCGGCTGCTGCGGATATTGATGGCATAGATACCATCTTTTGCAGCCACTGCTTTTACGCCTGTGCTACCCGCTTCTTCTACAATCAAAGTGCCTTTGGCTGAAGGCTCCATGGTGTTGAGCAGTTTCACGGGCACATTGTAGTGTTGTGCTGGCCAAATAGAAGCCGGGTGTAAAATCTTCGCACCGAAGTAGGCAAGTTCCGCTGCTTCTTCAAAGCTCAGTTGCTCTACTGGTACTGTTTTTTTACATACACGTGGATCGTTGTTGTGCATGCCATCAATGTCGGTCCATATTTCACATACAGATGCTTGTATTGCTGCTGCAATCAGTGATGCACTGTAATCACTGCCACCACGTTTCAGGTTGTCTACCTCGCCACGGGCATTGCGGCAGATATAGCCTTGGGTAATGAACAATGATTTGCCTGCATGCTGCGCCAGTGCCTCTTTCAGCTTGGCGCTGATAACAGGCACTTGTGGTTCATCGTTGATATCGATGCTCATGAATTCCAACGCAGGCAGCAAGGCATGATCGATGCCATTTTCTGTGAGATAAACGCTGAACAATTTGGTGCTGAGCAATTCGCCCTGCGCCAGAATATCTTTATTTAATGCATCGCTGAAAGAAATTTTCAGGATGATGTTGAGGAATTCAAAATGCTCATGCACAATGGCAGTAGCCTTGGCAACTGATGCTTCCTGCTTCACCAGCTCTTGCACAAATGCATGGTAGTGAGCTTCCAGTTTATCAATCAACTGTTTGGCTTCGTCCCGTTTATATGCCGCCAGCGCATTGCTGATTTCTACAAGGGCATTTGTGGTGCCACTCAAAGCACTCAGCACAACAATCTTGGGTTCATTGTCGGCGGTAATGAGCTGTGCCACCTGGGCCATTCTTTCCGGGCGACCAACACTGGTGCCACCAAACTTCATGATTTTCATACCTGTCTCTCTTTTCTGTCGGGCAAAGCCTTTTGTATGTTCCGGCCTTGCTCCATTGGTTTACAATTGCTTTTGTGAAAGATGAATTACCCGCAAAAAATTGCCCATAGCAGCTGCTACAGGCAATCATTTTCGTTGTCACAAAATAACAGAATAATCCGCTTGTAGTTGGCAGTAATCTTTTGCCTTTCTTTTTATGACGTTGCTTTTACAGACTTGCGGTTTTATGCAGGAAAAGCCACACCAGTCTTGCTACTCAATGCTGCCAGGTCTTGCACCACAGCCTCCACTAATGGAATGCCCTGTGTAGCACGGATCGCTTCCATTTCCCGCTCCGGATCGCCGGGCACCAAAACGGGTTGTGCCGGGTTGGATGGAACTGCATTTTTAAACCGGGTAATCCAGTTGTCCATGTGTTGCTTGAACTCATCGGCCGGGCGGAAACCATCGATGCGCATGGCGCCGAGGAAATGACCCAGCCCCTCACCCGGCATATTGTCGGGCATGGGCACATAGGCCGGAAAGGGCGGTGCCCAAGGACCATAGCTGGCACCACTCAGCACAGCACTAAAAATATCGACGATGCTTCCCAAGGCGTATCCCTTGTGGCTGCCATGTTCCCGGTCGCCACCGAGTGGCAGTAAAGCACCGCCTTTTTTCAAAGCGTTGGCATCGGTGGTAGGTTCACCATCGGCATCCTGCACCCACCCCAGTGGCGCTTCGGCATTTTTGCGTTGCAATATTTCGAGCTTGCCATTGGCAGCGGTAGTGGTTGCAAAATCGGCCACAAATGCCGGCTGCTCACCAGCAGGAATGGCTACGCAAATAGGATTGGTGCCGAGCATTTTTTCTTTGCTGAAAGTGGGCGTTACCAAGGCACTGGCGTTGGTCATGGCCCAACCAATCATATCGTGTTGCAAGGCCATCATGGCATGATAGCCGGCAATGCCAAAGTGATTGCTGTTTTTCACACTCACCCAACCGCTGCCTACGTTGGTTGCTTTATCAATGGCCACTTGCATGGCTTTGGGCGCCACTACCAAACCAAGTCCTTTGTCACCGTCAATCACGGCGGTGCTGGGTGTTTCATGTACTACCCGCACATTGGGTGTGGGGTTGATGCGACCAGCTTCGTACAGCCGCCAGTAGCCGCTGAGGCGGGCAATGCCGTGGCTGTCAATACCCCGCAAATCGGCACTGAGCAATACGTTGGTGGCCAATTGTGCATCGGCTTCAGGACAGCCCATGGCTAAAAAAGTGTGCAGCGTAAACTGCTGCAAAAGGTTGTATGCAAATACCTGCTCCATGCGCCGCAAGGTAGGTTGTTATTTGTTTTTTGGAATGAGATGATAGGATAAGGATGATGGGACGCGGATATACCGGATGAGACGGATTTCGCTGATTGTTTTGATGGCCACAAATTCACGGATTAGATAAATGCAAAAGAACTTTTATAGCCCTAAAAGGGCGAACTCATGTAGCCACGGGTGTAGCCCGTGGTAAGGCATGCCGCCCCAATAATTTTAGCCCTGAATGGGTGAAATAATTGTATCCGGATTTGGTGTTGAGTTGAGTAACGGAATGTCACAGGCCAGAGGCCTGCGACAGCATTACGAGTTGGTACATGTTGAGTAATGCACTGCAGATGCAGTGAGTGACACAACGCAGCTGCCAAATGCACTTGGCTCGTCAACAACAATGTATTTGTACTTTAAGCTGAAGCATAAAAAAAGCGACCTCAGTGAGATCGCTTTTGAAATATTGTAATTGAGTATTACATACCTGGCAGCCAGGGGCGGCCTACGCCTTCACGCCATGGCCAAGGCATGCTGGCCAAAATAATAAGCAGGGCGATGGTATATAAAATGAGGGCACGACGGTGTTTGACAAAATCGTTGAACTGCTTTTTGCGAACGCCGTAACCGAGGGTTACCAAAACGATGGCGAGAATCATACCGATGCCATGCTCCACAGCCCAGTAGCGGGTTGCAGCATTCTTCATGGTTTCGCCCATACCTGCGTTTGTAATGAGTTTTAAACCAAGGTCACCGGCGAAGTACTGAAACAAACCCAACAGCAACATGATGTGGCTGCCAATCATGAGGAACAAACCGAGCTTACGGTCTTTTTCGCCATAGGGCTGCGCCGATGCCGTAGCATGACGATACACATTCAACAACAATAAAATAAGGATGACCCAGCGAAGCACATTGTGCAAATGAACTGAACCTGCGTACATACGAAATGATTTTTTGATTGAAGCAAAGGAAAGCGTTTTTGCAACTGCTCGCCTATCAATTTACCATAACCGTAAAAGGAAAGGAAGATTTTATTCTTCTACCCAATCGGCCAAAAACACATTGGTATCACGGGTGCCGCCATTGTTGCGGTTGCTGCAAAACAGAATCTTTTTGCCGCTATAGCTAAACATCGGGAAGGCATCAAAACCTTGGTCGCGGCTCACTTTGGTGAGGTTGCTGCCATCTTCATTAATCATGTACAGGTTGAAAGGAAAACCCCGCTTGTACTCATGGTTGCTGGCAAAGAGAATGCGTTTGCTATCGGGCATATACGTGGGTGCCCAGTTGGCCTGACCATAGGCTGTCACCTTCTTTGGATTGCTGCCATCGGCATTGGCAATCCACACTTCCATATTGGTTGGCGCTACCAAATTTTGAGCCAGCAAATCTTTGTACTCTTTAATATCCGCAGCTGCAGTAGGACGTGAAGCTCTCCAAATGAGTTTCTTGCCATCAGGGCTAAACCAAGCACCACCATCGTAACCCAGCATGTTGGTCACCTGTTTTTCCTTGCCGGTTTTCAGGTCCATAATCCACAGTTCGAGATCACCACTCTTGGTACTGGTGTATACCATTTTTTTACCATCAGGGCTTATTGTGGCTTCGGCATCGTAGCCCTTGGCATTGGTGAGCTGCTTTACAATTTTACCATTGTAATCGGCCATGAAAATGTCGTAGCTATCGTAGAGCGGCCAAATGTATTTATTGCCATACTTGCTGCGGTCGGGCACCGGCGGGCATTCGCTTGAACCCAAGTGAGTGCTGGCGTAAATCACGTGCTTGCCATCCTTGGTAAAAGCACCACAGGTAGTGCGGCCTTTGCCGGTGCTCACCATTTTGTAGGTAAACTTTTCGCCGGGCGCAGGCACTTTGCCAATAAACATCTGATCGCAGGTGATGCCTTCTTTGGGATTTGTTTTCTGGAAAATAATCCACTGATCATCGAAGCTGAAATAAGCCTCGGCATTGTCGCCGCCAAAAGTGAGTTGTTGTATGTTGCGAAGGTTTTTCTCGTCGGCATAACGAAGCGAATCAGTAGAGACCAGCTCCATGGGCGACACTTTTCCGGTAAAAGAAAACAAAACAGCTCCGGATATGAGGAGCATCACAGGCAGCATCAGTTTATTCATGCGGTTCATTTTTGGCTATCCGGCAAAAGTAACTCCCCTGCCGGGTTTCATTTGTCATGCCTTTGTCCGATTTGGCGGAGGTATGCAAATGATGGCACGAACGTTGACGAGGGTGCCCACAATACGCAACAGCTATTTATGCGTTATTTGCAGCAAAAGGAACGAAAGATGTTTGGTAGAAAAATAGTGCTGTTGATGGCGATGCTGAGCAGTGTCCTGACAGCCTGCGACAACAATGATGCAGCAGACAAGACAGCAACAACAACGGCTGCCAGCAAAGACCCGGTGCTGGCCGGCATGGAACAGCAAATAG
This sequence comes from Phnomibacter sp., assembly GCF_036803085.1. Classification (NCBI taxonomy): domain Bacteria; kingdom Pseudomonadati; phylum Bacteroidota; class Chitinophagia; order Chitinophagales; family Chitinophagaceae; genus Phnomibacter; species Phnomibacter sp. Next base: position 768,337 of record NZ_DAIRUZ010000001.1, on the reverse strand, counting down.
CCCAATATCCGGATAGTGTGGTGCTGATAGACCGGTTGATTGATACCCTCAGCCAACGCAATCAAACCGATGCCGCTGCAACCTGGTGTGACACCTTACTGCAACGAGACACGGTCAATAATCTAATTTACAGTTTGGTAAAAGCCGATTTGTACAGAGCGGCACAACAATACCCGAAAGCCATTGCTGCGTATGAATATTATTTGCAACGCAAAGCAGATGAGCCGACCATTTTCTTGAGCTTGGCCAATACTTTAGCCGAAGCCGGCGACAAAAGGGTGCTTACATTTTGCCCGCAAATTGTACGGCAGTTTCCCACCCGGGAAGTGTATACAGGTGTGTGCTATGTAAAAGGCATTTACTACAATACCATAAAAAACTATGCACAAGCCAGGGCATGGATGGACAGCACCATCCGCTACGATTATGCTTTTACCGATGCCTACATGGAAAAAGGCTTCGCCTGGTTTGATGAAGGTAAAGCTGCACAAGCTGCTGCCACTTTTGCCAAGCTGGTAGAGATTGATGCCAAGAATGCAGAGGCCTGGTATTGGCTGGGTAAAAGCGAAGAAACCGCGGGCCGTAAAGCCGCTGCCATCAAGGCTTACGAACGTTGTGTGCTTATCAGCAGCAACATACCAGAAGCGAAGGAAGCACTGGAGCGGTTGGGGAAGTGAGGTGTACTGGTTGGAAGGTTTGGAAGTTGGTAGGTTGAAATGTTGAGGCCTTTTCCATTGAACATTGGAACTTGTGAACACTGGAACTTTGAAACTTTCAAACTTTCAACCTTGTAAACTCGAAATCAAACTCGACATTTGCCGCAAATAAACAACCGCTGATTGTATGGCATTGATTGCTCCTTCGCTGCTGGCAGCCGATTTTCTGCATTTGGATGCAGCCCTTCGCATGGTGAACGATTCTCAGGCCGATTGGTTGCACCTCGATGTAATGGATGGCCGTTTTGTGCCCAACATCAGCTTTGGGTTGCCCGTTATTGAAAGCCTGCGCAAAGCCACCAGCAAACCGTTTGATGTACACCTGATGATTTTGGAGCCGGAGAAATATGCGGAAGCATTCAAGAAAGCAGGTGCCGATATTTTGACAGTACACATTGAAGCTTGTCCTCACCTGCACCGCAATGTGCAGCAAATAAAAAGTCTGGGTATGAAAGCCGGTGTGGCGCTGAATCCGCATACACCCATTGCCAGCCTCGACAATATTTTAGGCGATATAGATCTGGTGTGTTTGATGAGTGTAAACCCCGGATTTGGTGGACAGTCTTTCATCCCCGGCACCATCGACAAAATCAAGCAACTGCGGCACATGATTGATACCCGTGGCCTGCAGGTTGATATTGAAATTGATGGCGGAGTGGGTGAAAAGAATGCCGCTGAAATTGTTGCGGCTGGTGCAACGGTGCTTGTGGCGGGCAGTTCCGTTTTCAACGCTGCAGACCCGTTGGCGGCAGTTGCCCAATTGAAAAGTTTATAACATCATACTACTGAAATGAAAGGCCGTACACTGTGTACGGCCTTTTTTATGGGCATTGCGTCAACAAGATTTGGAATGTTGTGTTAGGCAATCCGGCATACCAATTTCATTGACTCCATTTACCCGCCACGCATGAGTAAACTTCTATTAAGCTGCGGCTTATTATTGTTGCAGCTATCTGGCACAGCACAACATTCATTGGACAGTATTGTAAACGCCTACACCAAACAGCAAAATTTTAGCGGTGTCGTATTGATGGCTAAAGCTGGCAAAATACACTACCTATCGGCCAAAGGCCTTGCCAACCGTAGCTTTCAGATACCCACACAAAAAGATACCCGTTTCAAAATTGCGTCCATCACAAAAACATTTACGGCGGTACTTATTCTTCAATTAATGGAGAAAGGGCTGCTTCGGTTGGATGCAACAATGGGGCAATACTTACCCAACTACACCGGCGAAGCAAAAGACAAAGTGACCATCATGCAGTTGCTCACCTATAGTTCCGGCATTCCCAATTGTGAAGGCAACACAGGCATTGCCGTGTATCAATCGCCCAATTCGGTTGATAGATTTATACAACAACATTGCAGTGGTAAACTGGAGTTTGCACCGGGAAGCCGGTTCAATTATAACAATGCAGACTATATCATTTTGGGCAGCATCATTGAACACATTACCCGAAAATCTTTTGCGCAAAATCTTCAGGAAAACATATTGCAACCACTCAAAATGCAGCACACACAAATGCTGCGGTCGAAAGATGTGATACCAATGCTGGCCAGCACTTACAACAAGGATGATTCCACTGGCACAATGTACGCAGACGATCCTATGTACATCGAAAACTACTTTGCTGCCGGAGCCATGTACTCCACAGCCGAAGATTTGCTCCGGTTCGACCAAGGCATATTTACCCATCAATTATTGAAACCGGCCACGGTTGAGCTTATGTTGACACCCAATCCCAACCTCTATGGCGTGGCCATTAGCTTTTGGGTGTATAAACAAGAAATCAACCAAAAGCCATACACATTGGCCAACAGGCAAGGAAGCATTTGGGGTGCCAATGCCAATTGGATACATGTGTTAGGTAAAAATGAAACAGTCATTGTCCTCAGTAACAGCAATACCTGCAATTTGCCCGATATGACCAATGCATTGCTTCAGTCTTCGTTTCGCTAATTGAAACATGTAATAAACAAAGCGGCTGCTTCAATTAGTTGAAGCAGCCGTTTTATTGGAGCAAATGAGTATTACCACTTATCTACCTCTTCCAGCGAATGGGTATTTCCATTGCTGCTGGCTGGCGGCAGGTCGTTTACCACAACGGGTGCAGGCACCGGCACATCTTCTTCCACAGGTGCTACAGCAGCTACGGCCACAGGTGTAGCCTGCTCATCCCCTTCTCCATCATATTCATCGTGGTTGAAGGCATCGAAATCGAAATCGGGCATGAGTTCTGTTTTCACAAAATCAACCGCTTCGTTGAGGCCCTTAATGAACTTGTTGAAGTCTTCTTTGTACAAAAAGATCTTATGCCGGTCGTAGCCATCTTCATTGAATCGTTTCCGGCTTTCGGTGATGGTCAGGAAGTAATCATTTCCGCGGGTTGACCGTACATCGAAGAAATAGGTTCTTCTTTTACCGGCTTTAATGCGCTTACTGTACACACTGTCCATTTTCTTGTCGGTCTGCTCGTAGGCCACAGGTAGTTAGTTTTGGTTTAACAATTCTTTTTGAAAATGTTAAAACAAATATAGGGACCAGAATGAAATAGCAAATTTTTTATAAAAAGGCTTTGGTGGAAAATGAAGGGCCTAAAATCGGCAATTTCTGCACGGTCAAAACACGCAAGGCTTATCTTCGCCGCACTAAAAAAAAGCCCCCATATGAACCTACACGAATATCAGGCAAAAGAGCTGTTGAAAAAGTACAATGTGCCAGTGCAGGAAGGCATCGCCGTGGAGAGTGTGATGCATGCGGAAGAAGCCTACCGCCAGATTAAAACGCAAACAGGCAACAACTTTGCGGTGATAAAAGCGCAAATACATGCCGGTGGCCGTGGTAAAGGTAAAATTGAGGGCAGTGAGCAGCGTGGTGTAGCCGTAGCCAAAAGCCTCGATGATGTGACCAACATTGCCAAAAACATTTTGGGTCATACACTGGTAACAATTCAAACCGGCCCTGCTGGTAAAAAAGTAAATAAAGTATTGGTGGCGCAGGATGTTTACTATCCCGGACCCAATCCTGTAAAGGAATTCTACCTCTCTATTTTGCTCGACCGTACCAAAGGCCAAAACGTGATTATGTACAGCACCGAAGGCGGTATGGACATTGAAGAGGTAGCACACAATACGCCTGAGAAAATTTTTAAAGAGTGGGTACATCCCGGTGGCGGTCTGCAAGGTTTTCAGGCACGTAAAATTGCCTTCAACCTTGGCTTGAGCGGCGATGCTTTTAAAAGCTGCGTAAAGTTTGTAACCAACTTGTACAATGCCTATGTGGCGCTGGATTGCGGCATGCTCGAAATCAACCCGCTTTTCAAAACCAGCGATGAAAAAATTATTGCAGTTGACTGTAAAATGAGTTTGGATGAAAATGCGCTGATGCGCCATCCTGACCTCGCTGCGCTGCGTGATGTAACCGAAGAAGATCCTACTGAAGTAGAAGCCGGTCAATACAACCTGAACTTTGTAAAGCTCGACGGCAATGTGGGCTGTATGGTTAACGGTGCTGGTTTGGCCATGGCTACCATGGATATGATTAAGCTGAGTGGTGGTGAGCCTGCCAACTTCCTGGATGTTGGCGGTAGCGCCAATGCACAAACTGTTGAAGCCGGTTTCCGCATTATTCTGAAAGACCCAAAAGTGAAAGCCATCCTCATCAACATTTTTGGTGGTATCGTTCGTTGCGACCGTGTAGCACAAGGTGTTATTGATGCCTATAAAACCATTGGCGAAATCAACATTCCTATCATTGTTCGCCTCCAGGGTACCAATGCTGAAGAAGCCAAGAAGCTGATTGATGAAAGCGGCTTGCAGGTACAAAGTGCCATCCTCCTGAGCGAAGCTGCCGAGTTGGTAAACAAAGCAGTAGCCTAAAGTAAAGTCTTACTTGATATAAGAAAAGCCCCGCAAACATGTGGGGCTTTTCTATTGCTGTTATTCAAATTATTCAATTTTACAACCCGTACTTTTGAACTAAGCGTTATACATGCAAACACTGTTACAAACACCGGGTAATTTTGCCACTACTGAACAAGGAGAACAACTTTTCTTTTCCGGCTATAGTTACTTAGGCATGGCATCGCACCCTGCATTTATGCAATGGGCAAAAGAAGGATTAGACAAGTACGGGCTGATGCAACCCAGTGCCCGTATTTCAAACACTCCATTAAAAATATACAGTGAAGCAGAGGCACAAATCAGTGATTGGTTAGCTGCTGCAGACACAGTATTATTTGCTGGTGGATTTGCAGCAGGACAAGCAGCAGTGCACTCAATTCAACAATTGAACTGTCCCATTTTTGCAGCACCCAATTGTCATCCCGCAGTATTAGCAGCAGGCATTCAATCAGCCACAACTTCATTTGAAACATGGAGTCAGCATGTAGTGGAGCAAATCAACAACCATACATACGAAGGGCCTTATGCAATCATTGCAGATGCAGTGAACCCGTTAGCTCCCGTGGCATACGACTGGCAATTTTTATCTGCCATGCAAAAGCCATTGATCGTGTTGATTGATGATAGCCACGGCATTGGGATTACAGGAAACAATGGAAAAGGCGTAGCTTCATTTTTGCCGCAAAAAGAGAACATCGAATGGATGATTTCTTTTTCCATGTCGAAAGCATTGGGTGTGCAGGCTGGTGCTGTTGCATGCAGCAATGCCAGCACCGCAGCTGCCTTGCGCAGCAATCCGTTTTACGCAGCCACTACTCCACCCATGCCTGCAGTGGTGCATGCATGGCAGCAAGCAACCACATTGTATGAAGCACAAAGAGTAAAGCTGCAACAGCATTGCCATTGGATGAAAGAACAAGTACAGCACACTCCTTCTTTTGTATTGCATGCACAACTTCCCATTTTGTTTTTACCTACCGACATGGACGAGCATTGGTTTGCACAACACAACATCCTCATCTCCTCTTTTGCTTATCCAAATCCTGCTGGTAAGCCACTCAACCGTGCAGTATTTACAGCGGCGCATTCGCAGCAAGATGTGCAACAATTAATCGCTTTATTAAGGGCATAAAAAAAGCGTTGAACCAGTCAACGCTTTCACAATATCATCGAATCGATTAGTCGAGCAGAATAATTTTTGAGCCACCTTTTTCGCCATTCAACTCTACGAGTTCAATATCGAAAACGAGTTCTTTACCTGCCAGTGAATGGTTGGCATCCAACTTCACTACTTCGGTTTCAATAGCATGTACAATTACAGGAACAGGGCGGCCCATTTGGTCACGCAGCATCAGTTCCATGCCAATTTCCAATTGCATTTCGGCAGGAATTTGCTCCTTCGGAAATTCAATTACATTTTCTTCGCTCCATTCGCCATAAGCTTCAGCAGCAGGAATATTAATGGTTTTTTTATCGCCGAGAGTCATGCCTTCTACGCCGGCATCAAACCCTTTGATCATTTGACCAGCGCCAACTGTAAACTCCAATGGTTCACGGCCTGCAGAAGAGTCAAACTGTTCGCCGCTGGTTAATGTACCGGTGTAGTGTACCTTCACCACATCGCCTTTTTTTACTACAGACATCTTGTGAGATTTAATGAAGCTGCAAGGTAGTTGAATGATTGGTGATAGCAAACCTAAAATTGCGCAACTTGCATTGTTATGAGAAAACCACTGTTTCTTGCCATCCTTGTATCGCTGCTCCAATGGCTGAGTAGCCCCGGCTTTGCCCAACCTGTCAATAAACAAAAGCCGGGTATTAAAACCGGTGCCGACCGTATGGAAGTTTACCTGCCCTTGCTAAAAGGTAAGCGGGTGGCCCTCTTTGCCAACCAAACAACGGTGGTGGGGCCCAACAAAGTGCATTTGGCTGATACCCTGCTGAAGCGGGGCGTACAATTGGTCAAAATCTTTTCACCTGAGCATGGTTTCAGAGGCACGGCCGATGCCGGCGAAAAAGTGGGCAACAGCGTTGATTCTGCCACTGGCCTGCCCATAGTGAGTTTGTATGGGGGCAAATATGCACCCAGTGCTGATGAAATGAAAGATGTCGACATCATGATGTTTGATGTGCAGGATGTAGGCATGCGCTACTACACCTACATTTCTTCTTTAGAAGATTATATGAATGCTTGCATCGAAAATGCAAAGCCATTGTTGATTCTTGACCGACCCAACCCCAATGGTTTTTATGTAGATGGTCCTATTCTTGAAAAACCATTCAAGAGCCACGTTGGTATGCAACCCATTCCGATTGTGCATGGCCTTACTATTGGCGAATATGCACAAATGCTCGTGGGTGAAAAATGGCTTACCCCAAAAGCCAACAGCATGATGGAAACCTTTAAAAAAGCGGTGCCTACAAAGGATACGCCCTTTCATATGCTGGTGATTAAATGTCAGAACTACACCCACAGCGATTACTACGAGCTGCCTGTTCGTCCCAGCCCCAACCTGCCCAATATGCAAAGTATTTTCCTGTATAGCAGCACCTGCTTTTTTGAAGGCACTGATGTGAGTTTGGGCCGTGGTACTACATTTCCGTTTCAAGTATTTGGTCACCCCACTATGCCAGACTCACTCTTTAGTTTTACTCCGGTAAGCATGTTTGGTGCCAAAACACCACCCCAGCAAAACAACTTGTGCTATGGCTTTGATTTGCGCAACGAGAAAATAGACATCACCAAGCCAAAGTGGAAACAAATACAGCTTCGTTATATTTTGGATGCCTACAAATTGTTTCCCAACAAAGACAGTTTCTTTTTACGTCCGAAAAAGAACAACCCCAACTGGCAAGATTACTTCTTCAATAAGCTGGCTGGCAACTATACTTTGATGTGGCAAATCATGAATGGTAAAACAGAAGCGGAAATCCGTAAGAGCTGGCAGCCCGGTTTGAAGCAATACAAAGCCACCCGTAAAAAATACTTGCTCTACAAAGATTTTGAATAGCACATTTGCAGCCGCAAAGGCAGAGGTTATGATAGAGAAAGCAACACCACGAATTGTATTTATGGGCACACCAGCGTTTGCAGTAGCATCGCTGGATGCCTTGCTGCAAGCGGGTTTCAACGTTGTGGCTGTAGTAACTGCACCAGACAAGCCTGCCGGCCGTGGCATGAAGCTGACAGAAAGTGCCGTGAAGCAATATGCAGTGGCTCATAACCTGCCGGTGTTGCAACCAGAGAAGTTGAAGTCGCCTGAATTCATTGCGGCATTACAAGCATTGCAAGCCGATTTGCAAGTGGTTGTGGCCTTTCGCATGTTGCCCGAAATAGTTTGGAACATGCCTCCGATGGGCACCATCAATGTGCATGGAAGTTTGCTGCCACAATATCGTGGTGCGGCACCCATCAACTGGGCAGTTATCAATGGTGAAAAAACAACCGGTGTAACGACCTTTAAATTGCAGCATGCTATCGACACAGGCAATATTCTGTTACAAGCCAGCATGCCCATTGATGACAATGAAACAGCAGGCGAAGTACACGACCGCATGAAAAATTTAGGCGCAGCGTTACTTGTAAAAACTGTAACCGGTTTGGTTGATGGCACTATTCACGAGCAACCACAACCTGCCGATGAAGGTCAACTAAAACATGCCCCAAAAATTTTTACCGAAACCTGTCAGATCGACTGGAATCATTCAGCAGCGTCCATTCACAATCAGATACGCGGCTTATCGCCATTCCCAGGCGCCTTTACACAACTGCATGGCAAAATGCTGAAAATATTTGAAAGCCGCTACAGTACTGAAGCTCACCACCAATCTCCTGGCAGTATTGACAGCGATGGAAAAACTTATATCCGCTATGCAGCTATTGATGGTTGGGTAAACATATTGACGTTGCAATTGGAAGGGAAAAAACGCATGGCCGTAGCAGATTTCCTGCGGGGCTATCGCATGGATCAAGCCTGATTTATTGCTGGATGATAATGTCAAAATCATTTTCATCCCACACATCCAGCGCAGCACAGGCAGCACTGCTGAGTCGGGCCACAATGGATTCTCCTTTTTTAATTACCGGCAATTCGCCTATCACTTTCGCAAAAATCATTTGCTGATTTTTTTTGTTCGTCACTTTTACAACAGTGCCAATGGTAAACTGACTGCTGAGTATGTAAAACTTACCATCGTACCAACCAGCCATGCTTTTAAAGTAGCGGGCCTTCCCTTCTTTCATTGTGGTATCTGTACCTACAAATTCTGCAGCGTACGCTCCGGTGCCTGTATACACCGGCGGAAATTTCTTGGGCTCAATGTTGTGCGGAATATCCGTGGGCGTTTTCGCCTGCTCATGAGCCAAAATGGGCGACAATAATGACAGCGGCATGAAACCAACAAACACTGGCTTGCCTTCCAACTCCAATTCATACGTTGGATTCAACGCCTTCAACACTCTCGGGTTAGCTTTCCCAAACAATGGCGACAAATTTTGAAAATGATCACCTTTTTGTGCCAGGTAGTACAGCTCTACACAATGTTTATTGGCACAGCTATCGCTGAGTAAAGATTGCACTGTTAGGAAAATAGTATGCTGATAGTGGGCATGAGCTGTATCAATAGGATTAAGCAACGTATACTGCTCGGGCGACATGCCAAATGCAATCCGCAACGCTTCTGTATTGATGCTGCTATCGGCCCGAAAAGCTATGACCGGCAAACCATTGCGCAGCAGCACTTCCCGGTGCTGTGCAACGGATAGCTGGAGCCCCAGCATTAAGATGTATATGGTTATAAAAAGTACTCTTTTTTTCATGGCCTGCAAATATGTTGGTTTGCTACGAAAAGCTAATTGCATGTGCACAAACAGCTTTACATTCTCAATCGCCACTCTTTGGGATAGTAATTGTTGCTTCGGTTGCCCAATTGCTTTATCCAACCCAATGGCACTTGTTGAAAGCAAACCAGGTGCCAACCTTTTTCAGCTTCCACATCGATAGCTTCTTTACGTAAATATTTTAACGCCTCGGGTAATGATAATTCGATGCGACGAATATTGCTATTAATACAATCACTCATCGCCAATGCATGATCTGGTTGCAATTGCTGATGCATCATTTCACCCACACACACTCCGGCCTTCCGCACTCTCAAAATATTTTGCAACTGCGCAAATGTGTAAAATGTGTTTGTTGGCATTGCATACCACACTTCTTTGTGCATATACCATTGAACATCCGCTTCATTGTTTACCCAACGGGCAATGTCTGCTGGCGGTTGAGCAGCTTTGATGGTTCGGTAGGCTTTTTGCTTTGCGCTTGAAATTGTTATTGCTTCAGCAGCAGATTTTTTCCGAAAAACGGCCATAAAAAACCCTTCTCCTTTCACCAGATTTGGATAAAACCGATAACACGGATGATTCATTGTTTCACTCATGCTGGTTACTATGCCTGAAGATTCAGGAATAGTAACAGCCAGCGATTCTACATCAAATTGTTGATGCACCCAGTCCACTACAGCTTCATCTTCTTCAGGAGAAAAGCTACACGTGGTATAAATAAAAATACCGCCCGGTGCCAATGCGTTCCAAGCATCAGCAATGATGCGCTGCTGCCTTTGCCAACACATCGTTACATTGTCTTCACTCCATTCCTGAATGGCTTCAGGATCTCGCCTGAAAAGTCCGCTGCCCGAGCATGGTGCATCAATCAAAAGCACATCAAACAGGCCATCGAGTTGTCCAAAATCTTTCGGATCATTATTCGTCACCAACACATTGGCATTTCCCCAGCGGGTAATATTTTCCAGTAAAATATTAACGCGGCTGCTGATGACTTCATTCGTTACCAACACATCCTTTGGCTTCATCAACGACAGCAAGTGTGTTGATTTGCCGCCAGGTGCCGCACACAAATCCAATACTTTGATGGGCTGTTGTTGCGGCACATGCTGCCACGCCAGTTCAATGGCCATGCTGCTGGCTTCCTGTACATAGTAAGCACCGGCATGCCACAAAGGATCGAGGCTAAATACAGGCCTTTCAGAAAGATAACGGCCGTACTTTGCCCACAAAACAGGTGCATCTATTGGTAAATGTGCAGCTATTTCCTCTGTACTTTTCTTTGGATGCAACCTAACCGATACGGGTGGCTGCGCTGCTGCATGCACAGCTACAAATGCTGGTTCATCAAAACCAGGAGCAGCAGTCAGTTGTTTGAGTAAGGCAGCAGGAAGCGTCGGCATATTGTAAAAAAATGATAATGCAGCGAAATTATCTCAAATGACCTCTTACTTTGAAGTGGTTCCTGCATCTAAAGGAAAAAACCTATGGAAGGAGCAAATACAAATCAATCGCAACAACAGAAGTATCAGGTCACCATTCACTTTCGTATGGATGAAGAATTTATGACGCTGGTTCCGCCCCACCGAACTTACATCAATTACCTCATCAACAAAGGCATTGTAGATAGTTACACGGTGAGTTTAGAAAGCATGCGTAGTTGGATTGTGATCAGTGGAACATCTAAAAAAGAAGTGTTGCAGGTGTTAGAAAAATCACCTTTAGCAAAGTACTGGAGCATTGAGATAGATGAGTTGTATGTGGTTGATGGCCAACCATATAGACTTCCCCAATTACAGCCGAATTAATTTTTTTGAGAAAGACGGAAAAAAAATTTTGCAGATTAAATCCTACCCCTATTTTTGCACTCCCAAAACGATACAGGGGTATCAAAAAAGGGAGCATAGCTCAGCTGGTTTAGAGCATCTGCCTTACAAGCAGAGGGTCCGCGGTTCGAACCCGTGTGCTCCCACAAAGGTCGAAATACTGAAAAGTGTTTCGACCTTTTTCTTTGCTGCTACTGCACTCTACTATTTGTTTTATTCTGCCATTGTAACGTGACATAGATTACCTGCCAGCCTATTTCGATAAAATAGCTTTAGCCACAAACAAACCAACGTATGGCTTACTATTTCAGCACCGTGATTGAGGGTAAATCTTTTGAAGAAACAATAGCACTTACCACTGCCGCTCTCAAGCAAGAAGGATTTGGCATTATTTCCAGCATCAATATGCAGGCAGCCATGCAGGAAAAATTGGGAAAAGAAATATTGCCGTATACCATTTTGGGTGCCTGTAATCCTGGTTTTGCATATGAAGCACTGCAACACGAGCCACACATTGGAGTAATGCTGCCATGCAATGTAGTGGTTAGGGCCTTGAATGAAACAGCAACAGAAGTTTTTGCGGTTAATCCTGTGGTATCTATGCAGGGCATTCAAAATCCGGCCCTTGGCCACATGGCTCAAACCGTGCAATCAAAAATGGAGACTGTGATTGCTGCGTTAAAATAGCCCTGTTGCCTTTGTTCAATTTGCTGTGTGTGGTTTGCTACAGAGTCCTGACATTTGCGCAGCATGGCTTTTCCTGAAGCAATACAAAAACTGGATGCCTACTGGCTGTACCTCGTCAACAGACGCTGGAGCAATCCTGTGTTTGATACCGTTGTACCATGGCTGCGGTACCAGGAAGTTTGGTATCCGTTCTATATTTTTCTCATCGCTTTTGCTCTCATTAATTTTGGTAAAAGAGGTGCCTGGTGGATAGCAGGCTTTATTGCTACCATCGGCCTGTCAGATACGGTGAGCAGTCGGTTAATTAAGCTGAGTGTTGAAAGATTACGCCCCTGTAACAACGTTGATGTATTACAGTTTTTGCAGTTGCGGGTTACACACTGTTCGGGTGGTTACAGTTTTACATCCTCGCATGCAGCCAATCATTTTGCCATGGCTACTTTTATTGCCATTACATTACAACCCATTGTTGGTAACAAAATTAAATGGGTGTATGTATGGGCGGCTTCTATTGCCTATGCTCAGGTATATGTAGGCGTTCACTACCCGATTGATGTAATGGGTGGCACATTGGTCGGCATCGCCATCGGTTGGGTTACCGGCAACTATTTCAACAAAAAAATCGGTTTAAAGGGGTTGGGCACACATGCCTAATGCGGCACAGCCACAGGTACCAATCGGCCACCCTCCTCTGCCCCACGTTCGCCGCTTTCGTGGTAAATGGCATCCTGATTTACCTGCCAAACATCATACAAATTTTTACCTGCCAAAATGTTTTTAACGGCAAGCATAGCAGTCATCATACTATGGTCCTGATTGTTGTATTTGTGCATGCCATTGCGGCCTACCAATATCAAACCGGGATAGGCTTGCAAGCCGTCACGTATAATTTGCTGCTGTTGTAAATAGTCCTGATTGTATACCGGATATGCTTTGGGCTGACGTACAACATACGCATCCAATACTTCTGACGCTTTACCCAAGCCAATGTGTTCCAATTCCTGCGCCGCCATTTGGCATAAATCTGCATCAGTGGCAGTCCACATACCATCTCCTTCAAAGCAGAAGTATTCTAAACCGTAGCAGACTTTATCTGCATCGGGCACCATATAGGGGCTCCAACTTTTAAAGTGTTGAATGCGGCCTACTTTTACCGCAGGGTCGTGGATATAAATCCAATTGTCGTTGAAGCGTTGTTGATCTTTTAAAATAAGTACCACCGTCAAAAAATCGCGGTACTGCAAGGCCTTGGCCGCCTGCTGCATTGCTTTTGTAAAACATGAAGCAGGATGACCAATCACATCTTTAATGGCCGCTGTTGAAATCACATAATTGAAACCATCCATTTTCTGTCCATCATGCAGCAACAAAGACCAAGATGATTGATCGGCATTTAACTGCATGGTTTGAACGCCGGTATTCATGTGTACCTGTACGCCCAAAGCTTCGGCTTTTTGTTTGCAAACCGTCCACATTTGGCCGGGGCCAAACTTGGGATAACGAAACGCATCAATCAAGGTTTTGATAACGGTATCATTTCCTTTTTTCTTTTTGGGAGGAAACAAGGCATTGCGAATGGCCGCCATCAATGAAAGCCCCTGAATGCGTTGTGCCGCCCAGTCTGCAGAAATTTCGCTGCAAGGAATGCCCCACACTTTTTCAGTATAGGTTTTAAAAAAGAGTTGATACAAACGTTTGCCAAACTGGTTGCTCACCCAATCTTCAAAAGTTTTGGGATTGGCCACCGGAAACATTTTTGCCTGCAAATAACTCAACACACATCGGGCTGCTTCAATCACACCCAATTTGCGCAAAGCTTCTCCTGCGGCCAAAGGATACGCAAAAAATTGTTGGTTGAAAAAAATGCGGCTGCTGCGTGGTCTTTCCAGCATTTCATCGCCCAGTATTTCTGTCCAAAAATCTTCTACCTCTTTCGACTTGCTGAAAAAACGATGGCCGCCGATATCGAAATGAAAACCTTTATACGACTCTGTTCTGGAAATACCTCCTACCAAAGTTGGATGAGCTTCAAAGACCTGCACATCAACGGTGCCGGCTTTTCCCAGCAAGTAGGCAGCAGTAAGGCCGGCTGGGCCAGCACCAATAATAGCAACAGATAAACGGCGGTTACTCACGGGGCAAATATAACCCCTGCAAGTAACCGCCGTTCAGCATTTCAGCAGATGCGCTTACATATCTGTAATAGGCTTGTATTTAGGCACCAGCGATTTCATCACCATCCAGCCTATGAGGTATGCCACAGCACAAAAACAGAAGATGATAAAATAACCCGCCGGCTTACCTTCAAATCCCAAAAACTGCAGGTTGGTTTCGCCAGCGTACACAAACAATTTACCAGCCGATTTTTGCAACAGCATAGAGCCGAGGCCACCGGCCATACCACCAATACCTGTAACAGTGGCAATGGCTGATTTAGGAAACATATCACCTACGGTAGAAAAGATATTGGCAGACCATGACTGATGCGCTGCTCCTCCCAAACCAATCATGATAACGGGCAACCATGGCGAAATAGTACCAAGCGGTTGCGCCAACAAAACCAGCAACGGAATGAATGCAAAAATGAGCATCGCTTTCATGCGGGCAGCATACGGATTCTGACCAGTTTTACGGATGATAATTGAAGGCAGTTTGCCACCGTAAATTGACAACATGGTAATAGCATACAGCGTAAATACCAATGCGATACCCAACCCTTCGGATGTTTTGATACCAAACTGTGTGTTGAGGTAAGAAGGTGTCCAGAAAAGAAAGAACCACCAAACGCCATCCGTCATGAATTTGCCAAATGCAAACGACCATGTTTGTTTGTATTTGAAACAATCGGCTAAGGTTACTTTCTTTTTATTGGGGTCTTCTACTTTCTCAGCTTCACCGTTGGCATCTCTGTCAGATAAAATGTAGGCCAGTTCTTCTGCATTTACTTTCGGATGCTCTTCAGGCTTTTTATACATGAATACCCAAAAAGCCATCCAGATAAAACCCAATGCCCCGATGATGATAAACGCCATTTCCCAACTGGTAGCTTTGGCCAACGGAGGAATGCTCAATGGTGCCAGCAAAGCACCTACTGATGCACCAGCATTGAAAATACTGGTAGCAAATGCACGGTCTTTTTTAGGGAAATATTCGGCAGTTACTTTAATGGCTGCAGGAAAATTACCCGCTTCACCAATAGCCAGTACGATACGTGCCACTATGAATGCATACATGCTTACAGTAGAAATAATAACAGCCGTATCGCCCACTGCCTGAGTTAATTCTGCTGCAGTATGCAAGCCCACATATTGCTCGGTTACAATGCCACACAAGGCATGCAAACAAGCACCGACTGACCACACACCTATCGCCCAGAGAAAGCCTTTCTTTGTACCCATCCAATCGATAAACCGACCGGCAAACAACATAGAAATGGCATACACAATGGAAAAGATGGAAGTGATGGTTCCATAGTTGTCTTCATTCCAGTGAAATTCAGGTTTAATGAATTCATCCCATGTTAAAGACAACACTTGTCTATCTAGATAATTAATGGTAGTGGCAACAAAAAGAAGCGCCACAATACTCCATCTGTAGTTCGTCATTTTTCCATTGGCTTGAGCTTGCATATCGTTTGGCTTTTGTGGTTATTTCTTAGTGACTGCGGCAATAGTAGCCAAAACTTCAGCAGTAGTTTTTTCAATCGTTTCGTACTCTTTTGCTTCCATCAGTTTTTTACTGATAAGCTTGCTGCCCATACCCACTGCACAAACACCGGCTTTAAACCAGGCTTCAATATTATCTTTGGTGGTATCTACACCTCCGGTAGGCATAAATTTCAGCTTTGGAAAGATGTCTTTGATGCTGCTCAAAAATTCGGGACCGAGCATGTTACCTGGAAACAGTTTGATGAAACCAATGCCTGCATTTTCAGCAGCAATTATTTCAGAAGGCGTCATACAACCGGGTGCATAAAAAATATCTTTTGATACACACAGTGCAGCTACATCTGGCACAAAGCCAGGGCTCACCAAAAAGTCGGCTCCAGCAGCCAAATAATCATTGGCCTGTTGCAAATTCTTAATGGTGCCCACACCCAGCAACAAACCGGGCATTTCAGCATTGCGTAATGCTACCATGCTTTTAAAATTGTGCAATGCTGCATCGCCCCGGTTGGTGTATTCAATAGCTTTTACACCCGCTTTGTATACGGCTTTCAATATGTCGAGTGTTACCTCCTCATCGGCATTAAAATACAAAGGCAGCATGCCTTGTTCTATAATGGCGGTAGTTACTTCATGTGTTGTTGGCATTGTTCAGATTTTTACTTTCACTACTATTTTCTTAATGGTTCCGTCACCAATCATGGGTGCATGTACATCGTTGGGAAAAAACACAACGAACTGCCCGTCGGTGAGTTGAAAATACATATCAGGTTGTTCGGTGTACAGCTGTACATCTTTCTCTGCATTGTAGCCACCGTTTTCAACCACACATTTTTCCCGTGTTTTCCAACCAATGGTTTCAACACCACGAATGCACACCTGAATATCAATGTACTGATTGTGGCATTCAAATTTCGCTACGGAAGCTTCAGCCGTTTTACCAGCAGCATCCGATATGATGCCTTTCAGCGCATCGCCATCTATTTCATATTTACCCGGTTCAATGGTAGCAAAATCAATGCTGCCAATCCAGGCAAATGCTTTTTCGAAAGAGGGATGCAGCGAAAAATATTTCGCTGCATTACCTAAAGTATCTATGACCATGTGTATTGGTTTTAGCGTTGTACACGACCACTGCCGTCGCCTTTCATCAAATCTTTTACTTCACCCAAGGTAGCGTGGTTCAAATCGCCGGGGATGGTGTGCTTGATAGCAGATGCTGCAACACCAAACTCTGCCGCTTCAGCCATTGGCATACCCGTTACCAAACCGTAAATCAAACCACTGGCAAATGAATCGCCGCTACCTACACGGTCTACAATGCGAACATTGTATTTTTTGGTATGGTAAAAATCGGTGCCATTGTACACCAATGCACTCCAGCCATTATCACTGGCACTATAACTCTCACGGAGTGATGATGCCACATATTTGAAACCAAACTTGGCTACCATTTGCTTCATGATATCCTGAAAACCGTCGAGGTGAAGTTCACCTTTGGTTACATCGGTATCACCGGGTTTGAAACCAAGCGTTGTTTCAGCATCTTCTTCGTTGCCGATACAAACATCAACCCACTGGCAGAGATGTGTCATTACTTTTTGTGCCTTCTCTTTGCTCCACAATTTTTTGCGGTAGTTCAGGTCAATGCTCGTTGTAATGCCTTTTGCTTTGGCCGCTTTCAATGCAGCTTCGGTAAGCGCAGCAGCTTTATCGCTAAGAGCTGGTGTAATACCGGTGGTATGAAACCAATCGGCACCATCAAAAATTTTATCCCAATCGAATTCGCTGGGGTCTACATCGGCAATGGAAGCACCGGCACGGTCGTACACTACTTGAGAGGCACGCATAGATGCACCGGTTTCGAGAAAATAAATACCCAAACGGTCGCCGCCACGGGCAACAAACTGTGTATCTACACCATAACGGCGAAGGTGGTTGATGGCCGACTGACCAATGGGATTGTTAGGCACTTTGGTAACGAATGTACCATTCAAACCATAGTTGCACAATGCGGCAGCTACGTTGGCTTCGCCGCCACCATAGGTTACATCAAAAGAATCGGCCTGAACAAAACGCTTGAAATCTGGCGTTGACAAACGCAGCATAATTTCTCCGAGCGTTACTACTTTTTTGGACATATCAAATTGGTTTTGTTATGAGCTAAAATGAATATTGATTTATAAATTATTCTTATCAAACAAAGCTTTTACCTGTTGTATGTATGCAACTGTATTTTGGGTAGCATCACCTTTTTCGTGCAGCTTGGCATAGGCTGCAGCCGCAGCAAAACTGATGACATCTTGCAAATCATGCTTCGATTGCAAACCGTAAATAAGACCTGCCATAAAACAATCTCCGCTACCAACTTTATCTACAATGGCATCGGTGGTAAATAGCGGACTTACTACTTGAGTACTCTTTGTATTGAGTGCCGCATAGTAACGAATGCTGCTGGCATCGGCATCAAAACGAAAGGTGTTGGCTACAACAGTACAGTTGGGACAGGCCAGAAACAACGCATTTGCAGTGGTGCTGGCGTGTGCCAGATAAGCTTCCTGCGTGGCAGCTGTAATAGCGTTAGCATCTACGGGTATGCCCAACAAAGTTTCTGCTGCCCAAATATTTCCCATTACTACGTTGCAATACTTTACCAATTGTGGCATTACAGCAACAGGCAGCTTGCCATATTTCCACAGCAATGAACGATAGTTCAGATCAATGGAAATAGTGATATTACGTTGAGAAGCTTCTTTCACGGCTTCAAGGCAAAGTGCCGCAGCCTGCTCACTTACTGCTGGTGCAATGGCACTGAAATGAAACCAGTCAACATCCTGCAATATGTCATCCCATGGTACAACTCCAGTGGCAAGGGTTGAAAAGGAAGAATACTTTCTGTCGAACACATTTTCATGGCTCTTCATGTCAGCACCTTCTTTGAGGTAATACAAACCAATGCGTTCGCCGGAAAGAATGATGGGCGAAGTATCAATTTGTTTACTCTCCAAATAAGCAATGATGTCTTTAGTAATGATATTATCGGGTAATGCTGTGCAATATTTTACTGGCATTTTCCAAGTGGCCAAAGCCGTGGCTACATTGAGCTCGGCACCACCTACAAATACGGGCAAATGGTGTGTACGCAACCATTCACCACCATTAGCTGGCGGCAAACGGAGTAACAATTCACCAAAGCACAACACTTTTCCCATGACTTATTTTAATGTAGGAACCGGAGCCGGATCCATATCGGTATACACAAGGTTTTCGCCGGCCATGCCCCAAATAAAACCATAGTTGGTAGTACCACAACCATAGTGAGTACTCCATGGTGGAGAAATCACCGCTTCGTTATTGGCCATCACCAGGTGGCGTGTTTCCATGGGGTTGCCCATGAAATGAAACAAGCGTTGTCCTTCGGGCAAATCGAAATACAGATATACTTCCATGCGGCGGGTGTGGGTATGTGGTGGAATAGAATTCCAAACACTACCTGGTGCCAGTACCGTTAAACCCATCACCAGCTGGCAACTCTTGATGCCATCGAGGTGAATGTATTTGTAGACGGTACGTTTGTTGGCTGTTTCAGCAGCACCCAACTCAACAGGCGCAGCCTGCTCTTTGGTAAACAAAGTGTTGGGGTAAACCGCATGTGCAGGTGCACTCAGTAAGTAAAAAATAGCCGGTGTTTTTTTAGAGGCAGATGCAAAGCTTACCTTTTTTGTACCCTTGCCTAAATACAAGCACGATAGTTTTTCTAATTCGAACTTTTTGCCATCAGCTGTAACTGTTCCTTTACCGCCAATGTTGATGATGCCCAATTCTCTTCTTTCCAGAAAATAATCGGCACGAAGCTCAGGGTGATTGGGCAACGACAATGCTTTTGCCAAAGGCATTGCTCCACCCACAATTACACGGTCGTAATGGGTATACACCAGCTTCAGCTGATCGGGCAGCATCAGGTTTTTCACCAGAAAATTATCGGTGAGAGCCTGCGTATCGAAACCCTTTGTTTCCTGCGGACCAACAGCAAAGCGAATTTCCATGTCGCCGTCTTTGTAAGTATTGCTGTTGTAATCTTTCAACTGCTGCACAGGCGCAATTGCTTTTTTTGTAGCCATGAGAAATCAATTAAAAAATAACGTTTGGAGATTGCTGCCCGACATATTATCGTGCCATCCATCCACCATCTACAAATAATACGGTACCATTTACATAATCAGAAGCAGGAGATGCCAGGAAGGTAACCGGGCCTTTAAAATCGGCAGGTACACCCCAGCGGCCAACAGGTATGCGATCGAGAATAGACTTGCTGCGTTCCGGATCTTCGCGGAGCGCCTGTGTATTGTTGGTAGCAATGTAACCTGGTGCAATACCATTTACACACACACCTTTACTACCCCACTCATTGCCAAAGGCACGAACCAATCCTGCTACTGCAGATTTGCTGGCTGTGTAGCCGGGCACATTGATACCACCCTGGAAGCTCAACAATGAGCAAGTGAAAATGATTTTGCCACCACCTTTTTCAATCATGTGTTTTCCAAACTCACGGCCCAAAATAAACTGCGCATTCAGGTTGATGTCAATCACTTTGTCCCAATATTCATCAGGATGTTCTGCGGCAGGTTTACGCATGATGATTCCGGCATTATTCACCAAAATATCAATGCGTTCGTTTTCGGCTTTCACTTTATTAATAAAAGCATACAACGCTTGTCTGTCAGAAATATCGACACGGTGGTAAGTAAAACTACGGCCGGTTGCTTCGATAGCAGCTTTCACTTCGCTGTAATCTTCTACAATAGAAGCACCAACAATATTGGCGCCTGCTTCGGCTAATGCCAAAGCCATACCCATGCCAAGGCCAGTGTCACAACCTGTAACAACTGCAGTTTTGCCTGCCAAATTGAAGAGGTTCAAAGTTTCCATTTGTTGTAGTTTATTGAGGTTACCTGATGTTGCAGCTTGTGAATGCTACAGATTGAAATAATTTTTTGCGTTGTTATAGCAGATGTCCTGAACAATTTTACCCACCCATTGAATATCGTTTGGCAACTCACCTTTGTCAATTTCTTCGCCCATGATATTGCACAGCAAGCGACGGAAATATTCATGACGCGGAAAGCTGAGAAAACTACGGGAATCAGTCAGCATACCTACAAACCTACTCAGCAAACCCATATTCGACAAAGCGTTGATTTGTTTGGTCATTCCATCTTTCTGATCGAGAAACCACCACGCAGAACCCCACTGAATTTTACCAGCTACTGAGCCATCATTGAAGTTACCAATCATGGTAGCCATCAATTCATTATCGGCGGGATTGAGGTTATAAATAATTGTCTTTGCCAATTGATCGCTGTTGTCAAGCCTATTAAGAAAGCGGGCCAATGCCACAGCTTGCGGAAAATCGCCGATAGAATCCCAACCGGTATCTGCACCCAACAAACGTAACCCACGTGTATTGTTGTTGCGCAAAGCACCCAGGTGAAATTGTTGAATCCATCCTTTCTCATGATCCCATTGTGCAAATACAACGAGCATGGCACTCATGAATTTCAACCGTTGTTCTTTGCTCAATGTTTTGCCTGCACGTATTTCACTAAAGATGGAAATGATTTCAGCTTCCGTATAATCTTCAGCATAAATCTGTTCCAAACCATGATCAGACACTTTGCAACCATTGGCAGCAAAAAAATCATGGCGGTTTTTCAATGCATCCAAAAACTGGGCATAGCTACCAATACTCATGCCTGCTGCGGCTTCCAGCTTATCTACATACGCATTATAAGCTGCAGCATCATCTACCTGCATGGCTTTATCTGGCCGGAATGCAGGCAACACTTTCAATGCAATACCCGAAGTAGCAATCTGCTGGTGAAACTCGAGTGAATCAATCGGATCATCAGTGGTACACAAAGTTTCTACATTCATTTTTGCAAGTAAACCTTGCGTTGTGAATGCTGGTGTATTTACCAGAGCACTGGTTTGCGCATAAATCTCTTTAGCAGAATCGGCATTCAACAAATCATCAACAGCAAAATAGCGGAGCAACTCTAAGTGCGTCCAGTGGTACAGCGGATTGCGCAATGTATATGGCACTGTTTCTGCCCAAGCCTGAAACTTTGCCTCATCCGACTGAGTACCGGTACAAAAAGATTCGTGCACCCCATTGGTTCGCATGGCCCGCCATTTGTAATGGTCGCCATACAACCATGCCTGTGTAATATTTTCAAACTGATGATTTGCCGCAATTTGTGCCGGTGGAAGGTGATTGTGGTAATCAATAATCGGCATTTGCCTGGCAAAGTCGTGGTACAACTGCGCAGCGGTATCGCTGTATAAAAGAAAATTATCTGAGATAAACGTTTTCATATTGTGCGATTGAGCATTACAAATGGTTGCTAATTAAATACCGCTGAAAGAAGAATAACCTCCATCTACAGTGATGTTGCTGCCATGTACAAATGATGCAGCGTCACTCATTAAAAACACCAATGCTCCGCCCAAATCTGATGGAGAACCGAATTTTTTGAAAGGTGTATGCAATAGTATCAGATTACCACGTTCAGTAAGGCTGCCGTCTTCATTGGTAAGTAACCGTCTGTTTTGTTCTGTCAAAAAAAAGCCGGGTACAATTCCATTAATCCGAATTGAATTTCCATAACGGTTAGCCACTTCTACAGCAAACCATTTGGTAAACATATCGACAGCTGCTTTACCAATTGAATAACCTAGCACTTTGGTTAAAGCTTTATCTACACTAACAGACGATATATTTACGATACTACCTTTTCCAGTTGTTGCCAATGCTTTTCCAAAAACAATAGTTGGCAAAATGGTTCCCCACAGATTAACGTCCAATGCTTTTTTCATGCCTTCTACATTCATTGAAAAAACATCCTCGTTTGGTTGAAGTACGCCTTCAGGCACATTGCCGCCAGCGCCATTTACCAGTCCGTCAATTTTACCATATTTACTCAGCATTAAATCGCGGCAAGCAATGAGTTGAGCTTCATTTTGCACATCAGCAATAAGTGCTTCTGCTTCCCCACCAGCAGATTGTATTTCTGCTACTCTTTCTTTAGCAGTTTTTTCGTTGCGGCCGAGTATTCCTACTACTGCACCAGCAGCAGCCAGTGCAGTAATAAATGCATGCCCCAACACACCTGTTGCGCCGGTCACTACAATCACTTTGCCTTTTAATGGAAGTTCGTATGCCATAATATTATGTAAATGTGTAGATGATAATTAAAGTGAAACGCCTCTTTTCCAGGGAATAAAATCGTCCTGATTAAGTAATACAGCTTTAGGAATGACAATACCACTGGCTGCCTGAATGCAGTATTCCAAAATATCTTCGCCCATTTGCTCAAGCGTTTTCTCACCGTCGATTACAGGTCCGCAATCAATATCGATGATGTCATTCATACGTTTGGTAAGATTGCTATTGGTAGACACTTTGATGGTGGGACAAACAGGATTGCCTGTAGGTGTACCAAGACCAGTCGTAAATAAAATAAGCGTTGCTCCACTAGCGGCTTTACCAGTAGTTGCTTCCACGTCGTTGCCAGGTGTACATACCAAACTAAGGCCTGGTTTTTTCGCAATTTCTGTATAGTCCAATACATCTACCACTGGCGATGTACCACCTTTCAACGCTGCACCATTGCTTTTGATTGCATCAGTAATCAACCCGTCTTTAATATTGCCTGGCGAAGGGTTCATGTGAAAACCGCTGCCTGCTTTTTCGGCAGAATCGCTGTAGGCAGACATGAGTTTGATGAACTTTTTCGCAGCATTTTCATCCTCTGTTCTGTCAATCAAATTTTGCTCGGCACCACAGAGCTCTGGAAACTCTGCCAACAACACTTTGCCACCCAAGGCAACCAATAAATCAGATGCATAACCAACGGCTGGGTTTGCAGAAATACCACTAAACCCATCGCTCCCACCGCATTTTACCCCAAGGCAAAGCTTATCTAATGTAGCCGGCTGGCGTTCAATTTTATTGATCTCTGCCAAGCCCTCAAATGATTTGCGGATGGCATCTGCAATGAGCTGTTCTTCACTTTGCGATTGCTGCTGTTCAAATACAAAAAGCGGCTTATTGAAATTTGGATTGAGAGCTTTCAGGTCATTCAAAAAATCTTGTGTTTGTAAGTTTTGACATCCCAGACTCAACACCGTGATACCACCAACATTGGGATGATCGGCATAAGCTGCCAGCAGTTTGCTTAGTACAGCCGCGTCTTGACGAATGCCACCACAACCACCTTGATGGTTCAGAAATTTAATGCCATCAACATTTTTGAAAAATCTATCGTTATTACCTGCAATACCAGATGGAGCAAGACTTACAGATTCAATATCTTCTCCCTTCTTAAATGCTTCCAACAACTGGTGTGTGTAGCGTTTGTATTTATCCGTTACGGCGTAGCCAAGTTCATTGTGCATGGCCTCACGAATCACATCCAGATTTCTGTTTTCACAAAAAACAGTGGGAATGAATAACCAGTAATTGGCAGTACCCACACGGCCATCTGCACGATGATAGCCATTGAAAGTTCGGTCTTTAAACTTCGATACATCAGGGGCTTTCCATTCGTAGTTTACCTTACGGTAGGTGTACGGTTCCGCAGCATGTTTGGTATTTTCAGTAGACATTCTTGCACCCTGAGGAATATCCATTTGTGCCTTGCCAACCAACACACCGTACATAATAATTTCATCACCTTGCTTCATGTTGTGCATAAAGAACTTGTGTTTGGCGGCAATATCTTCTTGCATTACATATTCAATGCCTTCATATCGTACAGTTTGGCCTTTCGCCAAATCTTTCAATGCAACAATGACGTTATCTTTCGGGTGAACTTTTAAAATTATTTGAGACATTTGGACGGATTTATTTTTTGATTAATGCTGTTACTGCGGCCTTCATGCCATTGCTTAAAATACTATTGACAGCCGCTGAAACTTCTTCTATAAAATAGGGTAAAACAGTAAAGTCTTCCTTCCATATTTTTTTGTTGGTCACTACTGCTTCTACCCATCCGCTAATGTTATTGGCATCGAATGCGGATTGAATGAATGCTACAAATTCAGGAGTATCATTCGGTGTAAATGCTACAGCTGAATGACCACTATACAACACCAAAAGCGCAGCAAAAGAAAAAGTGGTGAGTGGAGCCTTACTATTCAATTTGGTGTAGTTGTCTTTTACTGTAGGAAAATCTCTCGTCTCCCATTTAGACAATGAGTTCAATGAAATATCCTTAAGATAATGCTTCAAAAATGGATTGTAAAAACGTTCCAGAATTTTTGCAGCAAATTTTTTCAATTCTTCAGGATCTTCATCAATAGCAGGAAGCACTTCAGTAGCCACTAATTGATTAATGTATTGTTCAACTTCTGGTGTATTAAACGCATCCAGTACTGTTTCGCATCCCAGCTGCAAAGCCACAGGTACCATAGCCGTATGTGCACCATTGAGTATGCGGACTTTCTTCGCTCTGAAATCACGAATATCATCCATGAAAAGAACATTCAAACCTGCTTCATCCAATGGAAGTTTTTGCTTGATGCTGGCATCGCCACCAATAGCCCATACATGAAAATATTCACCCTTTACCACTAGGTTGTCATCGAAACCTATCTCAGCTTTTATCTCATTGATGGTTTCTTTGGGAAAGCCGGGCACAATGCGGTCAACAAGGGTATCATAAAAATGACAACAAGCATTTACCCATTTTTCAAACTCAGCTCCAAGTTGATTGGCGGAGGCATGCTGCAATACATATTTGCGTAACGTAGAACCATTGTCTTCAATGAGTTCGCAGCATATAATTGAAAGACCTTTGGTAGTGTCCCCTGCAAAATGCTGAAAACGCTTGTACAAAAGCGCCGTCATTTTTGCAGGAAAAGAAGCAGGTGGCATGGCGAAAATATCATCTCCTTCTTCATAGCGAATGCCCGCTTCTGTAGTATTGGAAATAATCATTTCCAGGGCATCACTTACTATTAATTTTTCGTACGTCTGATAATCAGCATATGGATTATTTACAGTGGTAATACACTTTACTAAAGACACTTCTTTCACCGGTTGCTTATCCTTGATGCCTTCAAGATAAACATGGTACATATTGCTTTGCTGCTGAAACAAATCACGTACAAACTCACCACCGGCAATGGGTTGTACAATGGCTACACCATGATTCATTTTTCCTGCATCGTTGGCTTTTTGTATCATCCAATCTACAAAGGCTCTCAAAAAATTCCCTTCACCAAACTGCAATATTTTCACCGGCAGTTCAGGTTTATTTACGGTAGTGGTATTCAATACTTTCATCTATTTCTTTTTAACTTTTCCTAGAACGCTTAGCTTATTTCAGCAACCATTTAGCCAGCTGCTGTGCAGCTATTATATTCTGATATTCGGCAGGCAATTTTCGGCCATCTACGTATTCGTTATACAACCACGGATCTCCTACAGCTATCACTTTCCCTTTACCATATTTTGCAGTCGCAATCAACACTTCACCGTCTTTTACAATCACTGGTTTTGCAGGCCTTTGCAATGTCAACGTGCTTATTTCTTTCAGGAACATTTTATAATCGCCATTGAAAACCTTGTTGCTGCCGCTTATGACTAAGCCTTGCTCGTATACATCATTCTTCACCATATTGCGGCTCACATTGGTAAACTGAATGCCAAACTTCCCTGCCAGAATATTGAAATGTGAAAGATCACAATTGAAACTGTCATTTGCCATCAGCAGCAATGTGCCTCCGCTATTTACCCATGCAGCAATAGCACTGGCAGAGGTTTCATCCATCAAATTCGGATTGGCTTTATCCTTTGCATGATCGGGATCTACAATAATGTATACACTGGCCTGTTGCAAATTAGCCGTCGTTGGTGCTACATCCAGATTGGCCAAACGGGCACCATACTTTTCAAACTGCTGACCGAATGCATAAAACCCGGGATGAGATTTCTCTTCCCATGTGTAATGGAAAAAGTCTTTTCTGCCTGGTACAATCTCTCTTTGTTCACTATTGAAAAAACGATCTAATAATACCTGCTTACCATTGGCTACTTTTTGAGTGGGTTGTAATTCCATTTCGGCAGCACACAACAAAAAAGCGCCCAAGCCCTTAGGATCATTCTCAATCACTTTTTCTTTCATGTAGTAATCGAAACTGCCATCGCGGTAAGGATTGCCGCCCAAACCAGATACACTTACGGTGCCATGCAAGTCGGGCACATTATTGGTACGTTTTATAAACTGCTGTTGAATGCCAGCATAACCCCGCTTTACGTTAGCTGTAAAAGACGCAGGCAGGTAACCTTTCCGAATTCCTTTTGCAAGGGTATATACCAGCATACAAGAAGCTGAAGCTTCGAGATAATTAGGTGACCGGTCAGGCATATCAACTATATCGTACCATACGCCACTTTTTTTATCCTGCACTGCTGTAACCGCTGTTGCAAAACGATTAAGAATGGCAATGATTTTTTCTCTACCCGGATGATTGGCGGGAAAATAATCCAGCACATCAACCATGGCCATGCCATACCAACCCAATGCTCTACCCCAAAAATGCGGTGACAAACCCGATTGTTTATCTGCCCATTGTTGTTGCTTCGATTCATCCCAGCCATGATAGAGCAAACCCGTTTTAGCATCACGTGCATGGGATTCCATCCAAACAAACTGATTAGTGATATCATCGAAAGCCTTGACTTCACCCGCTATTTGGGCATACTGGGCATAGAATGGCTGACCCATATACAAACCATCTAACCACATTTGATACGGGTAGATTTTTTTGTGCCAAAACCCGCCTTCGTTGGTACGGGGATGCGTATTGAGTTGGTCACGCAACAGCGTTGCAGCCGTCCAGTATTTTTTATTTCCTGTTACCTGATACAACAGCAATAAATTCTTGCCATTGTTCAAATGATCAATATTGTATTCTTCTTTTTTGTAACCTCTGATGCTTCCGTCATTTCGCACATACTGATCCATACTTTTCTGGATATATTGAAAAAGACGAACATCTCCATTGCCATACCAAATGTGCTCTAAGCCTTTCAAAATTACACCCTGATCATAACGCCATTTTGCTTCCTTGTCGCCTTCCAGCAAAAAAGAATCAGGCCAAATGTTCATCACCCTTTGGGCCATTTCAGCAGCAGTAACTGTTGTTTTCTGCGACCACGAAGACGCAGCAATCAACAAGAAGAGTGATAAAAGTGATAGGCGGTTTTTCATTTACTGAATGGTTATGGTTCCGGGTTTTGCACCCAATTCATACACTATTTGCTGAGTAGCATTGCCGGCCTGCTTACGTACTTGTATTGCTGCAGAACGGTCGCCAGCCACACGATACATAAGTTGGTTATTGCCGTCAAACGTCAGTCCATTGAACTGTATATTTTTACTTTGAATGATGTCTACCACGGGGGTGGTATGCTTCGCTTTGATAGTAACATTGTTGAAAACAATACCATCGGCCTCTTGGATATCAATGCCTTTATCGGCCTGCAACACCATATTTTCAATCGTAATATTTTGAATAGGCATCTCTGGTAGTCCACGAATAAATACGCCTTTAGCAGCACCATTTACATACACGTTTCGGATATGAAAATTGCGGAAGACAGGCGTTGTTTCATCCACTGGTTTGAATTCTACTTTTGGCAACTCACGAACTTCTCCGGTGAGCGGAACAGGATCTTTGGCCATGTAATACATGTCGAATAAAATGGCATCACCCGGAATATCCTTCATGTAAATGTTTTCAATGTTGATATTCTCTACCAAGCCACCACGACCACGGGTTGTTTTAAAACGCAAACCAATATCGCTGCCAATAAAAGTGCAGTTGCTGATGTTCATATTTCTTGCACCGCCACTCATTTCGCTGCCAATCACAAATCCACCATGCGATGCATATACAACACAACCGCGAATGGTAACATTCTCTGTGGGCATAGCCCTTTTGCGGCCATCGGCATCTCTACCGCTTTTCATGCACAGCGCATCATCGCCCACATCAAATACGGAGTTTTCAATCAATACATTCTTGCAACTCTCCACATCAATACCATCTCCATTTTGTGCATACCACGGGTTCTTTACAGTAATGTTGCGAACTGTAAGGTTCTCACTCATGAGTGGATGCAAACACCAAGCTGGTGAGTTTTGAAAAATGACACCTTCCAATAAAATGTTTTTACACTTCGTAAATACAACCATGTTGGGTCGCAAAAAATCTTTAACGGCTTCGTAGTCGGCCATGCTCTTTTCCGGACTGATTGCACCGGGATTTTTCATTGCGGCACCTTTCAGTGAACCGGCATTGGGATACCAAGTTTTCTTGTCCTCACTTAGCAAGCCTCCACTCTTTACCAGCTTCTCCCACTGGCTGGCCGTGAGTTTATCTTTTTTTACCATCCGCCATGCATCGCCGTTACCATCTACAATGCCTTTGCCTGTAATAGCAATATTGCTGGCATTTGTAGCAGAAATAGGCGATTGGTTGCGCATTTGTGGAAGGCCTTCCCAATCGGTGGCTACTAATTTGTACTGTGTAAAATCATTACTAAACAATAATGTAGCACCAACTGCAATGTGCAGATTGATATTGCTTTTAAGCTCAATAGGACCGGTAAGCCACAAGCCAGCCGGCACCAGCACTACGCCGCCGCCTTTTTTGGCTAATTGATCAACAGCCCTTTGAATGATTGAAGTGTTGAGCAAATAACCATCCCCTTTTGCGCCAATCGATTTGATGGATAACGTGTCTTTACGAAAAACAGGCACTGGCACCTTTGGCAATGGCTTGAAATGTTGGGCCCATGCGGATAAACCCAATATGCTCAACAGAGAAAACAACACGGTTTTTTTCATAGCTAAAATGGTTCGCCAATCGGTATAAAATCGAACACAATGTTACCAAGTACCCTGCACAATGCACAGTGCCCGAAGGCTTTTATTTACGCAAACGATGTCAAAATCAGCTGCTGTACACAGGGCATATTCTACTCATAAACGGCTACATTTTTACTGCCTGACGGGCCAGTAATTTCCAGGCTTTCCCCTCTTTCTGAAATACCAGCAAGATGCGTAAGTGTACTTCGCCAGCCACATTATTATCGTTGGTTTTGGCATGCAATTCATGACGAACAACGGCTACTTTTTTATGAATAGCAATAGTTTGATTTTTCAGTTCGATACTGACAAAATCAGATTTGCCACTGGCAATTTTTTCAACGAACTGGGCCTGATTTTCTACAGCACCGCCGCTATGGCCATAGCTAAGCGCTACAGAAGAAACCGCCAATAAAGAATCGGCATTACCCGATACCATGGCACTGCGTAATTGCTCTACAGCAGCAGCTACAGCAGCAGTTTGTTTTTGCTGAGCCTTTGCCAGCGTAACTGTGCAAAATGCAACAAGAAAAGGCAGTATTTTTTTCATGTGTTGTTGTTGTATAAAAATGATGATGCTGCAGCGAACGTAGGTACGATGCAGCAATAAGTTGGGTTAAACAAAAGTTTGCGGCTTAGGTACCAAATCGGTGAGTTCGGTAATTTTTACCGGACGGCCTTCTGCTATGCTTTTACGGGCAGCAATGCCAATGAGGATTGACATGGCACCTTCTCTTGTGCCTGCCAATACATGATGCGGATTATCTGTTGGGTCTACAAAAATGCGGCGCAGCATTCGGATATCGCCGCCCCCATGGCCACCTTTTATTTTTGGCGTGGTGTATATTTCATAATTCTTGGCGAAGTTGTCCATCACCATTATCTCCTGCACTTCTCCTTTAATGGCATCATCGGCATCCGACATTTCTACTGCATGCCTTTTGGCTTGGTCGTCGGGTGTTTTTTGCAAATAAGGAATGTCTTCCCAGGTTTCCATTCTACCTTTTTTTCCATTGAAGGCAATCTGCCAACCTTCGTATGGTGAGTAGGTCGTCAATGAATAATTTACAACCACACCGTTGGCATATTTTATCTGTGCAGACATCTTATCCCAGATGTCGATTTCGTTGCGCCACACACAACCGTCACGTAAGTAACCATCATGTTGTTCATTGTCAGCATATAGTTCCATCAGGCGTTTGTCCTGCGACATATCCCAATAAAAAGCGCATTTATTTTTATACGCACAGGTGCGGCAGTTTTTACCACGGAAATCATTGTTTTTGCCATAATGCTCCAACGCTCCATAAGCACTCACTTCTACTGGTTCGCTATTGAGCCACCAGTTGAGCAAATCAAAATGGTGTGTGGCTTTGTGCACCCACAAGCTGCCTCCTTTGCCTACAAAACCATGCCAGCGACGGAAATAATCAGCACCATGATACACATTGAGGTACCAGTTAAAATCTACAGAAACCACTTTGCCTATTCTGTCTGCAGCCAGCAGTTCTTTCACCTGCATATTGTGCACACTGTGGCGATAATTAAATGCAACGGTCACTTTTTTGCCCGATTTTTTTTCGGCATCCAAAATGCGTTTGCACTTTACTTCATCGGTGGTCATGGGCTTTTCTGTAATCACATTTACACCCATGTTTAGCGCCTGCACTATGAAGTCATCGTGTGTACTATCTACAGTGGTTACAATTACATAGTCGGGCTTGGTTTCCTTTACCATGCTGGTAAAATCGCTATAGGTTTTACAGCTTACACCCATAATGCGTTTGGCAGTTTCCAATCGGCCAGGGTTGATATCGCACAAACCCACAAACTCAAGCACGTCGGCAAAAGTGCTCACCAATGTTTTGCCCCACAGGCTGCTGCCGCGATGACCTGTGCCAACCATGGCCAGTTTAATTTTGCTGCCAGGTTGAATAGCAAAACTTTCAAACGGATGCAACATCAGCGAAGCACCTGCTGCAACGGTGTATTTCATAAAATTTCTTCTTTCCATATTACAATCATTTGGTTTGTTATTGAAAACGAATCCAATCTATATCGATATAACCGCCATCATTAGTAACGGTATTTCTATTGATGAAAAAACCAAGCTTTGCCCCCACCCATCTACCTGGTTTGGCTATAAATTCATTGGGTGTATCTGTATATAACTTTCCGTCGGCACTAAAAGCAAAACGACACTTGGCGCCAGGTTTTACGGTTAGCCGCAGATACACGTCTTGCCCTTGCACCGTTCCCAATAAGGTCACTTTTTCCTGTTTGTTTTTATCCGCATTCAATCGTTCATGATAGTGAACACTTGTGATGCCGTCTTTTTGTGTTAATCCCAAAAAGGCATAATCGGTACCATGTACAATAAAACCAACCTGCTCATTGTTTTTGGTGGCTGAAAAACGAAGCTTGACTGTAGCGGTAAAACTTTCTGCCGGAAATTTTTGCGCCAGCAAATTGTTATAATCCCAGGCATTATTCAAGCTATCGGCACGATAGACGGCAAACAAACGTAAATACCCTTGCGTTGTAGGAAATGCCCATGTAATTTCTGGATTGGCCTGCCACTGCCATTGCTTGCCCAGCAGAGGCAAATTAAACTCATCGCTTGTGGGCGGTGCTTCTATACCTGTAGCAGCAAACGGTTTTTTAAACTGTATTACCGGCTCACCTATTCCGTCATTGTCTGCATCTGCACCAATAACCGGCCAATCATTTTGCCAAACCATGGGTTGCAAATGCACAATGCGGCCGTAAGCTTCCTTATCTTGAAAATGCAGGAACCAATCCTTGCCATCGGCGGCAGTAACCCATGCACCTTGGTGTGGCCCGTTGATGGCTGACTTGCCCTGATCCATCACTACTTTTCTTTCATACGGACCATAAATATTTTTGCTGCGCAACACCAATTGCCAGCCTGTACTTACACCACCTGCAGGTGCAAAAATGTAATAGTAACCATTGCGTTTGTACAACTTTGGTCCTTCTACAGTAGGGTCTTGCGGATGACCATCGAACACCATCACTCCACTACCTAAAGTTTTAGTACCCGAAGCGTTCATTTCTTTTACTACCAAAATAGATTTGATACCGGCACGGCTTCCAGCAAATGCATGTGCCAAATACACTTTACCATCATCATCCCACAGCGGACAAGGATCTATCAAACCTTTGCCGCCTTCCACCAACACCGGCTCCGACCATGGGCCTTGAAAATTGGGGGCTTTGATGACATAAATACCAAAATCAGGATCGGGATAATAGATATAAAACTCCCCCTTGTGAAAACGGATGGATGGTGCCCACACACCTGCTCCATGCTGCACTTTGCTGTAATGTTCTATGGGTTGCAAACGTGGCAATGCATGCCCCACTAATCTCCAATTCACCATGTCGGAAGATTGCAGCAACGGCAGGCCGGGTATGTGTGTAAAGCTGCTGGCCGTCATGTAATACTGGTTACCTACTCGTATGGCATCGGGGTCTGAATAGTCGGCATGCAATACAGGGTTTTGGTAAAATCCATTCCCTTTATCGGAAGCACCCACAGGTATTTGTGCGGTGGTTTTCACAGCCATTACAACACAAATAAAACCTGCGATATAGTTAATCAATCTTTTCATGGTCACTTACATCTTAATACTAGTCAACCAGTTTTTCAACCGGTCCATCCAAAAGTCTTCGGTGGTTTTGTTGTACATACCAAAACCATGGCCACCTTTAGGATACAGGTGCATTTCAGCAAGCACTTTATGTTGAATACATGCCTGATAAAAGCGAAGACTGTTTTCAACAGGCACTCCTGCATCATCGCCGGCATGCACCAGAAAAACAGGGGGCGTTTGCGGAGTTACCTGCAACTCATTGCTAAAAAACTTTAGCTGCTTTTCATCGGGTTTGTTACCTATCAGGTTGGTTTTGGAACCCTTGTGGGTGATGCTGCTATCGAAACTAATCACCGGATAAACAAGTACACCGAAATCAGGCCTAGCGCTGGTGGTGTCGGTGCTAGATGCATCTGCTTTTACATGGAAATGCGTCAGCGCAGTTGACGCTAAGTGACCACCTGCAGAAAAACCCATGATGCCAATTTTGTTCGGGTTGATGCGAAATTGTGTAGCCTTGCTACGTACCAGCTGCACAGCCCGTTGCGCATCTTGCAATGGTGCCATACTCTTGTCGATATTCATGCTATCACTGGGCAAACGATACTTCAATACAAAGGCCGTTACTCCCCAGCTATTTACTACTTCTGCTACACGTGTTCCTTCTTTATCAAATGCCAAAATGCTGTAGCCACCACCAGGACAAATAATGATTGCTGTACCATTGGGCTCTTTGGGAGCATATACCGTAAGCGTAGGCACACTCACTTTTTCAATACGGGTCACATTGTCTTTGAATGTTGTTCCCTCTTTGATGGCGGTTGGTTTACTGTTGGGTACAGCTCCAGAATAAAGGAACATTTCCACTGGTGGTTGTGCCTGAATGGTTGTCATCATACACAGCAATGTGAAGAAGAAAAAAGCTTGTTTCATCTTGAATTATTTACCGCCGGTTTTGCCCGGCCATACGAAAAGTATGGACTGCGTATTTTCAAAAAACGAACCTGCAGAAAAACGACCGATTTGTGGTCCGCTAAAAATGTTTTCCAAGCTGTACTGTCGGGCTTGCTTCTTGCTCAGCTGCTTTGCCCAAGGCACCCGCTGTGCTGTGGCTGCACCCGGACCGCTATTCTTGTATTCTGCGTAAAAAGTGGTTTGTTCATTGGCTGGATTATCCCAGTTATGCCAACCCACGGGAGCCAACTGTGCAGGCAGCTGGCAGTACATAAACACCGTTTTGGCATGAGCCCGCCAGGGTCGGCCCAAATAAAATTTAGTGACACTGCTATCAGCGGTGATGTTGCAATAGCGAAATACATAGCCAAATTGTTTGCCAGCGGTTGTACTGGCTGCTGTGATGTAAGAATTTACTTTGATGCGAATGTTGCAACTATCAAACACAGCAGTGGCAGGACCGAAAATAAAATCAGTTGTGCCTTCAATATCACACTTCAAAAAATACTGACGGCACAATTCGCCACCGGTAAAAATGGTATCCTGATTGCCCAGAAACCGACAGTTAATAAACAGCGCCTGATCGGCATCTACATACAATGCCAGTGCCTGTCCCACTCTGCCCGAATTGTTTTCAAACGTGATGTTTTGAGCAGTAAATCGATTGCCACTCACTTTCACTGTGTAAGATGAAAAAGTGCCATGCTTGCCTTTTTCGTAAGGCTTGCCAGAGTAATCGTCGAAAGTGATGATGGTGCCTTCTACACTCTCACCAATCATGGTGATGTCTGTGTTGTTAGCCAGAATTTCGAGCTTCTCTTTGTACACGCCATTTTTAATGTACAATGTAATGGGTGCCAGCGGATAGCCACGCATGGCTTTGATGGCCTCACCAATAGTGGTGTAATCTCCAGAGCCGTCTTGTGCTACAGCAAAAATGTATTTGTATTGTTGCGGGTTGGCCGTTTGTGCCTGCAATGCAGCAACAGCAATAAACAGCAACATCATTATTGTACAAAATCTTTTCATCATGGTAACAATCGTTTGCAGTTGAAAGCAACACCACATGCTGATGCAGCTCATCTTTCGAAGATTCATTTTTTTGTCCGATCAACTGTCCTGCTGTATAGTTCAGGAAGCTGCGCTTTGATTTGTTGCAATACCAGCTGCGCCACCAACCGGGCACCCAGTTCATTAAAGTGTGTATTGTCTTCCTTTCCTTCGGGATAGTTCGGATGTTCTCCGGGTTTCAATTGCAAAAACAACCACTTAGATTGTGCTTCGCCAAACTGCTGATACAATGCTTTGGTGGCCGTATTCATATCAAACAGCAACACATTTTTTTCTTTGACCACTTCTTGTATGTACGCAATGTATTCAGGATGTGTTTCTTCCTGTTGGCCCTGCGCATCAAACTTGCGGCGGCTAACAGGCGTCATCAACACAGCGGTCATGCCTTTGCTGCGGGCTTCATCTACAAAGCGACGCAAATTGTTTTTATAATCTTCTGGTTTGGTATAGCTTTTTTTAGTGGGCACTTCATCGTTGTGGCAAAATTGGATGAACACATAATCGCCGGATTTTCCTTCCTGCAAAATGGATTGCCACAAACCTTCTTCTATAAATGTGCGGCTACTGCGGCCATTCTTTGCTTTGTTTACCACCTTAACAGATGAATCCCAGAAATGCACAAAAGGCATGCCCCAACCGGCTTCAGGATAGGCTTTCTGCTCTTTGATACTCATGGTAGAATCGCCGGCCAAAAAGATTTTAATTGGAGAACGCTTCGCTTGAAATGCCCACAAGAGTAAGGCTGCCATCAGCATTCCGAAAGTTGTGTACAAGTGGCGTGTATTCATCATCCATGTATTTGCGTAACCAACAATTGAGTTTAGTTTTTTAGCAGGCTGTTCATGTACACTTCAAGGTTACAATACCATTTCGACAGACCGAAAGCAACAGCATCTTGCGGATTGTTTTTATCCAATCCATTTTTTATTTCCCAAGCATCAGGCATACCATCTTTATCCGTGTCCAATGGTGCTGGCAAGGCTTTCAATGCAGGCCAAGCGGTAACTGTTTTCTCATACGCTGTACCATGCGGATAGCCACCTTGCACATCAATGATATTACCATCTCCCTTTACAATATTTTGCAGAATACGTGCATCCAAAGTATCTCTGCTGTGGCTGGCTCCTGCATGCTTCAGCATGGCCTTGTATGCATCTATGGATGATTGCGGCGTAATGGCCAACACATCAAATGGTTGTTGCATCACAATACTATCGCCACTGAATGGCGCTTTGCCGTCACCAATATGAATGCCTTGCATATTCGTCATACTCACCGCCGGATATCCTTCCACTGTATTTCCGTCGACAAAAAATTTACCGAAGCCAACTTGTTCGTTGCGGGTAGGATTTACAATGCGGCCGGTTACTTTTTTACCCGTTGCAGGGCCGGGTTTGTAATAATTACCCACTACATTGTATCGGCCTGCTTCTCCACCATATACATTGTTGCCACCCCAGTTGTAAATGAGGTTGTTTCTAAAGTCGACCAACTCGATACTAGCACCAAGCCGTGTACCGTTGAAGCGGGGTGTACGGCTCACACAATGCGCAAATACATTGTGGTGTGCCGATAAATGAGCTCCGCCCCAAATGCCACCATACCCGTGATGTTCCCAGTCTTTATCGCCTGTTTCAAAATGATAAGAATAGTTAAGTGGCTCTGCAATAATGTTCCACTGAATGCTTACACTATCGCCACCGTACATAGAAAAAACTTCATCTGTACTCCAACTGAAACTACAATGATCTATGATGACATTTTTGCGACGACCACCGCTAAAAGCATCGTCTCCTCCGCTGCCATCTACCATACCTGCCTGGCTTTGGTAGCGGTCGCCCATGCGAAAACGCATGTAGCGTAAAATGATGTTATCGCCATTCAACGATACGTTGTGATCGGCAATGCAAATACCATCACCCGGTGCTGTTTGACCTGCAATTGTTGCATGCCCGTTTATAACCAGTTTAGATTGAAGATGTATGGTACCCGACACGGCAAACACAATCATTCGTTTGCCTTTGGCCTCGGCAGCTTCTCTGAAACTGCCTGGTCCGGCATCGTTGAGATTGTCAACTACATACACTTTACCGCCGCGTCCACCGGTAGTGAATTTTCCAAAGCCCTCAGCACCGGGAAATGCCAACGCAGGTTCTTGCACATTTACTTGTGGCTGAGCACTGCAAGACAATGCTAAAGAGTACAATCCCAATATCCATCCTGCTTTCATGGGGTAAAAATTTGCTCCTTCAGCGCAGTGCAACTGAAGGAGCTAATGAAAAAACAGCTTCTGTAAAAGGTACCTTTAATAATTCGGATTTTGCTTGAGCTTACCCTGATAGGCTGCAATGGTAGCCTGGTCGTAAGGGAACAATTCACTTTTGCCGGGGGTAAAAAAGGAAGCAACTCCTTGCCACAAC
Source organism: Phnomibacter sp. (assembly GCF_036803085.1). NCBI lineage: Bacteria > Pseudomonadati > Bacteroidota > Chitinophagia > Chitinophagales > Chitinophagaceae > Phnomibacter > Phnomibacter sp. The sequence goes on along the minus strand of NZ_DAIRUZ010000001.1, from coordinate 730,692 downwards.
GGACGACCATCAATTTGATTACTATTAAGATGCTGTGCCCAATCAGTACGTGTCCAGCCAGTTGTTGGAGAAGGTACTTGAGTAGGCCGCCAAAAAGGTTGTGCAGTTGCAGGTGAACCCACTCCGGCAAAGTATTGAATTTCTTCACCGCTGTTTCTCCAGTAAATGTATTGCGGTACATTGGCGTATGGTGCACGTCGGTCACGAATGGCCTGAATATTGGCTTTCGCTTCAGCTATTTTGGTAGCGAGCAAATTCCAACGGAGCAAATCGTATTTACGAATGCCCTCATGGCCGAATTCTAAATAACGTTCATTTACAATAGCGTTGAAAAATCCGGCTTTGTCTGTAGGTGTGGTACCTATCAACGCAGCGTTGCCGTTGAATGCTCTTTTGCGTACTTCTTCAAAAGCAGCAATAGCTTCTGCAGTAGGGCCATTGTTTATTTCGTTTACTGCTTCAGCATACATAAGCAATACATCTGAAAACCTTATAACAGACCAGTTGTAGCCAACATTCAACACTGTACCTGGCAACAAAGGATTACGCCAGTCTCGGCGGTATTTACCAGTGTTCATTTCACCCAAGCGGCGCTGGCTTTTTATATTGGTAGAAGAGGTAACCTGATAATGCGTAATAGTCACGTCTCTTCTGCTATCGGCAGAGTCGAAAGCATAAAAGTAATTTGGCAGCATTACAATTCCACCGCCACCTGCACCGTATCGTGATGCATTGTTCAGATTTGGACCATCATAATTTCCCATGCGGCTATCGCTGTTGCTATTGCCGCCACCTGCACCTACTTCAAACAAAATTTCTGCTTGTGGATCGTATTGGAAAGAAGTGAGTTTGCGCCAAATATCAATATAGCTGGGGTTTAGCGTATGCTGGTCGCGACGGGCCATCAGTTCTTCACATTCTTTCTTTGCCATTTCATAGTAAGTGAGGTAATCACTTCTACGCTCCATTTGTCCGTTTTGACGAAGAGAAAAACCACCACGAGCCAATGCAATACGGGCACGTAATGCCTTAGCGGCCCCTTTTGTAATACGTTCGTTGCGAGGTCCGGCATCTGTACGCCAAGGCAAAAGGTCGATGGCAACGGCTAAATCACTCAGGATTTTATTGTATGTAGTATCGCGGTCTTCTTGCGGTACAAAGAGGTCTGGTTGCTTGTACGCTGGTACCATGGGTGCTGGCACATCGCCCCAGTTGCGAATGAGTTCGTGATAGAACTGTGCACGTAGCGCAAGTGCTTCTCCGTACATCCTTTTCAATTCGCGTTGCTCCGTTGCCGTGCCACTCTTGTATTTTTCCATCAATGGAATTTGCTCGATACACAGGTTGGCTTTTTCTATACCCCGGTACAACTGGCGAAAAGGGTTGGCAATTTCTGAATTCGTGAGCAGCAACTGATAGCGGCCCACACCACGGCGACCGTTATCAATATTACCACTTACAATTCCTTCATCAGTATCGTAAGGATAATACATACTGATTCGAATGCCATATCCATTATCACCCTGCAATTCGTCGTACACGCCAACCAAGGCATTGTAGGTATTGGATACATCAGAAAAAACCTGATCGATACCGTATTGAGAAATGGGCTCTACAACTGTATATTTTTTACAAGAGCTGATTCCGAAAATTGCTGCTGACATTGCAGCCGCTATGAAAGTCCTTTGTATTTGCTTTTTCATAAGGCTTCGTATTTAAGGCTGAGTCAAATTAGAAAGTTACGTTTACACCAAACACCCAAGTACGTGAACGAGGATATGCGGCAAAGTCTACACCAGGTGTAAGCGGGTCAGAACGACGGGCTGTTACATCAGGATCGTAGCCGGTATAATTGGTAAGCGTAGCAAGGTTGTTCACCGTACCAAACACTCGTAACGTGCTTATCTTGATGCGAGACAAAACTTTGGCAGGCAATGTTTAACCAAGTGTTACGTTATTGATACGCAGGTATGAGCCATCTTCAACGGCCCAAGAATGCAACCACCAACGTTGTACCCTTACCGGGCTCCAGATTTTTGCGTTTGCATTCAACGCAGCCAACGCCTTAGGTTCTGTTACTATGTTACCATTGTCATCAATATTTGTCCAGCGGTCTTTCATGATGTTGAGCATATTCAGGTTTGAAAATGCGCCATCTGTCCACTCCAATTTATTGGCATTATAAATATCGTTGCCCACTACAAAATTCACAAAAATGCTGGCGTCGAAATTGCCATAGCGGAACTGGTTGTTCCAGCCACCGGTGAAGGTTGGGTTGGCATTACCAATAATGGTGCGGTCTTTATCGGCAGTAATTATGCCATCACCATCAAGGTCTTTCCACTTGAGCATACCGGGTTGTGGTGTGCCATACACCGCATTCACGGGTACGCCTTGCTTTATGGTGTACACACCGGTGGTAGCGTTATAATCGAAATCATCAATTTGATAATAACCATCGGTTTGGAAGCCATACATCAAACCAACAGGCTGTCCAACTTTTACCAGGTAATCGGGCACACCATCTGTTCCCTGCCAGCCGGAGTTACGTTCAATGAAATCTACACCGCCAAGGCTTTCTACTTTATTACGGTTGAAAGCAATGTTGAAATTGCTTGTCCAGGTGAAATTCTTGTTGTTGATGGGCGTTGCATTAATCTGTATTTCTAAACCACGGTTGCTGGTAGAACCAATATTTTGTATTTGTGAAGTATAACCGGTAGTTGGTGGTATTGCCACAGCCAGCAACAAATCATTGGCTTTATTTTTATACGCATCTACTGTTACCTGAAGGTTGTTGTTGAAGAAAGCCAGATCCAAACCTACGTTCATGGTGGTGTTTCTTTCCCAACGCAAACCTGGGTTAGCTAAAGCAGTTGGTGCAAAACCTGGTACAATGCTATGATTGAAAGCATACTGTCCGGTTACACCATACAACTGCAGGTACAGCAGGTTATCAATACGGTTGTTGCCCACTGCACCATAACCAATACGCACCTTTCCTTCATCCAGCCACTTGGCGTTTTTCATAAAGCCTTCGCGGTTGAAGCGCCAGGCAAAAGAGCCCGACGGGAACACCAGGCTTCCGTTGCTGGCGTTGAACTTTGAAGAACGGTCGCTTCGCAAATTGAAAGTGGCCAGGTACTTATCATCGTAGGTATAACTTACCCTGCTGAAGTAAGACAGAATGCGGCTGGGTGGCTGCACAAAAGTAGTGGGCAATGGCTGTGCTGAACCAGTTGGTGCAGAGCCTAAGCCCATGTTGGCCAATGCCTTTTCAGCAGAAATATCGGCAGGGAAAAAGCGGGTTTCAAAAGCTTCCGTCATAGAGCGTTGCTGCACAATTTCCTGACCCACCAACACGCTGAAGTCATGCTTATCCTTGTAGTTGTTTACACTGTACTGTAATGTGTTTGAATTGTTGAAAGAGTTGTTGTCTTGAGAACCGATGGAAGCCAATGGTAACTGACCAAAGTTCCTGGCATTGGCTGTGATTTTGCTGTAGAACAATTTCGTTTGCACACTGGCATTATCATAACCCAATGTAGAACGGAAAGTGAGGTTTTTAGCAATGTTGTAATTGAGGTAACCAGTAAAGTATGTTCCCTTGGTGTATTGGCGGCGATACTCTGCCTGTGTAAGCAACACAGGGTTAGTTGCACCAGCAGATGCAAGGAAATATGCTTCATCAAAATCATCTATGCCACCATTCGGAGTTGGTATTTCAAACGGACGATAATTAATGGCGTGACGCAAACGGTTGGTAGTTCTTGTACCACTATTGCTGGTACCGGCACCCTTTATGGTTTGATCGAGATAACGCATGGTAAAACCTACCCGCACTTTAGAATTCAACCGGTGGTCCAATTTAAAATTGACGAGGTACCGGTCGAAGCCTGATTCGAGCTGTACCCCTTCTTCTTTGTTGCCGGTAAGGCTAAGGTTGAATGTGGTATTTTGGTTACCACCATTTACCACTACGTTGTGGTTTTGAAATGAAGCAGTACGACCAAACACCTGCTCTTGCCAGTTAATGGGTGCCATGTTTTTATACACGTTCAACGTATCCCAGGTGGTACCATAGGTTTGTGCAAAACTGCTGCTATCAGCAACACTGCCGCGGCTACGTTCGTACTGCCAGCGTACAAAATCGTACGGGCTTAATACATCCATTGTTCTTGGCAAGGTTCGAACCCCCATTTGACCATTGTACGACACCATTGTTTTACCAGCCTTACCACCTTTGGTAGTAATGATGATAACACCGTTGGCAGCACGGGCTCCGTAGATGGCTGTAGTAGAGGCATCTTTCAACACGTCAATAGATTGAATGTCTTGTGGCGACAACACATTCAATGCATTTTCTACTTGCACACCATCAACAATGTAAAGGGGTGAATTGTCCTGCGTGATGGAACCGCCACCCCGAACACGAATGATTATTTCAGCACCAGGAGCACCTTCGGTAGCAATAGCCTGCACACCGGCAAGCCGGCCCTGAATAGCTTCTGCCGCAGAAGAAATCGGCACATCTTTTATTTGTTTGGCAGATACCGAAGACACTGAACCGGTAAGGTTTTTACGGGTTACCGTAGAGTAACCCACCACCACTACATCTTCCAGATTTGAAGCCACTCTTTCGAGTCTTACTTCTACCGGCGTTTTACCATCGGTAGCTACAGAGGTGCTTTTGAAACCTGTGTAACTAAAGCTAAGGGTTACCCTGCCAGCAGCAGTTACAGTTAGGCTGAAGTTGCCTTCTGCATCAGTTTGCGTTCCGGTTTTGGAACCTTGCAATACTACACTCACCGCATTCAGCGGATTGCCGGTATCATCGGTTACTTTCCCTTTTATTTGCCGGGATTGAGCCAATGCTGCAGTAGGCAGCAAAATTGCCAGCAGGCAATACAATAAGAGTTGTTTCATAAGCACACAAGCATTTAAAAAAAAATGAACAATGGCAAAGAAGGAGTCGTAGAAACAAAGATTATTTGCCTGCAGTTTTTAGTAGCAACATTAGCACACCACCTGAAAATGTTGACATATTCGTAGCATACAGCCAGAAATAAACAACCATTGAAGGACTGATTTTATGGTGGCGGAAATGAGGGTATTCAATCAGCAAGCAAATCATCATCATTTCACAGAACAATGCTACTCACATTTTATTTTTCGGGGGATGATGTGCCATTCTTTATTTACGCAATCGTTACCATTTTCAATCCATTCATGCACCGCTTTAACGGGTAAATATTACCAACAGTTTTGTGGAGAAAAACTCACCCCTACTTTTACCTGTACATTTACCCTGCAAAAATCGATGCTATGAAATTTGAAGCCGCCACTATTAAAGATATTGCCAAGGCATTGGGCGTTTCTACCTCCACAGTATCAAGGGCACTGAGAGACAGCCACGAAATAAGCCCCGAAACCAAGCAACTGGTAATTGAATGTGCTGAGCGGCTCAATTACAAACCCAACCCAATAGCCCTGAGTTTGAAAGAAAAACGCAGCCGTTCTATTGGTTTGGTGGTTACAGAAATAGCCAATAACTTTTTTTCACAAATCATCAATGGTATTGAATCCATTGCGTACGATAAAGGCTATAATGTCATCATCACCCAAACCTTTGAATCGTACGACCGGGAAGTGATGGATGTTCAATTTCTTGCCTCCCGGGGCGTGGACGGACTGATAATTTCCTTATCAACCGAAACGCATGACCTCAGCCATTTAAAGGCGCTGCACGACCGTGGCTTGCCCATTGTTTTCTTTGATCGTATCACCGATGAAATCAATACGCACAAAGTAATTGTAGACAATTACAAAGGATCATTTGAAGCCACCGAACACTTGTTGCAAATGGGGGCCAAACGCATTGCTGTTATCAGCAGCTCAGAGTTTTTGAGTATTACCAAAGACCGGGTGGCTGGCTACAAAGAAGCCCTGAAAATGCATGGCATGGAACCGACCGATGAACTCATTCATTACAGCTATTATAGTGGCATGGTGTTTTCTGAAGTCGAGGAAATCATCAATAAGTTATTTACACTGAAACACAAGCCTGATGCTATTTTAACCACCAGCGATAAAATAACCACCGGTGTATTAAAAACCCTCAAGCGTCGCGGCATTCGCATACCCGACGATGTAGCATTGGCCGGTTTTTCCAATACCGATATTCCAGAATTGTTAGATCCGCCACTTACAATTGTACAGCAACCATCCCGCGAAATGGGCGAAGCAGCCGTGAGCCTGCTACTGCAAATGATTGAAAGCAAACGCCCCATCCGAGACTTTGAAAAAAGAATGCTTTCGCCGGAGTTGCAAATCAGGTCATCGTCGGTTGTAAAAAAGAAGGCGGGAAAGAAGCCATCGGGCAAATGATTGTAGCTGGCATTTACCCCCAACCAAGGGAGGTATACAGGCGTCTGCTGCGTTTCCCATAGTTTTGTTGCACATCAATGCGTACCCCTGAATGGAGGAGTTTTTTATATTATTTGGCCTCATTATCCTGAACGGTCTTTTTTCCATGAGCGAAATTGCGCTGGTTTCGGCCCGCAAAACCCGCCTCGAACACCTGGCAAATGAAGGAGATTCCAAAGCCATCATTGCCCTGAAACTGATAGAAAAACCGGAAGTTTTTTTGAGTACGGTTCAGGTAGGCATTACCCTCATCAGCATCGTTACCGGTTTGTATTCAGGCGAAAAATTCAGCAAAGACCTCGAGCCTTTTATAGCCAATATTTCTTTTTTACAACCTTACGCAGCCTCGGTTAGTACCACGCTGGTGGTTATTGTGGTTACCTTTTTATCCATTTTAATTGGCGAACTCATCCCCAAAAAACTGGCCATGCTCCGGTCAGAAAAAATTGCCCTTACCGCTGCGCCTTTCATGTGGTTTTTATCGAAGCTTACCCTGCCTGCCATTTGGTTGCTCAATGCATTGTCGGGCATGTTCTTTCGGTTGTTTAAAATAAAAGAAACAAAGCTTTCCGTTGTAACCGAAGAAGAAATAAAAGCTCTGGTAAGCGAAAGTGCAGAAAGTGGCGAAATAGACGAAACCGAACAACAAATTATTGAACGGGTGTTTCACCTGGGCGACCGTAGCATTACATCGCTTATGACGCACCGGAGCGATATTGTTTGGCTGCCGCTCCATGGCACCATCGAAGATTTGCTGAAAAAAATGCAGCCCTCGCCCCACTCGGTGTACCCGCTGTGCGACGGAGGCATTGATGATATTGTAGGCATTTTGCAATTGAAAGATATTGTGCTGGCCGACCGCAATACCCATCTGTCACACTTTAAAAAAGAAGCCGTGTTTGTGCCCGACAACAATACGGCTTACCAGCTGATGGAGAAGTTTAAAAAAACAAAAGTACACTCGGCTTTTATAGTAGATGAATACGGCACGCTACAAGGCATGATTACCCTCAACGATATTCTGGAAGCCATTGTAGGCGACATACCCGAACAAGGCGATGATGATTATGAAATGATACGCCGGGAAGATGGTAGCTACCTGGTAGATGCCCGCCTGCCTTTCTATGACTTCCTCAGCCGCTTTGATAAAGAAGACTGGATGGACGACGAGCAGGAGTTTGATACTGTAGGTGGTTTTATCATCCACCACCTCGAACGCATCCCGTCTACCGGGGACCTTTTTGAATGGCGGGGTTTCAAATTTGAAATCATTGATAAAGACGGAGCCCGAATCGATAAAATTCTGGTGGTCATCACCGACCCATCTTTATTGCCCGATGCTGAAAGGGAAGACGAATTGGGCGATGCCTGAGGCTAAAATTTAAACACCACTTCGCTGGAAGGATTATCGAGCTTGTAGCTCTGCTGCTGCCCGTTTACGGTTACGTGGTGCATGTTTATCTGCTCCTTTTTGTACTCGTACAACAATCGGTTTGAAATCTGCAGTTGCTTCAGGGTAGGCACTTGAGTAATTTCGAAATAACACCAGGTGCTTTCCTCTACCCTTTCCGAACCAATGTAGTTCCATTTGCAAAGCTTGCCATCTACCCGAAACTGCATTTTCTCTTTGAGGTAAGTATTGATGAGGCTGTCGGTGGCGGCGTTGGGCTGGTACAAATCAATTTTCTTTCCGGGAAAGCGCAGCTTCAACGTGTTTTCAAAATCATCTGTAAAAATGCGGACGCTGGTTTCCAGCGATTGCTCAACCTTGTTGTGATTTACTTCTATCACACTCACAAAAAACGGGTGCCAAAAGGCCGCCAGCAACACGGGCAACAAAGATTTGATCATCAACATGGCGCAAATGTCTGCACTCGGCTGTGTACCACCAAAGTGAATTCATCGCCACTCATCAAAAACCTTAGGCCACTGCCTTCAGCTTCGCTTGTTTTTTGCCCTTGAAGCGTCTATTATTCTTTTTACTACAATTGGTTATTTCCTTTACTTCGGCGCATGTTTTGGGATTATTTTCATATCGGCTGGGATCATATCATTAACCACAATGCCTGGGATCACCTGCTGTTCATCATGGCGCTGAGTGCCATTTATGTGTTTAAAGACTGGAAACAAGTACTCATTTTAGTTACGGCTTTTACCATTGGCCACACGGTTACTCTCATTTTGGCTACGTTCAATATCATCCGTTTCAGCAGCAGCTGGATTGAATTTCTGATTCCTGTGACCATCATGATAACAGCGTTGCTCAATACGCTGATGAAGAAATTCACCCCCAAATCTGTTCGCCTCAATTACTTTCTGGCATTGGCATTTGGTCTTATACATGGCATGGGCTTTGCCAACGGGTTGCGCAGTTTATTGGGTAAAGAATCCGATATATTGCTACCCTTGCTCGGCTTCAACCTTGGCCTTGAAGCCGGCCAACTGGTAGCCGTGCTGGGCTTACTTATACTCGCAGCCATTTGGCAGGGGGTATTCAAAGTAAGCCGCCGCGATTGGGTGTTGTTTTTGAGTGGAGGCGCTTTTATGGCAGCTCTCGTAATGGCCATGGAACGCTTACCTTTCAACCTTTAATGTCAATTTCTCCTTCTATAAAAACCAATACTACGTATGATGAAAAAATGGCTGATGATTTGCTTCGGGATGGCCGCAACAGTGGCCCTGCAGGCGCAAGACATCCGAAACAACCCCACCAGTAACCACGGCAACAAGTTTGAGCAACTGGGCACTATACTGCCCACGCCCAACGAGTACCGTACAGCAAGTGGTGCACCGGGCCCCAAATACTGGCAGCAGCGGGCCGATTACAAAATCACTTGCGAACTGGATGAGGCTAAGCTGGAACTGCGGGGTAAAGAAACCATTACGTATTTCAACAACAGCCCGGATGTACTCACCTACCTGTGGCTGCAATTAGACGAAAACGAACACGACCCAAAGTCTGACAACAACGTGTTTGACGAAAGCGCCATGCGCCCCATGATGAGCTCGGCAGAACTGGCCGGTTTGGACAAAACCGCATTGCTCGAAGGCCATGGCGATAAGATTGATTATGTAAAAGATGCCACCGGAAAAGCGTTGAAGTACACCATCAACCAAACCATGATGCGCATTGACCTGCCTGTGCCCCTCAAGCCCGGCCAGCAGTACATCCTCAATATTGGCTGGCACTACAAAATTCCTAACCGCATGACACTGGGTGGCCGCGGCGGCTATGAGTTTTTTCCAAAAGATGGCAACAATGTGTTTACCATGGCACAGTGGTTTCCCCGCCTTTGTGTGTACAGCGATTTTCAGGGATGGCAAAACCATCAGTTTACCGGCCGTGGCGAATTTGCCCTGGTGTTTGGCAACTACGATGTAGAAATGACCGTACCTGCCGACCACGTAGTAGGTGCAACCGGCGAATGCCAAAACTATCAGGCCGTGCTTACTCCAGCTCAATTTGCCCGCTGGCAAAAAGCGCAAACATCAAAAGATGTGTTGGAAGTAGTAACACTTGAAGAAGCCAAGAAAGCAGAACTGAGCAAAACATCGGCTAAAAAAACATGGAAGTACAAAGCCAATATGGTGCGTGACTTTGCCTGGACCAGCAGCCGCAAATTTGTATGGGATGCAATGCCCACTTACGTAGAAGGCAAAAAGGTAATGAGCATGAGCTACTACCCCAAAGAAGCCTACAACCTGTGGCGTACTTACAGCACCAAAGTAGTGGCACACACCATTAAATCGTACAGCAAATTTTCTATTCCTTATCCATACCCCGTGGCTATCAGCGTAGAAGCCAGCAATGGTATGGAATACCCCATGATTTGCTTCAACAACGGTCGTTGTGCAGAAGATGGTACATACACTGAAGCCACCAAGTACAGTATGATTGGTGTAATTGTGCACGAAGTGGGCCACAACTTCTTCCCGATGATTGTGAACAGCGACGAACGCCAGTGGAGCTGGATGGACGAAGGCCTGAACACATTTGTGCAGTACCTCACCGAAGAATTGTTTGATAACAAATATCCAAGCCGTCGTGGGCCGGCATGGGCTATTGTTGACTACATGAAGCTCCCCAAAAACCAGCTGGAGCCCATTATGACCAACAGTGAAAACATTGTACAGTTTGGCCCCAACGCTTACAGCAAACCAGCCACCGGCCTCAATATTTTGCGTGAAACCATCATGGGCCGTGAGCTGTTCGATTTCGCCTTCCGTGAGTATGCACGGCGTTGGGCATTCAAACATCCTACTCCGGCCGATTTATTCCGTACTATGGAAGATGCCAGCGCCGTAGACCTCGATTGGTTCTGGCGTGGTTGGTTCTACAGCATCGATGCCTGCGATATTTCGCTGGACAGTGTTCGTGCCTTTAAGGTAAATGAGAACATAAGTGCACCGATGGCCCGTGGTGGCAAAGACACTATTTATGTAGCCAAACCCATGGTGAATACTTTTGAAGACATTTCTAAAATCCGCAACCGCGAAGACAAGAGCATTGTATTTGAAACAGACCGCGACACCACCCTGCGTGACTTTTATTATTACTATGCCCGTGGCCAAAAGAAAATAGACAACAGCCCCATCATCAGAGACAGAATGGCTCCTGAAGCAGTTACTGCCGATGATTTGGCGCCATACAAAGACAAGTGGTTTTATGAGCTCCGTCTTTCTAACAAAGGCGGTTTGGTAATGCCTGTAATTATTGAATGGACTTATGCTGATGGCAGCAAGGAAACGGAAAAAATACCTGCGGAAATCTGGCGTAAAAATGAACTGCAGATTACTAAGGCTTTCATGAAAAACAAAGAGGTAACTGCTATTGTCATTGACCCTATGCGTGAAACTGCCGACATTAACGAAGCCAACAACCGTTGGCCTTCGATGGGTGCTCCGAGCCGTTTCCAACTGTTCAAGGGTGGCTTCCGCAACCGCAATGCCGGTGCTGCTTTGCCCAACCCCATGCAGCGGGAAATTAAATAAGCATGACTGTATGAAATGTAAAAAGCCCTTCTGATGAGAAGGGCTTTTTTAATGCACTGACTTTTTGGCTTCAACATTCACATTGTAAAAACCCAATGCTGGCAAGGCTTTTAGCAGGGCAGAAAAAAATTTTTTGTCAATAAATCTGTACCCCTACTTTTGCCGCGGAGAGATGGCAGAGCGGTCGAATGCGGCGGTCTTGAAAACCGTTGACTGTCAAAGGTCCGGGGGTTCGAATCCCTCTCTCTCCGCCCTTAAAAGCCTCAGCAATGCTGAGGCTTTTTTGTTGGCCTATTGCCAGCCATGGTTGCCATACTTTTTTGCAAATCTCTTAGTATCTATCTATTGTTTTTCATTCGATGCAGTTATCTTACTACCCTCAATCCTTGGAAAGATGAAATACATCATTACCTGCTGTCTAATGTTGGTATTCAGTGTTTTTGGCAACGCCCAAAAAATTGTCATGAGAGTGGGGTACACTCAGGGGGGAACCCCTCCCGAAACCGGCGAAGTGGTAAAGGCACTGGAGTTTAAAATTGCAGCTGCCGTAACGTACGGAACTGGTACAGGTGCTTCAGTAGGTAAAGCTCAGCCAGGCACTTTATTCATCAAAAAAGATATTGATTCTTCCGCCAATCCATTGTTCAGGCGATTAGTAATGGGGCAGTCTTTCCCCAGTATTGTTTTTGATTATTATGATGACAAAAACACCAACTATTACAGTATCACCATCACAGAAGCTTTTGTGACCAACCTTGAATTTCTGACGCCCGAATGCCCCTCTTGTTTGAAGCTGGAAAACCTGATAGGTTTTGTTTTTAAAACGATCAAGCTGGAGGATAAAATCAAAAAGACAAATATTATCTGGGACATTTCACTAATGAGAATCTTTTAACAAATGAAAGTTCTGCTCATTTTTTTCCTGCTGTTTTGCGGTGCAGATGCCTTGGCGCAAATAGGGAAAGTCGACATCGGTAAATCTACCATTGGCCAAACAGATTTTAGTCCTGCCATTATTGCACAAGCTAGCACCACTGTATGCAGCATGCCGAATAGTTGTGGTAATTCCACGGGCTGTCCCATCTACATTTTTACGGGCGAAGGCGATTGGCGCATTCCTGGCAACTGGGCTGGTGGAAATATGCCGCCAGTTGAAATACCCAATTGTTACCAAATCATCATTAACCCCGTCAGCAACAAAAGTGTATTGGTGAATCCACAAACATTTTATACCGGCAGCAAACTACATGTAATGCCAGGTAAAACGTTGATTGTACCGGGCAATATATTTGTGCAGTAAATATTGGATTACTTCGTCGCTTCTTCCTCCACTGGTTTCTCAATTACTTTCACCAGCTCGGCCACATCTATGGTAATGGGAATGACACCTACTTGCACAATGGCCTTCTTGCCTCGTATTTCTTTTACCAAACCCACCTGCCGGTTTTTCTTCATTTTCACTTTGTCGCCTTCGGCAATGGGGTCAGCAGTTTCGGTGTATTTGCTGTCTACTTTTTTATCTTTCTTTTCGGCTACCTGCTTTTCTTTCTGCTTAAACAGCAAAGCATGAATGAGCTTAACCACTTCCTCTTTGTTGTCGGTTTTGCGCCACTCTATCACCATCGCTTTCAGCTTTCGCTCCATTTCTTTCAGATAAGTGAGCTGCTCTTCCCTGAACTTATTTTGCTGCTTCAACAGTTCCACTTGCTGCTGATGTTTTTCGCGGTTCATCACTTTCTCCATCTCTTTTTTCAACCGCTCATTTTCTTTCATCAGCTTGTGCAGCTCTGCTTCCCGTACCTCCAACCGTTGCAGGTCTTGCTCGGTGCGGTTCAGCAGTTTATCGAGGGTAAAATGATCTTCATCTACCAGCTTGCGGGCACGGGCTATCAAAGCCTTTGGCAAGCCAATTCTTTCGGCAATGGAAAACGTATAACTGCTGCCGGGTTTGCCTACCACCAACCGGTACAGCGGCGTCAGTTTTTCTTCATCAAACTGCATGGCCCCGTTGATGATACCGGGCACCCGGTTGGCCATCACTTTCAGGTTGAGGTAATGCGTGGTTACTACGCCCATGCTGTGTTTGCGGGCCAGTTCTTCCATTATCACTTCAGCAAAAGAACCACCCAAATTAGGATCACTACCGCTACCCAGCTCATCAATAAAAAACATGGTTTTGCCATTGGCCAACTCTAGAAAATATTTCATGTGTTGCAAATGGCTGCTGTATGTACTCAACTCAAATTCGATGCTTTGCGTATCGCCAATGTGTATGAAGAGTTGTTTGAAAATTCCCATCACACTATCGGCCTGCATGGGCACCAGTAAACCCGCCTGCAACATCATTTGGCAAAGGCCGATGGTTTTCATCGTCACCGTTTTACCACCGGCGTTGGGCCCGCTGATAACGAGGATGCGTCCTTTATCATCCAGTTTTAAATTGAGCGGCACCGTTTCTTTACCGCTCTGCTTGTTGTACAAATACAACAGCGGATGATAGGCTTTCTTCAATTCGATATGCGCCTTGTTTACCACATTGGGCATTTGCGCATTCATATCCACCGCCAGCTTGGCTTTGGCACGGATATAATCAAACTCGCCAATGATGTCGAGATAGGTTTGCATCAATGCAGCATACGGTTGCAGGCTGGCCGTGAGCTGACGCAAAATGCGTTGCACTTCTTTGTGCTCTTCATTTTCCAACGAAAAAATTTCGTTGTTCAGCGCTGTGGTTTCTTCGGGTTCAATAAAGGCTGTTTGGCGGCTGTCGCTCTCGCCATGCAGTACGCCTTTAATCATACGTTTGTTTTCGGCAAATACTGCGAGCACTCTCCTGCCATTCAAAAAACTTTCTTCAATATCGGCAAGGTAACCTTGCTTGTTCATCTTCTGAATGATGCGATCAAACACCCGTCGCAGCTCGTTGCGTTTGCGGTAAAGGCTTTGGCGTATGCGTTGCAAATCTTCGCTGGCATCGTCTTTTACCACACCCAGTTCATCCACCACGGCATCAATCATTTCCCGAATCACTTTTTCGTAGTAGCTATTGTTTACTACCAACGTGAGTGCAGGAAATGCCAACCGACGTTCGCTATCAAACCAGCGGAAAATATTGCCAGCAGTTTCGAGCAGTTTGCGAATGAGCACCCATTGCTCACCCGTAAGCATGGCACCGGGTATGCTCAGCAGTTTCAGGTCTTTCTCTAGGTTCTTATGAAAATCGCCGGGAAAATATTGGGCCGTTTGCAGCAGCAACATGAACTCATGTGTTTGCCGCAATTCCGTTTCAATGTATTGTATATGCGTATGTATGCGCATGTGCTCCACTTTGTGGTGGGCATACGCCGTTTTCACATGATTCAACAACAGCTGTTGCACCTTGTCGAACTCCAACTGAACCATCGCACTTTCAGGATATAACCGCATACAACTTGCTTCGCATCACTTTTTTTGCTGCGCAAAAGTGAGTAAAAATGAGGGAACCACCACTCTTGTGCAGGAAACCGCCCGGGCAATCTATTTTTTGTGAGCAAATGCATACCAAATCAAGCTTGACGAATCCCTACTTTTACGGCCCTTCGCTCCCATTATTTCATGACAACGCCCCCTCCATATTGGTTGCCATTGCGCCTGTCGGCCACCGCACAAATCTTACAACTTAGCTGGCTGTTCACTCAGCAACATCGTTTTACCGAGCCTTTTTTTGACGACAGCATTGCTGTTTGCAAAAGACTGTTTGCTGAAAACAAAGCCACCAACAAACCGCTCACCGGTATTGAAGTATTGCTGCAACCTACGCCCATTCCTGCGGCAAAAACATCCGTCATTGTGCATCATGTCTCCCGCTGCGGCTCTACATTGATTGCACAACTAATGGCATTGAATGAGCAAATGATAGTACTATCGGAAGTACCCGTGCTCGACGATGTGTTGCAACTTTTGCCTGAGCAGAAAAAGCCCGTCTATTTTAATGCTGCGCTGCAGTGGCTATCGCAGTGCCGCATAGGTACCGAGCAGCAGGTGTTGGTTAAAGCCGATGCCTGGCAGTTGTTTCAGCATGAGCATATAAAAAAGAGTTGCCCCGATGCAGCATATGTGTTGCTGTACCGCCATCCCTACGAAGTATGGCAATCGCATCAAAAAAGCCGCGGCATGCACATGGTACCGGGCATGTTGCCTGCAAATGCATTGCCAGCACCTGCACATGATTTATCGCCCGGCGATTTGGATGGTTACTGTGCTCATGTACTCGAACATTACTTCCGAAGTATGTACCAACTAGCGGTTGATCATCCGCAATATTTATTGCTGAACTATGTCCAAGGCCCCATGGCGCTGACATTACAAACCGCACAACATGCAGGCATTGCCTTAAGCGAAACTTTGCTGGCGCAAATGCAAACCAGAAGCCAGTTTCATGCCAAGCGGCCCGGCGAAGCTTTTGCTGAAAAAATGAATCATCAATCCATACCCGAAAGCCTTGCTACGGCAATGGCTTATTATCATCAGCTGGAGGCATTGCGCCTGCAGCAATCAATTGCCCGTAAATAAAAGCAAACAGAATTTCTGCTGCTTCTTCCACGCTGTGCAAGTGCGTAGGCAGGTGAACATGCGGATTTTCGGGAGCCTCATACACATCATTCACGCCCGTGAGGTTATGCAGCTTATCGGGATGACCTTCGGGCAGCAAAGCACGTTTGTACAAACCCTTGGTGTCGCGGCTGATGAGGGTGAGCAAAGCACAATCAACCCAAACCGTGTAAGCACCGTACTCTTTTTCTATTTGCTCCCGTACGGTAGCAAAAGGATTGATAACGGCCAGCAATACCACAGCTCCTGCCTGGCTTTTTTCATGCGCCAATCTGGCCAGTCGCCGCACATTTTCCTGCCGGTCTGCTGCAGAAAATCCGAGATCGGCACACAGCGTTTTGCGATATACATCCCCATCAATAATGAGGTGGGCTATTTGCAATTGTTGCAACTTTTCTGCCACCGCATGGGCAAGTGTGGTTTTACCGGCACCGGATAATCCGGTGAATTGAACAATCATGAAATAGCATTGGAGGATGAAGCAGTCAAATGTACTTGCAAGGCTGCTGCCAAATCATCGGCCAGATTGATGGATGTAGCAGTGCCTTGCTCTCGTAGTGCTGCTATAACAGCCTGCTGTTGCTGTATAGCCGCAGCATCAACTGCTGCCATAAAACGGGTAGCGTTGGCCATGGTTTGTTGCAGCCAGTCATTCACCACACAATCAATTACCAAATGAATACGGTCGATGTTGCTTTCATTTACCACCGAATGAGGCAGGTTGGCATTGAGGTACCAGCATTCGCCGGCAGGCATATGCATGGCTTGTCCGTCGATGGTAAAAACTACTTTGGGATGCGTAAAAATGGGCAGGTGCAATCTGGCTTCGCCCTGCTCAAAAGACAATTCTCTGTCGCGGTGGGTTTTGATGACCGCACCAGCGGCAAGGTTCAGCAGTCGCACCGACATCACAGTACCAGGCAATGCCTCCACCCATGCTTCAATGCTGGGTAGTTCCTGCATCAGCGGCGTGTTGGCATAGGTTTCAGCGCCCACAGCATCGGGCACCACATGGCCGGTTTCGCCACCCGGCGACCGCAAGGCCAGCGCAGTCCACGAACCTTCGTAATGCAGCTGATTGAAATGCGGCAACCACTGCTGCTGCAGTTGTTGCACCTCGGTTTGCATTTGCTGCCAGGGATAGCTCAGGGGTAGTTTGGCGTGTGAAATAATCTGCATGATGGCACCAAATTAAAGGCTTCGCATTTGCAGTAGCAAAAATTACAAGCTGGCTTCATTTGCCAAATGCGGAACCAGACGCCAACTCTTGCTTGTACAGCTGCATTCCCTGTACATTTGCGCCAAACATCAGATAGCATTATGAAAAAGATTGTTGTTGCTGCATCACTGGCCCTGTGTATGGTAGCCGGTGCTCAGGCCCAGGCCCTCAAAACTCCTGCGCCTTCTACTACTCAGTACATTAAGCAAGATTTTGGTTTGGGTACCATTGAGCTGAGCTACAGCCGCCCCAGCGCCAAAGGCCGTGTGGTAATGGGCGATTTGGTGCCCTACGGTAAAGTATGGCGTACCGGTGCCAACAATGCAACCACCCTCACCTTTAGCGATGATGTAACCATTGGTGGCAAACTGGTAAAAGCCGGTAAGTACGGTCTGCTTTCAATTCCTGATGCCAAAGAGTGGACACTCATCATCACCAAAGATTTGAATGTCACCAGCCCAGCTGCGTACAACGAAGCCAATGATGTGGTACGTGTAAAAGTGCCCGCTACTACCGTAGGTATGAAGGCTGAAACCTTTACCATGCAGTTTCAGAGCATTACCAACAGCACTTGCGAATTGCACCTGCGTTGGGACAATGTAATGGTAGCACTGCCCATCAGCACCGATGTAGATGGCAAGGTAATGGCACAGATTAAGCAGGTAATGGAAGTAGACAGCAAGCCTTATTTTGCTGCTGCCCAGTACTACTACGACAATGGTAAAGACCTGAAGACTGCCCGTGAGTGGGCCGACAAAGCAGTAGCTGCCAGCCCTAATGCGTATTGGGTAGCGTTGCTCAATGCCCGCATTTGCGCCAAGCTCGGCGACAAAGCGGCAGCAAAAGCCATGGCCGAAAAAACAGTTGACCTGGCCACCAAAGGCAAAAACGACGATTATGTAAAAATGGCCAACGACCTGCTGAAAACTTTGTAAGCTGCAGTTGTTGTGGTAATAAAAAAAGGATGGCGAGAGTCATCCTTTTTTTGTTGGGAGAAGTGATGAGCTTAGGATTTGTTAGAGTGTTGAAAGCGCCCCCTGTGGTGTTTTCACCATCAGCAATCACCCAATCCTAAATTTGCGGCCTATACCAAGAATTGGTATTTTCATACTCAAAATGCAGTGACATGGCCAAAAACACGTCTATTTTATTGGGAGATTATTTCGACCAGTTCATCAGTAGCCAGATTGAAACAGGGCGTTTTTCGTCTGCCAGCGAAGTTGTAAGAGCTGCGCTTCGTCTTTTTGAGCAAGAAGAGCGTAAGAAAGCAAACCTGATACATGAACTCAAAGCGGGAGAAGAATCGGGTTTTGTAGCGCATTTCGACAGGGCTGCATTTCTGAAAGGCCTGCACGAAAAACAGGTAGCAGATGGCATATAGCATCAGCCACAAAGCAGCAGCAGACATGGAACAAATCTGGTTGTATACTGTTGAGCACTGGTCTGTAGAACAGGCTGACAGGTATATCAACCTCATCTTCGACGAAATAGAATACCTGACAGTACATCCCAGTTCAGGAAAAGATTACAGCCACATACGTGAACAGTACCGTTGTAGCAAAGTAAAATCGCATTTAATATTTTACAGATCCGCCAATAACGGAATCGGCATCGATATCATTCGGGTACTGCATCAACGAATGGATATTGAAAGCAGGCTTGGAGAGTAAGTGTTGTGCTGTCAGTAATATTTAATGAAGCACGTTTCCCAGCAACTTTTCCAGCCGGGGACGTTGCGTGACATCGAAAGCGCCGCTGTTGGTATTTTTACCAACAGCAAGTGATGTAGATTTTAAGAATTGCGGGTGATAACACCCGCAAAGGAAAAAATGAAAAAAATATGGCAATAACTTTTCTACTTGGTGCAGGGTTTTCAATGGAAGCGAACTATCCTAGTGCTCATGCTTTAAATGAAAAGTTTTTTACTAATGTCGAAAACAAGCTTTTGAAATTTTCATCAGGGGAATGGATGTGGGACGAGTATGATGAAGTCACTTCTCATAACGGAAAGCTCAATACAGACTATTTAAATGTTTCTTATTTGCATAGTGAATTAATTGACGTCTTTCAGAAAACAACCTTTCAACCGTTTGATTATGAAGTATACTATGACTGGATATTCCAAAACGATTTCTCGATAAGCATAATTAAAGAATGTTGCCAAAGAGTAAATCAAAGATTAAAAAAAACTTATAAGTCAATTAGCGATGACTTTCTTTTTTCAGATCCTGGTGTAAATGAACTAAATAAAATAAGAGAAAGCTATGTTTATCTAATTGCAGACTTATTGAGAAGACCTTATGATAGAGAGATAAATTCGAATCACTACAACGCATTTATTAATTGTATTTCAGGAATCGAATCGAATATTTTTACATTAAATCATGATACTTTATTGGAACATTTATTTGCTAAAAATAACATCAAATATTCCGATGGATTCTCCTCGAATGAAAGCATTTTAGTTAACGTAGAAAAAAATCCTCTAACAGTATTTACAAACTCTTTTGAAGAAAAAACAAGACTTCATAAGCTTCATGGCAGTATTGATTACTATCGTTTTCAAGAATTGAGTCAATCTAATGGGGTTTATTATGATACATCCAATTATTGGTTTTTCAAACCAAGTACATATTGGGAAAAACATATTGTTTCAAAAATTGACCCAACAAATCAAAAGATAATTCAGTCTTTGAATCCTGATATTAAACCACAATTCCTTACTGGAAAGTCGAAATCAGAGAAAATGAGTAATCATCTTATTTATAAAAACTTATATACTCGATTTAAAAACTCGCTTAGGTCTACCGAAAAACTGATAATCATTGGCTACTCCTTTAGAGATAACCATATCAATGAGTTATTAATTCATTTTTTGTCTGTAAACACATGTCCAATAGTTAATATAAATCCGTATGTAAGCTTTCCATTTAGACGCAATTATTCCAAATTAAATATCACTGAATTAAAGTCGATTCGCTCTCTCTAAAACTCTCTCACCCCTTTTCCAGCAACGGCTCCGCAAGGGACTTTGCAATATGCTTTAAAGATTTTTTGCAAGCGATAACACCCACAAAGGCAACATCACACAATCACTTATACCGCACCCCATTTTTCATTACCAGCTGCACCTGATACAGGGCTTGCAGGTTCTCCAAAGGATTGCCGGCTACAGCAATGATATCAGCCCACTTGCCGGCTTGTATTCGGCCGAGGTTGGGCAGTTGCAACCAGTCGGCATTGCCGGCGGTAGCGGCTTTCAGTACTTGTGGTATGGGCATACCGTATTCGGCCATCAGCAATAACTCCTGCACATTGCTGCCGTGGGCAAATACGCCCACATCGCCGCCAAACACAATACCCACGCCCGACTGCAAGGCAGCGGCAAAAGATTGTCGCTTTTTAGTTATGGATACCGGCTCGGACTCCTGCCCTTTTTTCCAGCCACGGTAAAGCGCTATCGATTCGCTGGCGGCCAGTGTGGGGCAATACGCCACCCCTTTTTGTTGCATCAGCTGAAAAGTAGCAAGGTCGCCTTCATCGCCATGCTCAATGGTAGCCACGCCTGCCAGCGTAGCCCGGCGCATGGCTTCGGGGGTAACGGCATGTACCACCACCGGCCGGCCTGCACTGGAAGCTACCGCCACCGCCACCGACAATTCTTCCTGTGTAAACGTAGGGCGGGCAGTGCGGCCCACACCCCAGTAATAATCGCCGTAGAGTTTTATCACATCGGCCCCCTTGCCTATCTGGCTGCGTATTTCTTTGGTCAGTCCTTCTACGCCATCGGCTTCGGCAGCGCCTTTGGGATAATCCACATCGGCCGATTTGCTTTTGGGTCCGTAGCTACCGGTGGCCACAATGGCCTTGGTAGCCACCAGCATGCGGGGCCCGGGAATGACGCCTTTATCAATGGCTTGCTTGAGGCCCACATCATCGTAGTTGGCGCCTTCCGTTCCCAAATCACGAACGGTGGTAATGCCCGCCATCAGCGTGGCACGGGCATGGTTCACGGCACGGGCAATGCGTTCTGCCGCCGACTCCTCCAGCACCTGCTCATTCCAGCTCACTTCGTTGTACGGATGCAACAGCAGGTGTGAATGGCCTTCAATTAAACCGGGTAGCAGGGTTTTACCTGCCAACGAAATGGTTTGCAGCGGTGCCTTACCATAAGCTGTTGCGGAAAAACCGGCCTTGGGCCCTGCATATACAATGAGATGGCCCTGCACCGCTACCGCCCAACCAGTATGCATTTGCTCGCCATCCCACACCCGATCGGGCATCAGCAGACGAAGCGTATCTGTAGCTGTTTGTGCCTGCGCCGTATGCAAGCCCAGCATCAGGAATAAAAACAAGCGGAACCAGCGTTGGCTCATGTTGGTACAATTTAGGCTGACAAATTAGCCATTGGGTGCCATTCCGCCACGGCCCTTCACCCTTTTCCTTCACAGGCTCTTCACATTTGTATGCCCAACTGGCAGGCAAATGACCTGTGCACCTTTCGTGGAAAAGCCAAATGGCAGAAAATTTCAAATGGCTTTATTTTTGATTTTCTCTCTACGAACATTTCTAACCAATCAAAAAAAGGATATACAATGGCTTTAGAATTTACCGATGCCGCTTTTAAGAAAGACGTGCTCGAAAGTGATAAACTGACTGTGGTGGATTTTTGGGCAGAATGGTGTGGCCCCTGCCGTGCTATCGGTCCCGTAATTGAAGACCTGAGCAAAGAATACGCCGGTAAAATTCAGGTGGGCAAACTCAACGTAGACCACAATCCTGAAGTAAGCATCAACTACGGCATCACTTCTATTCCTGCCATCCTGTTTTTCAAAAACGGTCAGGTGGTAGACAAACTGGTAGGTGCTCAGCCCAAGTCAAACTTCGTGAAGAAGATTGAGCAACACATGTAAGAAAGTCCCGATTGTATCGGGTTAAATTTTAGCACTGCAACCTGTCATCATTCAATTTGATGACAGGTTGCTTTATTTTGCAGCTTATGGAACAATCAATTTTTAATACGTGGAGAGAGCTGGTGCCGGCCGATTTTGCCGACAACAGCCGTGTGTGGATTTATCAGTGCAACCGCATGCTCATGATGAGCGAAGCCTTGCAGGTAGAACCAATGCTGGAAGATTTTGTAGCCAACTGGAAAAGTCATGGCGCCCCGGTGAAGGGTTACGCCAATTTATTCTTCGGTCAGTTTTTGGTGATTATGGCCGATGAAAGTGCCACCACGGTGGGCGGTTGTAGCACCGATAGTTCGGTACGCATGGTAAAAGAAATTGAACAACGTTTTCGGGTAAATATGTTCGACCGTTTGTCGCTGGCTTTTTTGGTAAAAGGCAAAGTAGAAATGCTGCCCTTACAACAGTTGCAATACGGTATCGAAAAAGGCTTTATTACACCGGATACCATTTACTTTAATAACCTGGTACAAACCAAGGCCGACTGGCTACACAAGTGGATGGTGCCTGCTGCTCAAAGCTGGCTGGCCAGCCGCTACAAGCCACTCACCACCGTATAAGCTTATACCACTAATTCTGCTTTATGCAACGTTTCTTTTCTTCCAAATGGCTGCTCATCGGCTGTATTACATCCGCCTTGTTTGCTTTCAATGCCGATGGCAACGCAGCCGGATTTGTGCCAGTCAAAAAAGACAGAGCCATCATTGTACAAGAAACGGTGCAACAAATAATGCTGTACAAAAAAGCGGAACAAACTGCCTTCACCTTGGCTGGCTTTGAGCAGTTTTTAGGACGAAAACTGAGCAAAAAAGAGAAGCGGATTTTTACCGTTTATAATTTTTATACTGAGCTGACTCCGGAAGAAGAAGCAGCGATGATTCAAAATAAACGGATGGGCAACTGGAGCATGATTATGGGTATTGCGGGTTTTGTGGTAATGTTCATTCCTTACGTATCGGCACTCACAATTGCGCTTTGGCCAGCCGCCATTATAACGGGCATTATTGCCATCAGTAGAGCTAAAAAATTCGACAATAGAAAAGGCAGCGGTTTTGCATCGGGACTTGCAGGTTTGCTTACCGGTGGGCTTGGTTTGGTGCTGTCATTTTTGGCGGTATTAGTGATTTTGGCGCTTTGGCAATAGTTATTGCCTCGCCAATATTGAACTCTTTACTTCGCCCATAACTGTACCAGCGTTACCAACACATCAGAAGCTTTTTGCATGTCCTGCACACTTATCCATTCGTGCTTGCCATGCAGGTTTTGCATACCGGTAAAAATATTGGGGCAAGGCAGGCCCATAAAACTCAGACGACTACCATCGGTACCACCACGAATGGCTTCCATTTTGACAGTAAGTCCATTGGCTTCAATAGCTTGCTTTGCCAACGTTACAATCTGCGGATGTTTGTCCAATACTTCTTTCATGTTGCGGTATTGCTCGGTTACCACAAAATCCATGGTAGCGCCTGGAAACTCTGCCACTACCTGAGCTGCCAATTGTTGCAAACGGGTTTCATGCTCTGCCAGCTTATACGTTTCAAAATCACGAACAATGAAATGAATGGAAGCTTTTTCAGCAATACCTGTAAGTTGTACCGGATGCACAAAGCCTTCCCTTTTTTCGGTGGTTTCAGGGCTCCATTCTGCTTTCGGTAAACGATCGAGAATGGCACCGGCTACTTTCAATGCATTTACCAAAATGCCTTTGGCTGTGCCGGGATGCACACTTACCCCATGCACTACTATTTCTACGCCATCAGCACTAAAGGTTTCATCTTCCAAATCGCCGGCTTCGCCACCATCCAATGTGTAACCGAACTGTGCACCGAGTTTTTGCAAATCAACTTTGGCGGTTCCACGTCCCACTTCTTCATCTGGCGTAAACAATATTTTAATGGCACCATGCCTGAGCTCAGGATGCTGCATCAGGTATTGGGCCATATCCATGATTACTGCCACACCACTTTTATCATCGGCACCCAATAAAGTACTACCGCTGGCGGTAATGATGTCGTTGCCAATCTTCTTTTGTAAATACGGGTATGCTTTGGGTGAAATAATCTGCGTAGGATCGTCAGGCAATATCAAGTCACGTCCATCGTATTGACGATGCATCATGGGCCGAACGTTGGTCCCGCTGCAATCCGGCGCCGTATCTACATGGCTGCAAAAACAAATCACCGGCACATCATGCTCCACATTGGCAGGAATGGTAGCGTACACATAACCGTACTCATCCATATGTGCATCGGCTATGCCCATGGCTTGCAGCTCTTTTGCCAGTATGGCCGACAAATATTTCTGCTTTTCTGTACTGGGAAAGCTGCTGCTGTTGGGATCACTTTGGGTATCAACCTGCACATACCTGATTAATCTTTCTGCTACGCTGTATTCTTGTGCCGTCCGTTGCATGGTGCTTGTATTTTGAAAGATGGCAATGTACATGAAGCTGAGAAAATTCAGGAAATCCATCCCTTTTCATTTATAAAAAATTGCTGCGCATACCACTTCAGCAACCTTTCTGCAGCAGGCTTGTTGCTAAAAAGAAACAGTACTTGGCCGGCGAGGGTTATTTTTGCAGCGGCCAACGGCCTACATCGATATGAAACAATTTAACGTTCCCTCTTTTTATAGAAGTCAGCTTATTTCAGCCATCAAGGCCAACCGCAAAGCGGCAGACAAACTCAAGAAAGATTTTGCACCCACCCTGCTCGATTTTGGTTCGTTGAAAATATACCTGGCCCGTCATTTCGGCTTTTGCTACGGTGTAGAAAATGCTATTGAAATTGCGTACCGCTGCGTGGCAGAAAACCCGGGCAAACGCATTTTTCTGTTGAGTGAAATGATTCATAACCCGCAGGTAAATGCCGATCTGCAGAAAAATGGTGTTGCGTTTTTGCAAGATTCATACGGCAAAACCATTGTGCCTTTTGAAAACCTGACGCCGGAAGATGTGGTGATTATTCCCGCCTTTGGCACCACCATTGCCATTGAAGAAAAATTGAACAGCCTCGGCATTTCGCCGTACAAATACAACACCACCTGCCCCTTTGTAGAAAAAGTGTGGAACCGTGGCGAACAGCTGGGCGAAAAAGGCTACAGCCTTGTCATTCACGGCAAGCCCAAGCATGAAGAAACGAGGGCTACTTTCAGCCGGGCGGCGCACCACTCTCCTGCCGTTGTTGTAAACGATATGTCAGAAACCATCACCCTTGGCAAATACATCACCGGTGAACTGCCTGCTGCGGAATTTTACGACACATTTAAAGGCCGGCACAGCGATGGTTTTGACATTAGCAAAGACCTGCAACATTTTGGTGTTATCAACCAAACTACGCAGCTGGCTACTGATACGCAAGCCATTGCCGATTACCTGAAAGCCCTGGTAGAAAAACATTTTGGTGAATCCGATGCCGATGGCAAAAAACGTTTTGCAGATACACGTGATACCCTTTGCTATGCAACCAACGACAACCAAACTGCCGTTCGGGAAATGCTAAACACCGATGCCGATTTGGCCATTGTGGTGGGCGGCTACAATAGCAGCAACACCAGCCACTTGGTAGAACTGTGCGAAGAGAAACTGCCAACTTTTTACATCAAGGAAACTGCCAGTATTGTTGATACCAACAGCATTGTTCATTTTGATTGGCGGAATAAACAAGAGTTGCAAACCATTGGCTGGATGCCCGCCAAAAAGCCATTGACCATTTTGCTGACAAGTGGTGCCAGCTGCCCTGACACTTTAGTGCAGGCGGTGATAGAAAAACTACTCGGTTATTTTCCAGATGCAAAGGCATTAGAGCAAGTGGCTGAAACATTTTTGCACGACTAAGCTTTGTGTGGCTTGGTCTTCATGGCCAGTACCAATTCGTAAGCTTTGTTCAGGGTTTCTTCTGGCGAAAGATCAGTATTGTCTAGAATAATTGCATCGTCGGCTTTGCGCAGCGGACTTATCTCCCGGTTGCTGTCGATATAGTCACGCATCTCGAGGTTATGTTTTACCTCTTCAATGGTAACGGCCGGATTTTTTTCGTGCAGTTCCTTAAAGCGACGGGTAACACGGATGGCAGGATCTGCCTGTAAGAATATTTTCAATTCGGCATTGGGAAAAACGGTGGTGCCAATGTCACGGCCATCCATCACAATGCCTTTGGCATTGCCCAGCTTTTGCTGTGCCGCTACGGCAAATGTGCGAACCTCTTTTACTGCGGCTACTTCACTTACTTTTTCAGCCACTACCAAATCACGAATCACATATTCCACGTTTTCGCCATTCAGGAAAATTTCACTCTGTTTGGTATCGGGGTTTACTTCGAAATGTAATTCAATGTTGCTGATAGCGTTGTCCACTTCGGCATTGTCATTCCAATCAATACGATTGCGCAAAAAATACAACGTGATGGCCCGGTACATCGCACCGCTATCAATGTATTTGTAATGCAGTTTGCTGGCCAGCTTTTTAGCCAGTGTGCTTTTGCCACAGGAAGAATACCCGTCGATGGTGACAATAATTTTGCGCATGTTGCAAATGTCTGCCTGCGCAGCTAAGCATGCAAATTATTTTGGGGCCTTTATGTGAAAACGATAGATGCCCCACCCAACCGTATAAAGCAACCCAACTACGCAAGCCATCAACAAGTAATTGAGTTTGCTGGCTCCGCCACTCATGGCACTATCATATACCATCCATTGAATGCCCAGAAAAATAATAGCCACCCACACCCTTATTAGCCGCACCATCCATGCCCCAACCTGATACATTTGTGCTGCATTTTCTTCGGTGATGGGTACGGAATAGTTGAATTGCTGCGGGTGTTTATTCATAAAAAACAATGTGGTGGCTACGAAAAAATAAATACCAGCCAACAGCCAAACCGATTCTTTCCCAGACCAACCATCTGGCTTTCCATTAAAACTAAAATGGATGGGCACTCTTTCGGGCAACACCGCATAGTGGTATATCACACTTACCAATATCGCTGCAGACAATAACCAAATAACCAACTCTAAGCGGCTATCTGTTTTGGTAAATGGTATTGAAATATTCGGACGATTCATCACATAAAAAAGCCAGCTGTTTCCAACTGGCTTTAAAGATAAATCATGTATGCATTAGGCTTTGCCTTCTTCTACGGTTGGTTCCGATTCGCGGCTCTTCATGCTGAACACAATCTTCTGATTGTCCTTATCAAAACTGGCTTCGAGTACATCGCCCTGCTTGATATTCATATTTAGAATTTCTTCTGCCAGCGGGTCTTCCAAATACTTTTGGATGGCCCTGTGTAGCGGACGAGCACCAAACTGTGAATCGTATCCTTTATCGGCAATGAAGTCTTTTGCTTCTTTGGTGAGTTCCAAACTAAAGCCCAGGTTGTTCAACCGCTTCATCACATTCTTCATCAAAATATCGATGATAGAGAAGATGTTTTCTTTCGACAAACTGTTGAAGATGATCACATCGTCAATACGGTTCAAAAATTCAGGACTGAAGGTGCGCTTCAATGCTTTTTCAATAACAGCCTTGCTGTTTTCTTCAGCACTCTGCATACGGGTAGCGGTAGCAAAACCCACGCCTTCACCAAAATCTTTCAACTGGCGTACACCAATGTTAGATGTCATGATGATAAGGGTGTTTTTGAAATCTACCTTGCGACCGAGGCCATCCGTAAGCTGACCATCATCCAATACTTGCAACAAAATATTGTAGATATCAGGATGCGCTTTTTCAATTTCATCGAGCAGGATAACGCTGTAAGGTTTACGACGCACTTTCTCAGTGAGTTGTCCGCCTTCTTCGTAGCCCACGTATCCCGGAGGCGCACCAATCAAACGGCTTACGGTAAACTTCTCCATGTATTCACTCATGTCGATGCGAATGAGTGAATCTTCGCTATCGAACATATAACGAGCCAAGGCACGGGCCAATTCTGTTTTACCTACACCCGTTGGACCAAGGAAAATGAATGTACCGATCGGTTTCTTTGGATCTTTTAAACCCACCCGGTTGCGTTGAATAGCTTTCACCACTTTCAGGATGGCTTCATCTTGTCCGATGACCATGTCCTTCATATCGTCGCTCATGCGGCGTAGCTTCTCCGTTTCGGCTTGCACCATGCGTTTTACCGGAATGCCGGTCATCATGCTCACCACTTCAGCAATGTTTTCTTCATCGATCGGATAGCGGGCATGCTTGCTGTCTTCTTCCCATTCGTTCTTGGCTTTTTCCAGTTCTTCGCCAAGGCGTTTTTCGGTATCCCGCAATGAAGCAGCTTCTTCAAAACGTTGGCTTTTTACCACCTTGTTTTTCTCCAGCTTTATTTCTTCAATGCGTTTTTCCAGATCCAGAATATTCTGTGGTACATTGATGTTTTTGAGGTGCACACGGGCTCCTACTTCATCCAATACATCAATGGCTTTGTCGGGCAGCAATCTGTCTGTCATGTACCGATCGCTAAGTTTTACGCAGGCTTCAATGGCTTCATCATTGTAGCTTACGTTATGGTAGTCTTCGTACTTGCTTTTGATGTTTTGCAGAATCTGAATGGTTTCTTCCACGCTGGGTTGTTCCACAATCACTTTTTGAAAACGACGATCGAGGGCACCATCTTTTTCAATGTGCATGCGGTATTCATCCAAAGTAGAGGCGCCAATGCACTGGAGTTCGCCACGGGCCAATGCAGGTTTAAAAATGTTGGAGGCATCCAGTGAGCCACTGGCACCACCAGCACCTACGATGGTATGAATTTCATCGATGAACAGAATCACGTCTCTGTTCTTTTCGAGTTCGTTCATGATGGCTTTCATGCGTTCTTCGAACTGACCACGATATTTTGTGCCGGCTACCAATGCAGCCAGGTCCAAACTAATCACTCTCTTGTCGAACAACACCCGGCTTACTTTACGCTGCACAATGCGCAGTGCCAGACCTTCTACAATGGCGGTTTTACCCACACCGGGTTCACCAATTAGAATGGGGTTGTTCTTTTTACGGCGAGATAAAATTTGTGACACCCGTTCTATCTCTGCTTCACGCCCCACAATGGGATCCAATGTGCCTTGCTCTGCCAGGCGGGTGATATCGCGGCCAAAGTTGTCGAGCACAGGTGTTTTGCTTTTTTGCGCACCACCTTGCTGCTGCCGTTGTTTGGATGCACCAGCACCATAACCGCTACCTTTTTTCTCCTCTTCAAAATCATCGTTATCGTCGTCGGAGTATTCGGCACGGGTGTTGAAATCGCTGTTGAGCAATACGCCCAATTCATTTTTGAAAACATCGTAGTCTACTTCATACTGCATCAGTATTTGTGTAGCAATATTTTCTTTGTTTTTCAAAATGCTCAGCATCAGGTGTTCGCTTTCTACGGTGCCACTCTTAAGCGATTTTGCTTCGAGTACCGTTACACGAATCACTTTTTCTGCCTGCTTGGTGAGCGGCAGGCTGTTGATGTTGGCAATATTTTTTCCTGTTTTATCCCGCACGGCCAGTTCTACTTCCTTGCGCAATTCGTACAGGTCTACGTTCAATTGTTTCAGCACTTTGATAGCTGTGTTTTCGCCGTCTCTTATCAGGCCAAGCAACAGATGCTCGGTGCCAATAAAATCATTGCCCAACCTCAATGCCTCTTCTCTGCTGTAGGAAATTATTTCCTTTACCTGTGGTGAAAAATTACCGTCCATATGTGTGCTCTCCTGTTGCTTACAATATTAAAGATTATTTTCGGGGCTCAATCCTTTGCTGAAATACACATGTTGTGAATTAAGGAACAACCTCCACAACCTGCCCGTTTCAACATTTAAGATGCCGGTTGAATGCATTACGATTCAGGAACAATTTAGGTTGTGAAGGAATCGGTAATCCTGAAAAGCGGCAACAACTTATACACCGTTGTTTATGAACGTCAAATTAGATACCAAGGAAAAATTTCACGAAATCAGCCTCCTCGATGGCGTATTAACTGCTAATATGACAGCCGACTTTGCCGAAATGCTGTCTGTTGTACAAAAACAACCGCCATTTAATGTAGTGCTGTCATTGGAGCAGGTGCAGGAAGTACATGCAGATATGCAGCAGGCACTGGCGCAGGCTCAACAAGCTTACTATGAACTCAACTATTCTTTTGTGATTTGCTGCATGCAACCTGCTGTAGAAGAAGCGTTTGACAAGGCCGAACTCCTGGAAATGATGAACGTAACGCCTACCCTGAGCGAAGCCTGGGACATTGTGCAAATGGAAGAAATAGAGCGGGAACTGATGGGTGATTTTGATACGGAATAATTCATATCCGTTTTTTTGCAGCATACGCAGCCGATTGATTGTCATTTGCATTTACCCACTACACTGCACCGCTTATGTACGGACTCACCATTCTCGGCAACAATTCGGCTATACCGGCATATGATCGTCATCCAACGGCGCAGGCCCTGTACTGGAACGACGAAGTGTTTTTGATAGATTGTGGCGAGGGTACACAAATGCAGCTTACCCAGTACAAAATCCGTCGGGGCAAAATCAACCACATTTTTATCAGCCATTTGCATGGCGATCATTATTTCGGGCTCATTGGCCTTATTACTTCGTTTGGATTGCTGGGCAGAGAGCAGCCGCTGCACATTTATGCTCCTGACGGTTTGGAGCAAATCATCCGACTCCAGTTACAGGTTGCCGATACTACGCTCCCATTTGATTTGCAGATACATACTATTGAAACTGCCGGCACATTACTTAGCACCAAGCATGTGCGGGTGGACTGTTTCCCGGTAAAGCATCGCATTCCTTGTTTTGGGTTCCGCTTTACGGAGCAAAAAGCACCCCGGACTTTACTTAAGGAAAAAGCTGTGGCCGCAGGCATACCGCAATACTTCTACAACCGCCTGAAGCTGGGTGAAGATTACATCAACAAAAATGGCGAAGTAATACTGAACGAAACAGTAACTACTGCAGCGCCAGCACCATTGAGCTATGCTTATTGCGCCGATACTGTATACCTGCCGGAATTATGCGTTCATCTGCAACAGATTACATTGATGTACCACGAAGCCACTTTTTTGCAAGATTTGGAAGAAAGAGCCGCAGCCCGTTTTCACAGCACCAGCAAACAAGCCGCTATGATGGCGCAGCAATGCCAGCCACAGCGATTACTCATCGGTCATTTTAGTAGTAAGTACGAAGACTTGCAGGAGTTTGAAGATGAAGCCCGAGCAGTATTTCCTACAACAGATTTGGCAATTGAAGGAGTTACTTATTTGCTGCGCCGCCCAACCGAAGCAGGTAGCTAAAAAAAGAGGGCAATTGTTTGCGCCAGGCGGCTTCGTTGTGCTGCGCCTCCGGCGAAATAATTTCGACGAATGATCTTGGTTTTCCTTTTTTAGCCAATGCAGCCATGCGTTGCATGTCGGGTACCATGGATTCTCCTTCCATGCCGCCGGCATAAAAGAACAGCCGCTTTTTCCGAAAGGCTGATGGTTGCGCATTAGCTGCATTGAAAATTTCAGGTGCTGTCCAGTATGCAGGAGAAAATATTCCTGCACCAGCAAATTGTTGCGGTGCTTGCAGCAAAGCTTGGGTGCTGATGAGCCCGCCCATGCTGCTACCTGCAATCCACGTGTGTGAAGCTTTGCTATTGGTACGATATTGTGCATCTACCCAGGGCTTCAATGTATCCGTAATCCATTGCACAAATGCACGTCCGTCGGCTTTGCCAAAACGGGGATGGTTATATGGATTGTATTCATTCATCCGTACCGGGCCTGCATGATCTATACCTACAACAATCATTGATTTTCCCGTGGCTAGAAAGATGGAATCGAGGACTTCATCTACCTGCCATTCGCCAAAGCTGCCCGTGGTTACATCAAACAGGTTTTGCCCGTCCATCATGTACAGCACCGGATACTTGTTGGTGCCCTGCGTATAATCGGGTGGCAAATACAAACGGATGGTTTTACTTTCTTCCTTTCGTTGTACAGCAGCAGGTAATACATGCACATTGGCTGAGGCTGTTGAAACAATGGGCTTGCCTGCATGCAAGTGCTGAAAGCTTTCAATACGAATTGTAACGCTTGTGTCTTTCAGCAATTTGATAATGCGATTGTTGATGCCTGCACCGTTACTCGTACATTCTACTTTTTCCCAGCTACCCAAAGTGCATTTAAACTCCAGCAATGCAGCAGCAGTAGCTTGTATGCGCAGCTCTCCCTGATTATTAAAACGATAGTTACTGTCTTTCGGATTCCAACCATTGAAATTGCCAGCTACAAATACTTGTTCTGCTGAAATACCATTCGGCAAATCTTTCAGCGAAAGCAAAAGGGTTTGTGCCCACCCGTTGGTTTGCACAAACCCCATCCAGACCAGTAAGGTCAGTATTGATTTATTCACTTACAGTAAGCTTTTCAGTTTTGGCATGTGTGCTGCACTCAGCGGCACCAACGGCAAACGAAGATGGTTGCTGATGATACCCATTTCACTCAAAAATGCTTTTACACCTGCAGGATTGTTTTCTACAAAGCACATGTCCATTTTTTCGAGGAGACTGTTTTGCAAAGGACGAGCTTCTGCAAACTGACCATTGAGGCACATGTGCACCAATTGGCTGAACTGTGCAGGATGACTATTGGCAATCACACTGATCACACCATCAAAACCACAGGCAATGAGCGGCATGGTTACATGGTCGTCGCCACTAATGAGCAAGAAGCCTTCCGGACGATTTTTGATGAGGTGCATGGCTTGCACCATGTTGCCGCTGGCTTCTTTGGTACCAATCACTTTGCCAGGAAAGTCGTTGGCCAACCGAATGGTGGTTTCGGCACTTACGTTAGATGAAGTACGACCGGGCACATTGTACAAAATCACCGGCTTAGGCGATGCGTTGGCAATAGC
Organism: Phnomibacter sp.; assembly: GCF_036803085.1. Taxonomy (NCBI): domain Bacteria; kingdom Pseudomonadati; phylum Bacteroidota; class Chitinophagia; order Chitinophagales; family Chitinophagaceae; genus Phnomibacter; species Phnomibacter sp. The sequence continues at coordinate 697,610 of NZ_DAIRUZ010000001.1, read as the reverse complement.
TGCATAATGCTGGTAAATACCTTCCTGAGAAGGCTTGCTGTAATAAGGGCTCACACTCAGCACTGCCGTTACAGCATCCAAAGGCCAAGTGGCCAATTTGCGCAACACTTCTTGAGTATTATTGCCACCAATACCAACCACTACCGGCACACGGCCCGCCACGGTTTTCAAAGTAAAATCGAGTACAGCGAGTTGCTCTTCTTCAGAAAGTGTAGCTACTTCTCCTGTAGTGCCAAGTGTTACTACGTAATCGGCTTTACCGCGAAGAACATATTCAATGAGTCTTTCGAGGGCTGCATAATCTACAGCCATATCTTGCTGGAAAGGTGTAACTAGGGCTACACCCACACCTTTTAATTGTTGCATTTTACTTGTGATTTTTGCTTGTGCTTGACTAAGCAACAGGGTGCACTTCGTAGAAGCCCATGTTGCCAAATTTTCTGATTCGCTGGCTGACCCGCTCTTCTGCGGGCACCTGTTTAAGCTCACGAATCATCGGCAGCAAAGTGTCTTTCAAATATTGGGCAGCCAAATCATAATCCCAGTGAGCACCGCCCACTGGTTCTTTTACCACACCATCCACCAGGCCAAATTCGAGCATGTGGTCGCTGGTGAGTTTCAGTTGTTCGGCAGCAGTTTCCTTTTTCTCCCAGCTGCGCCACAAAATGGAGCTGCAACTTTCGGGGCTGATAACGGTGTACCAGGTATTTTCCAACATCAGTACTTTATCGCCCACACCAATACCCATGGCACCACCACTGGCTCCCTCGCCTATCACCACGCAAATCACGGGCACTTTCAGGCGCAGCATTTCATAAATATTGCGGGCAATGGCTTCGCCCTGGCCACGTTCTTCGGCTTCAATGCCAGGGAAAGCGCCAGGTGTGTCAACCAACGTAATAATGGGCTTGTCGAATTTTTCAGCCAGCTTCATCAGGCGCAGCGCTTTGCGATAACCTTCGGGGTTGGCCATACCAAAGTTGCGTTCCTGCCGCATTTTGGTATTGATCCCTTTTTGCTGACCAATAATCATCACAGTTTCGCCGTCGAGCTTGGCAAAACCACCAACGATGGCTTTGTCGTCTTTTACATTGCGGTCGCCATGCAGCTCCACAAAATCAGTGGTCATTTTCTGAATGTACTTCAGCGTATATGGCCTGTCCGGATGTCGGCTCAGTTGTACTTTTTGCCAGCTGGTGAGGTTCTCGGTAATTTCTTTTCGTTTATCTACAATGGATTGTTCCAACTGTGCAATCACAGCGGTATAATCAACGCTCTTATTTTTTTCAGCATTTTTCTTGTTCACTTCAATTTGCTCATACAGTTCTTTGATGGGCGTTTCGAAGTCGAGGAATTGCCTGTTTGGATACTGGGGCATACTTGTTTTAGTTTACCTACGTATTAGATTGGGGCGGTAAAATTAAGGGTTGACGTATAGAATAAAACAGGCGGATTGTGTAAATCCGCCTGTTTAGGGTAAATGTGTAAAAACCTTTATACGAAGCCTTACCTACGACGCAGCCATGCTTCTGGGTTTTGCGTGCCTTTTTCAGTATCAATCTGGAAGCTCACTTCACCTACACCTTCATCGTTTAGGGCGGCACGGCCAAGCACCTGTCCCGGGCTTACTTTTTGTCCTTTACTTACAGCTATGCCTTGCAGGTTGCTGTAAGTGGTAAAATATTTTCCGTGCTTCACCATCACCACATAGCGGTCGCCCACCGGAAACACTGAGTTTACTTCGCCTTCAAACACTGCTTTTACATTAGAGCCCTGACTCACTTCCATAGTAATGCCATCGCTGGGCACTTCAATGGGGCGAGAACCAAAACCGGGTATCATATTGGTGCCGTACTTAAGCGTTACCACACATTTATCAACCGGCCATGGCAGGCTACCGCGGTTTTCTTCAAATTGCTGCGAACGAATCAGTCCTTCAGGTGTGTTTTCCAACACAGAAGTTTCCCGTTTTTTTACCGTTGTTGTAGCTGTTGGCGGATTGGGTTTAGCACCATTGGTAGGTTTGGTAGCTGTACCAGTTGCAGCAGTGGCATTGGTGTTGGTATTATTGGCGGCGGCTTCTGCTTTTTTACGAGCCGCTTCTTCTCTTTCTTTTTTCAGCGCTGCTTCTTTTTCCCGCTTAATTACCGCAGCAATGGCATTCTGCAATTGCTTCCGTTCTTTTTCACGGTTGGCCAGCATATTGCGCAATTGCTTTTCCTGACTGGAATATTGCGCCACTACCTTGTCCTTCTCTTTCTTTTCTTCTTCTAATTCAGCTTTTTGTTTGCCTTCCAAATCGAGGGCTTTTGTTTTTTCCTGACGCTTACCGGAAAGGCTGGCTACTTTCTCTTCCAGCAATTGCTGAGTACGCAAAATATCACCCGCTTTTTGAGCACGGTAGCTGCGATATGTTTTCAAATAAGAAACACGCTTCAACGCATCGGCAAAGCTGCCGGCAGAAAAAAGGAAGTTGAGAAAATCGTAATTACTGCGGTTTTTGTATGCATATACAACACTCTGTGCGTACTGGTCTTTCAGGGTGGTGAGCTCTTGTTTGAGTGTATCTATTTCGCGGTAGGTTTTGATGATATCTTTTTCTACATAATACACTTCACCCTTGATGTTTTGTATTACCTGATTGCGGATGTTGATCTTTTTTTCGATACCGCGGAGCACACCCAACGAAGCTTTTTTATTCTTCTGTGCCTCGGCCAAATCTTGCTTTACATCTTCAATTTCTTTGAGCAGTTGCTGCGTTTTGCGCTGCAGTTCTTCTTTCGATTGTTGCTGCGCCACAGCAGAAAGAGATAGCAACAACAAAAAAGCGGTGATCATACGTAGCATAGGCTTCAATTTGAATGGGTGATAAACAGCAATGTGAAGGATGATGCAACTGAAACGATGAGACATCGCCAGTATTATTTGGCCGTATAATTTTTAGGAATGGTGAAGGGAAATGTTTGCACCTCATCGAAGGTTACCTGCTTAAACTCCAGTAACACATCCAGCTTGGATTTTTCGGTAACAGTAATGGCCCGCATATTGCTGAACATGCGGTTTTGCAACTGCCCGTAGTTGGTAAACGTGATGCTGCAGGTGCGGTTGCGCAACTCATCCACATCATCCAGTTTGCTGTGCAGTATGATGTTAGAAGCGGTATCTACCGTTACCAGGTGCTTAAAATATTCGCCGGTACTCAAAGCCATCAATGTATTGCCAGTGGTTTTAAATGAATTGATATTTTGTGGGAAATACACAGGATTTCCGATGATGAGATCCTGCAACACGGTAAAATCCACAGGCAACTGCACAATTTCTTTCAGATACTCTACACTACGGGCTGCAATGGTTTTTTCAAGCTTGTCCATTACCCAAACCGAATCGGGCCGAACTAAAATGCGAAAACCTTCGATACCCAATGCACCGGTAATGGATATCCACATCAGACTATCTTTTTTAATGCGGATAAAAGCGGTGGCATTGGTATTCTTACCCTTGCTATCGTTGAAGTCGATTTTTACTTTTCCCAGAAAATAATTGAAGTCTATTTTATTGCTGTGTACCCTGTCGTAAATGGCTTTTTTAATGGCTCCCGAATCAACTTCGGGATGCGTTACTGGCGTAACCCCCGAGGAATCTACTTTTTGGATGGCTGTTTGAATTTGCTTGGGTGCTTTGCAAGAGGCCGCCAATAGCAGGCAAGCCACACAGCCGAAGAATATATTTTTAAATGACATATAGTTCAATGGGAGGTTCCAACGCAAATATGCGGCAATGTGGCAGCACCTTGTGTTAAAAGGTTATTCAGCCTGCGTGGAAAGCCTTGGTATAACAATGATTTACTGCTTACCGGTGTGGCCAAAACCACCTGCCCCCCGGTCGGTTTCGCTCAAGGATTCTACAGGCAACCAATGTACCTGCGCTACCGACTGAAACACCAGCTGTGCAATGCGATCTCCTGAGTGAATGGTTTGGGGCTCCTGGCTAAGGTTGATGAGTATGACTTTTACCTCACCCCTATAGTCACTGTCTATAGTGCCAGGCGTATTAAGGCAGGTAATGCCATGTTTTATGGCAAGGCCACTGCGAGGACGAACCTGAGCCTCAAATCCGGCAGGAATTTCGAGGTACAAACCAGTGGAAATCAACGTTCTATGCAAAGGTTGCAAAAGTACCGGCTCAGGTATCCAGGCTCGTATGTCAAGCCCGGCAGCACCAGGGGTAGCATAAGCGGGTAAATCATTGCCCGACTGATTGACAATGCGAACTGTAACAGCGTTCATTAATCTTCCATGTTTCTTTGCAGCAATACAACGGCACTGGCACTCAGCCCTTCGCCACGGCCTATGGCATCCATACTTTCGGTGGTGGTGGCTTTAATGCTTATATCATCGAGGTTGATTTTAAGTATGGAAGCTATAACCAACTGCATGTGGTTTATGTAGGGCTTAATTTTTGGAGCTTCCAGGCAAATAGTACTGTCGATGTTGACCACGTGGTAGCCCTTCTCCCAAATCTTATCTACGGTTTCTTGTAGCAGCACTTTACTGTCGATGCCTTTGTACGCCGGATCATTGTTGGGAAAATGAGTGCCTATATCGCCGAGGGCTAATGCACCCAACATGGCATCGCAAATAGCATGCAACAACACATCGGCATCACTATGGCCCAGAGAGCCTTTTTCAAATGGAATTTTTACACCACCCAGCCATAAATCTCTGCCTTCTACAAGCTGATGAAAATCAACTCCTTGTCCTATTCTTAACATGATGAAATATTTAAAAAAATGATAGGCGAAAGTACACCCTTCGCCTATCTCAAAAACTGATTCTTTTCAGGAAAAAATTACTCTGCCGCACCAAAATCAAAAGCAAGGCTAAACCGCAACGTATTGCTCAGCGGGTTGCGGTTGGTACCGCTGCCACTGGGTACGAGGTAAGAAAAGTTCAGCCCCATGGCATTGAATTTCAACCCGAGACCAACGCTGAAAAACTTACGGTTGCCCTTGGTTTTATCTTCATAAAAATACCCGGCACGAAAGAAAAACTGATCAGCGTAGCTGTACTCCGCTCCGAGGCCAAATTGCAATTCTTTAAATTCTTCGCCCATGCCGCCGTTGGCATCACCCATGGAACTAAACCAGCTTGATACAACACTTTTGCTTCTGTAATCGAGCAAAGCCGTGGCATCAATGGCGCTATCGCCGGTTGCAACAGGTGGCGTAGGTACCAACAGTTTATTGATGTCGATACCAAACATGATTTTGTTGGTTTCGTCGAAAGCTTTGGTGTAAGTAAAGCCCAGGCCAAGGTTGGCAGGTATGTAGTCTTTTTCAGTAGCATTATTGGTGTAGCCTATTTTACCGCCAAGGTTGGTGAGGGCTGCGCCAAAACGAACACCACTGCCAAGTTCATCGGTTCCGTCATAAAATGCAGTGATATCGCCGGCTACGGTGTTGCCTGCCTGATACACCACACCGCTGCTGGAGGCATAGCCACGTGCCAGATTGCTGTTGATGTAGCGAAGCGAAGCACCGGCACTCCAACGTTCTGTCAGCTTACGGCTGTAGCTAACATCTACAGCCAGTTCTGTGGGTTTGCCTGTGCTGAGCGGGTTGCCGCTAAAATCGGTAAACTGGATATCGCCGAGGTTGAAATAACGAAGAGAACCAGAAACGGCTGATTCGTCATCGAGTTTGTAATAGCCCGCCAGCGCTGCCAAAAACACATCGTTTACACCAATGTCTTTAAGCCAGGGCGTATAGGTTACTGATATGCCAGCCTTAGATTCGAGGAAAGGGGTTTTGGCTACGTTCCAAAAAGAAGCGTTGGCATCGGGGGCCGTTGCCACACCAATATCGCCCATACCACCGGCACGGGCATCGGGACTAATACGTAAAAATGGAACGGAAGTGGTAACTACATTAATGGTTTGTTGTGCCTCGGCAAAAACAGCTGTAAGCAAGCCAAAGCCCAACAAGGAATTACGCAGGGGTACTCTCATGAAAATAGATTTTTTAAATCAATACTGGCCTTTTCATGCCATGCATACAACGGCAGTCAGCATAAACAATAGCATAGAAAAGAGTAGACATCAGCCAATAGGCAAGTATTATTTGAGATTGTCGAAGGTAAGTAAAATCTGTCATCGGGGTAAACCTGGCAAACGAATAATCGCAGCAGATATTACGCCATGCAAACGAAATGTATTGACAGTACAACAAACGGCCCGATTTATGCAGACCTGTGCATTACCCCAAAAAAGTTCAAAAAGTGAAGCCTGTGTATGAAAGGCTTAACTTTCAGGGATTGTTTTGCTATGCCTGATAAGAAAATAACCTTACAACAAGTGCTTCGGCGCCAATGGACCATCAGCGATATTGGCTGGCTCATCATCAACCTGATGCCGTTGCTTTTCTATATCGCCGGTGCCATTTCGGCTATTCAGGCATTCCTGTTGTATATGGCCGAAACCTTCATGATTGGCATGTACAATACCATCAGGCTGCTGGTTTCATCAGCTCTTCGGGCTGGTGATGGCAGTTCTTTTAAAAAAGGCGATTTAATTGCAGGCATTTTTTTTGCGGCCTTTTTTGTGGTACATTTTGGACTGTTTGCCTACGTTCAGTTTATGATTTTCATGGGTGTTTCAGGCACGTCGGTAGGCATGAGCATGTTCAGTAATTTTACAGCAGCCTGGCAGCTGCTGGGCACCAATGGCCATTTGTTTTTCTACATCAATCTGGGCTTGATATTTCTGCAGGGTGGTATTCAATTTTTGCAAGAGGTAGAATGGAAAACCAAATCGATGTTGCAGATGATGTTTGAGCCCTACCTGCGCATTTTTGTACAGCAATTCACGGTGCTTGCAGGCGCCATGTTTCTGAACTTTGGCCTAAGTGGTGGTTTCCTCGTGATATTTATGCTGGTGAAAATCTTTTTCACCAGCTTTCTTGATTTCAACAAGTTGTTTGCTGAAATGAAACGCACCAGTGGCGACCGCTTTTAACCATCAATCAACTGGCTACCTTCCTGCTCATTGGCCAGCAACCGCTTGCATTCGTCGAGCAGTTGTTGCTTATCAATAGCCACCGTACCAACCGATTCACACACCAAACCGCCAGCCAGGTTGGCCACAGCTGCCATGAGCGGCGCATTGCCCGTGCAGGCATATACTGCAGATGCCACCGCAATTACCGTATCGCCAGCGCCACTTACATCGGCAATGTTGCGAATATGTGCCGGTGTAATGCTGGCTTCGTTACCCTCCTGCACAAATACGCCACGTTCACTTAATGTAATGAGAGAAACCTGATGCTGCAGTTGTGCTTTTAATAATTCATGAACGTGTTGCATACCTGCCAAGGTTGGAGCTACTTCCAACAGGTTCAGGGCTTCTTTGGCTTCTTTCAAATTGGGTTTGAAAATGCTGACGCCTTTGTAAGCAAAAAAGTTTTTCCGCTTGGGATCAACGGTGGTAATGATGTTGTTTTGCTGACAGTAATTCAACAAGGCTGCAATCACTTCCTTCGTCAATACGCCTTTGTTATAATCTTCAAAAATGACTACCTGCGGTTTGTCTTGCTCAAAAAGCGCAATGGTTTTATCAATGAAACGTTGGGCTTTGTAAGCAGGCAAATCATCGCTTACTTCGTAGTCGAGGCGGAGCAAATGCTGGCTGCGGCTGATGATGCGGATTTTGTTGGTAGTCATTCGGTCATCACTTTTCCAAACACCCTCGGTATTAATACCGCTGTCCTTCATCATTATTTCCAGCAGCAGTCCGTCTTCATCGGTACCGGTCACCGTATGCATCGACACTTTTGCACCGAGACTTATCAGATTCAGTGCCACATTGCCTGCACCACCAATCCGGTATTCCTTGCCTTTTACTGCCACCACCGGCACCGGTGCTTCGGGCGAAATACGATCGGTGTGACCAAACCAGTACGTATCAAGCATTACATCGCCCACCACTGCCACATGCAAATTTTCTATCGCTTCAAATACCTGATCGAACATATACTTGGTTTGTTACGCAAAAGTAGGGAACCCAACAACAAGGCCTGTTACGGCATTTGTAACAGGCCTTGCATCTATGCTTCGTTAGCAGGGCCTACAGGTTTAAAACTCTTTCGGGCCAAATAATACAGCGGTATGCCAATGGCAACAATGATGAAGCCGGGCCATGTATACGCTGGCTTATATACGAGTAACAGTCCGCAAAATGCAACCCCCATAAGTATATAAATGGCAGGCAAAAACGGATAACCGAATGCTTTGTAAGGCCTTGCAGTATCGGGTTGTTTGTTGCGCAAAATGAAAATACCAATGATGGTGAGCACATAAAACAGCACCACTACAAATGAAATCATATCGAGCAAATCGCCGTAGCGGCCACTCAGGCACAGCAGCGATGCTACCACACATTGAGCCCACAAGGCCCACTGTGGTACGGCGTTTTTATTGAGCTCCGCAGCTTTCTTAAAAAACAACCCATCTTTTGCCATGGTATAGTACACTCTGGCGCCAGCCATAATGAGTCCATTATTGCAACCAAAAGTCGAAATCATGATGAGCACTGCTACCAGCAAGGTACCAAATGATGGAAAGATGCGGTTGGCTGCTGCCACTGCTACCCGGTCATCGGTTGGGAATGCCAGCTCTTGCATGGGCAATACATACAAATACATGAGGTTGGCAGATACATAAATGATGGTCACAATCAGCGTACCCAAAAACAAACTCAAGCCAATATTCCGGCTGGGGTTTTTCATTTCGCCGGCAATGAAGGTCACGTTGTTCCAGGCATCGCTGCTAAAAATGGAACCCACCATGGCCGCAGCAATGGCCCCCATTAATGCACCAACCGAAATGCCCACCCACGAAGTAGGTTGTAACACTCCCGCAGCATCTTTTTGACCCAAATCTTGCACAGGCGCAAAGCCGGTTTCCCAGTTGGCGGCCCAAAAGTTTTCTTTAGCCAGTACAAAGCCCAATATTACCAACCCAAACAGGGCCAGCAACTTAGCAGTGGTAAAAATGGTTTGAATAATCTTTCCCTCTTTTACCCCACGAGAGTTGACATACGTAAGCAACACAATAATGGCAATGGCTACCAGTTGACCGCTGTACACTTTTACAACACCGGCATCAAACAAAAAATAACTATTGCCCAGCTCCGGTACCAGGTAGGCCAAGAATTTGGAAAACGCCACGCCAACAGCAGCAATGGTGGCGGTTTGTATCACCGCAAAAAAGCTCCAGCCATACAAGAAACCCATGAGTGGATTGTAGGCTTCTTTCAAATACACATACTGGCCGCCAGCCTTTGGAAACATGCCGCTTAATTCGCCATAACTCAGTGCTGCGGTAAGCGTCATAAAGCCAGTGATGAGCCAAACGGCAATGAGCCAACCGGCACTGCCTACATTGCGGGTAATGTCGGCACTTACTATAAATATACCGGAGCCAATCATGGAACCCACTACAATAAGGGTGCCGTCCATCAGGCCCAGCGATTGTTTCAAATGTGTTTGTTCTGCCATGTGTTGTTTTGATAAAGGAGCCAATATAGGTAAAATGCGTTTTGTGCAACCGCCATCATCCACATTGTTTGCTGTTCCTGATAATCCGCTTAAAATTGTAAAAAAACTGTGTACAACATTATGGCCTGGCATCAATGGGCAACATGTTGTACAACGTCTAACAAGGTTCAATTACCAATCATAACTCAATGCGTATGCGGAAATCGTTTGTGTGGCTGTGTTGTTTCATCGCCATCTCTGTTTCGGTGCAGGCCCAGCAAAAAGGCAACTATGCACTGGCCGCCCGATTCTCTCCCAAAAAAATGGAGAAAATGTTGTTTTCCACTTCGGTCGATCCTCACTGGCTCAAATCGGGTGACAAGTTTTGGTACATGTACCAAACCACTGCCGGCAAAGTGTGGTACCTGGTAGATGCTGCAAAGGGTACCAAAACCAAACTGTTCGACAATGATAAGATGGCGGCCGATATCACCCGCATTGTGAAAGATCCTTTTGATGGCCAGCACCTGCCCATCGACCGTATCAAATTTGTAAAAAATGAAACGGCTTTTCAGTTTGAAGTGAAGAGCACTGAAGAAGTAGAGAAAAAAGACACGGCTGCCAAAAAAGGTGCCGAGCCAGTAAAAGAAAAGAAGACCTACTACTTTGAATACACATTGGCTACAGGCCAGCTCACAGAGTTGAAAGATTTTGAAAAACCAAAAGAACGGCCACAGTGGGCTTCTATCAGTCCCGATAAAAGCATCGTGTTGTTTTCTAAACTGAACAACCTGTACTGGATGGACAGTGTGAACTACAATAAAGCGCTGAAAAATGAAGACGACAGTACCATTGTAGAATACCAACTTACCACTGATGGTGAAGAGAATTTTTCATACGGTGGTGGCCGCAATGAAACCAATGTTGAAAAAGAAAAAAACGCCAAAAAACGCAAAAGTGTATTTGTGTATTGGTCGCCCGACTCGAAACGCTTTGCCCTTATGCGTACCGACGAACGCAAAGTGAAAGACCTTTGGGTCATCAACAGTGTAGCAGAACCACGCCCTACTTTGGAAACATACAAATACCAAATGCCCGGTGAAAAAGAAGCACCTGAACGCTACCTCTACATTTTTGATGCCAGCAGTAAAACCAACAAAATAGTCAACACGGCTGCCTTCAAAAATCAGGAGATTGGTATGTGGAGTGCACCTATGAAAGAGAGCAGCCGCGATGATGATTTTCGCAGCAACATTTGGCATGGCACCAACACTCATTTTTACATGAGCCGCACCAGCCGCGACCTCAAGAAGATTGACATTTGCAAAGTGGATGTGGCTACAGGTGCAGTAACTACACTCATTGAAGAACGCCTGAATACGTATGTTGAAATTCGTCGTCCTGCCCTCATCAACGGAGGTAAAGAGATTGTACACTGGAGCGAAAGAGATGGCTGGGGTCATTTCTATTTATATGATGAGAAAGGCAATATGATTCGCCAAATCACCAGCGGCCCATGGCATACAGAAGATATCGAAGGCATTGACGAAGTGGGTCGTGTGATGTATTTCACCGCCAATGCCCGTGAAGAAAATGAAGACCCATACTACAACCATTTGTATCGCATCAACCTCGATGGCAGCAATTTGAAATTGTTGAACCCCGGCAACTTCGACCATCAGGTAAGTGGCAACGACAACAAGCGTTTCTTCGTCAACAACTTTTCCCGTGTCAATACCATTCCCGTTTCTACCCTGCTCGACAATACCGGCCGAGTAGTAATGCCACTGGAAAAGGCCGACTTCAGTTCTTTGTTTGCTGCAGGCTACAAGTTTCCTGAGCCTTTTAAAGTAAAAGCCGATGATGGCATCACCGATTTGTACGGGGTGATGTACAAGCCTTTCGATTTTGATTCCACCAAAAAATATCCGCTGATTGAATACGTGTATCCCGGCCCGCAAACAGAAGCCGTGAACAAAGCTTTTGGCCGTGGCCTCGACCGTACCGATCGTTTGGCACAGTTTGGTTTTGTAGTGGTAACCATTGGCAACCGTGGCGGCCATCCTAACCGCAGCAAGTGGTACCACAATTTTGGCTATGGCAACCTTCGTGATTATGGCCTGGCCGACAAAAAAGCGGCAGCAGAGCAACTCGCAGATCGTTATTCATTCATCGACATTAACCGGGTGGGTATTCATGGCCACAGCGGTGGTGGTTTTATGAGTACCGCTGCCATGCTCGTGTACCCCGATTTCTTTAAGGTAGCTGTGAGCAGCGCCGGCAACCACGAAAACAATATGTACAACCGCTGGTGGAGCGAAAAACACCACGGCGTTAAAGAAGTGATTTCTGCCAAAGGCGATACCAGTTTTGTGTACAGCATTGAAAAGAATCCTGAGCTGGCCAAAAACCTGAAAGGACATTTGATGCTGAGCCATGGCGATATTGACAACAACGTGCATCCGGGCAACTCTATCCGCATGGCCAATGCACTCATCAAAGCCAACAAGCGTTTTGAGTTTGTACTGCTGCCCGGCCAGCGCCACGGCTATGGCGACATGACGGAGTATTTCTTCTGGAAAATGGGCGACTATTTCTGTGCTCATTTGCTGGGCGATACCAACCCGCCAGTTGACATCATTGAAATGACAAAAGAACAAGAACAAAGCGGCAACAAGCGTCGCAACTAACTTAAGGGCCTGCTATCCAACCGCTTTCCCTATCCTTAATTGTTGTAACTTTAAAACAGAAATTGAGGACATGAAAAGAGGAATCATCTGGATAGCAGGCTTATTATTTTGTGTGCAGGCAGCCTTTGCACAGGCCCAGCCCATGGCACTTAGCAAAGGCAGCAAGGCTCCCGATTTCACATCGGTTAATCAGCACCACCAGCCTGTTTCACTCAATCAATTATTAGAAAAAGGACCCGTGGTTTTGGTGTTTTACCGTGGGTATTGGTGTCCGTTTTGCAACCGTCAGCTAAAGCAACTACAAGACTCCTTGCCTTTGCTGAAAAAGTACAATGCACAAATAGTTGCAATCAGTCCGGAGTCAGCTATCTATGTTAACAATACCATTGACAAAACCGGGGCTACTTACCAAATCATTTCCGACGCCAACAACAGCATTATGCAGCGGTATAAAGTTGCGTACAATGTAGATGCCAGTACCAACAACCGCCTAAAAAATATTGGAGTAGACCTGCAAGCTGTGAACGCCTCTAACAACGCAGTGCTACCCGTTCCAGCTGTGTACATCATCAATAAAAAAGGTGTTATTCATTATGCCTTTTTCGATCAAAACTACCGCAACCGGCCAAGCGTAAAAACGCTGCTGGAGCAGTTGGATCAACTTTGACCCGAGCAATTCCTTTTTTCGCCAGCACAAAATAGAAGGCTGAACGGCTTTCCTACCGATATTTGACCGGGCAGCAACAGTTCATTGCCGCCAACGAAAAAAAGGTATGTATCAATTAGGCGATTATTTACGCAGGGGAAGCAAGTTTGTGAACAATCAGTTTTTTCCATCACACAAAAAACTGAGCACACTCATGATTTATGCCACAGATGTGTGCGATAGTGCCTGCAAGCATTGCCTCATCTGGGCCAAGCGTCCGGTCAATTACCTGAGTAAAGAAAAAATATTTGAAGTGATGCAAAGCAAGTGCATCTCCAAGCATACTTCTGTTGGATTGGAAGGTGGTGAGTTTATGCTACACCCCGATGCCATGGATATTTTGCAATGGTTTACAAGGCATCATCCCAATTTCGATTTGCTGAGCAATTGCCTGAAACCCGAAGGTGTAATTGAAGCGGTAAAAAAACATCCGCCCCGTCGTTTGTACATTTCATTGGATGGCAATGAGGAAACCTACTTGTATATGCGGGGAAAACCGGGCTATCAAAGTGTAATTAAGGTGATAGAGTCGGTGCACAAAACACTGCCCGTATCTGTGATGTTTACACTCAGCCCGTACAATAACTTTGACGACATGCAGCATGTGGCTGAAGTGTGCAAACACTACGGTATTGATATGCGGGTAGGCATCTACAACGACATTGCTTTTTTTGACACGGTAGACAAAGCACACGACCACGAACCGGGTGATGCCAAAAACCAGCATGCACTTGATTTTAAACAAGTGCAGCAATTAAAAAGTGAAGGCAAGGTAGAAACTATCAAAAAGATTAAGGCAGCGGAAAGAACCAATGATATTCAAAATCCCAAACACGACACAAGCCGCAACTTTCAAAATTTTGTGCCCAACATTCCGGAGATTATTAAAGAGTTTTCGGAGAACTATGATTTTCTGGTACTGTATAACGAGTGGCGGCAAAACCATATAAAGCTCAAGTGCTACAGCATTTTAGACAGCCTCGTTATTTTGCCCAATGGCGAAGTCCCTATTTGCCAAAACCTTGATTTAATGTTGGGCAATGTGCATGAGCAAAGTCTCGACGAAATATTTAACGGCCCCACAGCCATTGCTCAGCAAAAGCATTTTGTTCATAACTGCAATCAATGCTGGCTCAATTTTCATCGTAAATACGATGTAGTGCTATACCGGGCTTTCGAAAAATATTTTGGCAAAGGCATTACCCAAAAAATGTTTGGCTATTACCAATGGAGCAATGATGCTGAAAAAAGGTATACAGATATTGTGAAGCCCTAATTGGATACAACATGTTTGCCAAATTTAACCAAGTGCTATCCACTGCCCCTAGTCAAAAAACCATTGCATTTATTTGGTTGGCAGTGCTGGCATTGCTTACGTGGCTGTATTTTCCAGGAGGTCTTTTTTTCCTCAACGATGATTTCATTCATGTTCCGCTGAGTGAGCAGGCTGTGTTTGGTCAACGCCATTCCATAAGAGTAGTTAATGATTTTAGTTTGTACCTCGACAGTTTATTGTATGGCAAAAATGCGGTGGGTTTTCATACAACTAATTTGTTGCTTCACTTCTTCAACATTGCATTGGTATTTATTACTTCCAGAAAAATCTTTGCGTTGTTTGGATTGCCATCAAGCAAGCTGGTAGCTCATGCTGCCGCTATGTTTTTTGCATTGTATCCATTTCACAGCGAATCTGTTTTTTGGATTATTGGCCGAACAGGTGCACTCTCGACAGCGTGGATGCTACTGACTTTTTTGGCACAGCAAAGCCGCAACCTGCTGCTACAACTTGCAGGTGCAGTGCTGTTGCTATTGGGTTTTCTTACGTATGAATCTGTATTGGTATATCCTTTTTTTGTAGCCGCTATTTGGCTGTATAAAAAACGCAAGAAAGAACCAGATGCCGCACATTGGATGCAACAATTGCTGATTGCTGTGGCAACCACACTCGCCTACTTGCTTATTAGATTGTTCATGCTTGGCGGCGTTACAGACCACTACGAATCGGGCAATGTTACTGCAGGCTTATTAGGCACACTTGCAGGTAACTATCTTGCATTAGTGATACGCTTGCTTGCACCTCCTTTTCAATCATCCTGGCCGTTGGTTTTCATTTTTTCTGCTATCGCCGGTTGTATTTTTCTTACTGTTGCTACGCAATGGAAAACAATACAGTCAAACATCAACGGGTACCTGCTGCTGGCATTGGTTTTATTCGCCAGTTTGCTGCCCTACATTTCACTGGGCATTGATACACATGGAGTAGAATCTGAAAGATATTTGTATGTTCCATCAGTATTTCTATCATTGATTGCGGCGCAACTAATCCGCCTTTTTTCCACCATCAAACTTCGCTGGATGGCAGCAATTTGCTTTGCACTGTATGCCAGTATTTGTTTATTGATTTCGTCAATAGCATTCAGAACAGCCAGCAGTTTTGCAGCACAAATTATTGCTGTCACCAATCAACATGTACGCCCTGCACACCAGAGCATTTGGTATGTACATATGCCGGGCGAACACCGTGGTGTTGTATTGCTTCGATTAGGATTGCCCGAGGGTATTGCATGGCTGGTGCCTGCGGCAAACGGAAAGTCCATACACTTGCATGAAACCAATATGGACCCACTATTGCAATTGCCGCAGCATACACCTATTGAACTCGTAAGTAAAGAAAGATTACAAAACTTGCTGCCAACGGTGCCAAAAGACAGTACCAGGCAAAGTCTTGTTGTAGCCATGATCAACAACCGTTTGGTGATTGCTGAATAAAGCATTTTTATCTTTTATCTTTTATCATAGCTGCAATACCTGCATCAAAATTGATGATGGGATGATAGCCCAACGTTTGCTGTATTTTTTTGGCATTCAGCGTAAAAGAGGTTGAAAAACTATACGCTGCAATTTTTGAAATGGGAGGGGCTTTTTTGATGCGCAACAAATGCCAAACAGGTTCAATGCAATTTGCTATAACTCTTGCAATCCAGCCCGGAATGGATGCTGTGGGCAGTTGTAGTTGTTCTGTCTGAAGCTGCTGCTGCCAAAAGAATTCAAGCGTATGCTCTTCCGCATCTGCTACATGAAAAATTTGTCCTGCTGCAGCTTTGTGAGTGGCAGCCAACTCAATAGCATGGGCAAGATTTTGTACATGAGTAACACTCGTAACTGCAAGTCCGTTATTGAGCCATAAATACTTTTTGGAAACTGCCGCGGCCTTCATGCTTTTGTACAAAGGGTTTGCGGTAGTACCCCAAATCATGCGTGGCCGAAGGATGACGATTTCTATTGTTGAATGATAAGATTGTAATATCAGCTCTGTCTGTCTTTTGCTGCTGGCATACGGAAACTTCACATGACCCAATGGATACTCTTCTGTAGCACCAATGCAATCTTCGCCTTCAAACAATACCATGTCGGTGCTGATGTGAATAAAGCGCTTTGCACCAATAGCTATCGCCTTTTCTACTGCCTGTATTGTTCCGGTTACATTCACCTTATTATACGCATCGCTGCTCTCCCATTGGCCAATCATAGCAGCACAATGTATCACTACATCAATTGCTGGTAGTGATATTTCAGCCAATGTTTCCAGTGTTCCTGCTACAGGATGAATACCGGCAGCAATCAATACTTGTGATTGTATAGGCCGCCGGTGCAAACCACACACGGTATTCCCGGCCGCTACCAGAAAACGCCCCACCTCTAACCCTGTAAAACCTGCTGCTCCGGTGATAAAAAAACGCATGGCCGTGTACCGTTTATAAAAGCTGACGAAGACAATGTTGTAAAGATGTTTGCCATTCCATCAATGGAATTGAATAGGTCCGTTCAATTTTTGAGCAGTCCATTACACTCCATGCCGGCCGCTTGGCCGGGGTTGGAAAATCGGCTGTTGTAATTGGATTTACAGTGCAATTCAATCCTGAAATTTCTTGTATTGCCACGGCAAAATTGTACCAACTAATGATGCCACTATTGCTGTAGTGAAAAATGCCAGGCACAAATTGCGGATGCTCACAAATAGTAAGCAACGCCTTGGCTAAATCTATTGCATGTGTTGGTGAGCCAAGTTGATCCTTTACTACACCAATAGCTTCCCGTTCTTTCATCAGGCGAAGCATCGTTTTTACAAAATTGGCACCGTGGCGGCTGTACACCCACGATGTTCTGATGATGGCCGTGCCAGCTGCGTACACTTCCTGCGCCAGCTGCTCTCCCATCAATTTGCTCTCTCCATAAATACCAATCGGATGAACTGTATCTGTTTCTACATAAGGCGTTGTGGCAGTTCCATCAAACACATAATCGGTAGAAACATGCAGCAATTTTGCGCCTACATCTTTGCACACTTTTGCCAGGTGTCCCACCGCTTCCCCATTTATGAGTCGTGCAGCGGCAGCTTCTTGCTCAGCTTTGTCTACAGCGGTGTAAGCAGCTGCATTTATTACCCAATCGGGCTGCAATGAATGCAGCACCTGAGTTACCATTCCAAACTGCTGTAAATCGCAATGCTCTCTGCCAAGAAAAATACATTCTAAAGTTGGAAACTGTTTAGCAACATCCTGCAAGCACTTACCTAACTGGCCATTGGCACCTGTGACTACAACTTTCATGGCTACATATTTTCTCAAATGTAAATGGGTTTTTCAACCCTTGCAGATTGAAAAACCCATTCTTGTATAAATCGCAGTTTACTTGCTACCAAATTCCTTTGGCTGCTTATGCCATTCTGTTTCCGGCAGGTTTTTGAAATACTCATACGTTAGTTTCAAACCTTCGGCACGGTCTACCTTGGGAGCCCAACCCAAAATGGTTTGCGCCTTGGTAATGTCTGGCTTACGCTGTTTAGGATCATCGGCAGGCAGTGGTTTGTATACAATTTTCTGATCGCTGCCAGTGAGCTTAATAACTTCCTCAGCAAAATCTTTCAATGAAATTTCGCTTGGGTTGCCAATGTTTACCGGGTATACATAATCACTCAGCAACAAACGGTAGATGCCATCCACCAAATCACTCACATAGCAAAAGCTGCGGGTTTGGCTACCATCGCCAAACACAGTCAGGTCTTCGCCACGCAGTGCCTGGCCAATGAAAGCAGGCAGAGCACGACCATCATTGAGGCGCATTCTGGGGCCGTAGGTATTGAAGATGCGAATGATTCGGGTTTCAACGCCATGGTAAGTATGATACGCCATGGTAATACTTTCGAGGTAACGCTTGGCTTCATCGTACACACCACGAGGACCAACCGGGTTTACATTTCCCCAGTATTCCTCTGTTTGCGGATGCACCAATGGATCGCCATATACTTCGCTGGTTGAAGCTACAAGAATCCGGGCCTTTTTTGCCTTCGCCAATCCAAGACAGTTATGCGTACCCATGGCGCCCACTTTCAGGGTTTGAATGGGAATTTTCAGGTAATCGATGGGGCTGGCGGGAGAAGCAAAATGCAAGATGTAATCCAACTCACCCGGAATATGGATGAACTTAGTAACATCGTGATGATAGAATTCAAAATTCGGATTCGGAAAAAGGTGTTCAATATTGCGAAGATCGCCTGTAATGAGGTTATCCATGGCAATAACGTGATACCCTTCACTTATGAACCGGTCACACAAATGTGAGCCCAAAAAACCCGCAGCACCCGTAATCAGAATTCGTTTTTTATTGCTTGATGGCATGGTGCTTATTTTGAAGGGTTAACTGTTTTGCGACCAACACTGAAATAGTAGTAGCCCAGCTTTTCCATCAGTTCAGTATCAAACAAATTGCGGCCATCAAAGATGGTGCGGCGCTTAAGTGATGAAGAAATTTTGGTGAAGTCGGGTGTGCGGAATTCATTCCATTCAGTAGCAATGATCAATGCATCAGCATCGGCCAGTGTTTCATATTGCGATTCGGCGAACTTGATGGTATCGCCTAATAATGCTTTTACATTAGGCATAGCCTCGGGGTCGAAAGCAGTAACAGTAGCGCCAGCTTCTAACAGTTCTTTGATGATGTACAATGCTGGTGCTTCCCGAATATCATCTGTATTGGGCTTGAAAGCCAAACCCCAGATGGCAAAATGCTTACCGGTCAAATCGCCGTTGAAATAATCTTTGATTTTGGGAATGATGTATGTTTTCTGCGCTTCATTTACTTCCATTACACTGGTAAGAATGCGAAAATCATAGTTGACTTCTGCAGCAGATTTGGCCAATGCCTGCACATCTTTTGGAAAGCAACTGCCACCATAACCAATGCCGGGAAAAAGGAATCGTTTGCCAATGCGTTCGTCGCTGCCTACACCTTTACGCACCATGTCTACATCGGCACCCAGCAGTTCGCACATGCGGGCTATCTCGTTCATGAATGTAATCTTGGTAGCCAAAAATGCGTTGGCGGCATACTTGGTGAGTTCTGCACTCTTTTCATCCATATAAATTACAGGATTGCCGGAGCGTACAAACGGACCATACAATTCGCCCATAAGCTGGCGGGCCTTAGGGCTGTCAGTTCCAATCACCACACGGTCTGGCTTCATGAAGTCTTCTACTGCTACACCTTCCCGCAAAAATTCGGGGTTGCTCACCACATCAAAATCTTCACCAGGTACCAGTGTATTGTTACTGCCCTTTAATACACTGGCAGTTACTTTATCCGCTGTGCCTACGGGCACTGTGCTTTTGTCTACAATTACTTTGTAGTCGCCTTTTTTCATAATGGTACCGAGCTTGTGGGCTACTCCCAATACATAGCTCAGATCGGCACTGCCATCTTCACCAGGAGGCGTGGGCAATGCCAGAAAAATGATTTCAGCATCCTGAATGCCCTCTTCTATTTGTGTTGTAAATAATAGGCGTCCTTCTTTTACGTTTCGTTCAAAAAGTTTTTCTAAACCCGGCTCATAAATAGTGACGGTGCCGCCTTTGAGCTTGGCAATTTTGCGTTCGTCAATATCAACGCAAGTGACACGGTTTCCGGTTTCTGCAAAACATGTTCCTGTTACAAGGCCTACGTAGCCTGTTCCAATAACTGCAATTTTCATGGTGTATGTTAAGTGTTGGTTGAGAAAGTTTTTTTAGGATTGTTTGGCAAATTCAATCACGGCGTCAGCAATGTATTTCTGCGTTTCAAATGTTAACTCAGAATGCATAGGCAGTGAAATAACCCGGTTTGTGAGCCAGTCTGTTACCGGCAGCTCGTAGCCAGAACCTCCAAATGCATCAAACATTTTTTGGCGGTGTGCCGGCACAGGATAGTAAATCATGGAAGGAATACCTTTTGCTGCGAGATAATCCACCATCTTGTCGCGGTCTATGCCTTCAAGCTGCAATGTGTACTGATGAAATACGTGACGGGTATAGGCAGCACGGTAAGGAACCACAATGCTTTCCTGAGTAGAAAATAACTTGTCGTAAGTATCAGCAGCAGCAATACGTGCTGCGTTATACTCCTCCAAATGACGAAGCTTGATGTTGAGTACTGCGGCCTGCACGGTATCCAGCCGGCTGTTGCAACCTACCATATCGTGATAGTAGCGCACCTTTTGGCCATGGTTGGCAATCATGCGCAATTTTTCTGCCAGGGCATCGTCGTTGGTAAACATAGCACCGCCGTCGCCGTAGCAACCGAGATTTTTACTAGGAAAAAAGCTGGTGCAACCAACAGTACCCATGGTACCAGCTTTTGCTTTGGTACCATCTGGAAAAATATAATCGGCCCCCATGGCTTGAGCCGTGTCTTCAATTACCGGCAAATTATGCTTGGCTGCTATCTCCAATATTTCTTTCATGGGAGCTGCATGGCCGTATAAATGCACGGGTACAATGGCTTTCGTTTTCGGGGTAATCGCCGCTTCCAGTCTTTCGGGATCCATGCAAAAAGTACGTGGATCAACCTCTACAAACACTGGTTTCAAACGGAGCAGCGCCACCACTTCAGTTGTTGCCACATACGTAAAAGAAGGCGTAATGACTTCGTCGCCGGGCTGCAGGTCTAGCGACATCAATGCAATTTGCAATGCATCGGTACCGTTGGCACAAGGTATTACGTGCTTCACACCTAAAAACTGCGCCAAGGCTGAGGCAAATTCGCCAACAGGTTTACCATTTATAAAAGCCGAAGATTCGAGTACATTAATGACTGCCCTGTCTACTTCATCCTTAATTTTCTTGTACTGCGTCTGCAAATCCACCATTTGGATGGTACTCATAGGGAGGGAAATTTTAGCGTTGCAAACCTACATGAAAAAGCTTGACAATAAATACCAACTGCATGGTATTCTGATACATATAAATAATGAATGTACACTTGGCCGTACCGAAACCATAGATTTGCAGTAAACCATCACTTTGCCTGCTATTTTTCTATACCGCGTTTTTCTTTGGTTGTACCGGGCTGTTGCTTTTTGCCTGATGCCCTTTAGCCCAAAAATTACCAAATGGGTTAAGGGCCGCCGTAACGATTGGAAACAATGGTCTACCCTTTTAACAGCGGCCAGGCAACAACAAACCGGCCCGGTTATCTGGCTGCATGCATCTTCATTGGGAGAGTTTGAACAGGGAACTCCCTTGCTTAGCGCCATTCATCAACAATATCCAAAGGCATTGTTTGTGGTTACGTTTTTTTCCCCCTCGGGCTACGAGGTAAAAAAACATTACAGCGGGGCGCATTGCATTGGCTACCTCCCGTTCGACGGGCCTGTTGCAGCCAAACGTTTTGTAGCCATGGTTCAACCCGATTTGGTGTTGTGGGTAAAATATGACTATTGGTATTTCACCCTCAAAGCTATTCATGACCAAAAAGTTCCTTTGCTGCTGGTGAGTGCTATGTACAGAAGCAATCAGCCATTTTTCAAATGGTATGGTGGCATGCACCGAAAAATGTTGGGTTACTTCACTCACTTCTTTGTGCAAACCACCGAAGCAGCTGCACTACTGAGCACTGTTGTATCTAAAGAAAAAATGACCACCAGCGGGGATACCCGTTTTGATGCCGTAGTAGCGGTATTGCAGCATTGGCATGGCAATCCAGTGATTGAACAATGGATTGCTGATACCCAATGGGTGATTGTGGCTGGCAGCACCTGGCCTTCGGATGAAGAAAAAATGGTGCACTACAGCAAAACCTATCCGCAGGTAAAGTGGATTATCGCCCCACACAATATTGACGAAACAGATATTGCAGACTGCAAAGTGCTTTTTCCCAATGCCATTTGCTATAGCCAACTCACGGAAAGCAAGGCTACTCCTGATAAAAACGTGTTGATTATTGACAACGTAGGCATGCTGAAATACCTGTACAAGTACGGCCAGATTTGCTACATCGGGGGTGGCTTTACCGGCGATGGTGTACACAATGTACTGGAAGCGGCCGTGTACAGTAAGCCTATTATTCACGGGCCCGAATATTCAAAATATGCAGAAGCAATAGCCCTGGAAGAAAACGGTGGCAGCCAGATTATTGAAACGGCGCTGGAGCTGGAAGCCTTGCTCCAAAAATGGATAGCGGAACCCGAAACACTCAGCCGCATGGGCCATACCGCCGGGCAGTATGTGCAGCAATACAGTGGCGCTACGCAAAAAGTGATGAATTACATTCAGGCAAACCGCCTTTTAACCAACGATACAAACTGCTGAACCAACTCGTCTTCTTCATTCCAACCAAGTTTGATGACCAGTTCACGTTGCATCCAGTATTGAGCTTCAGGTAGTATTTCAAAACCATTCAGTGTTTTTACGCTGCGTTCAAACATCTGCTCATCACCTCTGAAAAGTGACTGGATGAACTGGTATTTTTCTAAGATAGAAATGGCTTTGCGGATGTCGGCAATTTTGCCGGGCACAATTTTTTCGGCCAGCACAGGCTCGGGCTGGGCAAATAATTCGTTGAGCACCTTGGTTCTGTGAGCCAGTTTTTCATTCAATTCCTTTGGCTCCTTTCTTTCATCTTCTTCGGCTACTTCTTTTGGGGTAGGCATTTGCTCAAACGATTCAGGCAATGGTTGAAGCTTTGCCATTTCTATGGCTGCTGCCTCTTCAATCATTTCATCTGTCAATGGTAGCTCCAGCACCTCATCAGCAGCAGCAGCAGTAACGGGTGGTACATACGCAGCATGCAGTTCATCCATGTGTTGCAGGGCCGCTTTTACCATAGGATCGGCTATGCTGGCGTACGTTGGTTCAGGAGTTACGGTAAAAGGCTCTTCCGGCTCTTCAGCCACTGGCTGCGGTGCAAATTCAACCGGAGGCAACACCTCTATATCAGATTCACTCACTATTTCCTCTACCTGTACAGGCGCTGGCTCGAATGCTTCCGCCGTTATAGCTGGCATTTCCTCCACAACTGAATGCGTTTCTGTTTCTTCTACCGCCACCACTGCGGGTGGCTTGGGCACATACAACACTGAAGGCTTAGGAAGTACCTGCGAATTTTTTACTGCAACAGCGGTCACCACATCAGCTTCACCATTCATCGCTATTTTTTCATGCACTATAGATTGAACGGCTTGCAGCTTTGTGCTTAATTCTTGCACCATGGCAAGCAAGGTGCTATTATCTTCGCCACGGGCACTGGCTGCCGCTAATTGTTGTATGAGTGTATGGATTGATTGCATAGAATATACAGTTGATTAAAGTTACACGGAACAACAATCCTTAAACGACGCTCATTTATTCACAGATGTTTATTGAACCAAATTTAACAGGAGAAAGAAGGGGTTGGATTGAAGTAATATGCGGAAGCATGTTCAGCGGAAAAACCGAAGAACTGATTCGCAGACTCAAACGTGCCCGCATTGCTAATTTGAAAGTGGAAATTTTCAAACCCGGCATTGATGTTCGCTACGATGAAGTAAATATTGTGAGCCATGATGCCAACGCTATACAATCAACACCCATCGACAACTCGCAGAAAATATTGCTGCTGGCACAAGATGTAGATGTAGTAGGCATTGATGAAGCACAGTTTTTTGATGAAGAAATAACTCATGTATGTCAGGCATTGGCCAACCGTGGTTGCAGGGTTATAGTGGCTGGTTTGGACATGGACTTTTTAGGCAAACCTTTTGGCCAAATGCCCAACTTGCTGGCCGTGGCCGATTACATTACCAAGCTACACGCCATTTGTGTAGAGTGTGGCAGCATGGCTACTTTCAGCTACAGAACCGGTGCCGGAGAGCAGCAGGTACTATTGGGCGAAAAAGACGTGTACCAGCCACTGTGCCGCAAACATTACTACGATAAAACCGGGGATCAGTAACGGTTTTTCTTTTACCAAAAAGCAGCCGATTTGAAAACTACTTCCATCATTGCACTGATAAAAAAAGATGTACAGCTGGAGCTACGACAGCAGCAAAACCTATATGGCATTTTGGTGTATGCGCTAAGTACCATTTTCATTTTGTACCTGGCAGCCGGCAAACCCGATGCTGTGCAATGGAATGCTTTGTTTTGGGTGACACAACTTTTTATTGTTGTAAATGCTGTGATAAAATCTTTTGTAGGCGAACCCAAGGGCCGCAGCTTATACTACCACAGCATTGTGCATCCGTTGGAATACCTGTTTTCTAAAATGGTGCTCAACGGCATTTATATGTTTATTCTTGGCATTGTATCGGTGCTCTGTTTTACTGTATTGCTTGGCAATCCTGTACAAAATATGCTGGCTTTTTTTGGCATCGTTATGTTGGGTGGCATTGGGCTTTCATTAGTGTTTACCATGCTGAGTGCCATTGCTTCCAAAGCCAGACAGCAAGCCAGTTTGGTGGCCATTTTAGGTTTTCCGGTGATAGTGCCGCAAGTGGTGTTATTGGTGCGCTTAAGCAAGCTGGCCTATGGCGAAGTTTTTAAAGAAGGTGTACCCTTACAAATAACCGGCCTTTTGATTGGCTTAAATGTTTTGGTGGTAATAATGGCCTCCGTGTTATTTCCGTATTTGTGGAAGGATTAAATTCATGCACTCTTCCATTTACTCAACTTAAATTACTGGATATGGTGCCTGCTATCCGCAACGCTTTTAATAGTGCTTTTACACCCGAAAAATATGCAGCCTTTTTGCAAGACCTGCATGCGGTACACCCCGGTGATATTGAATTTCGGGTGGCAGAAACACCAGTATTTGTACCAAAGTCATTTACCCAACAAGTACTGCAAGCCTGCGAGGATATTGTGGATGTGATTGTACGGGATGATTTTAAAGCATTGACAGAATCGGCCATTCCTGAAGCCTATAAAATGGCTGGCGAAAATGCCCATTCCGATTTTATTGCCTTCGATTTTGGTATTTGTAAAAACGAAACCGGCGAATACATTCCGCAGCTTATTGAAATGCAGGGCTTCCCTACCCTTTTTGGTTATCAGGTATTTCACGATGCCATTACCAAAAAGCATTTTCCCATACCCGAAGGTTTCGACAGCTACCTCAACGGGTACCACCGCGACAGCTATGTGGCCTTGCTGAAAGAAGTGATTATTGGCCAGCATAAACCCGAAGAAGTGATACTGCTGGAGATTTATCCGGAACAACAAAAAACAAGAATAGATTTCAGCTGCACGAAAGACCTGATTGGTATCGAAACCGTTTGCCTCACCAAACTTCGCAATGATGGCCGTCGTTTATATTATCTAAAAGCAGATGGTAGCAAACAATACATCAGCCGCATGTACAACCGGGTGATTTTTGACGATTTGGAAAAACAACAACTGCCGGCAGACAGCATCAATATCCTTTCCGATTGGGATGTTGAATGGTGTCCGCATCCGCATTGGTTTTACCGCATCAGCAAGTACACATTGCCATTTATCAATAGTCCTTTTGTACCCGAAACAAGATTCTTGCATCAGGTAGATCCTTTGCCGGAAAACCTGCAGGATTATGTGCTGAAACCACTGTTTTCATTTGCCGGACAAGGCGTAATTATAGATGTAACCAAGGCAGATATTGATGCTGTAAAAGATCCGGAAAACTGGATACTGCAAAAGAAAGTACAGTACGCCGATGCTATTGAAACGCCGGACATTCCTGCCAAAGCCGAAATCCGCATTTTCTACTTTTGGCCAAAAGGCGCTGCACGTCCTTTTGCTGCGCAAAACCTGGCCCGCCTGAGCAAAGGCAAAATGATTGGCGTACGCTACAATGCCGATAAAGAATGGGTCGGCGGTTCGCTGGTGTATTTTGAGCAGTAACTTTTTATGTAAAAATGAAACGGGGCAGTGATCATCCCCCCCCGTTTTTTTATTTACCAAAGAAGAAATACGCAATGATGACGGCTGCAATAACACCAATAAAATCGGCCAGCATGCCAGCCCATATTGCATAGCGTACCTTTTTTATACCTACGCTGCCAAAGTACAAGGCAAGAATGTAAAAAGTAGTATCGGCACTGCCTTGAAAAGTGCTGGCCATTTTGCCCACAAAGCTGTCGGGGCCGTGGGTTTTAAACACATCGAGCATGAGGCCACGGGCACCGCTGCCGCTGAAAGGTTTCATAATTGCTACAGGCAACGCAGGCACAAATTCATTGCCAAAACCAAGTACTGCAAATCCGTACGCCAAACCATCGATGATGAAATCCAACGCCCCGCTTTCACGAAACACTCGTATGCCCACCAGCATTCCTACCAGATAAGGAATAATTTTCACAATCACATCCCAACCGCCTTTGGCGCCTTCAATAAATGCATCAAACACATTCACTTTTTTCCAAACACCACCAATGATGAAGGAGGCAACAATTAAATACAAAATGAGGTTGCCAAAAACCTTGCTGAAGGTTTCACGGGTAAGAAAAACCGGTTCGGAAAAGTTAGCCTGAGAAGGAAGAATGCTGATGAAAAGCATGAAACCTACCACAGCTGCCAGCATGCCGAATAACCACAGGGCCAACACCCGGTCGAATTTTAAGCGTTGCCAAAAAGCGGTGACTACAATGCTGGCCAAGGTGGTAACAACAGTACCTAAAACGCAAGGAATAAATACACTGGTTGGATCGGTGGAACCAGCACTGGCACGGTAGGCAAAAATGCTGAGCGGCAATAACGTCAGCCCACTGGTATGCAGCACCAGAAACATGATTTGCGCATTGGTCGCCGTGTCTTTATTGGGGTTCAGCGTTTGCAGGCTATCCATGGCTTTGAGGCCAAAGGGCGTGGCAGCATTGTCGAGGCCGAGCATATTGGCGCTGAAGTTCATCACCATTTGGCCCATGGCAGGGTGCTTTTCTGGTACTTCAGGAAACAATCTTTTTAAAAACGGATTGAGGATACGAGCCAGAAAATTAATAGCTCCGGCTTTTTCGCCAATGTTCATAAGGCCTAGGAAAAAAACCATTACGCCTGTGAGTGGCAACGCTACATCCATTACAGCACCTTTGCCCGATTCAAACATGCCATCTACCAGCCGTTTGAAAATTTCGTAGTCCTGTAAAACAATGAGCTTAAATAGCGCCACAACAAGACCAACTAAAAAAAATGCAATCCAAACGTAATTAAGTGCCATGGTTACCTAATAAGGTGGCCAATATCCTTAATCCCGCTGACATTGCATCAAGATGTGGGCAATCTTTTACAGACCGGATGTTTACAATAAATGATGAATGCGACGCACCATCAGCGAAAATAAATAGTTGAGCATTGCGTGTGTTTTATAATTGGTTGACAAAATTGGTTCCAAAATCGCTGCACGTTTCGTTAAATACGTGAGCTGACGATGTTCAGGATGAGCCTTGCTTTTTTGCTGATAAACGTTCCCAAACAACCTCCATAAAGACACTTTAACAGCCAAATAGTTTATTGCCCCTACTTTTGCAGCCTCAAAAAAAATACTATGGCATTGCAGGCAGGCATCGTAGGGTTGCCAAACGTGGGTAAATCAACCTTGTTCAACGCAGTAAGTAATAGTGCCAAGGCGCAGGCCAGCAACTATCGCTTTTGTACCATCGACCCCAACGTAGGTTTGGTAGATGTACCCGATCCGCGGCTGGATAAACTCCGTGATTTGGTAATACCTGAACGTGTGGTGCCTACCCAAATTGAAATTGTAGACATTGCCGGACTGGTGCGTGGCGCCAGCAAGGGCGAAGGTTTGGGCAATAAGTTTTTGGCCAACATCCGCGAAGTGGACGCCATCATTCATGTGGTTCGCTGCTTTGAAGATGAGAATGTGTTGCGGGAAGAAGGTGCCATCAACCCTGTTAGCGATAAAGAAATTATTGACACCGAGCTCCAGTTGAAAGACCTCGACAGCGTGGAGAAGAAAATTGCCCGTATTGAAAAACAGGCCAAAAACGGCGATGCCAAAATGAAGGCTGAGCTTGAGGTATTGCAGCGCTGCAAATCCCATTTGGAACAAGGCAATAGCATTCGTTCGCTGGATTTGGCCAATGAAGAATTGTCGGCCATTGCCGATTTGTTTTTGCTGTCTGCCAAGCCTGTATTGTATGTGGCCAACGTAGATGAAGC
Organism: Phnomibacter sp.; assembly: GCF_036803085.1. NCBI lineage: Bacteria > Pseudomonadati > Bacteroidota > Chitinophagia > Chitinophagales > Chitinophagaceae > Phnomibacter > Phnomibacter sp. Next base: position 669,245 of record NZ_DAIRUZ010000001.1, on the reverse strand, counting down.
ATCAATGCAAACAGGCAACAAATACAGCGAAGCATTGCAAACTATGGCAGCGGCTGAGGGTGCCGGCATCATCATCATGAACAACTCTATTGAAGCGCAGATTACCGAAATGGAAGACCCTGCTGACAAAGAATTGTTCATGTCGGAATACCATATGGATGAGCCTGCATTACACCGCTTGATTCGTTCTGTTTATGCATTGCTGAAACTGCAAACCTATTTTACCGCAGGTGTAAAAGAAGTACGTGCATGGACCATTCAAGAAGGCTGGAAAGCGCCGCAAGCCGCCAGTGTTATCCATACCGATTTTGAGAAAGGATTCATTAAAGCGGAAGTAATTGCCTACAACGATTTTGTGCAATATGGCTCTGAAGCCGCCTGCCGGGATAATGGCAAATTGCGCATTGAAGGAAAAGAATACATTGTAAAAGACGGCGATATCATGCACTTCCGTTTCAACGTGTAATGCAGAAGTGGAGTGTTTTATAAAAAGAAAAACCGCAGCCTTACAGACTGCGGTTTTTTAATAGCTTGATGCGTTCCAACCGTTTGATGATGTTTTTATCGGCAGCGAGTTTTATTAGTGCAGCCAAATGACGGTCGTGGTGCAAATCGGTACCTACCCAGGTAACAAATTGCTCATCCAACAGTTTCTCAGCAATTTTTTGTGAAGGCTTGCCATAATAGCCGGCTAAAGACAGTATGTTGATTTGCAAATCGGCACCTGCATCCAGGAAAGATTCGTATTTATCGAAGCGATCGAAGTAAAAAGGATAGCGTTCAGGATGCGCCAGTATGGGCTCGTATCCTTTGGTTTGTAGTTGAAAAATCATCTCCCTTATATTGGGCGATTCTACTGCAAAACTCATTTCTATCAACACCCTTTTGCCGGGCAGTGGTACAAAATTTTCTTTTTCAAGAATGCTTTCGAAATCGTAGTCAATCATGTATTCCGCCGAAAAACCTTTCAATACATTCCAGCCTTTTTCGGTAGCCGCTGTTTGCAGTTGCTGGTACGCAGCCTCAATTGTTTGAGGAGTATTAGGGTGTACTTCGCCCAACACATGGGGCGTGCAGTAAATTTTGCTGTAACCCAACTGCATCAAATGATCCATGAGGTATAACGAGGTCTCCACATCGGGGCTGCCATCGTCTATACCGGGAAGCAAATGGTTGTGCATGTCTGCACCAATACAAGCAAGTGTATCCGTAATGGTTGGCGTCTTTTTCTTGAACAACGAAAACATAACCTGGAGCCGACGGTGAGGTTGAATGCCGTGCGGAAAGCGAAAGTAAGGAAAGCAGTAGGTTATTGTGCTGCGTTAACAGTCATTTGCGACTTATTCATATCGTCGAAAGACTGATAAATGGAATTGTTGCTGATGTACTCAGGCACCATCCGTTTCATTTGACGTACTACATTTTCATCGTTGCTCTGAAAAGCTTCTGCTATCAATGTATCGATTGATTTATTGACAGCATAAAAATCGTACTCTGCTACACGGGCTATTAAAATCTTTTTGTGGTGAGTAGGCACCACTTCTTCTTTTTTATTGAGCAGCTCTTCGTACAGTTTTTCGCCGGGGCGCAATCCGGTGAATTTTATTTCAATGTCTTTGCCAGGAACATATCCTGCCAGCTTAATCATTTTACGGGCCAAATCCTGAATGCGTACGGCTTCGCCCATATCAAACAGCAACACTTCGCCCCCATTGCCCATGGTTACTGCTTCCAGCAGCAATGAGCAAGCTTCGGGTATGGTCATGAAGAAGCGGATAATATCGGGGTGTGTTACGGTTACCGGGCCGCCTGCAGCAATTTGTTCTTTAAAGCGAGGAATAACCGAACCATTAGAACCAAGTACGTTGCCAAACCGGGTGGTGATGAATTTGGTATGGGTTTTGTGCTCCGGCAAACCATTTTCGGATACAAAATTCGAAGAAAGGTGCACCACCTTTTTATCGCGGTTGCCCAGCGACTGGCAGTAGATTTCTGCAATCCGTTTACTGGCACCCATTACATTGGTAGGGTTAATGGCTTTATCGGTAGATACCAACAAGAAGCGTTCTACTTCATGCTCTATGGATAAATCGGCCAGAATTTTTGTACCCAACACATTGTTTCGGATAGCTTCTGATGGGTGATATTCCATCATGGGCACATGCTTGTATGCTGCAGCATGAAAAACGATTTGTGGATGAAACCGCTTGAACAAACTTTCCATGGAGCTCTCATCACGAACATCGCCTATGAATAAAGCAATATTGCAAGAAGGATAATGATTGCGAAGATCGTACTCCAACTCGTACAGGCCGGTTTCATTTTGGTCGCACAGTACTAAAATGGATGGTGCTATGCTAGCTACCTGACGGGCAAGTTCGCTTCCGATTGAGCCGGCGGCACCTGTAATGAGTACACGTTTTGATGCAATTAAATCAGTTACTTGTTTGTTCTGTAATTTAATCTGTGGCCGTCCAAGCAATTCTTCAATCTTAATTTCTTTTAGTTGTGTGATATTGAGTTGACCTTTAATCCATTGGTCAATGGGTGGTATGTTTCTAACCTGAATGTCGTTGGCAAGGCAAAAATCAACAACCTGATTCTTCACCTCCACTTCCATTTCTGGTTTGGCAAATAAGATCATACCTACATCTCCCCATTCTTCTACTACATGCTGAAGTTGATCGATGCTGTAAATCTTGATATTGTCGATGCTCTTGCCCACGTATGAAGGGTCGTCATCAACAAATCCTACCACCCTGTATTGCTGATTGCTCGATTGCTCAATGGTTGTTTTAAGCTGTGAACCGTTTATTTCACCACCATAAATCAGCACATTTACTTTTTGCCCCATGCTCAGGCTTGCCCGGTACCATGTTTTTACAATCAACCGGTAGGCCACCATAAAAAATGACCCCGTGAGCAATGTGATGATGAGAATGGATGTAGGAATGAGCACCTGCGCCTCTGCCACCAATACCATAGAGATATTGAGCAAACTCATCAGTAAAAAAGAGGCGAATAAAGCAGTAGTGGTTCTGATAGCTTCGGCAAAACCCGAAAACCGAATGATACCCTGATAGGTTTTGAAAACAAAGAAGAACAGAGAATTGGTAACAATAACTAAGACCAAATGGGTAAAAAGTCCGCCTTCTAAAACAGTGTTTATATCAAAATTGAAACGGAGAAAGTTAGCGATGATCACAGAAAGTGCCCCGATAGCGGTGTCAAAAAGGAAAACCATCCATTTGGGTGCCACCTGATGACTGAGTAAATACTTTCTGACTTTGTACACAGAATAGGATTTAGTTTGGGTGAGTAAGTGTAATAAGCAGTAACCTATTCGGGGGCAAATGTAGCTTAGTCTATTGGGATAGCCAATAGACTAAGCATGATTTTTCCAAGGTCATTTAAAAGCTTCAAATTGATAATCAGCTATTTAAATGTTTAAATAAATTAATGCCCGTGAGGATCGGCTGCCGGACCTGCAGGCTTAGGCATGTTTGGTCGCACATCCATTACTTCAATATCGAACACCAAATCGCTGAATGCGGGCAGCTTTTCACCTTGCGCATTGGGGCCATAGGCCAGCATGGCTGGAATGTACAAAGTAGCTTTAGCACCTTTGTTCAGGTACACAATGGCTTCATCCCAACCGGGAATTACTCCATTGCCTTTGGCCACAAATTCAAAAGCACTCGGGTGACCAAAAGCAGAATCAACATTAGAGTCGAACTTGGTACCGTTTTTCAAAGCACCGGTATAGTTTACACTCACCAGCATACCGCTGTCTACTTTTACACCTGCACCCTGACTGTGTAATTTAATGAACACACCGCCGGGCGTTTTTACATAGCCGGTTATGTTTTTCTCTTTCAAAAACTGCTCCATGGCAGCTATTTCACGTACTTTCTCTTTGGCTGATTCCTGCTCCTGATCTTTCATGAGAGCCTCTTGTGTACGAAATGCACCTAATACGGTGATGTACCCTTTAATGGTACCGCCTTGCTTAAACGACTCATTGTACATCAGATAGCCACGCTTTTGCATGGTATCTACGTTGCGGATGAAAACAACGGAGTCTCCAATTTTCATTTCGCCGAGGAAATCAACAAAGTCGTGTACATTTTTGGTAGATGTATCGTACTGACCGTAGGCAGGAATACGCTGGTAAGTATCAATCAGCACACTATCACCAATCATGGCCCGGTAGTGCAGCTTAACAAACTGACCAGGAAGCACTTTCTTGTTTTGACCTTTACGATGGATTTTGTACAACAAGCCGCTTTTCGTTTTTTGGTAATCAGCATTGCCACAGCCAGCCATCACAAGGGTGAGTACAACAAAGCATGATATTTTCATAAAACCAGTTTTCATAATTGATTTCATTGTTTATAATTTTCTATTTGATTTTCAATAATTTATTAAATATAATTGAATGACAATATCGATTGCTTCACTACCCGATTAGTTGTGGCTGAAGTGCCCCGAGTACTTCATAAAAATGCTTCAACGTATTTTCAAGTGAATCAGAAGAGCGTCCTCCGGCAGCATTTTTATGGCCGCCGCCTTCAAAAAATTGGCGGGCAAATTGATTCACATCCACATCGCCTTTACTTCTGAACGACCATTTTCTTTCCTCATCCCTATCAATTACTATGGCTGCCATTTTAATGCCTTGGATACTCAGCGGGTAGTTTACCAGCCCTTCGGTATCGCCTGTGGTTATGTCGAATCGGTACAAATCGGCTTTGCTAATGGCCATCACCGCTGTGTTCATTTCATAAATTACCTCCATTCTGTTGAGCAGTACATGGCCAATAAATCGCAGCCTGTTTTCCAGAAAGCTATCGTAAATATGATCGTGAACGTGAGAATGGGCAAAACCGGTTTCTTTCAAATGAGCAATCATGCGGTGTACGGAAGCCGTGGTGGATGGAAATCGAAACGAACCAGTATCCGTCATTACACCGGTGTACAAACACTGGGCAATGGCCTGATTGATTAGTTGACTACCGCCTGACTCTACTATAAAATCATATACCATTTCGCAGGTGCTGCTTTTACCGGTATCGCTAATGCCGTAAGCAAACATGTGCTCTTGCGGCTCCTGATGATGGTCTATTAAAATACGATCACCCTTAGCTGCACCCAAAGCTGTTTCCATCCTTTTGGTGCGGGAAAGCGTATTGAAATCCAAACAAAACAACCAGTCTGCTTCGGCAATCAACGCCTCAGCTTGTTTTGTTTTAGCTTCAAAATCTACCACAGTATCAACGCCGGGCATCCAGTTGAGAAAGGCTGCCCAGTTAGTTGGAGAAATTACGGTTGCCTCATGGCCAAGTTGAACCAAATAATGATACAAAGCCAGCGTTGAGCCCATGGCATCGCCGTCGGGTTTTTGATGGCAAGTAATCACCACTTTGGCGGTTTTCTCTTGTAGCAGCGGATAAAATGCAGTAATCGGGTTCATGTGTAATGCCAGCAAAATTCAGGTTGGAGGGTGTTACAGGCAAATAAATGTTTACGAAATGAGCAGCCGACTTGTGTATAACTCAAACCCAAGCTGACCTGAGTTATAGGAGCTTTTGCCTGGAACGAGCTGCTGCTGCCCGCCAGCCTCCACCAAAAAATACTACCGCTGACACACCTGAAACTACCAGACCGCCAGCTACACCGGTTACAAGATTTTGCAACACCCAACCATGCTTAACGTAAAACAACAATGAAAAAACACAGGTGGTTAGCAATGAAAAAATAGTACAATATAAATTGATGTAAAATTTTCCATGTGCTGATTGCCAATAACTTAGCATCATATACATGCTGTAAAATAGCATGCTAAAAGAAAGCAGTTTTAGGTAGGCCCCTACTCCGTTGAAACCCTTGCCAAAAAGAAGGGTATAAAAGCTTTCTGGTAACAATTGAATTACCACAACAGCTACAGCTATGAGACCGGCATTTACAACCATTAATCTGGCAAAACGTCGATAATCTTTCAACCCGGGTTCTTGGCCTGCATGTTGGCTGTAATACACCTGACCAATACTGCCGGGGAGCAACATCATAGCTTCCGCCAGGGCCAGGCTGTTGGAAAAAACACCCAGCATGCCCGCTTTCATCCAAAAAAACGGAAACCTGTTGTTGGCTAACCCCAACAACTGCACCAACTGATTAATGAAACCTGTACCCACCATTTTTTTCAACACTGCCCATTGGTTTGGTTGGGGCTCATCCAGGTATGGCGAAATACGCTGCAGTAATGTATGCTGAGCTAAGGAGGCCATACTCCACGCCAGTAGCATAGCGTATAAATAACCTTGGCGGCCAGTGCCCAATTGCAGAAAAAAGTAGGTAGCTGCGAAAAGTGTAAATGCCGCAACCGAAGTACTGATGTTGAACATCCGGAACTGCTTAAGTCCCAACAATACATGGTTTTGAAAGGAAAACATGGCATTAAAAAATGCGATAACAAATAAAAGTGAAGCTTCAACATATTGTACACTTCCCAACAGATAGGCTGCGCCAGTTACAACAAATCCAATTCCAATTGCACAAAACAGGTAAATTTTTCGCATGGCCCGCCAGCCAAACTGCTGCATCAGGTAAACTACTGTGCCTCCGGCAGCAATATCAGTAATCAATAAAGAAATGGCTATCAGCACGGCATACCAGGCACACACCCCTCTTTCTGTTACGCCAAGCAACCTCGACAGCAACACAATGGTGCCAAAATTGCACAAAGCCGTTGTCAACTTTGCCAACCAGGAATATGCAGCCAACCGAATCATACCTGCGAATATCATTTTTATTTATGTGCACCACGCCACTACCCAACGATTGTCTTTAATTTTGAATTTATTTACTAATCAGCCTTACATGGTTGATTTACATAACTCATTAATGGATTTCTCATGTGCGGCATAGTTGGATACATAGGCGAAAGACAAGCCTATCCCATAGTTGTAAAAGGACTGAAAAGATTGGAATACCGTGGTTACGATAGTGCAGGTGTAGCCCTCATCGACGAACATTTATCCGTATATAAAAAGAAAGGCAAAGTGGCCGACATGGAAGATGCCATAGTTGGTCAGCACCTTGGCGGTCATATTGGTATTGGCCATACCCGTTGGGCTACTCATGGTGAGCCCAGCGATCGAAATGCACACCCGCATCGTTCGGCATCTGGCAAACTGGCCATGATACACAATGGCATTATCGAAAACTACATGGCCATCAAAGAAGAACTGACGCAAAAAGGCTACCATTTTTCCAGCGATACCGACACTGAAGTACTCCTCAATTTTATAGAAGACATTCGGGTAAACAACGCCTGCGGTTTAGAAGAAGCCCTGCGCATTGCCCTCAAGCGTATTGTGGGTGCATATTGCATTTTATTGATTGATGAAGACGACCCGGACACAATTTTGGCAGCCCGCAAAGGTTCTCCGCTGGTTATTGGTATTGGCAAAAACGAACATTTTCTCGCCAGCGATGCCTCGCCTATTATTGAATACACCAAAGAAGTGGTGTATGTAAATGATTACCAGGTAGCCATTGTGAAAAAAGATGAGTTGGTACTCAAAAACCTCGGCAACGAAAAAGTAACACCGTTCATTACCAAGCTCGATATGGAACTGGCCGCTATTGAAAAAGGCGGTTACGATCATTTCATGCTGAAAGAAATACACGAACAACCTGCAACCATTTTCGATTGTCTGCGTGGTCGTTTGTTACCCGAAGCTGGTCTGATAAAAATGGGTGGTGTTGAAGCGAATATCGATGCCCTCATCAATGCCCCTCGTATCATAATAGTGGCATGTGGCACAAGCTGGCATGCCGGACTGGTGGCCGAATACCTGATTGAAGAAACCTGTCGAATACCCGTGGAGGTAGAGTACGCATCAGAATTCAGGTACCGCAATCCCATTATTCATCCCGGCGACGTAATTATTGCTATCAGCCAAAGCGGCGAAACTGCTGATACGCTGGTGGCTTTAGAAAATGCCAAAGAAAAGGGTGCTTTCATTTTCGGCATTGTGAACAGTGTGGGCAGCAGCATAGCCCGCCTAAGCCATGCAGGTGCTTATACGCACAGTGGCCCCGAAATTGGCGTAGCCAGTACCAAAGCATTTACCGGCCAGTTGGCTGTTATTTCTATGATGGCACTGAAAATGGCGGCTGCCAAAGGCACCATAACCACTGAAAAATATACCGAACTATCGTTTGAACTGCAGGCCATTCCCGAAAAAGTAGCCACTATTTTAAAGGATACCAGCCACATAGAAGCTATTGCAGAAAAATACAAAGATGCCAGCGACTTCCTGTTTCTTGGCCGTGGTTACAACTTCCCAGTGGCACTGGAAGGTGCATTGAAGCTGAAAGAAATCAGCTACATACATGCCGAAGGCTACCCCGCTGCCGAAATGAAACACGGCCCCATTGCCTTGGTTGATGAAAACCTGCCAGTGGTTTTTGTGGCCACCAGAGATCGTTTTTACGAGAAAATCGTTTCTAACGTACAAGAAATAAAAGCCCGGAAAGGCAAGGTTATTTGCGTGGCTTCCGAAGGCGACAAAGTGATTCCCACCATGGCTGACGATACCATGTTTGTACCGGATGCCGACGAGTTGGTGGGGCCATTACTGAGTGTTATTCCATTACAATTGCTGAGCTACTACGTGGGTTTGAAAAAAGGCTACGATGTAGATAAACCACGAAATTTGGCCAAAAGCGTAACTGTTGAGTAAATATTTCAGCTTTTATCCACGGTTTCTACGCTGCTGTGGGTAAGAATTGGCTGCCGGGTTCTTACAGGTATGAGGCCTGTTTAGGTACATTCGCAGGGCTATATTTTATGTGTAGCACAATATTTGAAGTATTACTCCGTTCGTTATTCAGAAAAACTGTATCGCAGATACTATGAAACTTACCCAATTATTCTTTTTTGCTGCGGCTATCGCCATTACCCCTGCCTGTAAAGAAGGCGGACTTTTCAAAAAGAAGTTCGACAAATCAGGTGCAACAGGTTGGAATTACAATGATAAAAACAGCGGTGGCTTCAACGTAGCCAAGGCCAAAGACATCAAAGCCGGTCCAGGTTTGGTGTTTGTACAGGGCGGCACTTTTGTAATGGGTGCTGCAGAAGAAGACGTAATGGCCGATTGGAACAACGTTCCCAAGCGGGTTACTGTCAATTCTTTCTTTATCGACAAAACTGAAGTTGCCAACGTTCACTACCGTGAATACCTGTTTTGGCTCAACCGCACATTTGACCCCGCCGGCGACCCTGCAAACCAACCTATTGTAGATGCAGCCTACCCCGACACCTTAGTTTGGCGTAGCGAATTGGCGTACAACGAGCCTTACGTAGAATATTATTTCCGTCACCCAAGCTTCAATTACTATCCTGTAGTAGGTGTAAGCTGGAAGCAGGCTCATGATTATTGCCTGTGGCGTACCGACCGTGTAAACGAACTGGCATTGCTGAGCGGTGGTTTCATCAATAAAAATGAAATGAAAAACATGCAAGGTAAAGGTGCTGACGCCTTCAACACCAAAGCTTACCTGCTGGGTTTAACTACGCCACCTCCTGGAACAGCTGCCAAAAGCAAAAAGAATCCTTTGACCGATCCAAATGGCCGTCCTCGTACACAGGTTACTTTCGAAGATGGTATCATGAGCCCCGATTACCGCCTGCCTACGGAAGCTGAATGGGAATATGCAGCTCTTGCTTACATTGCTCAAAACCCACAGCCCCGGCGCAAAGAAAAAGGGCAGCGTGGTGAAGAATTAGTGGCCAACAAGCAAGTGTATTCTTGGAACAATAACTACAATGGTCTCCGCGACAACCGCCGTGGTAGCTGGCAGGGCGAAATGCTGGCCAACTTCAAACGTGGCTCTGGTGACTTGATGGGTGTGGCCGGTGGCTTGAACGACCGTTCTGCATTGCCCGCCCCCGTTGAAAGCTACTACCCCAACGGTTTCGGCTTATACAACATGAGCGGCAACGTAAGCGAATGGGTAGCCGACGTGTATCGCCCCATGACCCATGAAGTAGGTGATGATTTCAACTACTATCGTGGTAACGTTTTCCAGAAACTGAAAGTGGTAGACCCTACATCAAATGATCCTTCTACACGCTACGAAAAAGACTCAACCGGCAAGGTGAAATATGTAAATGAAGACAACGCCGACCTTACCAAACGGAGAAACTACCAGAAGTTCTATGCCCTTAACTACCTCGATGGCGACAGCCTGAGCGGCGCCAGCTACGGCTACGGCATTACTACTTTGGTAAGCGATAAGAGCCGTGTAATTAAAGGTGGCAGCTGGTTGGATATGGCCTACTGGCTCGGCCCCGGCACCCGCCGTTTCCTCGAAGAAGATCAGTCTACCAGCACAATCGGTTTCCGGTGCGCCATGACTTACTTTGGTGCGCCAGAAGGAAACAGAACACGTGCCGGTAACTACTGGCAAACAAAACGTACACGTCGATAAGTTTTCCCAACATTAGAATGAAGCCCGCCAATTGGCGGGTTTTGTTTTTTTGATAACCCTTCAGCTACCTAATTTGCAGCACTTAGTATTTTTTCATGACAACGATTCCACAACTATACGAAGCATTTTTGCAGTGCAGCGGCGTTACAACCGATACCCGCAGTATTCAACCCGGCCAATTGTTTATAGCACTAAAAGGACCCAATTTTAATGGCAATTCTTTTGCAACGAAAGCATTGGAAGCTGGTGCTAGGTATGTTTTAATTGATGAACCTGAATATCAAATCAACGAACAAACCCTCTTGGTGCCCAATGCACTGGATGCTTTGCAACAGCTGGGATTGCACCATCGCAGACAATTACATATTCCTGTACTGGCAATAACCGGCAGCAACGGCAAAACCACTACTAAAGAATTAGTTCATGCTGTGCTGGCTACTCAGTTCAAAACCTACACCACCAAAGGAAATCTGAACAACCATATTGGTGTGCCCCTCACCCTGCTATGCATACAAGCCGATGCAGAAATGGCAGTAATTGAAATGGGCGCCAACCATCAAAAAGAAATAGCCGCTTACTGTAGTTATACCGAACCCACTCACGGACTCATCACCAATTGCGGCAAAGCACACCTGGAAGGTTTTGGCGGTATAGAAGGCGTAAGAAAAGGCAAAGGCGAACTCTTTGATTGGCTGCGCAATCACAACGGGGTGGCATTCATTTGCGACGACTTCGATTATTTCCATACTATGAGTGCCGGCCTGCAAGAAATACATTGGTACGGTACAAATAATGGCGAAGTGGTTGGTAAAGTGCTGGCCAGTGAACCATTTTTGCAAGTGGCCATAGAAAAGGGGGTGAATACTTCCGTCATAAATACACAGTTGGTGGGGAGCTACAACGTGTACAATGTATTGGTTGCAGCTACTGTGGGCAAATACTTTGGCATAAGCGATGCAAACATTGTGCATGCTATTGAAGCATACACACCCACCAACAGCAGAAGCCAACTCATAGAAAAAAATGGCAATAAAATTATACTCGACGCCTACAATGCCAACCCCACCAGCATGGTTGCAGCCATTGAGAATTTTGCTAAACTGCAAGCAGAAAATAAAATGCTGTTTTTGGGCGGCATGATGGAACTGGGTGAAGAAAGTGAACAAGAGCATACTCAATTAATTGCACTGATTCAACAGCACCAATGGAAAGACGTGATATTGGTAGGTGGTGACTTTGCCACGCTGCCTCACCCCTTTCGTTTTTTCACCAACTCCAGCGAAGCAGCCAACTGGTGGAATGCACAGCAAAGCGCTGGCAACTACTTGTTGGTAAAAGGAAGTCGGAGCATGCAAATGGAAAAGATAGTTGGGTAGCCAACGAACGCAGTGATGAAAATTACAGAGGACCGGACACAGTTCGATACTTTTGTAACCTTTTAGGAAAATGTGAAAATGAAACTCATGGAAAGCAAACGGAAACCATCTTACCTGCCGAGTGTATTGCAATGCAAATGTGCCCGCTGCCGCGAAGGCAACATGTTTGAGCACGGCTTACAACCACTCCCATCTGCCAAAAACATGCAAATGCCTACTCATTGCAAAATATGTGGCCAGCCTATGGAAATTGAAGTGGGTTTTTACTACGGCACTGGTTACGTAAGCTATGCCTTAACTGTAGCCATAAGTGTGGCTGTTTTTGTAGCTTATTGGGTGCTCATTGGCATTTCCATCAAAGACAATAGTTTGTTTTATTACCTCGGTATTAATGCCTTGGTTTTGCTGGTATCCATGCCTTACACCATGCGACTGAGCCGCTCTATCTGGCTCTCTTTTTTTGTAAAATACGATGCCGACTGGAGGCACAAAGCACCCAAAAAAGTGGAACGCATTGTAGAAGGACAAATGGGCAACTGGTAACGGTTGCTTTTTTTGTGGTAGCCGTTGCCTTGTTCACAATATTCACCAACGGTGATTTCTCCTTTGCCAACCTCCTTACATTTGCCTCCTATGCTACACGATTTGCGCAAAGAACAGGCACTGGAATACCATGCCAAAGGACGGCCGGGAAAAATTGAAGTTGTTCCTACCAAAGAAGCCAAAACGCAACGCGACCTCAGCCTTGCTTACAGCCCTGGTGTGGCCGAGCCATGTAAAGAAATCAAGTCTGATGTCAGCAATGTGTACAAATACACTGCCAAAGGAAATTTGGTGGGTGTAATCAGTAATGGCACTGCTGTTCTCGGTTTAGGAAATATTGGCCCTGAAGCCAGTAAACCCGTGATGGAAGGAAAAGGCGTTCTCTTCAAAATTTTTGCCGACATCGATGTATTTGACATTGAGGTAAACGAGCTCGATCCTGATAAGTTTTGCGATATCGTTAAATCTTTAGAACCAACCTTTGGTGGCATCAATCTCGAAGACATCAAAGCTCCCGAATGTTTTTACATAGAAAAAAGACTGCGGGAAGAAATGAAAATTCCGGTGATGCATGATGATCAGCATGGCACGGCCATCATCAGCAGTGCCGCCTTACTGAACGCACTGGAAATACAACGCAAAAAAATTGAAAAGGTAAAGTTTGTGGTGAATGGTGCGGGTGCCGCTGCCATTGCCTGTATCAAACTATACATTGCATTGGGTGCCCGTTTCGAAAATTTTGTGGTGTTCGACATCAACGGTGTACTGCACAAAGGCCGTACCGATTTGGATACTTTCAAACAACAGTTGGCTGTAGATGCATCCAAAGCACAATGGACATTGAAAGATGCCATGAAAGATGCTGATATGTTTTTGGGATTGAGTGTGGGCAACGTGCTCAATGCCGACATGATAAAAAGCATGGCCAAAAATCCGGTGGTATTTGCCTGTGCCAATCCCGATCCGGAAATTATGTACGATGCAGCACACGATGCCCGAAAAGACATCATCGTAGCAACAGGCAGAAGTGATACCCCCAATCAGGTAAATAACGTGCTTGGATTTCCCTACATCTTCCGTGGTGCATTGGATGTAAGGGCTACCACCATCAACGAAGAAATGAAACTGGCGGCCGTTCGTGCCCTGGCAGAGCTGGCCAAAACACCAGTACCTGATATTGTGAACCTTGCCTACAATGAAAAATCCATTTCATTCGGGCCCAACTACATCATTCCAAAACCGTTAGACCCACGTTTGCTGGCGGCAGTAGCGCCTGCTGTAGCCAAAGCAGCCATGGACAGCGGTGTAGCACAGCAGCCCATTGCCAACTGGGACAACTACGAAATTGAACTCAACCGCAGGCTTGGTTTGGATAACCAACTCTTCCGGGTTATTAGTTCGAAAGCTCGTCGCGACCCACGCAATGTAATTTTTGCAGAAGCCGACAACATCAAAGTATTGAAGGCCGCAGAAATTTGTCTGGAAGAAGGTATCTGCTTCCCCATTCTTATGGGTGAAGAAAAAAAGATCCGCAGGCTGGCAGAAGAAAACGGACTCACCCTCGATGGAATGACCATCATCGACCCCAAAGAAGAACAATGCGAAGACAAACGACAGGAATATGGCGAACAGTTTTTTGGCATGCGTGGCCGCAAAGGTTTCAACCGCTACGAAGCCATCAAAGCCATGAAAGACCGCATGCACTTTGGTTGCATGATGCTGCGCAATGGTGAAGCCGACGCATTGATTGCCGGCCCCAGCCGCGACTATTCAGGTTTGATTCGTCCTGCACTGCAAATAATTGGTACAGAACCCGGCGTAAAAAAGATTGCCGGTATGTACATTTTGCTCACCAAAAAAGGACCGCTCTTTTTGGCCGATGCCACGGTGAATTTTCACCCTACTGCAGAAGAAATTGCTGACATCACTCAGATGGTAAGCAAAGAAGTCCGCAGCTTCAATATTCAGCCACGCATTGCATTGCTCTCCTACTCCAACTTTGGCAGCAGCAATACACCCGAAGCAAAAATGATGGCAGAGGCCAGAAACATTTTGAAGGAACGGGATCCTAAAATGATTGTGGATGGTGAAATGCAAGGCATTCTCGCATTCAACAATGATATCCTGAAAGAAAATTATCCATTCAGCGAGTTGGTGGGTCAGGATGTAAACACATTGATTTTCCCCAACTTGTCTGCCGGCAATATTGCCTACAACCTGCTCCGCGAAGCTGGCAATGCCGATGCTATTGGCCCCGTATTGCTGGGTATGAAAAAACCAGTGCATGTATTGCAACTCGGCAGTACAGTACGCAGCATTGTAAACATGACGCTGATTGCAGTGATAGATGCCCAAATGAAATGCTATGCACACGACACCGGCAAAGAACCTGCCAAAAAGAAATGGTGGCAACGCGGCAAGCAGTAACATCATTCCTTTTTACGCAACACACACTCATTGCAACGCATTAATTTCAACTCATGCCGTTATTCGAACACTTAGGAAGCTACATCATCACCATGAAGGGCATGTTTGCCCGTCCGGAAAATGAAAAAATGTACTGGAAAGAATTCATGCACCAGTGCGTAGAGATCGGCATTGGCTCATTGCCCATTGTCCTCATCATTTCTATGTTTTTGGGCATGGTAATGACCGTGCAAACAGCCTACCAACTGGTGGCCAATTTTATACCACTCAGTACCATTGCGGTAGTAGTGCGGGATAGCATGTTGCTCGAACTATCACCCACGGTTATTTGTGTAGTATTGGCTGGCGTAGTTGGCAGTAAAATTGCTTCCGAACTGGGAAACATGCGCATCAGCGAACAAATAGATGCACTGGAAATCATGGGCATCAACACTAAAACCTATTTGATTTTACCCAAGGTGCTGGCATCACTCATTGTGGTACCCATGCTCATCACTTTATCCATTGTTATTTCGTTGTGGGGCGGTCGCTTTGTGGGTGAAGCTGCAGGCATCATCAACTCCACCATTTTTGATGAAGGCCTGCTCCGCGACTTCAATCCGTTTAACGTGACAGTAGCCATGGTGAAAGCGGTTACGTTTGCCTTGCTCATCAGCAGCATCTCGGCCTATTTTGGATACAATGTAAAAGGCGGTGCTTTGGAAATTGGCCGCAGCTCTACCCTTGCCGTGGTGGTAAGCTGCATCCTCATTTTGCTGGCCGATTATGTCATCACACTTATTCTGCTCAATCCATGATCAAGCTTCAAAATATCAAAAAATCTTTCGGCGAAAGAACGGTGTTGCATGATATCAGTGCTGAGTTTTTGCCCGGCAAATGCAACCTCATCATTGGCACCAGTGGCAGCGGTAAAACGGTGCTGATGAAATTGCTGGTGGGTTTGTTTACTCCCGACAGCGGACAGATTTTATACCACGGCGATGACATGGTGCAAATGAGCCGGGAAGAACGCAAAGAACTGCGCCAGCAAATTGGCATGCTGTTTCAGGGTTCAGCATTGTTCGACAGCATGACCGTGGAGCAAAACGTAATGTTTCCCCTCGACATGTTTACCAAAGACAGCTACGCTACCAAACTGAAGCGGGTAAATGAAGTGCTCGACCGGGTTAATCTGAAAGACACCAACAAAAAATATCCGGCAGAAATAAGCGGCGGTATGAAAAAGCGGGTGGGCATTGCCCGTGCCATTGTGCTCAATCCGCAATACCTGTTTTGCGATGAGCCCAACAGCGGCCTCGATCCGCAAACAAGCATGGTGATTGATAAACTCATCAAAGACCTGACTGTGGAATTCAATACCACCACCATCATCAACACGCATGACATGAACAGTGTGATGGAAATCGGTGATAATATTTTGTACATGTACCAAGGCTACAAGCAATGGACGGGCACCAAGGAAGACATCATTTTCAGCACCGATGAAAAACTCAACAGCTTCATTTTTGCCAGCGAGTTTTTGCAGGATGCCAAAAACATGCGGATGCTCGAAATGACGGGTAAATATCCGGGGCAAACACCACCCACAAATGCATGAGGTAGCGGTTATTTTATGAAATACCTAAGTACTCCAATTTTATTTCTTTTAACTGCATTTGCTTCTTTTGGACAAAACAAAGTGAAGATAAATGAGATGAATTATTTCATGAACACTATAATTGACTTTTTCAAAGCTGACAGATATTTATTACCCGACTCAAACAATATATTTCTTTCATCTAATGTACCAAGATATTTTAGAGATTACATATTGACAACAGACACATTAAAAGACATAAACAATAAAAAAACTTCTGATTATTTTATTCTAACTAATGAAGAAAAAAATCAAATTCTTGTTGACACTATGAAATGGACAAAACTTTCTCAAAAAACGTTTCAACTTGACAAAATAAAATTAGTTAGCAAAGACACCGTAAAGAATAGATATGATCCATCCTATCTTATTTACAAACCAATTTTCTTGAGAGACAATACAGTTTGTTTATTTTATTATGACTTCATTTGTAGTTTATGTGGACACGGAACATTTTGGCTTTATAAAAAGACAAAAAAAAGTTGGGAACCTTGGATTGAAATTGGTGGCTGGACAAATTAAAACAACCGCTAACAAAAGGTTTTACGTCAGCAGGGCTGACGGGTCAAGCCTCTCAACTTTTGTTTTTTCAATTTAGCTTTTGTACTTGGCTTGACCGAACGCTACTCGTCAGTAGATTTTGTTTGTAACTATTTATCTTTATTCAACAACAGTTCCAAGCAGGACATTATAAATGTCCTGCCAACGTAAAGCCTTTGACGTGGTATGAAAAAAATCCTGCTATCGGTATTTGCATTTGTGTTGTTCAGTACAGTCGGCTTTGCCCATGAGTTTTGGCTCGATCCCGTTTCATTCTTTTCCAAAAATGCCTGCGTTCGCTTTCGGGTGGGCGAACATTTCAGTGGCGACAACTGGAGCGGCAACTTTGAAAAAGTACGGCTGCTGGAAGTGCTCAACCATACAGACCGCAGCACCAGCAATGCACAGCAAATGCTGCCCAACCCAGGCGATTCACTGCAATTCAGCCTGCCATTTACCGGCACACAACTACTGGTGTACAACGGCAGCAACAGCTACATAGAACTACCCGCTAGTGAGTTCAATGCCTACTTGCAGGAAGATGGTTTGACCGACATTGCGGCATGGCGTAAAGCCAACGGACAAGACACAGCCCGCAGCCGCGAATACTACCAACGCAGTGTAAAAACCTTGTTGCAAAATGGCACACAGCTTACGCCCTGCAACTATCCTACCGAATTGCCGTTGGACATTGTGCCGCTGCAACATCCGTACAGCCTCACCAAAGCGGGCAGCATCAGCTTTCAGGTATATTTTCAACAGCGGCTGCTCAAGCAGGCCCTCATTCGCACCTGGCACATCAGCAGCAGCGGTAAGCTCACTGCCGGCAGTATTGCCATGACCGATGGCAGCTTTACACTGCCGGTAACGCCCGATGGAAAATGGATGGTAAGCCTCGTAAAAATGGTACCCAACAAGGCCGATGACAAAGCCGACTGGCAAAGCTATTGGGGTTCATTCACCTGGGGTTATTATTAACCCCTTTTTTGGGGATAATGCCTCGCCAAGTGTGGCGGTCAACCCCTACTTTTGCGTCACTTTTTACGTCCACAGTATAAACTTTTGCCATGAGTGTTTTAGTAAACAAAGACTCCAAAATAATTGTACAGGGTTTCACCGGTACAGAAGGAACGTTTCATGCTACGCAGATGATTGAATATGGCACCAACGTGGTTGGTGGTGTTACGCCAGGCAAAGGTGGCAGCACCCACCTCGACCGTCCGGTGTTCAACACCGTGGCCGACGCTGTGAAATCAACCGGTGCCAATGTGAGCATCATTTTTGTACCACCCGCATTTGCTGCCGACGCAGTAATGGAAGCTGCCGACGCTGGTATTGCTTTGGTGGTATGTATTACCGAAGGCATTCCAGTGCAAGACATGGTAAAAGTGAAGAACTACCTGCAGGGCAAAAACACCCGTTTGGTAGGCCCTAACTGCCCCGGTGTAATTACGGCCGGCGAGTGTAAAGTAGGCATCATGCCGGGCTTCATTTTCAAAACCGGCAATATTGGTATTGTAAGCAAGAGCGGTACCCTCACTTACGAAGCGGCCGATCAGGTAGCTAAAGCTGGTTTGGGTATTACCACGGCCATTGGTATTGGTGGCGACCCCATTATTGGCACTACTACCAAAGAAGCGGTTGAACTGCTGATGAACGACCCCGCTACCGAAGGCATTGTAATGATTGGTGAAATTGGTGGTGGCATGGAAGCCGAAGCGGCCCGTTGGATTAAAGAATTTGGCACCAAACCTGTGGTAGGTTTTATTGCCGGCCAAACAGCGCCTCCCGGCCGCCGCATGGGCCACGCCGGTGCTATTGTAGGTGGTGCCGACGATACTGCTGCTGCCAAAATGAAAATCATGGCAGAATGCGGTATCCACGTAGTAGCCAGCCCCGCCGACATTGGCAAAACCATGGCTGCTGCCCTGAAAAAATAAGCCAGCTATTCAACGCTAAATATTTTGTTAAGCCGACCTTGTGTCGGCTTTTTTTATGTGCATGGTTATGCAAAAATGCCGTTCCTTACATCCCGTTTACCGATAGCGAAAAGAGACCTTTACATAAACACCGATACATGATGCCGAACAGATGGACGCTGCTCCTACTCAGCCTTTGCTGCACACTCAGTTTGCTGGCGCAAAAGCCATTCAACTACGAAAAAGCCTGGCAAAAAATTGATTCCCTCATTTACAAAGAGCTGCCCAAATCTGCCTTGGCAGAGGTAAACAAACTGTATGCGCAATCAGTAAAAGACCAGCAAGAAGCACAGCGGTTGAAAGCCATCATTTGCAAAGGACACCTCGCTTTGGTAGTGGAAGAAGAAAGTTTCAAACCTGTAATGGCACAACTGGAAAAGGAACTGAAAACGGCCAAGCAACCGAGCCAGCAGATAATTCAAAGCTTGTTGGCAGATGTGTATCTCCGCTATTTCGAAAGGCAACGCTGGAAAATATATGACCGTAAGAAAACGAACAGCACCAGCAGCAACCCCGATACCTGGAGTGCAGAAGATTTTCACCAACGCATTACGCAACTGTACACGGCCAGTTTGAAAAATCCTACACTTCTTCAGCAAACCAATATCGACAACTATCAGCCCATCCTCATCAAAGGAGAAAAGAAACTCCGCCCTACCCTGTATGATGTATTGGCGCATAAGTTTCTCGATTATTTGCAAAGCGATGAAATGGACATCAGCGAACCCATTGATGCATTTACACTCAACGATGCGGCCTCGCTGAGCATGCCAAAACTTTTTATCCGCCAGCACTACAGCAGCAACGATAGCAGCAGCCGGGTGTGGCGGGCTATTCAGTTGTACCAACAGTTGCTGAGCTTTCACCTCAACGATGCCGACCCTTCTGCATTGATTAATGCCGACCTATCCCGCTATGCATTTGTGCAGCGGGAAAGCAGTCATCCTTACAAAAAAAGATTGGGGAAAGAATGGCTGGAAAACATAGTGGCGCAATATCCCGACAATGAAATGGCTGCCATGGCTGCACTTGAATTAATTGAGTACTGGCGGGATTTGGGTGAAGCATGGGAACCACAACAAAGCAAGAATACAGAAGGCAAAATGGCACTGGCCATTGCCGCTAACATGGCGAAGGACATCAGCGGAAAATTTCCGAAAGCCATTGCCGGAGAAAGAGCCGCTTACCTCTATAAAACCCTTACCAAACCACAGTTGAAAGTAGAGGTAGAACAGGTAAATGTGCTGAAAGAACCCTTCAGGGCGAAGCTCACTTTTACCAATACCACGAAAGCGTATTTACGCATCATCAAAGCAAAGAATGGCGAAGAAGTGGACGAGTATTTTTACCCCAGTGAAGATTGGTGGAGTATAATAGTGAAACAAACAGCCATCCGTCAATGGACACAAGACTTACCTGCTTATACCGACCTGCGGGAGCACAGTGCCGAAATAGCCATTGATGAATTGCCCGTGGGCGAATACTGGCTGCTGGCCAGTGCCGATGAATCGTTTAGCACGGCGCAAAATGCACTCACTACAGTGCACTTGTACGTGAGCAACATCAGCTATGTGTACAACAGCAGCCAGCATTTGTTTGTACTCGACCGGGTAACCGGCAAACCACTCGCAAATGCACAAGTGCAGTTTTGGAAAAAAAACTATGACTACGAAAAACGCAAACAGCAAAAAACATTGTGGCAACAGTTGCGTACCGATAAGAACGGATTGGTGATGATTCCAAAAGATAAATCTAACAGCAACCGAAACCTGCTCATTGAGATTACGCATGGCAACGACCACCTGTTTGTGCAAAATGAAGTGTACAATACCGGCTATGTGTACGATGAAGAACAACAGCAATTAAAAAAAGATGCTCTTGCCCGCTATTTTATTTTCACCGACCGTGGTTTGTACCGGCCGGGGCAAACGGTGTACTTCAAAGCCATTGGGGTAACCAACGATGACCAATCAAGCAATCCGAATCTGTATTTACCCAACAAAAAAGTGTTGGTAAATCTATATGATGCCAACCGTCAACTTATTAAATCATCAGAACTCATGCACAATGAGTTTGGCAGCATTCAAGGCAGTTTTATATTACCAGCCAACGGCCTAACCGGCAGCTTTCGCATAGAAGTGCAGGAAGGCGATGAACGCCATCCCGCCTACTTTAAAGTGGAAGAATACAAGCGGCCAAAATTCAGCGCCAGCTTTGCCCCTGTACAAGGTAGTTACCGCCTGAACGACAGCGTAACTGTAAAAGGGAATGCCACTGCTTATGCCGGCAATGCCATTACTGGTGCCAGTGTGAAATACACAGTGCGAAGAACACATCGCTTCCCCATTTGGGATGCGCCATTCAAAAATAGCTGGACTGCTTATCCTCCGCTTTCCCGCTATCGTGGCGAAACAGCCGAGATAGCCAACGGTACCGTAACCACGCAGGCCGATGGCAGTTTCAGCATCTCCTTTCCTGCCCTGCCCGATGAAAAAATTGATGCAGCAGCACAGCCCATTTTCACTTACAACATTGAAGCCAGTGTAACAGACATCAACGGTGAAACGCATGATGCCAACACAACAGTAAGTGTGGGTTACACCTCGCTGCAACTGAGCCTTGACAATGCCCGACAGGATTTCATGCGGGTAGACAGCGCAGTGCGGTTTGTACTCAGCAGCAGCAACCTCAACAATGAACCTGTACCCACCAACGTGCAATGGAAAATTGTGGCGCTGCAAACGCCCAACCGTTTGATGCGCAGCAGGTATTGGTCAGCGCCAGACACGGCCACCATGGACAAAGCCAGCTTTGTGCAACGTTTTCCCCACGACCCCTATTTGAATGAAGACGATATGCGAAGCTGGCCATTGGGCAAACAATGGTTGAGTGATACCGTCAACACGGGCAGCAACAACCGCATTCAAATACCCGCCGGTAGTTTGCCTGCTGGTATGTATGCTCTACAGTTTAGTGCTACTGACAAAGATGGAAAACCAGTCAGTGGACATCACATTTTTGGCATGTACGATGTGCAAAAGCAACGGCTGCCCATGCCCATGTATCAATTGTTGCCGCAAACCAACCTAACCCTTGAGCCGGGTGAAAAAGCAAACATCTTACAGGGCAGCACAGCCAACCCTGCTTATGTAATTGAGCTGACCAGTAAGTTTCGAAACCAACAACAAACAGACAGCCTGGCTTACCACAACATGCAGCAACCGCTACTGCAACAAACGGTAACAGCAACAGAAGCCGACCGCGGTGGCTATCATATCAGTCAGGTATTTGTGCAGCACAACCGGGTGTACAGCAACAGCTGGCAGGTAAACGTACCTTGGAGCAATAAGGAGCTGCACATTTCTTTGGCCAGCTTCCGCAACAAACTCTTGCCCGGCCAGCAGGAAACTTGGACACTCAACATACAAGGCAAGGGTAAAGAAAAGGCAGCGGCTGAATTGCTGGCCAGTATGTACGATGCATCTTTAGACGACATACAGCCATTTGCATGGAATGACATGTATCTGTGGCCCAATCATTATTTCACAGCCAATGGCTGGCGAACTGATGCACAGTTCAAAAGCCAGACAGGTAATGAAAAGCACAATGAAGTGGTGGATACAAGTGGCGCCTATTTCTACACTCAAATGATGACCATCGCTGAGCATTGGCAAGTGTTTGGAGAAAAAGATATTTTAATGTCTGGTTTCATTTCAAACTCAAGAATAGCAACCATGAATCAAGAAGCTGCAATAGATGATGGATTAGTTAGGTCTGCAGCACCCAAAATAGAAATTGCAAAATTCACTCCTCCAAAAATTGTAGCAGACGAAGAAGTTCTGCAAAATGAAAAGCCTCTGGGTCAAAATGGTAAGCCTGTTCAAGTTCGTAAAAACTTCAATGAAACCGCATTCTGGCTACCGCAGTTGCGTACAGATTCAGCTGGCAATGTGAGCCTGAGTTTTACCATGCCCGAAGCACTCACCCAATGGAAATTACAACTACTGGCACACAACCAACAATTGCAAACGGGTTTGCAGCAAGCCATGGTGGTTACACAAAAAGAGTTGATGGTGCAGCCCAATGCGCCCCGCTTTTTCCGTCAGGGCGATCAGCTGGAACTGGTAAGCAAAGTGGTGAACCTTTCCAACAAAGAACTCACCGGTGTGGCTCGGCTCGAACTCATCAATGCCAGCACCAATCAACCCGTAGATGGTTGGTTGCAAAATGTTTTTCCGCAGCAATATTTTACCGTAACTCCTGGTCAATCTGTAGCGGTGAAATTTCCATTGCAAATACCGGTGCAATACACCGATGCCCTAACCTATCGCATTACGGCCACGGCCGATGATTACAGCGATGGCGAAGAAATGACCTTGCCCGTACTCAGCAACCGGGTGTTGGTAACAGAAACATTGCCACTCACCATTCGCAATACCAACCAACGCAGCTGGCAATGGCAAAAGTTATTGCAAAGCGATAGCAGTAGCACATTGCAGCATCAATCATTCAGCATTGAGTTTACCAGCAATCCGGTGTGGTTGGCTGTGCAGTCTTTGCCCTACCTCACCGAGTATCCGTACGAGTGTGCAGAGCAAACCTGGAACCGTTTTTATGCCAATGCATTGGCGGCACACATCAGCAAGCAAATACCCAATATGGCCAAACTGTTGCAGCAATGGCAGCAACAAGACACAGCCGCTTTGCTCTCAAACCTGCAAAAAAATGAAGCGTTGAAAACCGTACTGCTGCAAGAAACGCCATGGGTACTGGCCGCTAAAACAGAAGCCGAACAAAAGAAACAACTGGCAGTATTGTTTGATGTGGTACGCATGGCCAACGAATGGAACAAAGCCCTGCAACAACTGGAAGAACTGCAAAGCAGCAACGGTGGTTTTGTTTGGTTTAAAGGCGGCGCCGATGACCGGTACATCACCCAATACATTGTAAGCAGCATTGGGCATTTACTCAAACTCAACGCAGCTCCTGCCGGCTTGCAAAACCGTTTACAAACCATGGCCACCAAAGCCATTGCCTACCTCGATGCCCGAATGCAGGATGACTACCAATATTTGCTGCGGACAAAATTGCTGGCGGCTACCACCACTGTCAACGACTTGCAGGTGCAATACTTTTATGCCCGCAGTTTCTTCCCCAATGCTGTGCTAAAACCAGCCTACAAAACAGCCTACGATTTTTACTTTGGCAAACTCAAAAACAGCAGTACCAAACGCAGCAAGCAAACACAAGCCATGCTGGCCATGGTGCTGCAACGCAACAAGCAAACGGCAGCGGCTGCAGCCATTTTGAAATCGCTGACGGAAAACAGCATCAACCATCCGGAGATGGGCATGTATTGGAAGGAGTTCAACAACCCGGCGTACTATTGGTGGCAGGCACCCATTGAAAGCCATGCCCTGCTGATAGCAGCCTACGCAGAAATTGAGAATAACGCAACACGCATTGCTGATTTAAAAACATGGCTATTGCGCCAAAAGCAAACTAACAACTGGAAGACCACAAAAGCCACCGCAGATGCCTGCTATGCCTTGCTGCTCAAAGGCAATAATTGGGCTGCTGCTCAAGCTACGGTGCAAATAGCAGCCGGCAACTGGACGCCGACCATTCAACAAGAAGCAGGCACGGGTTATGTGCAGGTGCAGGCTGTGGGTGAAAAAGTGAAAGCTGAAATGGGCAATATCCGCATTCAGTTGAAGCAGCAAGACAAAACCGCTGCCAAAGGCTTGACGGCTTGGGGTGCCGCCTACTGGCAATACTTCGACAACCTCGACCAGATAACGGAAGCAGCTACGGGCTTGCAATTGCAGAAGAAACTGTACAAAGAAGTGCTGAGCAACAAAGGCATTGAACTGGTAGAAGTGTTGCAAGACACGCCGTTGAAACCCGGTGACAAACTAGTCGTTCGTCTTACAATCACTTCCGACAGAAGTCTGGAATATGTGCACCTGAAAGACATGCGGGCTGCCTGCCTCGAACCGGTATCGCAACTGAGCCAATACCAATGGCAGGGTGCGTTGGGTTACTATCAGGCACCCAAAGATGCCAGCATGAATTTCTTCATTCACTATTTACCCAAAGGCACTTATACGTTGGATTACAGCGTTTGGGTAACGCATGAAGGTATGTTCAACAACGGCATCAGTACCATTCAGTGCATGTATGCGCCGGAGTTTAGCAGCCACACAAGCGGACAAATATTGACGGTAAAGGCAGAGTAAGAAAATACCCGCAATTGGGGATACAGCTATTTCATTGCAGGTGTACATTCGCTATGCAACATTCATGAACAGAAAGCATTTTCTCAAAAACGTATTGGGTACTGCAGCCGCAGTTACAGCCGGCACCACCGCCATGGCCATGCCCGACCCACCAGTGGTGCGTAGCCTGGCACAACCGCCATACCTCCAACCGGGAGATATTATTGGCATTACCTGCCCTGCCAGCCCGCTAGAAATGAAGGATATGCTCAACTGTAGTTCGGCCCTCAAAAAATGGGGCTACGAAGTGTGTGTAGGCAATACCGTAGGCCAGGTTTGGGAACGCTTTGGCGGTAGCGATGCCGAACGGGCGGCCGATGTGCAACTCATGCTCGACGATCCTTCCATTAAAGCCATTTTATTTGCCCGTGGCGGCTATGGTGCCATGCGCATGATGGACCGGGTGGATTGGACATCGCTACGCAAAAACCCGAAATGGTTGGTGGGCTACAGCGATATCACCGCCATTCATTGCCATGTACATGCACAGTTTGGTTTGCCCACCATTCATGGCGATATGGTGAATGGTTTCAAAGCCATTGAAGACATCAGCACGTTTTCTTTAAAGCAAGTGATTTCAGGCAAACGTTTTGAATACCGCAGCCCGGCATTTGGCCTCAACCGCAAGGGCCAAACCACGGGCATGCTGGTAGGTGGCAACCTGAGTTTGGTAGCCGCCATGCTCGGCAGTAAAAGTTCGTTAGATACGGATGGTAAAATTCTGTTTCTGGAAGAAGTAAGCGAATACAAATACACGCTTGACAGAATGATGATGTCGCTGAAAAGAAGCGGCAAACTGGATAAGTTAGCAGGCCTCATTATTGGCGGTATTACGGCTACAAAATCAGATGCCGAAACGCCTTTTGCCATGAGTGTAGAAGAAATCATTTTTGAAAAAGTAGCTGACAAAAACTTTCCGGTGTGTTTCAATTTTCCTGCTGGCCATATTCGCAACAACATGGCGTTGAAGCTTGGCATTTACTATACATTTCGGGTGACAGAAACCGGAGGTTCTCTCACCGAAGTTTCTTCTACATTGCCACTCATTCCATTACCCGATATTGACAGTTTGCTAGTGCCTCCTGAAATTTTACCATAGCCATTCTCCTTATCTTTCGCCATCAATTTTTTCTGATGGCAAAAGCAATCATCACTCCCCCGTATTTACGCAAAGGCGCCACTGTTGGCATTGTTTGCCCCGCCGGTTATATGCCCGCTGCAAAAACACTGACCTGCCAGCAAACCCTGCAATCGTGGGGCTTTCAGGTAAGGCTGGGCAAAACGGTAGGCCATCAGCACTATTATTTTTCAGGCACCGATGCTGAACGATTGCAAGACCTACAACAGATGATAGACGATCCAACGGTGGATGCCATTTTGTGTGGCCGTGGTGGATACGGCACCAGTCGCATCATCGATCAACTCAATTGGAAAAAATTTCGCCAGCATCCCAAGTGGATCATTGGTTTTAGCGACATCACTGTGTTGCATAGTTTCCTGATTGCCAAACTCCGCACAGCTAGTTTGCATGCACCTATGGCCAATGCTTTTAACGATGGTGGCGCCCAAGATGAATATGTACAAAGCCTGCGCAAAGCCCTTACAGGAAAGAACGCGAATTATACTTGTGCCGTGCATGCCTGCAATAAACAAGGCAAAGCCAGCGGACAATTAATTGGCGGCAATTTGAGTTTAATGGCTCATCAAATTGGTACGCCCAGCGATGTAGATACGAAAGGGAAAATTTTATTTCTGGAAGATGTGGGCGAATACCTCTACAATGTTGACCGTATGTTGTTGCAATTAGACAGAGCTGGCAAACTCAAATCATTGGCGGGCTTAATTATTGGCGGCTTCACCGACAACAAAGACACTACTACTCCATTCGGCAATACCATTGATGAAATCATTGCGCATCGCATTGCGGCTTACAACTACCCTGTTTGCTTTGGCTTCCCCGTAAGCCACGAAAAAGAAAATGTGGCACTGAAAGTAGGTGCAACATTTGCTTTACAAGTTGGTAAACAAAAAGTAACGCTCAAAGAGTTGTGATACAGCTAAGCAAGTAGTGAACATGTCAATAACACTACCATCCTGTTTGCGCTGCAAAAATTTTCCTGCTCAAATCCTCATCTTCATTTCATGAAATATTTTCTCTTACTCATTTCCTTTTGCCTGATGCATACCATGGGTATGGCACAATCAATTGTGGTGATGGACAGCAGCCAACGCAATGTTTCTTTTCGGGGGTTGAGTGTGGTGAATGATTCGGTGGCCTGGGTAAGTGGCAGCCGCGGCACCATTGGCCGCAGTACCAACGGTGGCCAACACTGGCAATGGCTGCACCCCAAAGGTTTTGAGCAACGCGACTTCCGGGATATTGAAGGCTTTGATGCCCAAACCGCGGTAGCCATGGCGGTGGATAGTCCGGGTATCATCCTCCGCACCAGCGATGGTGGCCAAAGCTGGCAAACCGTTTACCGGTCAGATTTGCCCGGCATGTTTCTCGATGCCATGGCTTTTGCCGGCGATACCGGCGTATGCCTTGGCGATCCCATCGACGGCTTTTTCTGGATGCTGCAAACCACCGACGCTGGCCGCAGCTGGACCGAAGTACCCATACAGGCCCGGCCCAAAGCAGAACCCGGCGAAGCCTGCTTTGCCGCCAGTGGCACCAATATTTTGCTGGTGCCCGAGCCCGGCAATCTGCGGGGTGCTTTTGTTACCGGGGGCAAAGTGAGCAAGCTCCACCTGTTCGACCTGACCGTCAACCAACAATTTGGCGGCAAAGTAGCCCTTACCCAAGGCCAAACAATGACGGGTGGCAACAGCATCTTATGGCATGGTGGCGGTTTTGTAATGGCCGCTGGCAACTACACTTCGCCACAGGTGAGTGACAGCAATCTGGCGGTGATGTCGCCACAATGGCCCACGCCACACCAACCGGTGCCGGCGTTCAGCGGCTACGCCAGCTGCATTGCCGAACTGGCCGATGGCCGACTGATTGCATCTGGTGTTCCGGGTGTTTCTATCACTCAACAAAAAGCGGTTTTCAGCCCCGGTCAATTGCCCGTGTGGCAACACCTTAATAAGCATCCGTATCATGTAGCACAGCGGGCTAAAAAAGGAAAACTGGTGTTGCTGGCAGGCGCCAGAGGGTATGTAGGTCGTTTGGAGGAGTGAGTTTTTTCGCACAGAGGCACAGAGGTTTTCTGTCGCAGGCCTCCGGGCCTGTGACGAATGGTTACTCATTTAATCAATCAACCTTCAAGCCAAATAACCTGAGCCTCGGTGGCAAGGATTTTTTTCAGCCACGAATGCACTGATTGTAATTGTACAAATCAAGCCAAAGATAAATCCGTGAATCTGCGGCCAGCAATCTTGCTGTACTTACATCGGAGTTTAGTAACGCAACCGTCACAGGCCGGGAGGTCTGCGACAGTATTTCACAATCCGTGCTCATCGGTATTCATCCCTACAATCCGCGTCCCATCTTTCGTGTCCCATAAAAAATTTCTACCCCGGTTTTAAACCTTCGCTTTTCATCCCCATCTATCATTCTGTAAAGCAGCAGGGAAACCGGGGTCGTTTGCGGGATGCAGGCGGCCCCTTTCTTTTCCTCCCTACTTCTTAAAAGCGAAATACACCGCTCCCATAATGCAGGCAAAGCTGGCGAGGTAGCGCCACTCCAATTTTTCTTTCAGCACCAGCACGGCAAACACCGTAAACACCAGCAGCGTTATCACTTCCTGAATAATCTTGAGCTGAAAAGCCGAAAAGCCCGACAACGTGTAGCCAAAGCGGTTGGCCGGCACCATGAGGCAGTACTCAAAAAACGCAATGCCCCAGCTCACCAAAATAGCTTTCCACAAAGGAATGTTGTTGTTTTTGAGGTGGCCGTACCAGGCAATGGTCATGAAAATATTGGAGGCCAGCAGCAAGAAAATGGTACGCATAAAAGATGTGTATAATTGGCTTGCAAAGTAGCGCCAATCAGCCTGACCACTACCCTATTTTTGGCGCCCATGGCAAAAGGCAGTTCAGATACTCCATTGATGCAGCAGCACCGGGCAATCAAGCAAAAATATCCCGATGCAATCCTGCTGTTCCGCGTAGGCGATTTTTACGAAACCTTCGGGCAAGATGCCGTGGTGGCCAGCCAGGTGCTGGGCATCACCCTCACCAAACGCAACAATGGCAGCGCCAGCGAAAATGAACTGGCCGGCTTTCCGCACCATGCCCTGGATACCTACCTGCACAAGCTGGTAAAAGCCGGTTACCGGGTTGCCATCTGCGATCAGCTGGAAGACCCCAAAACGGTAAAAGGCATTGTGAAACGTGGCGTAACCGAACTGGTAACGCCCGGCGTAGCCACCAACGACAAACTGCTCGAACACAACCGCAATAACTTTTTGGCGGGCCTGCATTTCAAAGACGACAATCAAATTGGCCTCGCCTTTCTCGATATTTCTACCGGCGAATTTTTCATTGCCGAAGGCGATAAAGAATACGCCGACAAACTACTGCAAAGCCTGCAGCCCGCCGAAGTGGTTTTTCAACGGCAGTACCAAAAGCGTTTCAAAGAAACCTTTGGTCACCGCTTTTACACTTATGCGCTGGACGAATGGATTTTTGATGAAGCCTTTGCCCGGGAGAACATGCTGCGGCATTTTGGCACCCACAGCCTCAAAGGTTTTGGGGTGGAAGAAATGAGCCATGGCATCATAGCCGCCGGTGCCATTTTTCATTACCTCAAAGAAACAGAGCATCCCAACCTGCAACATATTACGCATGTGCAACGCATCAACCGCGATGAGCACATGTGGATGGACCGCTTTACCATTCGCAACCTCGAACTGGTGGGCAATGGCAGCAGCGACCAACGCTGTCTGCTCGATGTGCTCGACAATACAGTGTCGCCCATGGGTGCCCGCCTGCTGAAACGCTGGCTGCTGATGCCCCTCAGCGATATCGGCAAAATCAATCAGCGGCTGGATGCCGTGGAATGGCTGATATCCCATACCGATACCCGCCAGCAAGTGCAGGCATCAGTAAAGCAGTGCGGCGATGTGGAGCGACTGGTGAGCAAAGTGCCGCTCAAAAAAATCAACCCACGGGAAGTATTGCATTTGGCCAAAGGCCTGCAGCAAATTGAGGTGCTCAAGCAAAGTCTGAGCCAGCAAAACAATGATTATTTGCAAAGGCTGGCCGATGCCTTAAATCCATGTCCGTTATTGTCGGACAATATACGGCGTACACTGGTCGACAATCCGCCGGTGGCAGCCGGCAAGGGCAACCTCATTGCCACCGGTGTGCATGCCGAACTGGATGAGCTGCGCAGCATAGCCTCCGATGGCAAAAACTACCTGGCCCGCCTGCAGCAAAGCGAAGCAGAGCAAACTGGCATCAGCTCGTTGAAAGTGGGTTTCAACAATGTGTTTGGCTACTACCTGGAGGTAACCAATGCCCACAAAAGCAAAGTGCCCGACAGCTGGATACGCAAGCAAACGCTGGTGAATGCCGAACGCTACATTACCCCGGAGCTGAAAACCTACGAGGAAAAAATAACCGGCGCCGAAGAAAAAATACTCGCCATTGAGCAGGGCTTGTTTGATGAACTGCTCCGTGAGCTGCAAGATTATATGGCGCCCCTGCAAACAAACGGTCAGGTATTGGGGATACTCGATTGCCTTTGTTGTTTTGCGGCCAATGCCTTGCAATACCAATACCGCAAACCGGTACTCCACAACGGCGGCGCATTGATGATAAAAGATGCCCGCCACCCGGTGATTGAAAGAACACTGGCTGCCGGAGAGCAATACGTGGCCAACGATATTGACCTCGACCCCGAAGGACAGCAAATCATTATTTTGACCGGCCCCAACATGAGTGGTAAAAGTGCCTTGCTACGCCAAACAGCCTTGGTCACCCTGATGGCACACATGGGTAGTTTTGTGCCGGCTACAGAGGCGCAAATTCCACTCACCGATAAAATATTTACCCGGGTGGGTGCCAGCGACAACCTGAGTGGTGGCGAGAGCACGTTTATGGTGGAGATGAATGAAACCGCCAGCATCATCAATAACCTCAGCAGCCGCAGTTTGGTATTGCTCGACGAAATTGGCCGTGGCACCAGCACCTACGATGGCATCAGCATAGCTTGGAGCATTGCGGAGTATTTGCACCACTGCCCGCAGGCACCCAAAACCTTGTTTGCCACCCACTACCACGAACTGAACGAGCTGGAAGAAAAACTACCGCGGATTAAAAACTACCACATCACCAACCGCGAAGTGGGCAACAAAATTATTTTTCTGCGCAAACTGGCGCCGGGTGGCAGTACCCACAGCTTTGGTATACATGTAGCCAAGCTGGCAGGCATGCCGCCAACACTCATAGACCGTGCCAATGAAATACTGAGCTGGCTGGAAACCAAACATGCCCACGACAACGAGGAAGGACAAAGCATGCAGCAAAAAGTAAAACAGCTGCAAGCCCCCAAAACCGATGCGCAAATGCAGCTCAGCATTTTTGATGCGCATACCGAAGTATTTACCGACATCCGCAGCATGCTCGAGGCAGTAGATATCAACAGATTGACGCCGGTAGAAGCCTTGCTGAAACTCAACGAGATTAAAAACAAATTGAAGTAAAGCTGCATTTTATTGATACAGTCAGTTGGATTATTTTTTTTAAGTTAGGCTTATGTAGTTCAGAATCTTTTCTATATCCTTTGATTCGCCTGGGTAAGGAGCTGTGAAATAATAACTATTCACTTCATCTACTGGTCTAGCTTCTAAATCAAGATGATAATGTTTACTATAAAGCAGCAACATACATTCCCAAAAATGAATAATTGGAAGAAACGGAGTTTTGTCCACATATTCGTTTAGGGCAGGCAAGCGAATATTTTCATAATCATGGTTTTCTGGATCTAAGTAATCAATTCCAAAGAGGCATAAATTCTCATCGAAAAAATCAATATGTTTCTTTATCCATTTCTTTACACTCGATTGCTCTAACGATTTGTTGACCCGTAATATAGCCTTAAGTTCTTCAATGGCTCGTTGTGAGTAATCACTAAACGCAAGGTTGTCCAAGAGTTCTTGGTAAATCTTTGATTTTTCTTGATTAGAGAGTTGAATATCATCTGGTAATAATTGCTGGCTATTCGGCAAAGAGTTAGAGGAAACAAATTGAATTAAATACTCAACATTTAAAATTGGCTTTTTCATCTCTATTCACATTTTGAATCGGTTTGAAGATTATGTGTAAACGTATTTATGAATTAAATAAGCATCACACCATTATGCCCAAAATACTTATTAAATTCAATTCTTCTTCTGCCCTGATTTCTCTTTTTCACTCTCCAAGATATGTGCTCGATGGTTGTTATTAAAGGTAAAGGGCAGGTCGAATTGTAGAATTTCTGTGTTTTTTGCTCAAACAATGAGTTCTAAAAAAGTTAACTTGGGATTTGAACGAAAAGTGAGCTAATGTCTCATTCTTCATTCGATATTTTTTTTCATTAACCACTTTAATTAATCCTTAAATACCTGCCAATTAATGAGCTACAGAGGAATGATAGGAATATATGGCCCTTCTAAAGCTATATGGTTTCCAAGTAAATCTTGGAAAAGCATATTCGATAGCATTTTAATTAATCAAGATATTGACAAGCAAGAACGTGTAAGAATTGTAAATGAAATCATTGAATTACTATTGTGTGCTCCTCTGCTTCAAGAAATTGAAGATGATTTAAAGCGTCTCGGAAATCGGCAATTAACTCAAAATCGCATAGATCTCACTGAATTGATATCTAATACTTTTGAAAGTATTATTGAAGGCAAAAATACATCCGAGATTCTGGCTGCTATTCACGATTGTTATTTCCTGGATTTTTATGAATTCTTCAGCAGCGAAACTCATAAACTGGAGATCAAGAGATGCTTGTCTATATTAATTGACCATTGTCCGGAAGACATTAAGTATTATCCGAGAACGATTAATATTCTTGAAGAGCTTACTTCTATTCATCTTAATTTTTTCGCCTTGATGTCAAGAGATCAAGGTGCAGTTTGTTACAACCCTGGTTATCCCCAGTTCTATTTCCACGAATTTTTAACTCAAGGCTACTTCTACGTCCAAAGTGATAAATTCTGTTTTGATTTCAGTTTTCCAGTAGATAATCCATATGGCCGTATTAACGAATCCAAATTAAGTTTTGAATATGATAGAATCATAGAAATTATTTCAAGGGATATTTTTGCTTACCCAAGCGTTCACAAAATACTTTCTTTAAATAAGGATCTTAATTTGGAGTGGAGATTTGAGAAATATCATCCTTATGAAAAGATTAAGTTTGGAATGCATAGCGGCAAACTAATTTATGAAGTGCCTCCTGATTATTTGCTTTGGCTAGTTCAAAGCAAACCTGAGTTTATTTTAAATGAAATGTATTTTGTGGGTTTCATGTCGTTGTATATCGATTCTGATAAATCCGAAATAGTTAACTCTATTTGGTATAAATTATTTGCCACAAATAGGAACAAGCTTTTTCTTTTGAAGTTAATCTCTAGTAATAGAGGGATTATGGAACAGTGGCGGGAAAAAGATAATTCACGTTGGCATAATGATTGGACTGCTCGTGATGCATTTGATGATGATGATCAGTATAGGGAATGGCTCAATCATTAATTATACCCTCTTCTACCCCAGCTTCCCCTGCTACCGCCAGTGTTCCGCCCAAGCGGGTCACTGGTGAATGTGCAAACTGCCGGACTGTTTCCGGATTGGTGAATAGACTCACATCACTCATGCGTATTGATGTACGCCAATAAAGCCATCCAGTCTTGTTCTGATTTGGGTTTGCCTGCCTGTTGCAGATAGGCGGCCAACAATGGATGGCGGATAACAGTCGCAGGATTGGTTTTCTTCGACACAGGTTGCAGCTGTTGTGCTTGTACATCATACAGGCACCATTCGCTGGTTTGCTTGTACTCCTGATTGATGGTGGTGCCGTAGGTAGCAATATCCACTTTGTTTTTGCGGATGTAATTGAGCAATTGGTAGCGGGGCCCATCTGCCAGCACCTGGTACAAAGTGGTAGCCGGTCTGTCGCGAAAAACCGGATAGCCCGTACGGAACTGGTACCTCAACGAGTCGTCGTTGTCGGGGAAAGCCAGTTGGCATTCTGCCACGGGTTCGGCAAACTGGTAATACTGCCCGTTGAAGATGAAATACAACGCATTGTTGTACAAATCCACCTGCAAATCGAAGCCACTCACCCGGTTGCCGTTTTTGAGTT
The DNA here is from genome assembly GCF_036803085.1 of Phnomibacter sp. Classification (NCBI taxonomy): domain Bacteria; kingdom Pseudomonadati; phylum Bacteroidota; class Chitinophagia; order Chitinophagales; family Chitinophagaceae; genus Phnomibacter; species Phnomibacter sp. Next base: position 634,659 of record NZ_DAIRUZ010000001.1, on the reverse strand, counting down.
TCACCCATCCCTTGGCGGTTACTTCGTGCAAAAAGGGAAATCCCTTCACGTTGTCTTTGCCCACATTGGGCAACACCCGGCCCATTTCATCAATCTTCATCAAAAACGGGTTCGACTGTGCCGCAGCGGTTTGCCCCAGCACCCGGCCGGCTATCAGCATCAACGATACCAAAACAAGTTGCTTCATTCATGGAAAATACGAAATGCTTTCCTTACTCCTCGCCTGCTTAGAAAGGATGATTCCAGTACATTTATCCACTCAAACAATGAATATCCAATTATCAGTCGGACAGTGGCAAGGCTTCTATACATATGGAGCTTCTTATGGCCAATTACTGGAAGGTCAGGAAGTAGAATTCAGATTGTTTATTGAGCAGTACAACAACGGCGTCTTTTCTGGAAAAATTATTGATTGGGATGGCGTTGGCGCTGAAGGTGAAGTTGCCATTGTAGAAGGCTTTTTGGAAGGCAATTTGATTAGTTTTAAAAAGACCTATGCCCATTATCTGGAAATAGATGAATGGGGCAACAGCTTTGCAGCTGAAGATATTCCGGGGCATACTGTTTTTTATGAAGGTTCCTTCAATAAGGAACTGAATCAATTTGATGGTAAATGGGAAATCATCGAACAAGAGTACCATACGCCAGTTGCCACCTACGAAATGTTAGCATCAGGTACCTGGCGATTACTGCATGTAGATTAACCCTCGAGGCGGAACACTTGTGACTACAGAAACCTGCCGGACTGTGTCCGGATTATTTTACATCAAGGGTAAACAGAAGAATCATAATCAGTCTATGAAACGCCCGATACAATCGGGCAAATTTGAACTGGCACAAGTGGCCTGCTGAGCAGCACACTTGCGCCAGTTCCCGATAGCTATCGGGAGAACCGATGACCTCCTCGACTTAGTCGAGGCGCCACAGCATGCTGACTTGTATCAAACAAAAAAGGCTCACAAAATGTGAACCTTTCTTTTTGATGTGGAGGATAACGGAGTCGAACCGATGACCTCTTGCATGCCATGCAAGCGCTCTAGCCAGCTGAGCTAATCCCCCTTCTTGTAAGAACTTCCATTCAAGCTTTTTTTACCAGCCTCCCGATAGCTATCGGGATGAGCTAATCCCCCTGAATGGGCGGCAAAAATAGGGGCACAAATCAATTCACCAAAATATCTTTTCAAAAAAAATACCGGCATGTACTGCCGGTATTTTTTGGGTATCACAAGGGCGAATTATTCACCCCAAATTTCATCTTCACCATTCAGCCATTTCTTCACCAAATCGGTGGTTACACTCTTCGGACGCTCAATGGGCAAGCCCAGTGCACGGTCCCAAATGAGGCTGGCCAATACACCCATGGCACGGCTTACAGCAAAGAGCACGGTGTAGAACTCGTACTCCTTCATGCCGAAGTGTACCAGCAGCGCACCGCTATGCGCATCTACGTTTGGCCAGGGGTTTTTCACCTTGCCGAGGCTTTCCAAAATGGGTGGTACTACTTCATAAATCTTCCATACAGTACGGCAGAGCTTGTCTTCCCGCATGTACTTTTTACCAAACTCCATTTGTGCTGTATAGCGGGGGTCGGTTTGGCGCAATACAGCGTGGCCATAGCCGGGCACTACTTTTCCTTCCGACAGGGTTTGGCGTACGTAGTTTTCTATCTGGTCATGCGTGGGCAAATCGGTGCCCAGCTTTTCCTGCATTTCAAAAATCCACTTAATCACTTCCTGATTGGCAAGGCCGTGCAGCGGTCCGGCAAGGCCGTTCATACCGGCGGCGTAGGCCAGGTAAGGATCGCTGAGGGCAGAACCAACAAGGTGCGTGGTATGAGCACTCACGTTGCCACCTTCGTGGTCGGCGTGGATGGTCATGTACAAACGCATCAGTTCTTTAAACTTATCGTCGTTGAAGCCGAGCATGTGTGCCAGGTTACCACTCCAGTCCATCATACCATCGGGGGTAATGTCTTCACCGTTGTGGTATTTACGCCGATAGATATAAGCAGCCAAACGAGGCAAACGGGCCAGCAAAATCAGGCTGTCATCAAAAGTGGCTTCCCAGTAATCTTTTTTCGACATGCCCTGGCTGTAGCGCTTCATAAAGCAGCTCTCCGTTTGCAAAGCCATTACACCCGTTACAAACATGGTCATGGGGTGCGTGGTGAGTGGCATGGAGTCGATGATTTTGAACACGTGGTTGGGCACGTGGCTCTTGCGCTGCAACACATCGGTTACATGCTGCACATCTTCTTCGGTGGGTATTTCACCAATGAGCATCAGGTAAAACAATCCTTCAGGAAGCGGTTCGGTACCGCCGGGCACTTTGGGCAGTTTTTCGCGAAGCTCAGGAATGCTGTAGCCGCGAAAACGGATGCCTTCCTGTGCGTCGAGCAATGAAGTTTCGGTAACCAGGCCGGTGATACCCCGCATGCCCTGGTAGATTTGTGATAAGGTTACTTCTCCGATTTTCTTTCCGCCATGCTCTTTCAAAATCGATTTGATTTCAGCAGAGGCGATATCGGCTTTGGCTCTGAATCGTTCCTTTAAAATGCCCATGTGTTAATCGTATTTAGATAAATTCCTGAATATTACTGTGTTGGAAGGGCTCCAAAGTTAATTGAATGCGCCCAAGCAATAACAGCTACTGAAAACGATTGTTCCACATTTTGAGAATTTTCATATTTCATAACTGTTGCTTATTCATTTCTTCATACTGTTTGTTCCGCAATCGTCTTCGCTGCTACAAAACCGGAGCTCCATGCATGCTGAAAATTGTAGCCACCCGTAATGCCATCCACGTTGATGATTTCGCCGGCGAAGCAGAGGTTAGACGCTTTTTTGCTTTGCATCGTGTCGGGCGATAGCTCGGCTGTATCAATACCACCAGCCGTTACAAATTCATCTTTAAAAGTGGTTTTGCCGCTGGCTGCACATTCATAACTGCATAGTTTTTTTACTAATGCATTTTGCTGTGTAGCGGGCAAATCGGCCCAGCGCTGTTGTGGGGCAATGCCTGCTTCCTGCAATAAAAATTCCAGCAACCTGGCCGGCAAACCAAACCAGGGCGTATTGATGACGAGTTGCGAACCATGCGCCTGCCGGTGTTGAATGATGGCCTCCCTCAGGCTGGTTTCATTCCAGTAAGGCAGCCAGTTGATGAGGGCGGTAAACTTATATTCGTTCTCGTGTAAATGACGGGCGGCAAATGCCGACATCCGCAACACGGCCGGGCCACTCAAACCCCAGTGGGTAATGAGCAGCGGTCCCTCCGACTCTTCTTTGAAACCCGCTATCCGCACTTTGGCAGGCGTGGCTACGCCCATGAGTTGGGTGATGGGATGCTTGGGCAAATTGAACGTGAACAATGACGGAACGGGCGGCACCACTGTATGCCCGGTAGATTGCTGCAACCATGCAAATTGCTCCAACTTGGGAAAGCCGCCGGTGGCGATGCACAATGCATCGGCATGGATGCTGCGACCATTGTCGGCAGTAATTTGCCAGCCACCGCTTTCCGTTTGCGCCAGTGTTTTTACTGAAAAATTCAGCAGCAACTCCACTCCAAACTGGTTGGCTTCTTTCAGCAAGCATTCAATGATGGTTTGCGAATCGTTTGTTACGGGAAACATGCGGCCATCCTTTTCTACTTTCAAGGCCACGCCCCGCTCTGCAAACCATTGAATGCTGTCTGGTACAAAAAAATGCCGGAAGAGTTTTTTCACGAATTTCTCGCCCCGAGGATAGCATTTGCTCATCTCCGAAATGGAGCTGCAGTCATGCGTTACATTGCAACGGCCGCCGCCACTCACTTTTACTTTTTGCAGCACTTTGCTGCCTTTTTCCAAAATGGTCACCTGCCAGTCGGGTTGTAGCCGGGCTACATTTACCGCACAAAAAAAACCGGCAGCACCACCGCCTATCACCACAATATGTTTTCGGGATTGCTTCACTGCTCAAAGATGCAGCGAAGTAGCGAGCTGGCAAGGTTACTTACATCCCCAGCACTTCCCGCAGGCGGGTGTAGCCCGATTTGCTCACGGGCACTTGCTGCCCGTTGCGGAGAATGGCCAGAAAACTTTCCCGTTCGTAAGGGTCGATGCGGCTGATGTGCCGAACGGCCAACAGATACGACCGGTGCACCCGTACAAACTGGTTGGCATCGAGTTGTTTTTCGAAAAAAGCCATGGTTTTATTCTTAAGAAAATGGCCTTCGGCTGTATGAATTTTTACATAATCATCTGCCGCTTCGAGGTAGATAATATCGTGCACCGGAATGATGCGGATGTTGTTGCCAATTTTCACCACTATCCGCTCCTGCTGCTGTGGTATGTGTTCTTCTAATTGTTGGTAGCCATGTGTTTGCTGGGCGGCCTGCAGTTGCAGCCATTTTTGCATGGCCTTATTGAAACGCTCCTGGCTAAAAGGTTTCAGCAAATAATCTACCGCACTGGCTTCAAACGCTTTGATGGCATATTCATCGAAAGCTGTGGTGAAAATGATGGAAGGTGGCTCATCCAATAACTCAAGCATTTCGAAGCCGGTTATTTTGGGCATTTGAATATCGAGAAACACCAAGGCAGGCAGATGCTGTTGAATGGCTTTCAATCCTTCAAAACCATCGCCACATTCGGCTACTACGCTTACCTGCGGAAAGGCCTGCAAATATTCCAGCACAACCATTCGTGCCAGTGGTTCATCATCTATTACTACTGCTTTTATCATAACGGTTGCGGAACTATGATGGTGGTAATAAAAAGGCCGTTGCTGCCATTGGTTTTGAGCAAATCGCTTTGCCCAAACAAGAGCTGCAAGCGCCGCTGAATGGAGCGTAAACCAAAGCCTGTGCCGGCAGGTTGACGACTTGTTTGCGGATCGTACGGGTTGCGGATTTCCAGCACCAGCTTACTGCCCTCCTGCCGGGCAATGATGTCGATGGTGATGGGCTCGGTGGTATCATACAAACCAAATTTGATGGCATTTTCTACCGCTGGCTGCAATAACATAGCAGGTATTTGTGCAGTGCTCAATGCTTCAGGAATATCGATGACGGTATTGAGGCGATGTCCAAAGCGGACTTTTTCTATATCCAGATAAAGTTGCAAATGACTGATTTCATCGGCCAGTGCATTCCAGGTGTTTTCTTCTTTGCGCAAGGTGCCCCGCAAAAAATCCGCCAGTTGCTGAATCATGGTGCGGGCCTGCGTGGGTTTGGCTACAATGAGTGCATTGATGGAGTTTAAACTATTGAAAAGAAAATGCGGATGTAATTGATCCCGCAGTTTCATCAGTTCTACTTCTCTCGCCAAAGCCTCCGATTCTTTACGGCGATCTTCATCTTCCTGCTGCTGCTGTACTGTGTACCACAACACATGTATGAGGGTATTGGTTCCCAAAATGAGTACGCCCACTGCCATGCGTATGGGATAAGTTTTGCCCGGCACAAATGCGTAGTTCGATAAACTATCCGGCAGCATAAACAACACCAGCTTAGACAAGAGCATCCAGAGCAATGCTACCAAACCGGTTAACGCCAGCAGGTAGCTGTAGCGGTTGTTGTCGGGCAGGTAATACCGAAGACTATTGCTGATAAGCCAGCTGCAACCGAGTAACAATGCATTGCTTACGAGGCTATCAATGGCAGACAATTTCCAGCTGAGGCCATACGCGGAGAGCACCCATGCATGCACCAGCATCCAGAGTGCCCAGCCGGCAAAAAACATGCGGCGAAACCGCGGTGTGGTAAATGGTGAAGAAGCCACTGAATTGTTTTGGTGAATAACGAAACGACTACAATGTTACTGAATTCATACCTGCAGTATGCGGTACTTTTCTTCGGCTATGTGGGCCAGCAAAGCAGCTTGTTGTTGCTGCAATTGCTGTTCCATTTTTTCAGTGTTTGTGTGTTGTTGAACTTGTGCCAAACATTCTGCGCCATCGGCGTTTTCATCTAACAACAGCATACCGGTTACACTACGAAACTGCCAGGGAGATTGTGTGTGCCGGCCTTCGTGCAGGCCAATGTGTGTGGCTTTGGAAAAGGCGCAGTATGCATCGTCGGCCAGTATAAACCGCCATTGCTCTTGGTACTGTGGCGTGTCGGCGCATTGATACATGAGGCGAACGAGATACGGTTTCATGGCGAAATGTTTTGGCAATGTGTGGGTCGATGTGCTGATTAATAACTTTTGATTTCCAGTCCACCCAAAAAGCTGGTGCCTTCTATAATCAGTTTCTTGTTGGGGTTAATCATTTCGGGCTTGATGAAACGCTTGTCGTCTACCCCGCCAAACACAGCCACCATTACAGATTGCACATCCCAATCGGCGGGTACAATGAGTTTGGTACCACCCAACACATTCACAATTTCCATTTTGATGGTGCCTTCAAAATCGGCATGCGCCAGGTTGATTTCTGCACCGCCAAATACGGCTACCACTTCACCACCACGAAAACGTTTGGAAACGACACTTCTTTTTACACCACCAAAAACGGCGGTTGCATCGAGCACATCATCTGTTACGGTGTTGGCATCATTTACGGGAGCTGCATCGGGCACCACGCTAAAGTTGCTCAGTGGTTGTGTGGCTGGCATGGGTGAAGTTTCGTTCATCCAATGGTTGCGGCGGCGATTGCCAAAGCCGGGGCGGAACGCAATGACCAGGCCCACTACAATGATGCCGATGGGCCATATATATCTTTTGATTTCGGGGAAGGGCAACAAATCATCCGATAAAAAAATGAGCCCAATGGTGATGAGGATGATCCACGCAACATCTTTAAACTTTGAATTGATACCGGTGATGACACCAATGAGAATGAGGATCATTTCCCAGCCAAACAACCAGTTGGGCAACGGAAAATCCATGCGTTTGAGTAAGATGCCCAACCCCACCAATACTACCACTAAGCCAATGGTGAGCTGTGTGGGGATGACTTTTTGTTTGTGTTCGAAGGGAGCTTGCGGCTGTTGAAATTGCTGTGACATAACAGTTGTTTTTTGTTTGATAACACAAACCTACTGCCTCTATCTACCCAAGGCAAGTGGGTTTAGGTATGTAGTGTTCGGGCCTCGGTAAAGCCCGCTTTTTTGTCGGCGAAAATGTTTCGCTTTTGGGTGCACTTCATTTACCGAAACAAGTCTACGGTAAAAACTACAACGCCGCAATAGCCCGCCATGCCATGTACAACAACAATGCGGTGATGCCCCATCCGCTGATGCTGAGCCACAAAGGATGGCGGTAGTTGGGCAGCCATTTTCGATACGACATGGCCAGCAATACCAGTATCAACGCCAGTGGCAATACAAATGCGTTAACGGCTCCGGCCAGCACCAATATTTTCACCGGATTGCCAAAACCTGCAAACACTGCAGTAGCAACAATAATAAAGGCAACGATCATCCATTGACGATGTTTGACAATGGCCGGATGCCAGCTTTCCAAAAAAGAAACCGACGTATAAGAAGCGCCTACCACAGAAGTAATAGCAGCACTCCATAAAATGAGACCGAATATGCGGCGGCCATTGTCGCCCAATGCCTGCTGAAAAACACTGGCGGCAGGATTGCCGGCATCGGGCACAAACCCGGTAACCACTACTCCCAATACAGCTGCATACAAACCAATACGCATGATGCCCGATACAATGATGCCTGTTACCGCCCCTTTCGTTACTTCTTTCTCCGCCATGGGCTTGCCTTGCTGCGCTTCGAGCATGCGGTGAGCACCTGCAAAACTGATGTAGCCACCAACAGTGCCACCCACCAATGTGAGAATGGATAAAGAGTTGATGTGTGTAGGCAGCACTGCATGTTGCAGCATATCACCCACAGGTGGTTGTGTAGCAAAGGCAACAATCAACACCATTACAATCATGAGGATGCCGAGCCACTTGGCAAATGCATCCATAGCCTTGCCAAACTCTTTTAGTAAAAACAACGCAATAGCAATGGCGCCGCTAATAACAGCACCGGATGTAGCCGAAATACCAAACATGGTTTGCAAGCCCAGCCCACTGCCCGCAACATTGCCAATATTAAACACCATCCCTCCTGCCACTACCATAATGGTGAGCAATATTCCTGCACCGGGCAACACCCGATTGGCCAAGGCCGGTGCCTTCAAACCCGTTGTGGCTATGGCTTTCCAGATATTGAGTTGTACTACAATGTCAATGAGAATAGATACCAAAATCACAAAGCCAAAGTTGGACAACTGCTGACTGGTAAACACTATGGTTTGCGTAATAAAGCCGGGCCCAATAGCACTGGTAGCCATCAAAAAAGCAGCCCCCATCATGCCGCTGCTCATCCATTGTTGTTGCTTAGCCATGTGCCTGTATGTTGATACCGTTTTGCTGAAATGCAAGTACGATATGTTGGGCAAAAGAAATGGCATGAGCCCCATCGCCATGCAGGCAAATGGATTTGTATGCCCCTGCTGCCGGATAAATAACACTTCCATCTACCGCCATCAGCTTTCCATACAATGCAATGTTCAATACTTGTTGCATAGCCACATTATCATCTGTAATCAGGGCATTGCTTTGGGTGCGTGGCGTAAGCGAACCATCGGATAGATAGGTACGGTCTGCAAAAAACTCATCTACGGTTGTAAGGCCAATGGCTTTTGCTGCGCTGATAGAATGACTCCCCGCCAAACCATACAGCAAAAGGTTGGAATCAAAATCATACACCGCTTGTGCAATGATGTGAGCTATTTCCGGCAGGCGGGCACTCATGTTGTACAAGGCACCATGAGGTTTTACATGTCGCATTCTTACGCCAGCTTTGTTGCATGCTTCCTCAATAATACTCAGCTGCTCGGCAATGAGTTGATACCATGCATCGGGCGTAGGTAGCATCATGTCATTTCTACCAAAATTGGCTTTGTCGGCAAAGCCAGGATGTGCTCCAATTGCTACACCGTGTTGCTTGCACAAATCTATGGTAGTGGCAATGGTAGCCGCATCGCCTGCATGGTAGCTACAGGCAATATTGGCCGAGGAAATTAGCGGAATGAGGGCAGCATCAGTCGGCATTCCTTCTCCCACATCTGCATTCACATCAATGGTTGGTTGCATGGGCTAAATATAGCGGCGAATCAGGTTAGGAAACTGCGCACCATAAGTTGTATTTGCCGGATATGTTTTTGCTGCTGCTCGTATAAACCCATGGCTTCAGCATGAGTAATAAACTGAAACCCGAAGGACATGCCAGCCGAAGACTGCGCCAAAATGGGTAATGCCACTTTGCACAACTGCAACACCCGCGGGTAACCGCCCACGGTTTGATGATCGGCCATGAGAGTGAGCAATTGCCCGGAGGGCAAGAGTTGCGTAGCGCCCATTATCACCGGCGACGACACCATACTGCAGGATGCCTTCAATTGCAATACTGTGCCCAACCAATGAATGCCCGTTCGGTCGGCTTTTCTGCTTACTTCAAAGCGGCTGCGCTGCAATTGGTAGCGGGCATCTTCCTGCAGCCATTCCCATTCAGGGCCTTTGAGTACGGGTAGTTCCGTTGTATTTTCTGGTACAAAATCAGGTACAAACCAGGGCATTTTTTTGCTGTTGCATCTTTCGGGCAAATACAATTTAACAGGCAAGGAATCGCCTGCTTTTAAGGCCCTGCCCTGATAGCCACCAAAGCCCGATTTGAGATTTGTAGCTGCGCTACCCATCACCTGTGGCACCAGCCAGCCATGCCGCACGGCGAGATAACATCTTTCGCCTTGCTTTTTATGTGCAAACCGGAGCACAGCGCCTGCTGCCACTTGGTAAGCCCGGTTGGTGAGCAACGGTTCTCCATCGAGCATTGCCGAAAAATTAGCCCCTGTTAATGCAATCAAAGCCGGTTGCTGAAAGCGAATGATAGGTGCAGGAAAATGTACTTCCAGCACAGGCGCATTCAGTTCATTCCCCAGTAAGGCATTTGCTAACGCAAACGCATATGGATCCATCGGGCCGTTGGTATTTACGCCCCAATGGCCATAACCATAGCGACCGGCATCTTGCACAGTATCGTGTAAGCCCGCTTTTTCTATCAAAATACTCATGATGATTGCAGGCTTTTATACTCGGATAAAGAAATGGGCACGAAACGAACCTGCTGGCCGGGCTGTAACAGGCAGGCCGGTTCACGATTGATATCAAACATTTGGAGCGGCGTGTAGCCCACAATATTCCACCCGCCGGGCGTTGCAGTGGGATAGATACCCGTTTGCGTACCGGCAATACCCACCGCTCCGGTTGTTACGGGCACTGGTGCCGCCTTGCGGGTCAATGCAATGCGATCATCTACACTACCCAAATAAGCAAAGCCGGGTAAAAAGCCCAACATATATATATGGTAAGTAGCTGCGCTGTGCAGTTCAATAATTTCTTCCACCGTTAAATTGGTTTGCTCAGCCATGGCCGATAAATCGTTGTATAAGGCTTGATCGTAGCAAACGGGGATTTCTATCAAACTTATTGTGGAGCCGGATAAAGTGATGTTTGCCAACTGTTTCAGGCTTTCATTAATCCGGACTTCGGCATGTAGTTGAGGGTGCTGAAACCGAAGCAGCAGGCTGTCGTATGCCACTACTACATCTTGCAGCAAGCTGCCATGCCGCTGGCGAAACATTGTAGCCAATGCATGCAATTGCCGATTGGCTGCAACGGAAAAGCCGGTGTGAAACTGAAACAACCAGTCGGTTTCGGAGAGGGGTGAAATATGAGGCGGAGGCAATAGCATGGCTTCGAATGTAAGACCTGACGGGGAAAGATACATAGCTGAGGGGCTGCGCCAGACCGGAGGGCCTATGGCAAAGGCCGGTACGGAACCCGCAGGGCGGCGAACGGCGGCTGCCATGAGCAAAACTGCTGACAGCCCCCTCCCTAGATTTGCCGCTGCTTATGGCGAAAGCCTTGCTGGCCTTGAATTTTGTTTTGCCAAATAGGCGGTTTCTCCTACCTTCGCCGCCCAAATTCAGCTGAAATGACTGAATTCGCCCCGATTCACAACGATGAAGGGTGTCCATTGTAAACATTTTAAAACCAATCAGGGATCATGAACAATTATGAATTGATGGTGATTTTTACCCCTGTGCTAAACGACGAAAGCTACGCAGCCGCTCAGAAGAAGTATGTAGACTTCATTACTGAACATGGCGGTGCTATCGTAAACAGCAATCCCTGGGGACTGAAATCACTGGCGTACCCAATCCAGAAAAAAACCACTGGTATGTACTGGGTTGTAGAATTTACTGCGCCATCCGACCTCAATGAAAAACTGAAAATTCAGTTTTTGCGTGACGACAACGTAATGCGTCACCTGTTCGTAAAACTCGACAAACACGCCGTTGAGTACAATGCACGTAAGAAAAGTGGCGTGAAGGCAGAAACCGAAAAAGCGGAGGCATAAGTTATGGCACGGAACGAAATCAAATACCTGACCGCCATTCGTACTGAAAAGCGTCAGAAGAAATATTGCCGCTTCAAGAAAATGGGCATCCGTTATGTAGACTACAAGGACGCCGAGTTTCTGAAGAAGTTTTTGAACGAGCAGGGCAAAATGCTGCCCCGCCGTATTACCGGTAACAGCCTGAAGTTTCAGCGCAAAGTAAGCGACGCTATTAAGCGGGCCCGCCAGATGGCGCTGCTGCCTTACGTAACCGATTTGATGAAATAAGCAACTTACATAAAGCCGTAAGCGATACTTGCGGCTTTATGTTTTCAATTCAGTAACCATTCCCTAACTCTGCTGCAAGGCAGAAGGACAGCGAAAGCTGGGCTCTGGGAACTAAACCATTTGCAACCATGCAAGTAATTTTGATTCAAGACGTAGACAACCTGGGCGGTAAAAACGAACTGGTAAATGTGAAAAACGGCTATGCCCGTAACTTTCTCATCCCCAACAAGTTTGCTGTAGAAGCCAGCCCAAGCAACCTGAAAATGCGTGAAGAAAAGCTGAAAGTAGCCGCTAAGAAAGAAGCTGCACTGTTGGCTGCTATCAATGAAGTAATTGCCAAACTCAAAGAAGCACCAGTAAAACTGGGTGCTAAAGTGGGTACCTCTGGCAAAATCTTTGGTAGCGTAACTTCTGTACAAATCAGTAAGGCTATCCGCGAACAGAAAGGGTATGAAATTGACCGTCGTCGCATTAGCATTTTGGATGAAGTAAAAGAACTGGGCGCTTACAAAGCTGCTGTAGACTTTGGCAACGGCAACACTGCCGAAGTTGAGTTTGAAGTAGTAGCTGAATAAGGCTCTTTTCGAAACATACTTTTTATAAAAAACCTGCCTGAAATGGCAGGTTTTTTATTGCTGAAAAAGGAGGAAAAAAAAAATCAAAAAAAAGTGTAAGAGAAAGTTGGTCGTTATATCTGTTCCCCTATTTTTGCACTCCCAAACGAGATAATCGCTACGGGAAAAGCTCTTAAGGATCGGTAGTTCAGTTGGTTAGAATGCCGCCCTGTCACGGCGGAGGTCGCGGGTTCGAGTCCCGTCCGGTCCGCAAAAAGCCTCAACGAAAGTTGGGGCTTTTTGGTTTTTGTACGGTTTATAAATGTTTCGTGTGCTACGAACCAAGGCGGAGGCATTACATAAGCCAACTCCCCCATTTTTAAGCCATTACAGCATCAAAAAACAGGCGGCCTTCTTTGTCGGTTACTTCTGTAAAGCGTTGGATGCGGTCAGAGAGTTCTGCCAGCCGGTCTATATTGGCCACCACATAGCCATTTTCGGCAAAGTGGCCATCAATGTTTACTATTTCATCATCCAGTGCCTTTACCACATCATCCAGCTGCAAATCTTGCGGCAGCCTGTTGCGGTTGATGATGATTCTCGATTCCTGTACAGCCAGCTCCATGTTTTCAGCAGTATTAAAACCTTCGTGGATGAGCTGGTACACCCTGTCGTTATCGCTATGGTCTACTAACCTTATATAAAAGTCGTCGGCGTTTTGTATTTCCTTTCGTCCGTGGTGCGGGGCTGCTTGGGCATAGCTTACCCGTGTCAGGCGGTCTTTGCTGCTTCTTAAGGTGCGGTAATTCGGGCTTTCTATAGTGGTAAGATAACTGGCGGTTTCCGGCAATGGCTCGTTGGTTATTTCTTTGAGCACATACACGGCTATGGCTACATGCTCCCAGGCTTGCGCCTTGGGTTCAATATGGGTTATTTCTGCCAGCAGCTCTACCACCTGCGCATCCATGAGCCTGCTCAATATTTCGTTTTCTTCTCTTGGGATGTAGCCTATCATGTGCGGCCCACAGTACAGCGCAATGGCGCAGGCATCGTGCTCGTTTTGTGGCTCCCGCTGTAGCTCCAGCAACTGGCCCACCGTCATTTGCTCCAACAGCTTGGGCCCTTGGTGAAACCGAAAGCCCCGCACAAAGCACTGAAACAAATACACTTTTTGATACTGCTTTACCAATGCCGTGGGCAATGCGCCTACGCCAAATAAGCCAATCAGGTTTTTTATAAAGGTGGTGCGGTTCATATTGGTAGTTAATGGTTGGCAGATGACAGAAAAGCGATGGGTACTACCAAACGGCTGGGGTAAATTTTAAAAAGTCATTACAGCCTTTCATACAGCCCATGCCTTAGCCCACCGGCACTGTCTATTCTGTGCTCTATGATGGAATAGAATTGATTGTCGCCAAATTCATAGTTTCTGAAAATGGCGTAGGCCACCAGGTCGGCTAATTGTATAAGCCGCGATGCCCTAGAATCAATAAATAAAGGCACTTCAGCAAAGTTTCTGAGTACACCCCAAGTATGTCCGTTTGTTCTAAAATCGGCTGCCAAATTTTGTATGGTTGTTTCATAGGTTGACTTATCGAAAATAATCAACCCCCTTTGCGAATCATTGGCTCGGTGTAAGCTTAGTAAATATTGGTCAAACCTGCTGGATAGCTGCTCAAATGCAAACTCTACCGGATCGTTGGGAGAGATGGCCGCTTTATTGATGACGCAACCAAATACACGATTAGAAACATGCGCATTTGCCAAAACACCCAGCGCTCTTTTTATAAGCTCAACTCTGGTTTCTTTGGGTATTTTCCTCCACATGTTTTTGCCACCAAACATGGGGCTGCCATGCAACTCAACAGAGCCCGGGTCAGCTGGATTTATTTCAGCAGCGATGTTGTCTAATTCAGTAGAAATCCAGAAACCTTGCCGCTCAAAAACACTGAGGCCGGCTAATACAAAATGTTGTTGTTTCGGATCGTTCGTCGAGCCTGATTCGTCGGCATACAAAAGGTGCATGGGCGTGGGTTTGCAAAAAAAAGACAGTCAAGGAGAAACCAAGTTCTCACGGACTGAAAAGTCAGGCCTCTCGACTGTAGACATCAAAATTAGCCATTTTTATTGGACAGTAGCAAGCGCCCCCATTTTATTAGGCTTTCTTTTTCCCTTTCTTCTTCCCCTCACCTGCAAATAAACCTGCGGTGTATTGGTCGTAGAGTTCGAATAAATACTCAATGCGTTTGGTTTCGCTGGTAAAGGGTTGTGGGCGGTAGCATAGGTCTACCGCTTTATCCAACGCCTGATGGGCTTTTACCAATACCGGCGGCATGGTGTTGGGGTCGTACAAATCGGCCAGCGAAGCATCGGGAAACTGTGCCCTTGCATCGAGTACCTGCTGCGCTGCGGCTTCTACGGCCTGCTTTTGCTTATCGGTGGGCGATAATGGCCAAGGAAAATTATTGTAGACGATTGTGTTTGAATAACGATAATCACTTTTAAGCCTGCCACACACTTGTTTTACCCAAGCCATATGCATTGAAGACGTTAGAACTCCAAAGTGAAATAAACTAGAATTCGGCAAGGTTATTGCGCTATCGCTAGCAATGTTTTCAGCATCTAAATATCCAATTGGGATGTATTCTCGATTTTCTGATGAGACTCGTGGTATCAACAGATAATTGGATTTAGGCTGCCTGTTTTCAATAAAAACACTTGGAAATTTTGCCCACTTAACTGTTGCAGCTTTTGTGCTAACATTTCTAAAATCTTTGACCTTTTTCAATCTTTCCAAAATCGGTGGGACCTCTTTTAATTCATTCGGGTTGATATCTTCCAACCACAAACAATATCTTTTTAAAGAGTTGATGTATTCTTCACTCCCAATATAGTTTCTTACAAACTTTAACGCCTTAGGATAATTAGATATCAATTCATTTTTTTCTACTTCACTTAAAAGTAAATTTCCACCATCAGTAGGTGAGCTACCTTTTGTCATTGCTGGAACATTACAAAGTGGATTTTTTCTTTTTTCAATGAAAACATCCTTTGCTTCAACTAGGTAAGGGTTAATATTTTTTGCGTTTACAACATCTGGTTCTCCACTAATATTTTCATACGAAAACAATTGCTTCTGTGTTTTATCATAATTTGAAAACCCGATTATCACAACGTGAACAGCAGCGTTACCTCTTGCATCATTATTCCACTTGAACGTTCTATGAGCAAAATGAATTTTTACACCATATTCTTCAACCAAAAGCTTCCATAATAGTCCTACTTGTTCGCCTTGTGTAATCGAATTTGTACTTACGAAACCTACTTTGATTTTTTGAGCATGGTTATATGCTTTTAAATATTGAGCACCTTTAAAATACCAGCCTGATACATAATCAAGTACGCCGCTTCCTTTTACTGAACCGAATAACATAGCCATGTCATTTTTCTGTTCATCATTTTGCCAAGCGTAACCATAAAAAGGCGGGTTGCCCATGATGTAATCAAACCTTGCTCCCTCTGCATCCCAAGGCATGGTTTTAATAATGCTTTGCCAGTCTATCCGCAAGGCATTACCGTGTACTATGGTAGCACTTTTGCGCAGCGGCAGACGTACATAATATTCGCCAAAGGTTTGGCTGGCCTGCAGGTTCATTTGGTGGTCCATCAGCCACATGGCTACCTGTGCTATCTGTGCCGGAAATTCTTCGTACTCTATGCCATAAAACTGGTCTACATCCAGCAAAAAATAGCTGCCTATATCGGTTACAATCTGCCCTTGCAGCAGGTCTTTTACGATGTCCATTTCCAGCAGGCGCAGCTCACGGTAGGCAATTATCAGAAAGTTGCCACAGCCACAGGCGGGGTCTAAAAAGCGCAGCTGGCTAATGCGCTGGTGCAGCTTTTTCAGTTTGTTTTTATCGTGCCTTATGTTGCCATGTTCCGCTTTCAGCTCATCCAAAAAAAGCGGCTGTATCACTTTCAATATGTTCTTTTCGCTGGTGTAGTGTGCCCCCAGGTTGCGGCGTTCTGTGGGGTCCATCACACTTTGAAAGAGAGAGCCAAAAATGGCGGGGCTTATTTTGCCCCAGTCCAGCGTACAGCATTGCAGCAGCAGGCGGCGCATACTACTGCTAAAGGCAGCCACAGGCAGGTTTTCTTCAAACAGTTTGCCATTTACATAGGGGAACTGCATTAGCTGCTCGTCCAGCGTTTTCAGGCGTTTATCGGGTGGTGTATTGAGCACCCCAAACAGGGCATGCAGGTGCATGGCCAAATCGCTGCCGTCTTCGTTGGTTTTGCGGTCTATATATTCCTGGAATATGCCCCGCTCAAAAATGCTGGTATCATCGGCAAACAGCAGAAAGAGCAACCGCACCAGATACAGCTCCAGCGGGTGCCCTTCGTACCCTATGGCTTTCAGCTCATCGTGCAGCTGGCCCATGAGCTCGGCGGCTTTAATGTTTACGGGGTCTTGGTCGGCAAAGGTTCTTTTTTGAATGCCTGCCAGCGGATAAAAAACGGTTATGTATTGCAGCAGTTGCGGCAGGGTAAAAGCTGTTTCCTGTCCATCGGCATCGTACACTTTAACATGGTAAAAGTCGGATACCATTATCAGCTCCGGCAGTTCGTGCTCTTTCAGTCCGTGGCAATATTCTTTGGCCTGTGTGTAGGCTTTGCTCAGGTCTTTGCCTTTGCTTTTCATTTCTACCAGCAGGCGGCCTTTCCATAGCAGGTCTATATAGCCGTCGGCTTCACTCAGCTTTTTCACCCGGTGCTCAAATGTGGCTACCCGCTTACGGCTGATGCCAAAAATGTTGAGAAAGTCAATCAGAAATTCTTTGGCGTCTGCTTCTTCCCGTCCTTCGGTCTGCTCCCAGTCTTTGGCAAAGGCGGTTGCCCTTGTCTTTATTTCATTCAGCGATAGGTTCATGGGTCTGTTTCGTTGGGGAATGAAAGTAGCAAAAAAGGCGGTTGGGTGGATGTTGGTTTTTTTGTGAGCAGTGCTGTGATTTGTTTCGTGTGCCACGAAACATGGCCATCGATGTGTATGTTTATGTGCCACGAAACATGGCTGGCAGTATCCATACAAAAGCCCCGGCAATACTGCCGAGGCTTTTTGCTTTTTTCCGCTACAAATTCTTTTTCACTACACACTGAAATCAGCAATGTGTCCTAAGGGTTGAAATGCGTTGCTTGAATTTATTGTTCGGTCTCTCTGGTTACGGCAGTGAGTTGCAGTTTTTTGCCTGGTGCTACAACAAGTTTCATGCCGGCTTTCAGTGTAAATGGAATGTCTAATACACAAGGCAGGTTGTTGGATGGGTCGATTACAATTTCTGTAAAGTCGGGCATTGCAGCGGCTGGCGGTATACCGTTTTTCCAGCTGGCTACGTTAGAAAAATTGCCATTACCAGTAAATACATACGCAGGGCGCAGCGGGGTGGCAAACGATGCAGAACCAATCGTAAATCGCTGTCCGTTACTCAGGTTTACCTGGCGGAAAATAACAGTATTATCATTCAGCTTTTGGCCAATGGCAGCAATACCACCTGATACACTTTGTTCATCGCTGAACAAGCCATCACCATCTGTATCTACCAGCAGGCGCAGGTTTTCGGCCTGTACGGGTCCTGGAATAGAATCAAGCGACATTACGATATCTACGTTACCTACATCACCTGTTTCGCTGGTGCGCCATACCCTGTTTAAACGGCTCACTATTTCGGCAGGAACATCATTTACGCCTACACTACTAACAGCCGCATTGTTGTGTCCCCAAAAAAACCATTCGTTTGTTTGTACATCTGAGGGGTTTTGAATTTGCAAAGTACCCATACCTCTCGAACCAAACACGGCACTATTATCGGCAGCCATACCAATACCTACTACATCATGATCGAAGTGGCCATTGGCGGCATCATCCATGGTGTATTTTTTACGGGCAGCAGGCAGGGCAATGTTGTACCGTGCAGAGAGATAGTTTTCTACCACTATTTGTTGTGCTTCACTTAATAATGCATTAAACACCAATAATTCTGCAACCTGTCCATCCCAAAATTCGCGGTGCGATGGTTGGGTATTGAGTGTATTTAAATTACCAATGGTAAAAGTTGTTTTGCCTTCTATATGGGTTACATCAGCATCGGCTGCTTGTGCTACCCCATTGAGCGAAGTGGCAATATTGTTGGGGCTGTACTGGGTTTTGAGCATGATGGATTGATTGGCCGGTACAACACCCAGCTCTTTTACCTTGCCACCACTGAGGTAGCCCAGCTTGGCAGCAATGCTTGTATTTACATGCAGCCCCGCTCCTCTTGTATAACTGCCAGAATCGTTGCCCCACATTTTACTGTACAAATTTCCGGTGCGGTGGTTGCCCACTGCATATACCGTAAGGTATGGCATTACCGAAGGGTTTATGTTGAGAGCAGCGGCATCGAGCAACTGACCATTGAACTGCAGTACTGGCTGCTGGTTGAGCAGTGCACTACTGGTTTGCTCTGGCTGGTATGCAGCATTCGTTTGTACGGCATCATGACCATTGCCTGTGAGGTCGTACAGGCGGGTTACTTTTGTACCATGTGCAGTAGCGGTGGCTACGTTATCGGCACGGTACCATGCTTTTAAAGCAGCGGCTGTTTCGTCGGTATCGGTAAACAGTGTGGTTACACCAGCATTTTGCTCAATGGTTGTGCGTGGAGGCTCACAGGTAAGTGCCAGCCAAAATTCGCCACCAGCAGTAGCGTCTACTTCAAAATAACGAAGACTATTGCCAGCACCATAGTTAGTTACCAATGGTGTAATGCTTCTGTAAAAAGATGCCTGAGCAATGTTGTTGGCGTAATCCAAATCGGCATTTGCCCCTGTGTAATGAACGATACGGATATCGGCTACGGTGCAAGTTGTTCCTCTTGCTGCATTGTATGCGGCCAAAAACTCATCTACTTCCCCGGCGGTAGCAATAAAACGAAGCTTCATATTGCCGGTGAGTTGCTGGCCACGCATATCTATAAGCCAGTTACGCATAAAGTAGGCTCCCAGCTGCTTGTCAGGATTGCCATAGAAACCATCGAACTGGCGCAGTTCATTATTTACAATACGACGACCGAATGCAATGGCTGTGAAGGTTTGTCCATTTTTCAGGATGTCGAACACAGGCTTTTGCTCAGGATCGTAAATGGTATTCCATGCAGTGCCATTTACTGGAACCGTTTTTTTCAGCGTAGAATAATCTTGATTAGTAGCATTGTCTCTTGGAGCCAGCAAATTGTTTTGCAAAAACTCATACGCACCTACATCTACGGCGTTGCCAGATGGGCGGGCTACGTTGTCTAAATCGAAATTGAAACCAAAACTTGTAATGGCTGCACCGGCATTCAATGCAGGTGAAGTAGCGGTAAGATGATAATCATGCGCAGTCAGGTTTGCAAAATTGGCCGCTGCTGCTGTAGACAGATTGATATTATTACTTTCAGTACCGCCAATGGTTGTAGGATAGTTGATATAAGGCTTGGGGTTGCTGCCAATGGAACCCGGTGCTACCACCAGATTGTTGACAAACTGTGAACCGGCTACCATTGTCTTGTTCACGTTATTTACCCGAATACCATCACGGCCCGTTTTTACAATCGTGTTGTTGATAATTCTGATACTCAAACCTGGGTCGCCTGCAAATGGCCTGTCATCTACAATGATGCCATCCTGACTGGTGGTACCAGTATTGATGAGCAGGTTGTTGTACAAATAGTTTACACCCATACCAAATACCTGAATACCGTTTCCGGTTCCGTCTTTTACAATATTGTTGTACACACGGCCATTGGTACGACCACCCAACAATATACCAGCCTGCTGGCTATTCATATTGGTACGGCCATAATTCAATACCCGGTTGTTGTAAATTTCTACACCAATTGGAGCACTGGCCACCTGAATACCATCCCAACCTGTTGAGTCAGTAATGTTATCATGAATTTTTACATTATGAATGGGCTGTACCTGAACCGTAATACTTACACCTGAACAGTCTGTAACTGTGGATGTATAGTTGGTGTTGCCAATATAAAACCCCTCTCCTTCTATATTGTGGATATAGTTATTGTACAAATCCAAATTGGCCATTGTCCAGTTGGGACCCCATGTACCGGGAGCACAATTGGCAGGATTGGTTTTCATAATAAAACCGGCCTGTGTTTTGGTCACTTCGATATGATCAACGGCGAAATTGCCAGAGCTATCACTAATGGCTACGCCGTTTGCTATCACTTTGGTTGATCCGTCTATTTTAATACCGTATTCCAGTCCTGGCATACCGGTACCACTCAAGCGGAAATATTGACTCTTAATCACCCGAAAACCGTAGCTGCCGCCATTGAAAGTACCATCGGCCTTTTGTACGGGTGTAATCTGCACCACACCGCCGCAGTTGATAATCTGTACAGGATTTTCTGGGGTACCCTTCACTCCTTCTATCGATATGTAGGGATAAACACCGGCGAGAATACAAATGCGTTCACCAGGTTTCACATTGGCAGTTTGCAGTTTTACGTAAATACCGCCATCGGCCTGTGGACGAAGAATACGATCGCAACCACAATCGCTGTAATTGCCTGCAGAGTTCACCACAATCTGTACGGTATCTGCTGTCTTAGCACTGTTGTTATCTGTAACAGTCAGTTCAAACTTGTAAGAGCCCGCTACCATATTGGTTACTGTAGCATTGGCATTGGCTGCATTGCTGAGAGTAAAAGTGGTTGGACCGTCAATCTTTTTCCAGTTATAACCAACCACATTGCCATCCAAATCGGATCCTGTGCCACGCAAAGCCACACTATTGGTTGGCAATACAATTAAGGTATCAGCGCCGGCATTGGCTACTGGTGGAATATTATTGGGGTTGTTGCTGCTCAGGTTGATGCGTTGTTTCAGCATCCACGTGTAAATGCTTTCGCCGTTTTCCTGCCATGCAGGATTGTACCAAGTATTCCAGCAGCAATGGCCGCCGACATACTGGGTATAACGGGCACTTCCGGGTACGGCAGCGTTCAGGCTATCCCGGGTAATGTCCATTTTGCGATAATCGAGGGTTCCTTCAAATCCCCACCATTTGCCGCCATTCATGGCATAATATTTCAGGTTGCTCAACGGATTATCAGGATCGGGAGCTGACATAGAAACAATAGCAGCAGGGCGACGACCGTATGTTGGAGAACCGCAGATGTAGTTATCGAAAGTCCAGCCACCCATAGAGAGACCGGTGAGGTACAACCTGCCCGGATCGATGCGCCAGCGGGCAAGAATAGAATCGATACGGGTGTTGATGGTGGCGGGTTGCGGCCAGCCTGTGGGTGGTTGTAATGAAATTACGATGGGTTTTTCCAGTTTGCCATTTACATTAAACACCATATTGTGTCCTTCAGCAATGTATTTTCCCGGGCCGTACACCAGCATTTTCGCAGGGTCCGTTCCTATTTCGCCTACACCAGAAATGAATACAATAACCGGATACTGCTTCGCAGGACTATCAAGGTAATCATTGGGCAAATGAACGTATGCGTTCCAGGAGGCAATTTTCGTAAGTGATTGGTCGCCAACCTGTGCAACAGTTTGTTGGGTTCCCAGTAGCAAAGCTACGAGTCCCAGAAAGGTGTACACTTGTACACGCAGATTCCCTGTAACGATGCTATGTAATGCTTTCGTCATTGGTTGGGTTGGTAAGTAATATGATAAATAAAGCGGAGGCCAGCCAGACCTTCAATCTCTCCGCAATCTTGCAGGCTTTTAAGAAAAGCCCGGCAAAGATTGCCTCAACCTAAAGTATCTAAACCAGATAGTTCTCTCACCCACTACAGTTTCAAACACTCGGTATAAGACAACCTTTGTGCCAAAATGTTGATTTCGGCTTTTTAACCGGGATTTTTTTTCTCTGTTTGAATCTCAAAGAGGATAACAACCGGTGTTTTTATTAAATGATTATTGCTTTTACTATGTAACTGCTACAATCCGGCTGTTATGTCTTGATAATCACTAAACTAAGTATTTTACTGTTGCAACACTATTTTTTTTATTGAATCATCAGTTTCAGCATATCCACCTTGGCTCCGGTCTGCACTTTTACATAGTACAAGCCCGGTTTCATACCCATGGCACTAAATCTGACTGCCATGCTTTCCTGATTTTTTTGCACTTGTTGCTCTTTTACAGCAGCACCACCTGCATTCAGAATTTGCAACAGCATGGTTCCTCTGTAATTGTTGTCAACTTTTACACTAAACTCACTGGTGGCGGGGTTTGGCCAAACCAGTGCTTTGCTGCTTAATGGCAGTGCTACCGCAACTGATGGTTGGGTGATTGGTTGTACGGTTGCATCATCGGCAGTACCAGTTTGTGTACTGGCTACGGCGGCTGTGGGTGCGGCGGCGTTGTCAAGGGTTATAATATCTATTACGCTTACGTTGCCAAAAGTCTGACCAGGCTTCACCTGCATATTGAATATTACTTCGGTTACACCAGTTACACCATTGATATTGATAGCATTATTGTAGTCTACATTCATTACTGAGTTAGACTCTTGTGTATAACTGGCATCTGTTGAACGCTTAATCTGGATGGTACGAACACCGTAGGTAGTGCGGGTTCCCCAAAACTTAAAGTTGTAAGTAAGTGCGGGATTGAGGCCGAATACTCTCCAGCGTCCGGTGGTAGTAGAGCTGTGTGCGAAAATGTTGTCGTTGGTAGCAGTCGCTGGATAATCACCTACGTCGCCAATGGTATTGCCACCGTTGGTACCCCAACCGGTGAGGCCAAATGTGCCATCGAGTCTTTCAATCACTTCAATACCCAAACCAGTACTATTATTGGCAGTGTCTTTAGCATTGCTGAGCTGCACACCAGCACGGCCATTGGTCATGTTGTTCCAATACTTGCCCCACTTATCCTGTGCGGTCAATTGGCCAACACTTGGCGAAGCACCACAATCAATCAAAATGCGGTTTCTTTTGGCTGTCACCTGCACTGTTGCAGCTTTTACAGTAATCAGCATTGTATCAGCTGCTTGTAAGCCATAGTTGTCGGTTACTTGTAAGCGAAGACTGTGTTGACCTTCTGCCAGGCCAGCAATACCTGCACTAAGTGTGTTGGCATTGGTAAAAGTGACTGTACCAGGGCCGCTAATCCTGGTCCAGCTATAACTACTTATTTGTCCTTCAGCATCAGTTGCGGTAGCTTGTGTGAATGTCAGGGAGTTGGCGGGCAAAGTCATGCTGACATCTGCACCGGCAAATGCAATTGGATAAGCATTTACGATCAACTGCATATCGTCGGTAGACTGGGCACCTTTATCGTCTGTTACTTTTAATTGAACCTGGTATTTGCCTGCAGGCAATGTAGCGGGAGGAACGGCCACGAGATTGGCTACAACTACCCCACTCGCTGTGTTGGTAATGGTCCATACGCTACTGATTATTGAACCATCGGCATCTGTACTAGCAGCTGAGCTCAGGCCAATGGCAGCGCCTTCAGCTACTACTTTATCAGCACCGGCTACGGCTACAGGAGGCTGGTTTACAACAATCACAACTTGTACAGTGTCTTTTGATGTTGCACCTAAATTATCTGTAACGGTAAGAACGAAGTTGAAGCTACCGGCACACAAACCACTTACGGTAGTTTGCAAAGTATTAGCTGTTGCAAAATTACATGTACTTGGTCCGGCTATTTGTAACCACTGAATAGCAGCAATGCTACCATCGGCATCGTAGGAAGAACTGCCATTGAGTGTGCAACTGCTTTGAAGTGTGCTAAACTGCTGGTCGGCACCTGCAATAGCTACTGGCAACTGGTTGATAATAATGCTAACGGTATCTTTTGCAATGGCACCTTTATTATCTGTAATAGTGAGTGAAAAACTAAAGCTTCCGGCTTTCAAACCACTAACGGTTGTTTGCAATGCGGTGGGTGCAGAAAAACTACATGCAGCAGCACCGGCAATTTGTTGCCATTGAATACTTACGATGCTACCATCAGAGTCGTAAGATGCGCCGCCATTTAAAGTAACACTGGTTGCTGGAGCATTAAGAACCTGATCGGCTCCGGCATTGGCCACAGGCGCTACATTACTAACCACATTTGAGACTACGTTGATTTTCATAGTGTCTTTGGCAGTAGTACTGGCGTAATCAGTAACCATTAATTCAATAACATAAGTACCAGCCTTCAAACCAGAAATTTTGGTTGATGCAACCGTGGCTTTGGTAAACACAGCTGTTGAAGGACCTGAAATCTGACGCCATTTCCATGCAGAGATGGCACTTTCTTTATCTGTACCGCTGCCATATAAAATAGTGGTATCTGTAGGCAACAGTACTTGCTGATCGGCGCCGGCATTGGCTTTGGGAGCTGTGTTTGGAATTACAGGACGCAAGCCTCTCTTCTGACGCAACATCCATTCATAAATGCTTTCACCGTTCTCTCTCCACTCAGGATTGTACCACGTATTCCAGCAACAGTGTGTGCCTACATATTTTGTATAGCGGGCAGTACCGGCACGGGCATTGTTCAAAGAGTCTCTGGTCAAATCCATTTTACGGTAGTCTTGAGTGCCTTCAAAACCCCACCATACACCACCTTGATATGCATAGTGACGCAGGTTAATCAATGGGAAATCCGGATCGGGAGCAGACATAGATACAATGGCTGCAGGCCGCTTGGCATACGCTTCGCCACCAGAAATATAGTTGTCACAACTCCAGCCGCCCATTGACAGACCTGTCATGTACAAACGGTCTACATCAATACGCCAGCGTTTCATTACGGAGTCGATGTATTTATTCATGGTAAGTGCAGATGGCCAACCTTTATCGGGCTGCAACGAAATCACAATGGGTGTTTCGAGTTTACCATCCACCATAAACTCCATTTTATGGCCTTTGGAAATGTAGTAGCCGGGGCCATACTTCAATACTGCAGCTGCATTGGTACCTACTTCGCCTACACCGGGTATAAACACGATGGCGGGATAAGATTTACCAGAAGTAGCATAGTCTGAGGGGAGATGCACGTAAGCGTTCCAGGCGCCAACTTTTGTCAGCGTTTGATCGCCAACCTGAGCAAAAACAGTTAAACGAACTGCACCGATGAACAGTAAGCCTACGAGGATCACATGCCTCCAAAGAAATCTAGGTAATACAATTGTGGTAGCCATTGTATTAATATTTTTTAAGGTGTTATAATCTTTAGCTGCTACGTTTTCTGAAGCAACAGCCTGTCGCTGGGAGGAGGGAAAAGTTGACAGACCAAACAGCTCAGCCATTTTGTACACAACGGCGCTGTGGCAACGGATCATAAAACTCTTGGAGAAATGTGCGAAGTATTACTTGAAACTGCCGATAGGTTTCTTTCGAAACTGCATCAACATAAGGTGGGTGAGAGAGCCTTATTTTCAGATGTAAAAGTAGAAAGGCGGGAGAAGACGAATGGTAGCCGCTGATGGGAATCACTTGTCCTTTTACCAACTACAAACTGTGGTAGTAAGCAGTACACAAGAACCTGATTGAAATCAGCATTCATCCTGAGCAATGTTCTTATCGGCAATTTATAATTTGACAATAATCAAACTCCATTATTGTTATATTGCTTTGCGAAGCACTCTTAAAACACACCAATCTGTGAAAAGACTTGTCCTCTTTGATTTTGATGGCACTATTACTACCAAGGATACAATGCTGGATTTGGCTAAATTCTATGCAGGTTATTTTCGTTACTATATTATCATGCTGGTTATTAGCCCGCTGCTACTGTGCATGAAGTTGAAACTGGTAAGCAACAGCTTCACTAAAGAAATTTTTCTGGGTTTGTTTTTTGGAGGAATGAACGAGCTTGAGTTTATGCAGCTCTGTCAACGATATTCTTCACAGCAGCTCCCAAGTTTGATTCGGCCAAAAGCCTTGGCCGAAATACAAATGCATCAACACCAAGGCGCAACAGTTGTGGTTGTATCCGCTTCTGCAAAGCACTGGCTGATTGATTGGTGCGATCAACAACATCTACCCTTACTCTCTACTCAGCTGGAAATAATAGACGGAAAACTAACCGGCAAACTAAAAGGGCCCAACTGTAACGGGCCAGAAAAAGTTAACCGCATAAAAGCAGCTTACAATCTTTCTGCATTCGAGAAAATAATTGCCTACGGCGATAGCAGTGGCGATAAAGAAATGTTTGCCATCAGCCACGAACATTATTTTAAACCTTTCCGAAATGAATAATGCTACATCTTCATTTTCTTGAATACAAATTCAGGAACGCATTTGATGATGAGCATGATGTAACGCCAAAACCATTTCACATAAATGGTATTTTTCTTTTTGTCTACAGCATGTACAACTGCCTTTGCTACCTGCATGGGCGAAGCAGTGAGCAATGGCGGCAGTATTAATCCATCCGTCATTTTTGTTTTAATAAAGCCAGGCTTCACCGTTACCACGTGTACCGATTTATGAAAAAGCCAGTTGCGCAATCCATCGAGGTATACAGAAAAACCCGCTTTGGCACTGCCATATAAGAAATTGCTTTGACGGCCACGTTCGCCGGCAACTGAGCTAATACCAACAATAGTACCACTCCCCCGCTCTGCCATACGAATGGCAATGGCATTGCATACGGCCACAGCACCGGTATAATTCACGGCTATTGTTTTCTCTGCCTCGGGCCAATGCTGCATTGATTGCTCGTTAGTATCGAGATAGCCGAATACACACACTGCCACATCGGCCAACGGTTGCACCTGACTAAAGGTTGCAGAGGATGCTGCGAAATCAGCTGCATCAAATACAACCGAAGAGCACTCCACTCGATAGCGAATTTCAATGTCTTTTTGAATGGCTTGCAGTTGTGCAGGATTGCGGGCAGCCAGCTGTATGCTGTAACCTTTGGCAGCATAAGCTTGTGCAATGGCCTGCGCAACATCGGAGCCGGCACCTAATATTAAAACCGTTGGCATAAGTATTCTTTGCTATTGTGGAGTGAGTTGTAAACGATCGGACAGCAATGAGTGCACCACTTGCTGACCGTTGTATTTTTGAATGGTTTGTTTAAACTCCTGCAACCGGGGATAAGATTGCTGAAAGGTATGTGCTTTCATTCTGGCATCTTTCGACAGGTAAATTCTGCCGCCGTATTCCAACACCAGCTTGTCCATTTCATCCAAAAATTCGAACAGGCCATTGCGAATGGGTATATCCAATGCCAACGTAAATCCTTCCATCGGAAAACCAATCATCGTGTCTTGCTTGCCAAACACTTTGAGCACTGCCAGAAAAGAGGCAAAACCTCTTTCTGTAATGCGGTGCAAAATATTGGCCAACCCTTCTTTCTGATTCAGCGGCAGCACAAACTGGTATTGCACAAATCCTTTGCGTCCATACATTTTGTTCCATTCATCTATCACATCCAATGGATAAAAGAATGGTTCGTATGGCACCACATTATTGATTTCTTTCTTGGTGTTTTTGAGGTAAAACAAAAAGTTGAAAATGCCAATGCTCAGTTTATTCAAAAAGATGGAAGGCAGATACACGGGAAAACGAAACAGCGTTTTATTCACCACTTTCAATGGCTGTTGCTGCTGTGCCAGCGTAAGCTCACTGAGCTGTGCATGCTCGCCAAGCATCAAAATGCTGCGGCCAAAACCTTTCCCTTTTTTCAGACAGTCAATCCATGCTACGCTGTACGTGTAATCTTTATATTCTTCAAACAGCCGAATGATTTCATCGAGGTTGGCTGCTTTAATCTGCTTTTGTTTGATGTAAGAAGTTTCAATTTTCTTCAGGCGAAATTTTACTCTTGATATCAAACCAGTAAGGCCCATGCCGCCACAGGTGGCCCAAAACAAATCGGCATGTGCATCGGGGCTGCACACAATCAATTCGCCACCAGGCAGTATCACATCCATATCTACAATATGGTTGGAAAAAGAGCCATCCACATGGTGATTTTTTCCATGCACATCGGAGCCTACAGCACCACCAATGGTAATGAGTTTGGTACCGGGTGTAACAGGCAAAAACCAGCCCTTGGGTACTATCACTTCCAACACCTGATCGAGTGTAACGCCAGATTCACAATCGAGAATACCATTCAATGTATCAAACGAAATGAAGCGGTTTAGTTTGGTGGTGGTAATAACAGTTGGTGCCAGCGACGCATCGCCATAGCAGCGGCCATTGCCCCTGGGAATCCAGTCTTTTTTTTCTGCAGCCAATGCTTGCAGCTGGTCTCTGAATGCGGGTTGATACTCATCGGCATGTTCAACCGGGTAATTGCCCCAGTTGGTGATATTGCGTTTCATACTCACGGTCTCCTATGATGCATGCAGGCGTGCATGCTGTATATTTTCATCACTGCAAAAGCGTTGCTTTTGTAATGTGGTAAGGGTTATTCAAAAAACGTGATGGTACTCTTAAGGTATACCAAAAAGTAAAACGAGGCACCCCAAAGTGCCATGCATATTTGCAAAAAACGATCGCCGATAAAAATGCGGGTTGGCGAACCCGAACGCTCCAATACAAATACAATTTGCAAATACCGCAGTATGCCCACCAGCACAAACAAGCAGGTATAATACAAGCGATAGGTGCCCATGCGTTGTATTACTTCGGGGCTCATGGTGTACATGAAATACGCTACCACAATGACGGCACACACCAGCGACAAACTCACGTTTAAAAAATCGAGGTTATAGCCTTTGATACTTTTGCGCATATCTGTACCCGACTTCAGTTTCAGCAAAACATCATCCCGACGCTTACCAATGGCCATAAACAGCGCCAGCAAAAACACCATGATGATAAGCCACTCTGAAATGGGAACAACAGTAATAATGGAACCACCTTTTACCCGAAACACAAAGCCCACGGCAATGATAACAATGTCGAGTATCGGGATGTTTTTTAACCCTAATGAATACCCCACGTTGAGCAAAAAGTAAATACCCAACACAAACAAGAATTTCATTTTGGGATTGGCCATGTATGCCAATGCAAAACCTGCAATAAGCAGCAGCGCCGCAATGGCCAATGCCATCGCAGGTTGAATGAGCCCCGCAGCCAACGGCCGCTTACACTTGGTAGGATGCTTGCGGTCATCTTCACGGTCGCGGTAATCATTGAGGATATAAATGGTGCTGGCCACAAAGGAGAAGGCAAAAAAGCCCGGCACCAGCATCAGCAGTTTTTCTGTGTTGAACATTTCGCCGGCAAAAAACAGCGGTATCAACAGAAATAAATTCTTGACCCACTCTTTAGGGCGTAGCAGTTGGATGTATTTCATCTGCAATAAAGGTTAGTACCCGAAAACTGCCGGAAACATACAGCTTGGGTGTGTAAGTGCTTGGTTTAAGTGTATGTGTAAAGGTAACGGCATCATGTAAATAAATCATGAATAAGCGATTGTTTTTCAGTATATCTACCCAAAGCAAAAGACCTTTTGCCTTCCATCAAAACCAAACACGCTGCGTATAGGTTTACTGAATATTTTTACGCCCTATACCCTCCTAGCCATGCAACCAACCAAACTACAACGACTCCTTTTCACTTCCGACATCCTCATCATTATTGCCTTTGCATTGGTGCCGCTTTTCAGCACTTTTCCGTATCGGGTCAATATCTTCCTGTCTTGGGAAGGCGCTTACCGCATTTCGCAGGGCCAAACACCGTTTCAAGATTTTGGCCTGCCCATGGGCTATATGTTTTGGGTGGTACCTGCATTCTTTTTCAAAATATTCGGCCCCAGCCTGGTCACATTGGTAAAGGCACAAGTCTTCATCAACATTCTGTCTGGCTTGGCTTTCAGGAGCATGCTCAAATCACTTCAGGTGCAGCCCGGACTCAGGCTGGCCGGCGTATTGCTCTTTTGTTTGTCATTTTCTTTTTTCAATTTTTGGCCCTGGTACAACCACACAGTCATCGTGTATGAATTTGTAGCATTGGCCCTTTTACTTAAAGCCATCACGAGCCAAAACAAACTCCGTTTGCTGTGGTTTGCGGCTGGTGGTGCTTTCCTGTTCATCAGCTTTTTTACCAAGCAAGATGGTGGCGGCATGGCCATTGTGATTGGCCTCGCATTGATTGGCTACGCCAGTATTGCCGATAAAAAATGGTGGTACCTGCCCGCAGCGTTGGCCGGTACAGCATTGGCAGCCGCCTTTTTCTTACTGCCCCTGCGGGGAACCGATTTTGGCTACTGGTTCAATCATGGCCAGCCACCGCACAACTCCCGGTTGTCGGCGTTTGATATTGTAGATGAATTCTTCACTAATTCGCAGTGGATTAAGTTTTACCTGTTCATCATTTTACTACTCATGCTGCCCCGTCTGCTAAAATGGAAACAACTGTGGGCCGATAAAATGATGATGCTGTTTTTCCTGCTTACTGTGGGCATTTTGGCCGAAGCCAGCATCTTTCAAATCACCAGTTACACGCCACCCGACAACAATATTTTCTTTCACAGTTTTGCTGCTGTTTTCATTTTGCAATTGTTGGGCCAGCGCATGGCCGACCTCAATTTCAATTCAATTAAAACTATTACTGTGGTAATGGCCGGCATGCTGCTTTGGTGGAGCGGCACGTATTGGAAATACATCAACCGCATTGTAAGCAGGGCCAATAGTGGAGAGCAAACAGCCGCTGCCGCCGTGGGCAGAAACACGTACATGATTAAGTCGGACTCATCAGATGTACCCATGAGTAAATGGATTTTTTCGAACAGAAAAGGCTTTGAAAAAATTTACATGCCGCCTTCAACTGTTGAAGGAATTGAACGAGTGATGATGATGGATGCGGTAACCAAACCTACTGACAAACCTCGTCGTATTCTCAACTTTACAGAACTGACACCGCTCATTTTGGAAATGAAATACGAACAAGACCGCGGCATTCATATTCCACTGTGGCACCACCGTGGCGTAGCCATGTTCGACAGAGAAACCAAGCTGTACACCGACCGTGTACACAATAAATACTACGATTTGGTTTTGTTTGAATACATGCCAAAGCTCAACAACTTCTTTCCATTTGAAGTACGTGACTCACTGCTGACCAACTATGAACTGGTAGATTCGTTTCATGCGCCACGCCGCCCGACTGATACCTGGATTGAAGTGTTTGTACCAAAGCATGCCGCCAAAGACAGCAGCGCTACTTCCCCTTTACAATAACAGCAAACTTGTCTTTCCATTTCAGGAACCAGCTTTCAAACCAATGGTAAGAAGCAATGCTGATGGCGAGGCTCAATGCCAGTGCCAGCAACATTTCTGCAAATGAAATACCCGGGCTGCGGCGGTCGAGGTGCAGTTTGTCAAATACCACACCAGCTGCAATAATGCCTACAAAATGCAGGCAGTACAAGCCATACGTGTACACGCCCAATTTTGAAATGCGTTTCAAGGATTGCATTTTGAACAGCGAATGTTTGCTGTAGTTCTGCTCCATAATAATGGCGCCAAACACAATAGCAATAATCAGGCGTTCAAAAACCAGCACCACAGGAATGGGTGGCAGTATGTCTTTTTTGAAAAATAAAATAGCAAAAGCCATTACATAAATACCGGCGATTACCCGTTTGGGTAAGGCTTCCCAAAACTGCATAAAGCGTTTGCTGAAAACGGCACCGTAGGCCAACAGTCCACCCCAGGCCATATCGCCAATCACAGCAAATGTGTGGAAGTAACGTACACCGTAATCATGCTCATCATTGTTGGTGTAAAAGCTGCGGAAAATGAGTGTGCCAATAATGATACCCACCATTAGTACCGGCAGCAACCGTAGCTTGATAAACCGAACCAAAACCGGCCAGCTCAGGTAAAACTGTTCTTCTACTGCTACTGACCAAAGCACAGAAAGAATCAATGCATCTGGCACTACGGGCCAGCTGTGCATGAAGTCGAAGTTGTTGGCCAAGAGTACATAGTACCAGATATTGGCTACTTCATCGGGCTGGCCACCCAAGGCTATTTTTATTTGTGGAAACACCACAAAGCCTAAAAAAATACAGGCATAAAACAAGGGCCAGATGCGCAAAATACGCCGCACATAAAACTTGCCCACGTTGATATCGCCGGCAAATTCCTTTTCTTTTATCAGCAAATAAGTAATGAGAAAACCGCTGAGTACAAAAAAGAAATTCACCCCAAGATTACCATTCTGAAACAGCCCATTGGTGAGGTCATACCATTGCGTACCCTTCAGGTTGCTGAAAATGGTTTTATTGCTATGAAACAAAAACACAACAAAGAAGGAGAAGAAACGCAGGCCATCCAGGTTGGGAAAAAAGATTTGCGGTTTCTTTTGTGCGGTAGCATTGCTCATATGTGTGCAGTAGAAATTAACGCAAGCCTTTAATTACGTCATCCAACGGAACGAGGATGTATTTTTCAATTTCGATACGGGCAATTTCACGGTTGCGTTGGGTATTGATTTTCTTCGTCATTTCCTCGTTGTACTTTTTCAATGCATCATTGTACGCATCTTCAGTAGCAGCACCGTTTTCAAAGTCGCTTTCTACTTTTAAAAAGTTGAGGTATTCGGCAGAAGTCGATTTGGTTTGTACATCCAACAGTGCTGAATACATCAAAAAATCTTCATAGTTTTTCAGGATGATGGCCTTGATTTCGCCATAGGTTTTTGAACGTTCCGCATGTGCAATGGCTACATTTTGCTCGGCCACCCGAATGTCTTTTGCCCGTGTAAACATCACACCCAGCGGCAATTGCAAACCGATATTGTACCGCGGAAAAAGGTTGGCCTGATTTTGTGTTGGCTGACTTCCTTTGATAGAAAATTCATTGAGGTTACCCGTCACAATCAGCTGGTTCATGATGGTGCGTTTGGAACGCTGCAATTGTTGCTGTGCGATGATTTCATTGCGGTCGGCAATTTCCATATCGGGGCCGGGCAGTGCCAGTTCTATCAATCGCTGACGGATGTCTTTGATAGTAGAATCAGGTCTCATTTGGGGTGATTGTGCAACAGCCGCTACACTGCTCAGCAACAATGCAATCATCAGGCAGCTATACTTTCCGGGTTTCATAAGCGTGGAGATTTGTTTTAAAAGTAGGTAATCGGGCTTTACTGTTCTTCTTCCTCCCAGGCAATGTTGGGGTCATCAAACTGTTTGAGTCGTCCAATGACGGCCATCAGCGCAAAGAAAAATAAGATGCCGGGCATTTGGCCAATGGCTATTTGTCCGTAGTGGGCTACAATTTGCGCAAACAATGCCGCCGCCATGGCGCAGTACAATGCTTTGATGGTAGGATTTCTTGACCGGTAATAATGATGCACACATTGTTGCATCATCACAAAGTACAACAGGCACAAAATAACCAGGCCTATCCAGCCAGCTTCCAAGGCAAATTTGAGGTAGCCGCTGTCGGTAGGAAAGCCAGCCAGTTCATGCCCGGGATTGTATCGTTCGCCTTCTACCCCATTCGTAGCCAATCCGCCACCCATGGGATGCGACAGCATGTATGGCCGAATTAATTCTCTGTTTTCATCCCGCACTTTCAGCGATGCATCGTTGGTGCCATTCATGAGGGTACGAACCCGGTTGATGGCGGCATTATTGACTGGCCCAAATAAGATAAACGCCAATGCCAACAATGAAACCCCGGTAAAAATGAGTGTTCGTTTCTGCTGAAAATTCATGAGGATGTAAATAGCGACACCAATTGCAAAAACGATGTACGATGTACGGGTGCCAGAATACACGGCGCCTAAAACCATGGCCACACATGCAAAGTACAACCAGCGTTTGTATGCTGCAAAAGGTTTGAACTGTGATAATACCAATGCAATAACGGCAGTATAACCCAACAAAATACCACTGGCAGCAGGGTCGCTTAAAAATGACATTTTACGGAACATGCCACCCTGATAATAGAGTTTCACTTTGTGCGGATCACTCATGAGCCAACGGGTTTCGAAACCAAAAAAATCGAACCACTGCTGTTTGCAGGCATAGAGCCCAGCCAGCACACACATGATGAGCCAGAACTTAAAAAAGCGAACAATTTTGGGCAAATCGTCGAGCAACAAATAAGCGATGTAATAAATAAGCAGAAAGGCGAGTACTTTCCGATAATAGAAAATAAGCCCGGACATGCTGCGCATATTGGGATTGAAAAACTCAACGAGTAAATACGCAGTGTAGATGATGAGCATGATGCTTACCGGCTGCCGTACAAAACCATCTATCTTTTGCTGCTGCACTTTTTTGCGTAGCAAAGCACTCATGAGTACCAGTACCGTTAATAATTCGGCGCCAATACCCACTGGTAAATCTGTTCCCAATACACGCCCCGGCATAAACATGATGAACGTGTAGGCAAATAGCGCATAAAAACCAAAGTAAGGATTGCCCAATACAGCCAATACGAAACCAATACCCAATGGCGCTGCTGCTACAGCCATTGCCAGCACCAGTTGGTTGGATGCCACCAGAAAAGCCACCACAGCTGTAATGGCAATTAAAACTGCTTTACCGATGAGGGTATCAATCCATGCTTTGTATGTATTTGATGCCAGTCTCATACTTTAGAAAAACAACACTTTCATGAAAATAAATAACATGGCCACTGCAATCATGGTGGTAAGAATTACTTCCAGTATGCGATCATTTGTGCTGTTACGTTGTGCCATATGCTTCTATTAAATTCCTGCTTTTTGCATCGCATTAAACATAGCAGCAATGGAAGCAGCCCATGTATGCGACAAAGCAAAGGCTTTTCGATTTGCTTGCATGGCGGCATCACCCGGCTGTTGTAAATATGCGTTGATTGCCGCTGCAAAATCTTCTTGGCTTTCCGCTGTTTTTACATAGGGTTCAAACATTTCCATAGCTACAGTTTTGGTGGCTACAATATCTTTTCCCAATGCCAGATACTCATCTATTTTTCTGGGATAATTGCCAATAGTGAGTTCATTAAGCACCTGTGGATTGATACACACATCAAAATGCTGTATATAGGCATACAAGGATGCAGCAGGCTTAGTACCCAAGAAATGCACGTTCGGCAATTGATGCAGTATGCTGTTGCGAAATGCCTCATCTTCCGGCCCCACCAATACCAACGATGCCTTTACATGTTGAGCTACATGCTCCAGCAATTCTATCCCCAACCTTGATTGTATCAATGCGCCTGTATAGCCAATGATTGGCTTAGCAATGCCGGCCAAATCTTCCGGACAAGGCAATGATTCAGTCTGCAAGCCACTAAAATCACAACCCTGACCAATATCGTAGCTATGCTGATTGTTTTGCTTGCCGTAATCGGACAAATACTTTGAATTGGCTACTACACAATTGGCTTTGGCCATGAGAGCAGGTTCCAGTCTTTTACCATGCTTACTGAAATACGGCTGTGCATTCAGATAATCACGGATATAGTAAATCGTGGCTTTCACCGGCAGCAATTCATGAAGGTATTGTCCTCGAAAAAAATCATTATCGATGAGTAAGTACGGTTGCTGAAAATGTAGCTGCTGCATTCCTTTTTCAATATCTGCAGCAAGGCGCTGGTTGTTTCGTTTATTGAACCAGTCAAACAAACCTGCATGTCCAATCCAGTTGATGGATTCAAGAATAACAGTTGGTGTCAATACAAACAGGTTGGGTTGTACTTCCTCAATCAACAGGCTTCCAGATGCACGAACTTTTTTCCGTTGAATAATCTTTGCATCCTTTCGCTGGCGAATAGCAGAAATACGATCGAGTGCCCGGTTGATGTACAACACCGGGTACTGCTTCGACAATTCCTCCGCCATGTTTTTGAAATTGCTGCCAATTTCAATATCCCAAGGCTGCAGGCCCATCATTACAAAGCTGGTATGTTGGTTGGTTGTACTCATTTTGCCCAAGCCAGTTTAGTTTTTGCAATGCCCAACAAATATTGGTATGCATATATCATTTGCATGAATATCCGAGGTATTGATACATCAAACAAACGACGCATGATTAGCTGATTGATGATAAACACAAATGTATGAGCCGTTAGCACACCATAAGCAGCGCCTTTCAATCCAACGGAGCTGATGAACAAGTAACAGGCAATCACACTCACGGTCATCAGCACCATCATCATGGTCATATTGATGTGTGGCTTTCCTGTTGAATCGAGCAGCGTACCAAACTGCCGCAAAAAAGGCATGAAAAAACTCACACATACACAAAGCTGCAACAACTGCGTATAGCTGGTGTATTTTTCGCCGCCAATGAGGTATAAGAAAATTCCGGGCACTGCAATCACACACAATGCAGCAGGAATAACAATGGCCAGCCCAATGCCAACAGCACGTTCATACAAAGCACCTACTTCATTGTTTCCACCACCGGCATGCAGTGCTGCAGATTTGGGGAACAACACATCGGCCAATACCTGCGAAGGAATGTCGATAATATTGGTAAGCCTGGCACAAATACTTAATGGAGCAACCATCGCCGAAGAAATCAGCATAGAAGTCATGAAGTGGTCGGTGGTTCTGAACACAGAAGACGCAGCATTTGTACCCACAACATATTTACTGTAGTGTACAAACTTACTCACCCAAGCGGCATCCCAATGCCAGCGAAACCGGAACACACTATTGTGCTTCCACAGAATAAATATTGCCGATGCAAAGATGCCGGCGTTGTATGCCCAAACCAGTGCAGAGCCCGACATATCTAACCATCCGAAAGCCAGTAAAACAACGATGCTCAACGCCACTACCTGACGGATGAACAATGCATGAAATACCGGTTTGAAATTGGGATATACAGCCATGCGCCATTCAAAATAGGTGCTTACTCCTATGAGTATATTTCCGGGAATAAACCACAGCAACATTTCATTGAGGCCGGCTGCATGCAGCGGGGCTTCGATATTGAATAATGCCAGCAGCACCAATGCCACACTGGAGAGGCTTGTGATAAAAACATTGAGCCACATGGCGGCTGAATAAACGGCATCTTTTTCATCGGCTTTTGCTACATGGTAAAAGCGAATAAGGGCATTACGCACCATGCTTTGCCTGATGATTTCTATAATAGAACTGATGAGTAAAAATTGCGCCCATGTACCCAAAGAAGATTCGGTGAGTACTCTGGTAAGAATAACCGTACTGGCAATACCGAACACCAATGTACTGGCCTTAATGAGGGCGCTGTACAATCCTGCTTTGAGTGTAGAGCTGGCGGTATGTGTATTGCTTGCCATGAATTATTGTGTCACCAATGTTGGAGCAGGTTTCTTTTCAAAGGACCATTGAAAAATCCATTGCCAGTTTTTCTTTTGTGCAATGCTGGCCACCAACATGGGTATGAGCATGCCCAAAGCAATGCATATGAACAATAACACTGGCACGTAAGTATAGCCGATGAATTTACTGAAAACGGTGCGCACCAGCGATGCTACCAGCACATGCATTACATAAATCTGCAGGCTATACCTGCCAATGGCTGCGAAAATTTTGCCGACAGCTGTACCATTGAGTTGCATACTTAGCATGAGCATAAACAGGCCGCCAATCTCTGCAATGAAGAAATACAATGCCGGTTGGTAATACTCAATATGGTTGGCGCTACCATGACTATTATTAATCATCAAAAATTGATAATTAGCATATAGAAATAACGGCAGCAACAGCAATAATACCCAAGTCTTCTTTACCCA
This sequence comes from Phnomibacter sp., assembly GCF_036803085.1. Taxonomy (NCBI): domain Bacteria; kingdom Pseudomonadati; phylum Bacteroidota; class Chitinophagia; order Chitinophagales; family Chitinophagaceae; genus Phnomibacter; species Phnomibacter sp. Next base: position 596,727 of record NZ_DAIRUZ010000001.1, on the reverse strand, counting down.
TACTTCTACTGCAGGCCTAAAAATGTATTGAGCAATCCAGCTACCCAAGGCCATAAAAATGTAGTAGTGTAAAATATCATACACAAATCCGGTTTCGATATGATACACCGTAATGGCACCAGAAGCAGCGTACAAAATAATACCCAACAATACATGTTGCCATGCTTGTAATTTGAACCAATGCGACAGCAACGCAAACAGCATTGATACATTGAACAAAGCATACAAATACCAAAACTGATCGATACGACGGGGCCTGACAATCAAATCGAAATAACTAATCCAATTACGGTCTGCATTGGTGTATTTCGACATGATGAATTGCAATGTGATTTGCAAACAACCCCAGAGCAAAAAAGGATAGAGTATGGTACCTGTCTTATTCAACGCAAACCAACCAAAGCCTCTTTTAGCTAAGCTGGAGGCTACAAAAATACCCGAGATCATAAAAAACAAAGGCATGCGAAAACTGAAGAACATAATGTTGGCATCTTCAAGCATGGGAAATGATTCGGTACCAAGATTTGCTCTCGACAGTCCCTCAAACACATGCCGGTATACCACCAGAATAATGGCAACACCTTTTGCAACATCTATCCACCCGTAGCGGTTCGTTTTTTGTTGAAGCGACTGCATGCGGCTTACATTTCTAACACGTCCATTTCCACTTTATTCAATACAGCGCCCAGGTAGTTTTTGCCATACTGCTGCACTCGCTGCATACTTTCAATAGCAGCAATATTCAACACATTGTTTGCTGCATGAATCGTTGCCACAGCTTCAGAGCTGGCAAGTACTTCCAGTCCGTCTACATGATATTTCAACGCAGCCACTTCAATCAATACGCAATCAAAATCTGGGTTTGATTTAGCAACTTCCAAAATCTGAGCAATGGTATCAGCAAGGCCGACGGGTGTTGCGGCGGAAGCTGCTATACCTAGTATGGATATACCTGGTACAGCAGAGTCTGTTATATGTTTTTTCAATGTAGCAGTAGAAACTGTAGTACCCAGTAATGGAGACAATCCATCAGTACCACTCAATTGTTCTGTAAGTGATGCAGAAACATAGTTGCCGTCAATCACCAATACTTTCTTACCTGCCTGCGCCATGCTTTTTGCAAGGGCAACGATTGCAACGGTTTTACCCTCCCCTCTTTCATAACTGGCCATTACAAGCGAATGCACTTTTTGCGATTGCAATTCAATACGCAACTGTTGTATGCCGTTAATGAACAATACTTTTTCAGTAGCTTTTTTCTCATTCACCGGCTCATCGAGCAATGCCATTAAGGATTGCTTTTTTAAGGGTATCAAACTCAAATTTACCAGTGGCTTAAAACCAGCCACTTTTGCAAATTGAGATGGCGATTTGATCGAGTTATCAAAAAATGCGGACAATAGAATAATGAAGCTGATTAGGAAGAACGTTACGATACCAGCCAAACCTGTTGTCAAAATGGTACGAGAAGATTCAGGTTTCAACGCAGGCTGCCCCATCAGTGTCTGACGGAAGTTCAATCCTCCATCCTGCTTGTACCCTTGTACTGCCTCAAAGCGTTGTTTGAGATCGGCAAATTCTTTCGATGCAATATCAGCCTTGGCCTGTTCACGGGATACATCCACATCTTTACCTGCTAATGAAGAAGCCTGAGCCTGATACTTGCGTATCATGCTTTCATATTCTGCAATATTTCCTTTTGCGGATGCAATGTCTGCCTCAAGTTCATATTTGCGTTGCTGAAGTGTTTTACGCAAATCTTCATCCGGTCTTTCCACGTTATTACTTCTGCCTTTTTCAATCAGGTCTTGTTGCAGTTTTTTAATCCGTTGCAACAATGCCTGGTCATTGCCGCCTTTCGCATTGTTCTCTGCCTCGAGTGTACTTATTTGCTTACGAATTGCAACAATTTCGCTGTTGTTTCCACCACCACTCACCGGCGGCGGCATTCTTTGCAGCTGTCCTGTTACCGATTGCAACTGCGCCATATTCCGGTTGTAGTTTCCTTTCTCATCAGCCAGTTTGGTTTCATAATCTTGCACTATACTCAATGCCGCCGAAACCGCTGCAGAAATATCTGCGGTACCCAAGCCAACTTTTGTAGATTGTAGTTTACTGAAAGTACTGTCGAACTCCTTAGCCTTTTGTTGCAGCTGCCGGTTGATTGATTCCATAGATTCGTTGGAGCGTACATTGGACAACGAATTGTAAAATCGCATAAATTCAGGACCAATGGCATTTACCACTGTAGCAGATAAAATCGGATTTTCTGACCGGTAAATGATATCAATATAATCGGTACGGGCCAATCGGTTGATGCTCAGTGTGCTCACGAAGCTTTCATAATCGTACCCATATATTTCGAGCATTTCAATCAGCTTATTTTCATCTGCATTGGCAGTTGAAAGCAAGCGAACGGAGTCAATTTTATTTTTCAGAATCTGAACGGCCTTTTCTTTGGCTATACCAAGGGCACCTACTTCTGCCTTCTCTTTTTCCGTCAAAACTTTAAATGGTTTGTCGGCAGTAAGGTCATGTTGCAGAATACGGTAAGTCATCATCCCAATTACATTGGGCGATTTAAAGGTTTCCAACACGTTGTTGAATTTTACGTCTATTTCAAAAACGTTGAAGTCTTCCTGCAAAGCTTTCGATTGCATGGTAAGACCAGTAGAATATTGAGCACTAGAGAGATAGCTTTTCTTTTTTAAGAAGGCGTAAGAAAAACCAATTGCGGCTGCAAGTATGGTGAGTAAGAGTACCAGCCACTTTCTTTTAGCAAGTGCCTGATAAAAAAAGATCAAATCCATGGTGGTTGGAATTTGGGTATCGGTGGTTAAGTAGAGGTATATACAGGCGGCTAAGCCACCCTTCACAGTGCATGCAATGTACCATAAATTATGGTCAATGATGCAACACCAGATACAATAATTAATTGTAAAACACGGAGTTTAGCGTACGTTGATGACTATAAAACCTACAAAAAATCCATATACACCGCCATACAAGATGATGATGAATATGGATTGTAAAAAAGCAGGCAGCCTCCTAAAAAGGAGACCACCTGCCGTCACGCTTACCCTTATTCTATCTTCAATAACTTAATTGACTTGGTCACTTTGCCATCAACAATTACCCGTGCCATGTACATGCCTGGCTTGAGGCCCAAGCCTGAAACATTCATATTTACGGTATTGCCGGCAGCCATATTTGCTTTGCGGTCAGCTATTACCATGCCGTTGGCATTGAGGAGCTGAATCTGATAGCCCTTCGCTTTTTCCAAACCAGACAGCTTGAAAGTAATTTCATTGCGGAACGGATTCGGATAAGCAGCTACGGTTGTATTTGTAGCAACTTCAGGAGCATTCACATTCACCTTGCGGGCCTCAGTAGCGGTTTCCACTTTACCAGGTTTCTGCTGGGCCACAGGCGGCACCATCATTACTGGCTTAGCAGGTGCTGCGGGTGCAGCTGCTGCAGAGTAACCCTGAATGATTAATCCACTCAGGAAGCCAAACTGTGCCAGGCTGTTTGTAGAAACCTCGAGATAAATTTCTCCATCGTTGGTAGGAGTAATTTCATCGATATACTCAGCACGTGAAGTGTTCTTAGAAGCATTGAGGAACCTGACACGACCATTTACGGTGTAGCTTGTAGTGAGGTTATAGTTCCAGTCGGCACTGGCGAAGAAGCCAAGGCGATACTTGAGTGACTGGTTCAAACCATCAATACGGATGAGTACTTTCTGGCCATTATCAATCCAGTAGCTACTAATCAATACTGGGTCTGGGAAAATGCCGCTGTTATTACCCGTATTCATACCAGCCCAGAATTCACCGTTGAAACTTGACACCAGATTTACGGCTACACCAGAAATGTTACCCAAATCATTGTTGAGGTTTTCATAGCGATCACCTACTTGTGGTATCACCCTTGTATTGTTCCAAGGAGCCGGAGCAGGATACTGGTTGGTAAGGTGCAGGTAAACAATATTGCTTGGTGTAATTACTGAAGCAGCATTGCTAAACTCTGTACCACCACCACTTACGGTAGCCCTAACTACATAGAAGTAACGAGTACTTGCAGATGCAGTGTTGTCGGTATACTTGGTGGTGTTAGCAGGCAATGTAGCAATAAGTGCATAAGAACCGCCAGCTGTTGCTCTCCAAAGTTCATACCCTGTTTCGTTATTAGCTCTGTCTGACCAATGGAGCGATACAGAAGTACGGGTTTCCGGAGTTGCCTTCAACGCTACAGGAGCCAATGTACCAACAGTTCCATCGTAAGATTCAATCACCAGACCATTCAGATAGCTGTATAAAGCTGTGCTGTTTTTGGTAATGGTCACAAATATTTCACCGTTTGCATCAGGTACTAAACCATTCAGGCGGGTGGTAGTATCGTTGTTGTAACGAGCCTGCATTTGAACTGATTGTGTACCACTTGTGATGGTTGCAGATGCATCGAAACCAGCATTTACACTACCCAAGAAGGCGATATTGTACAACTTGCCAGGGGTAAGACCAGAGAACTTCACCTGCTTGCTATTGGTACTGCTTTCGTAAATAGCACTGCGGATTACTTCATCTCCAAAGGCACCGGAGTTTTCGGTAGTGATATGACCCAGATCTGTTGTGCCAGTCCATTGTTGAACCAGAGAGAAATCGACTGTAGTCAAAGCGCCATTTTCATCACGCATGTTCTGGATGTTTTTGTTACCCATTGGATAACCCAACAAATTGTTCCATGGTGTTGCTGCAGGCATATTATCACTTCCAAAGTTGAGGAAGATGGCTGTTGTATTCTTATCAGATACACTGATTGAAACTGTTCTTGTTACACTTGCACCTTTATCATCAGCTACAGTTATAACGATGCCGTTATAAACACCGATATTGTCTACTGTTGGTGTAGCAGCAATGTGGTAAGAACCACCGCCGTTGTTTACCAATGTAGCAAACGCTGGCAGGTTGCTGGCCGTTACTGTCAATACATCTTCAGCATCATCAACGGCTGTAAATGGCAAGGTAGCAAGAGCATCAGTTTTTACATACAAGGTACCACCGCCGGTAATGACAGGCAGTTTATTACCAGTTGTTACTGATACAGTTGGCGTGTATGCAGAACTACCGTTACTACCTACAGAACGAATCTGATAATAATACGTAGTGCTGCTGCTAACTGTCAAATCATCGTACGAAGTGGTATTCAAATTGGCCGCACCAGGATTGAGCAATACAAAGTTTGCATTCGGCTCCAATGAACGGTAAATCTCATACCCTGTTTCGTTGTAAGCTACATCTCTCCAAGTAAGCTTTACACCACCTGCAGGCAACAATGCTGCTGCAAAACCCTTAGGCATTGCTGGTGCAGAACCGTCATCAAATGCTGATTCAATTTCAAGAGCATTGATGTATCCAGCCGGTGTACCAGCAGCTTTGCCCATGCTAAAGGTTACAATACCTGAAGCATCTGGCTGCACATTATCAATAGAAACTTTGTTCTGGTTATTGTTCTGTACATATTGGCTCACCGTTTGGCTACCAATAGTAAATGTAGTGGTACCATTATCAGGAGTACCAGTCCACTTACTACCTGCATAGAAACTGAACTTGTATTTCTTGGCTGGGTTCAAACCAGTTGTACGAACATTTATGGTATTTGGTGCACCAAAAATGCCGAAGTAATAGTAATCTCTGATTACTGCATCGGGATACAGCCCACTGTTATTGCCAGTTACCGGTCCTTGATCGAAGGTATTCCAGGCAGTAGTTTGGAAAGAAAGACCAACTGTTGTAGAAGCACCGGTAGTGTTTTTAAGCGCATTGGTATTTAAACCAATCACATTGTTCCATGGACTTGGTGCTACAGAAGCTTTTTGAATACTTACCAAAATGCGTTCGTTTGGAACAACCTCAGTTACTGTAAAAGATACGGGTTTTGTATCGATAGCACCGTTTGCATCGGCAACCTGTACAGTGAAGTTGTAGGTGTCACCATCAGCGTAGCCGGGTGCAACATTCAACTGAGCCGTACCATTACCATTATCTGTAAGAGTTACAAATGAAGGCAAACCTGTAGCTGAAATGATGAGACCAGTTTGACCATCAAGGTCAGTTGCTGAAATGTTGAAACTACCAACTGAACCTTCCGCTACAGAACTTACTACTACAGGGTTCAATGTAGGCGGATTGTTTGCATCTACCAAAAGGGTAAAACTTCCGGTACTTACTCCGCCATAGTTATCAGTAACTGCGTACTCAATAGTATAAGTACCCATATCACCAATTTGTGGTGATAATGAAATGCCTGCACTACCGTTGCCATTATCTGTAATAGTTGCAAATGATGGAAGGTTTACGCCTGTTATGGTTAAGGCATCACTGTTCGGGTCTGTTGCGCTGATACTAATATTTCTTATCGTACCAAACTTCATGGTAGTATTGGCAATTGCTGTAATTACTGGTACATCATTTCCAGTTTTCGCAGAATCCTCATTACTATCACCTGCATTTCCACCTACGCCGGTTGCAACAACCTTATAGTAGTAAATAGCATTCGAAAACAGAGACGCATCGTTAAACGTAATGGTACTTCCTGTACCTGCAGCACCTGCTACAGCAGCAATTTTGCGGTAAGTAGTATTGTTAGACAATGAACGATAAACGTCATAGCCAGTTTCATTGGTGCCATTATCAGTCCAGGTTACATCTACAGTATTACTTCCTGTAGCAGTAGCCAGCAAGTTGGTAGCAGCAGCAGGTACGGCAGGAAGAATCTGTGTAATTACATCTGAAGACTGATAGCCGTCATTCATAAGCTGTGCAATTTCTGCGGCACTCAGGTTCGCATCAATTACCCGGAGGTCATCCATGCGGCCGCGATAGTAAGCAGAAGCATTTGCACGGAAAGCATTTCCGCTATTGTGATAACCAAGACGAGAGTTATTGGTAGTAGCAGCCACTGAGCTAAACGATAGATTAGTATTTTCAGCGGCAAGTACACCATTAACGTACATACGCAGTGTGTTACCTGCATATACCATAGCTACGTGAGACCAAGCATTGGCAGCAGTGAAGCTTGTAGAAACGGACACAGAAGTATTCGCATTAACCACAGCAGCTTGCAACTGATTAGCATTGATACGCATAGCTACACCGTTATCCGAACCACCAAAATCAAACAGCAAACGGGTACCTGTAAGCAATTCCGGACGAATCCAGAGGCTTACTGTTCTTGCATTGAAAGCTGACTTCAAGAAGTTATTAGGTCCGCTAACTTCTACCAAATCATTTGTTCCATCAAACAATATTGAATGCGTACCCTCCTGGGCAGTTGTGTTGTAAGCAGCACCATTTGTAAGTGTAATCGTATTCGCCCCCCCAGTAGCATCGGCATTGTTATTGTTCATTCTCCAACGTGCTTCTGCATAGCTAAATGCAAATGCAGATTCGCCATACTGACCAATAGCTCTTACTTTATAGAAGTAACGGGTATTGGCTGACAAACCAATAGAGTCGGTGAAAGTGGTAGTATTAGCTCCAATGGTACCAACAGTAATAAACTGGCCAGTTTTAGAAGTGCTTCTAACCACTTCGAAACCAGTTTCATTATTACTCATATCCATCCAGTTTACCTGAACTCTATTGTGAGCCAAAGCATTTGCTCTTACACTTGCAGGGGCAATCGGAGCAACGCCAGCAAAAGGAACAGATTCATCGAATGCAGTACTTGGAATTTGCTGCCTTGCAATACCAGCAGCTGTACTTTGCCACCATACCTGCATTGATTGTCCACCACTACCCTGGAAGTAACTTATTGCAATGGGATGTAACCCTGCTGTAAGAGTGATAGTACCTGTGCGACACTGGTTGCCGTGGGCACCATCGTTATTAACTAATGCCGTGGCTGTATGGCTATATGTGCCAATATAGAGTTTGCTACCATCATCGGAGCAAGTTTCAAAAGTGTAACTACCAGCAACTGGCACTTTAATGGTACCCTCCCAAAGGAAGGCATAGTTGTTTGTCTGATTTCTCAGGGTAATATCTACGTTAGCTGACCTGCCAGTTTGCACTGGTGTAAGTGTTGCAAAATTGGGAAGTACAGTCCAGGTGCCATTGTACAATTTGTATGATAAACCTGATGCTGCGGCCTGACCCGTAATTTGGCTACTCAAAGGAGACAGGTTGCCAGCTGCATCTCGTGCCCGAACCTGGAAGTTGTAGGTCTGGAAACCATTCAGATTGGGTACTGTAAAGTAGTTTGAGCTGGTTGTGTAAGATTTCAGTCCGTCAACAAAGATGTCGTACTTGTCTACACCTACATCATCAGTAGATTCATTCCACTGAAGTGAGATAGAGTTTTGATTTGATGTAGTGATTACTAAGTTCTGAGGTGCATTGGGTGCACTGTCGTCCACCTGTGTTTTGCCTGTAGCTTCTGCACTATTTGCAGATGCACCATTTGCATTTACAGCACGAACGATATAATAGTAGTTGGTATTTGGATTCAAGCCCTGATCGAGGAAAGAAACCTGATCAGCAGCAGTTTTGCCAATCAGTGTGTATGGTCCCCCGGCAGTTGTACTTCTGTACACTTCAAATCCGGTTTCATTATTTACCGGTGTTGGATTATCGCTCCAATCTACCTGCATGGTTGTTTTAGAAGCTCCAAGTGCTAATAGGCCGCCTGCAGCATCAGGCAATCCGGAAACACCGTTTGCATTTACTACAGTATAATCTGCTGAATACTCTGAAGAACAACCGTACAATTCTGTTACCCTCAACCTGTAAGTTCCTGCAGGAGCTTCAAATACTTTTGCAGTTGATACAATAGCATTATCAGACACCCTACGCCATTCGTAACCAGTATAATCTCCGGCTACAGAAAGTGGTACAGTTGTTTTACCATCAGATGCAGGCAGCACATTGCTAAACATGCCTTGAATTTGAATTGGCGGGGTAAGTGTAGTTGGCTTAATACGCACGACTACAGGAGTAGGCGACCATGCAGACCAGTTGCCAGTTGCAGTGCGCCTAAACCTTGCACGATAAGTGCCATAAGTGGTTACTACCAATTTATTGGTAGTAGCACCAGGTATTACCACACCATCTTTCTCCCATTCATAAGCAGCAAATCCTGCTGTCAATCCAAGTGTAGTATTAACAGGATCTCCGGGGCAAAATTCGCTTCTTCCAAAATATACAATAGGGTTTGCTTTGTGAATGTTATTCATGAAAGGAACCCAGGCAGACTCTGCCCATGCGGTATTCCAACACCCGTGACCTTGGGTTGGATAACGGGTATGCACAATACTACCTCCCCTGTTTTTAAAAGAGTCAACCAATGCCACAGCCGTACCAGGTGCAGGGTTATTATCCTTATCACCTGTATACAATCGAATAGGAATTTCGAGGTACTTAGGGATACCAGGAATATAACCTAACGATGCACCACTAATAGGCTGAGCACCAGCAAATACTTTAGGGTACTCTTCAATAAACTTCCAGGCACCCTGGCCTCCAATAGAAAGTCCATGAACCATTACGCGGTCCACATCCACTTTCACATACTTAGCCATTGAATCAACAATCTTGGCCAAGGTGGCAAAATGCGAAGAACCCCAGCCAGAGTTGTTAGCTCCAAACTGTGGGTAAATCAAAAAGCCATCGTAAGTGCCATTATTTACACGGTCTCTAAAAGTCTGACCACCATGGAGCAGCTGATATTCGTTATCAAATGCAGAACCACGTTCGCCCAAGCCATGCAAAAAAACTGTTGCAGGATAAACCTTACCATCAGATACATTGTGCTGATAGGTTTTGGGGAACATAACCCGGAACTGAACACCCTGGAAGATGTAGCTCTTAAACTGAGATGCATCCCAGTTTACACGAGGAGTACGAACCCATTTTGTAATTCTACTCAACGTGGGATTGGGAGGTGGACTTGCGGCATTGTAATTTACAATAGGGTCATTGGGATCAAATACACCAGCCTGACCAAATGTAACCGTGCAAGAAGCAAGGATTGTGAGGAAGAGGATTAAGCGTTTCACTTGAGAAAGGTTTTAATGAAAAAGAGTAAGAAGGTGACTAAGGAACTATTTGAATAAGGAGAAAAAACACATTACACATTTGCATCTTGAAACATCGCTGAAGGGGTTTTGGCCATGATGCGTAAGTCGTAGAAAAAACCGAAATTTCTGGAATATTCAATATCAAGATCTACACGTTCATTCACAGACATATTTGCTTTTCCACGCTTGCTGATCTGCCATAAACCTGTAATACCAGCAGGGGCCAAAAATCTTTCAGCCCATTCATTGCAAGTAAGCGTAGCGGCTTCATAGAGCGGCAAGGGACGATTACCAACCAAAGACATATCTCCCTTCAATACGTTCAATAATTGAGGCAGTTCATCTAAACTGGTTTTACGCAAAAAACAACCCAATCGGGTAACTCTGGGGTCGTTGTCAATTTTAAAAAATTTGGGGCCTTCACAATTGTCTGCATCACCAGCATACTGATTGAGCTTTGCATACTCATCCAGTTTCTGATCTGCGTCTACCACCATGGTTCTGAACTTGTAAAAATTGAACACATCAAATCCACGACCAGCCCTTTTCGAAATGTAAAAAATCGGGCCCCGTGATTCGCAAAAAATGCATAATGCAATCAAAAGCATTAAGGGCATAAGAACCAACAGGGCAACAGAAGAAACAACAATATCTAAAGCTCTTTTAAGCACCAAATCAACATCAAGCTTGTTTTGCGATTTGTGCAATTCTGCAACAGGCGCAGCAGGAACACGCAAGCCAGCTTTCATCTCCTTCATGCTGCGCAAAATTTCTGCACCAGCCATTAAAGTTTGCGCATTTTCATTTTGACTAATGACATCATCAAACAAACGGCACTTTACCATCTCGTACAGTTCATCCTTGGTAAACACACCTTCGCCTACGTAGTGATAAACGAAGGGAATTTTGCGCAGTTCCTTTGTTGCTTCCAGAAAAGCATAAAACTGGCGGAGCTCTGCAAAACGTATCCGGCCCTCATACACGATGATCTTCGGGAGTTTTACACCGGCATGTACCATCTCCAAAAGCATGTTTTTCGATTCTGAAAGAGAGTGCATCACTTTCGATTCCGGAACTATACTCCAATCATCAGAATGAAGTAAGTAACCAGGTAAGCTAATGATGAGTGCATCTAACCCACGAACTGTTTCAGAAACATGAAATGACCGATTGCCAATTGCTTTGAATTGTACCACTGGTGATACCAGCAAATTGGAATGAATGTTGTGTGTAATCATACGTTTAGGGTTTGTTGGAGAAAGAAGAGGGTATTGATGAGTCGTTTGCACACTGAGCTTTTTTTTACTGAAGCGCAGTGCAGGTGTGTTAAGTCTTAGAGATGTTTATGTCAAGGATTCATTTGTTTTTAACTAGCCAGCAAATTCACAATGCAACCACGCAACTTTACCGGATCAAATGGTTTTTCCATGTACATGCTGATGGTTTCTTTCGGCACAAATGATTCGATATTACCAGCATCTTTTGTAAGTACTACTATCGGAATATGCTTAAATACAATACTGTTTTTGATGTACTGCATAAATTGATAGTCTTTAGAGTTTGTCGCCTCAGAAGGATCTATGATGATGACATCGGGTTTACCAACTTCTGAAATTTGATACAATGCGGTAGCACTGTCTGGTACGGTTACTACATCATAATCTTTCTTAAAAAGATTGTACAACAAAAGCCGGATTGGCTTCGAATTGTCGATGAAGAGAATTTTTTTCATGATAGGTAGGGTAAGGGTTTTTCTTAAGCGGAGAGTTTAGTTCGGGCAGATCGTTCCCAAACAGCTGACTGATTATTCTGCAAAAACTTTTTCAATCCGAAATAAACAGCCACGTTCATAAACAAGAAATAGTAGGGTACGTTTAGTATTCTATAACTGATATTCAATCGATTGAAAATCCCACCGGCAATGGCTAAAGAATAAAAAGCCACTTGAGCAATTAATAACAATTGGATAGGTAATGATGGGCTTAATAAAACAAGTAACAAATTACTCAGCAATATAACCGGCAACAAAAAAGGACACAATGCCCAACGCAAAACCCTGTGAGAAACATATTGAAAACTGAGCATTCCAAAACGCAATGGATTCATAAGTGAAGCAAAAATTTGCATGGCTTGAAAACCGCCAGCTGCTATTCTGATTTTTCGCTTCTCTTCTTCCTTTACATTTTGCGAAGGCAATTCCTCTCCGTAAGCAGTAGGTTCGTACTTTACCAAATACCCACGTTCACATACGCCCAACGAAATATAGAAATCATCCAAAATAATGTTGTTGCCTACAGCCTCGTAAAGGCTTTTCCGCACTGAAAAAAGCTCACCAGCAGCACCCACTACAGTGTGCAAATCAGAGTCGAGCTTTTTCAAGAATGATTCATACTTCCAATACAAACCTTCTTCAGCCACAGCACCAACACCAATGGCGGAAACAATACGTTTTTCGCCACTCACACCGCCCACTTTAGGATTGGAGTAATGTTTGGCAATGTTCGCAACTGCATCTTTGTTGAGCATCGTATTCGCATCACTAAAAATCAAAATTTCATTTGATGCATGGGCTACAGCACGATTCAATGCAGCTGTTTTACCCATTCTTGCTGGCTGATGCATGAGCTTGACCCGAGGTTCGAAACCCGAAACAATTGCAGGTGTAGCGTCATCAGAACCATCAGTAATTACTATGATTTCTAATTGTTCAGCTGGATATTGTTGCGATAGCGAATTTTCGATTTTGGCCTGAATGCAATCAGCCTCGTTGTAAGCTGCAATAATCAATGAAACGCTTGGCTGGAAAGGCTTTTCAGATAACTTATTGGCCTCAGTTTTGCCAAAAAATTGCTTTGCCCTTACGAGTAGGTATGTAATAACACCGTAACCGAAGTAGGTGTATATCACAATAGCCAGGCTAGACCAAAGAAGTATGTGAAGAAGTGTGTTCATGCGTTTAAGGGTTGCTTGCGTGGGCCACACCAGGGAAACTATTACCAGTCAGCTCATCAGCAGTAGAAGTGACAACAATAGTCACATCCACTTACGGATGGATGGCAACGTTGGAAACCAGCATTGTGATGTCATGAGTTAAGGGTAGACAACACAATAATTTAACTTGAGTTTTAACTACAAGTAATACTGGATAAAAAGGTAATAGAAAACCGGGTTTGGGAGAATTTTGTTGTTTAAGGGTGTTGGTTTAGGTTTTTTCTTTCGTTTAGGGGGTTTGTGATAAACATAGAAGTTTAACCACAGTTCGAAAGTACATGCAATTTGATAAAAAGCAAATTTTTTTTTGGGTTTCTCTACCAAAGTGGCAAATGAGTATACGAACCAGTCGAAATTCATTTTACGTAGCCTTTCATTCCATATTGATAACTAGGATTTTATATAAAAACTGAATGCATCATTTATTTTTTCTACTATTTTAGCGTGCCGACTTTGTTTTACCCTTAAACCCCTTTTTACAAGTCCGTACAGGACAACCTTTGCATTTTTCTATCATAATGCATCAAAATAATTGTTCAACCTTTAATTATTGTTAGCTTCGATTTCATACCCAATAGCCGGAAACGCTTATTCATTTATCCTATCTGCTTATGACCCACCAACCTCTCCCCTTCATTTCTATAGTCACACTCAATTATAATCAAACACCTATTACCATTGATTTTCTAAAATCAACAGAGTTACTGAAGTTTAGAAACTTTGAAACGTTGGTGTGTGACATGGGCTCCAACATTGACCCAACGGATGAAATTAATGCCTTGAATATTCCCAATACCCGGGTGCTGCGTAGCGAAGAAAACCTAGGCTTTACCGGCGGCAACAATTGGGGCATGCGCCAGGCAAAAGGTGATTATGTGTTTATAGTAAATAATGATACCGAAGTAACGCCCGATTTGCTCGATGAACTGTTGGCACCATTTCATAGTGACCCAACTATTGGCGTCACCTCTCCCAAAATCCGTTTTTACCATCACCCCAATGTGATTCAATATGCCGGGTTTAATGAAATCGATGTCTTTACCGGCAGAGCCTCGGCTGTAGGCAGTAAAGAAGAAGACAAGGGGCAACACGATACATCCGGCTACACTCATGGAGCCCACGGCTGCGCCATGTTGGTAAAAAGAGAAGTGATTGACAAAGTGGGCATGTTTCCAGAGAAGTTCTTTATCTATTACGAAGAATGGGACTGGAGTAGCCGCATAAAAAAAGCCGGATACAAAATTTATTATCAAGCGACGGCACTTATTTACCACAAAGAATCCATCACCATGGGTAAGCAAAGTGCTATCAAGGTTTATTATCATACCCGAAACAGAATATTGTATATGCGCCGTAACTCCAACGCATGGCAATTCCTTTGCTTCTCTTTGTTTTTCGCATTTCTCACCTTTCCAAAAACAGTGCTGCGCTTTATAACCAACGGGCAAAAAGAGCACCTGAAATCTTTCTGGAAAGGCATTGCCTGGAACTTCACAACATCAAAATATTCCCCCACCTAAATCAAACAATCACAATTATGATTACTTCATTAATTACCGGCGGTGCTGGTTTTATTGGATCACACGTTGCAAAGCATTGCATGGATATGGGCCACAAAGTAGTGGTACTCGACGACCTTAGCGGTGGCTTCGAAGACCATATACCCGAAGGTGCTATTTTCGAAAAAGGCAGTGTTGCTGACGCTGCGTTGGTTCAACAGCTTTTCAGCAAATACCAATTCACCTATGTTTACCATTTGGCTGCTTATGCAGCAGAAGGTCTCTCCCATTTTATCCGCAATTTCAACTATACCAATAACCTGATTGGAAGTGTAAACCTGATTAACGAATCGGTAAAGCATAAAGTAAAGTGCTTTGTATTTACGTCGAGCATTGCGGTGTATGGCAAAGGCCAACTGCCCATGACCGAGGAAATGACACCGATACCTGAAGATCCTTACGGCGTATCGAAGTATGCAGTAGAACTCGATTTGAAAGCTGCCCATGAAATGTTTGGCCTGAACTATGTGGTTTTCCGTCCGCACAATGTATATGGCGAAAACCAAAATATTGGCGATAAATACCGGAACGTAATTGGCATTTTCATGAACCAGATTATGCAGGGAAAGCAGCTTACCATTTTTGGCGATGGTACGCAAACCCGTGCCTTCAGCTATATCGACGATGTTGCAATTCCCATTGCTAAATGTGTAGACGTTGAAGCTTCTTACAACGAAACTTTCAATATCGGCGCCGACAAACCTTACACCGTAAATGAACTGGCAGAAGTGGTTTGTGCGGAATTTGGTGTAACACCAAACATTAACTACCTGAGTGCCCGCAATGAAGTGTTGCATGCCTACAGCAGTCATGCTAAAGCACATAAAGTATTTGGCGCAGGCCTCAACCTGTCGTTGAAAGATGGCATTGCTAAAATGGCTTCATGGGCCCGCAGAGTGGGTGCCCGCCAAAGCCAGGAATTTGGCAATATCGAAATCACCGAAAAACTGCCCGACGGCTGGCAGGTGATTACCAAATAAACACTTTCTCAAAAGCATCAAACAACCGGAAAATGAAGACCGGTAGTTTGATGCTTTTGCAACTACACACATGAATCAACCAATCAACATACTGCAATGCATACGCCAGGGACAGGTAGGTGGTGGCGAAACCCACTTGCTCAGCCTGATGGAAAACATTGACAGAAACAAATACAACCCCGTTGTATTGTCGTTTACAGAAGGTCCCATGGTTGACGCACTCCGTAAAATGGGCATACACACCGAAGTCATTTACACCGAAAAGCCATTCGATGTAAGCATTTGGGGTAAAGTGGCGGCATTTGCCAAACCCTATAAGTTTGCCCTTATACATGCACACGGCACCCGAGCTGCTTCCAACCTATTATGGACGGCCAAGAGGCAACACATTCCATTAGTATATACAGTACATGGCTGGTCTTTTCACAAAGAACAATCGCCATTGGTGTTCAATCTTCGGGTGATGGGTGAACGCCTTATTACCAATTTGTCAAGCACCAATATTTCTGTATCCAAAAGCAATCAGGAAAGCGGTCAGCAAGAAATCAGCAGTTTTCAATCAGTTGTCATTAACAATGGTATTGATCAACTCAAATTCAATCCGGCCACAGTTACATCAACTGTTCGGCAAGAACTGAACATACCCGACAACGTAACGCTTATCGGATTTGTGGCACGTTTTACAGAACACAAGCAACCATTGTTGTTGCTCAGGGCTTTTGCAAAAGCCATAGCCCAAAATACTCAACTGCATTTGCTAATGGTGGGCGAAGGCGACCAGCGACAGGAAGGTGAAGCCTTGGCCAAACAATTGGGCATTGACACACATATAACGTTCTCCAATTTCAGATCAGATGTGCCACAGGTGCTGGCAGCCATTGATGTGTATGTACTGCCTTCTATTTGGGAAGGTTTGCCCATTGGTTTGCTCGAAGCCATGGCCATGGCCAAAGCTGTTATTGGCACCAATGTAGATGGCACCCGTGAAATCATCCGGCATACACAAAACGGTTTGTTGGTGCAAGGCGCCGACATTTCAACTTCCCTCGCAGAAAGCATTTGCCAACTGGCTGCACAACCGCAGCTTCGTGATGCATTAGGACAGCAAGCCCGTGCTGATATTATTCATGATTTTAGTGCCGCAGAAATGACCCGCCAAATTGAGCAGGTCTATCAATCACTTATTTCAAAAAACTGAAACATACCCACCCATGAAAAATAATGCGCAATATGAATTCTCCCGTTACGCAGATATAAAACGCCTTCATTTTATATTGGATGCTATTCGCAAAAACATTGGCGATAGCGGCACCGTGCTCGATGTAGGTTGTGGCAATGGCGTTATCAGTCGCTTTATTGGCAGCCACGGATATAATGTATTGGGCGTAGACGTAAGCGATAAAACCATTGCCAAAGCATCGGCTTTAAACAAACTGCCAAACGTACAGTTTATGGTAAAAAGTGCAGAAGCGCTGACTGCCGAGGGCAAAACATACGACGTGGTAATTTGCAGTGAAGTGCTGGAGCACCTGAGTGAACCGACAAAGTTGCTCGCTGTGCTACACGAAGCCATTAAAGACAATGGCATTTTGGTGGTAACCGTGCCCAATGGCATGGGCCCCAGAGAAGTGTTGGTTACAAAACCTGTCATCAACATGCAGAAAAAACAGAATGCTACCTGGCGGTTTACCAACCGGGTAAAGAAACTACTTGGCTATAGTGGCACTACCACACAATCCAGCGCCGACAACCTTGATCACATTCAGTTTTTCACCCAAAAAGATTTGGAAAAAATGGCTGCCGAAACTGGCTTTGCCATCACTGCTTTTGGCAACAGCAATTTTATTGATGATGTATTTCCATTTTCATTGGTGACCAAAAAATCGGGATTGCTGCAAAAAGTAGATGGCAAGCTGGCCGACTATCTGCCACATGCTTTGGCAGGTGGTTTTTTCACTGTCTGGAAAAAACAATCCGCAGCTTAAGACGACAACCTCCTCATGCATATTTTACAACAGGTACTTCTTTGGCTTCTTTACCTTGTGCAAGGGCTGCTGGCCTTTTATTTGGTCACACCATTGTTCATGCTGGCTGTGTATTGGGTAAGAAGAATCGTGCTGGGTAAAAACTACCGCCATCCTTTGCCCGTGTTGCACAATCGTGATTTTTCTTTTGGACTTATTATTACGGCACATCAGGACACCCGATTTATAGACCCGCTTGTAGATTCCATTCTCAAGCAAACGCATCCTCATTTCAAAGCGTATGTAGTAGCCGATGATTGTGATATCAGCAACCTGCACTTTACTGATGAAAGAGTACAAGTACTTCGCCCCGCTCCTGCCCTGCATGCAAAAATTAAATCCATTCAATACGCATTAGATCATTTTGATGACAGCCTCGATGCTGTGATTATTTTGGATGTAGACAGCTTGTTGCACCCCAATTTTCTGGCAGAACTGAACCGCTTTTTTCAGGCGGGCTATCTGGCTGTGCAGGCCAATTTTAAAGCCAAAAACACCAATACATCTTTTGCTAAAATGGATGCCATTGGCGACATATTCAACTTCTTCCTCGAACGCAAAATGCGTATGGACATTGGCTTTTCGGCCGCCATTTGGGGTTCGGGCGTAGCGGTACACATTCCTTTGTACAAAGAAGTAGAGTACAAACATTTTCTTGGCGGCTTTGATAAAAAACTACAAGCCCATTTGGTGCAACGGGTACCACAAATTGGTTTTGCAGAACACGCTATTATTTATGATGAAAAAATAACGGATGGCAAGGCCTTGGAAAAACAACGTACCCGCTGGATTCATGCACAGTTTAAGTACATGAAATATGGATGGGAAGTGTTGATGACCGGCATGAAGCGATTAAATGCAAACCTCATCTACTTTGCATTGATGCTGTTGCGACCTCCTTTGTTTATGGTGGTTGGTGCTGGCTTATTCCTGACTGCCATAGCCGCATTTGTCAGCTGGACGATGTTTTTTGTGTGGGCTTCAATCATGCTGGCATTTTTTGTGGGCATTGCCGGCATTGTAGCCACACATACCAGTAACAGTGCCATGCGTAGGCATGTTTGGATGCTTCCTGCCTTTGCTTTTCGTCAGCTGCTTTCGTTGTTGAAAATAAAGCGGGCTTCTAAAAGTTTTTTGAAAACAGAACACACCAATGTAGTGTACATAGAAGAAGTGCTTGCTGCAGAAAAGCAACAAGCACTTTAAATGTTATTCGCCACCAGAAACGGCGTATCGTTTCAGTGTTGTCAAACTCAACGACTCATCTTTTACCGACACTTCTTTGTATTCTCTGTATACTCCGTCCTGATCATAAAAGCCAAGGATGCAACTGTATTCAGATTTGCCGGGTTTTATCTCCACTCTCGGCTCTTTGCCCAGGTTGGGAATGCGAAGTGTATCCTCTCCTTTTACTTCCTGA
This sequence comes from Phnomibacter sp., assembly GCF_036803085.1. Classification (NCBI taxonomy): domain Bacteria; kingdom Pseudomonadati; phylum Bacteroidota; class Chitinophagia; order Chitinophagales; family Chitinophagaceae; genus Phnomibacter; species Phnomibacter sp. Next base: position 577,672 of record NZ_DAIRUZ010000001.1, on the reverse strand, counting down.
TACTGCATCGACAGCTTGTATTGAAAGCGATTGGGTGTTTCATACAACTGCACCCTGAAGTACCAATTGTTCAATTCGTTCGGAATCTTTTTCTCGAAACTGGCAACAGGCTTTGGATTGACGTTGTCTCTAACGAGTGACAGCGCCGTTTCGCTGGGTGCGTTGGTAGAATCAGCTATATCCGCTGATCCGGATTGACTATTGCCGCCGCATGCAGCACAAACAATAGCAAACACAAATGGGATGGTGAGTTTCTTCATGTCTCAAAAAAAATAAAAAAACATGAAGTGCATCAGAGATTAACAATTCAGCACACACTGCTCAGGATGTGCATCGGCAAATCGAAACAACATGGCTCTTATGTATTCATTATCGGAACAGATATGCCAGTTGAAAGCTGTACGATCAATGGGCACTATATGCTGCGGAATGGTAGCCCATCCTGTAAACAATCCTTTTTCGATGGAATACAACACCGTGGCGGGTTCGCCTTTTTCTGTTTCGCCCCACTCGTACATCACGCAGGTGGGCAACTGCTCTTGCAAAAAATCAATGGCTGCTTCCATCTTGCCGTTGTGTTGTTCGTAATGTTCTGCCGGCTCTTGTACTTGCCCGGTTACAAACAAGAGTTGCTCGTTGATATCAAATTGCTGCATGAGTTTTCGGCCCAACATATAGCCTTCTTCAGAACGGTGAAAACTAGCAATGGCAGGTAAATTCTTTTTGCGTTTTTCTACGGCCAACCGCATAAATCCACGCTGGTCATGCAGGGCATACAAGCCATAGAGTTGCACCGGTCTTTTTTGGCTGCGGTTGTACAATGGCCAAATTCTTTTGATCTCCAGTTCTTCCAGCACCAATGCATGCATTTCAGTAAGGCAGGCTTTGTATTCAATGTTGTGGATGAGCCGGATGAAATCCTGCTTGCGTTTGCTACCGCTGTTGTTGGCAAAATGGCTGCGTACCCGGTATTTCAAATTTTTAGCCTTGCCTACATACACCACTTTGCCCTGCTGGTCTTTGAAATAATATACGCCGGGACAAAATGGCAACTGATGCAATTGCTCTGCGGGCACATGCATGGGCAAATACGTATCGGGTGTTTTGCCTTTCAGAAAATGTTGCAAATGCTTTTGCTCTGGGTCGTTGGCCAGCAAATGTTCGAACAGTTCTACCGTGGCCATGGCATCACCACCGGCACGGTGTCGGTTGCTGATGTCGATACCTACACTCCGGCACAAATTGCCCAAACTATACGATGGCAAACCCGGTACCACTTTGCGGGCATAGCGAACGGTACACAGCTTTTTTGCCTGCCACTGATAGCCGTTCATTTGTAAATGATGGTGCAGAAAAGAAAAATCGAAATTGACATTGTGTGCCACAAACACCCGCCCTTGCAACAAACGAAAAATGCGGTCGGCTACTTCGGGAAATGTCGGTGCATCGGCCAGCATGTAATTGCTGATGCCGGTAAGTGCTGTAATGTAAGCCGGTATGTGTTGCTCTGGATTGATGAGGGTTTCAAACCGGCCTTCTACCTCGAGGCCGTTGTGCAATACGATGGCTACTTCGGTAATACCGCCACTACTGGCATTGCCTCCGGTGGTTTCAATATCTACTATGGCATACATGTGCCACGAAGATAATGCTAAAGGTTTTAGTTTGTGGCTTATGCGTAGGATGAATAAATGGGGACGCAGATAATGGGACGCGGATTGAAAGGATGTAATGGATTTACGCAGATGAAAAATAAACTTCGAGCCCTCTGTGTCCTCTGTGCGAAATTGTTGCCATAAAGCGATGCAGATGAAGGGAGTGACACAACTTGGACGCCACAGGGCTCAACTGCTCGTACCCAAAAAAACTAAGCTTGCTTTTGCAGCCAGTACACTTGTGAGCTGCAGGTGCCGGGGTGGCGATACGCATGCCACACGCTGCGCAATCCCGCCAAAAATGCGGCGGGCAAATTGCCTTTGCCCTGCTGGTATTGTTCGCTGAGCATGGCGATGTAAAAAGCATCAAGCCACATGGGCTGTATTTTTTTTACCACAAAACCATGCTGACGAGCCAGCACTTCAATACTGGCTGGGGTAAAATGATAGAGGTGACGCGGCACATCGTAAGCAGCCCAATGGCGGCCATATTGCTGTGCGTCTTTACTGAGGTAGTTGGGCACGGCAATCATGAGGGTTCCATCGGCTTTGAGGCAATGCTGAAAAGCATTGAGATAGCCATGCAAATCATGAATGTGTTCGAGCACATGCCACATGGTGATGGCATCAAACTGCTGCGCCGGCATGTGGTACAATGCTGCTGGATCTTGCGGCTGCAGCTGGTATAAGCGTTGAGCATTGGCCCTTGCGGTGGCATCGGGCTCCAGACCGGTAACCTGCCAACCCGCCTGCTGCATGGCATGCAAAAAAGCACCGGTACCGCAGCCCACATCCAGCAATTGGCCGGTGCGCCGCTGTGTCGCCCGTTGTACATCTTTCCGTTTTTTGGCCAGTGTGTAAGTACGGGCCAGCTTGTAGAGTTTGCTGATGAGGCCTTTGTCGGTATCGCTGTGCGAAATGTAACTGTCGGATTGGTAGTAAGGACCGATATGCGCAGCATCGGGTACGGACTGCGTAAACCGCACGGTACAATCGGCACATGCTGCAATGGAAAACTGCTCGCCACTCACGGTGTAATCCTTGCAGGACATAACATGGGCAATGCGGCTGCTGCCACACACCGGACAAGAAGTATACTCAACTACAGATACAGACATGGTGCGCAAATGTAGGATTTGAGAGCACAGAAAAAGGCAATGGCCACAGGCAAATAATGTGCGGAATTGTACAAGCCAATTTGTTGCTTACACAACAGCAGGTTTTTACATTTTATTTGTGTGTATTTGGTGTATTGCGGGCATCTGTTGCAACGACTAACGTAGTATTTTGCGTACGCAATATTTATGAACCATCCCACCTGGCGCCAGCGCCTGTCATACTTCTCCCTTTTTGTACCGGTACGGCTCTATCTGTTGCTGTTTGTATTGGCCACGGCCATAGCCTGGTGGTGGCTGCAACGCCAGTTACCTACCGATCCATCTTTTACCGGCTCCTTGTTGCAACTGCTCATTAAAGCAGCTTTTAGTGCCGTGTTAGTGCTCATTGCTTTTTGCCTCACCACTACACTGCTGCCGTTTTTGTGGCTGGCATGGCACATCAAAAAAAGGCGGGTGCAGGTAAACATTGCCCATGCCGAAGATGGCGACGATTATGGTGGCCGTAAAATCACGATTCAAATTCAACCCTTATGGCAGCCGCTGTTTGGTTTTTTGAGATACCGTTTGTTGTACGATGGCATCAAATTGTCGCCCAAATTTTCGCTGGTGAGCAATAGCCAGCAAAAGGGTTGGTTTACTTCGCAAAAAGCCGGTTGGTATTATTGGCCTTTGCCCGCCATTCGGGAGTATGATATTGAGCAAATGCTGGTGTACTTCGAAGACCTGTTTCAGTTTTTCAGTTTCAGTTTGCGGATACCGGTGAAGCAATCTTTTTACACCAAACCCCGCCAGCGGGAGCAGGAAACAGCCATGGTGTCGCCACAGCGAACCGAGCAGGAAAACGTGCGGATAGAAGAACTGAAACGCATAGAAGGCGAATACATCAACTACAAAAACTTTGAAGACAACGACGATGTACGGCGCATTGTGTGGAAGATTTACGCCAAAAACAAAGAGCTCGTGGTACGCATACCCGAGATACTCGACCCATACGCTTCGCACATTTACATGTACACCAGTTTTTTTGACAGCCTTGGTATGGATGATAACTACCTCGTCAATACACGTGGGTTAGATCATTTCAAAATCAGCTGCTGGAGCCTGTACAGCCAGTTGCAAAAAGCGGGGCGTTTGGTAAAACTCATTCCCGACCAACTGCTGCCCAACCGCAATTTTGCGAATGCGCAGCAAGCCACGGAGTACAATTTATCGGCCAGCAACTGGCACCACGAATACGACCTGTTGAGTGTGGTACCTTCCAAAGGCCATGCATTGATTTGTTTTTCAAGCCTGAGCAGCCCGCAACAGCTGGACCAACTGCTGCAACGCCAACAACAAAAAGCGACGCTGGTGTTTGTAGAGTTGAGCAAAGGCATGCCCAAGCGGCAAATAGGCAAATGGTTGCGCTGGATTTTTATTAAACCAGAAGGCAATTTTGAGAAACAAGGTTTTACAGAAATTGGGAAATACAGTACGCTGAAACAACTAAAAGACAATGAAGCACTGCTGCTGCAAATACTGCAAAAGCATGGTGCCGATGCATTGAGAATTGGATAAGGCATGATGCAACTGAAACAATACACGTTTAGAAAAGAAGCTGCCCTGTACCTGCTGCTTGGCCTGCCGACAATTGCGGTAGTGGGCTATGCCATTTTCGAAGCCAACCAATATTTTTCTTTTTTGCAAAATGGCTGGCGCATGCAAACACTCGAGTTTGCATTGGGCATGCTGGCGGCCTTCTCTTTGTTCCTCCGCAGGTTTCGTTTTTTACCCATCAGCTTGGTATTGCTGGCCATTGTAGCCGGCACCGGCTTGCTGGTAGAAACCCAACTCACCGGCGAAATGGACGCGTATTTCTGGAGTGTAAAATTTTATACTGCAGCATTGTTTTTTGGTACGGGCTGGATAGCAGGATACGGTTTTGCCAGGGCCCGTTTTTTCAGCGTTGTGTGGTCGGTTTTGCTGTTGGCTGCAATGGCTGTGGTAGTAGCAACCACTGCATCATTGCAAAGCAACATGGTGATAGCCTTGTATGCCCCTACTTTGGCATATAGCTTTTACATCATTTACATCAGTGAGTTGCTGCGCAACATCAACACCCGAGAGCCGGCACTGTTTTGGAAAGTGGCCCGCCGCATGTTGGGTTTTATGGCCTTAATGATATTGCTGATAGCCGGTTTGCTCTATTGGCTGAAGCCGCAATATGAAGGCGTAGAAAAAGAATGGAGCCAGCAACAACCCAAAGAAGGCAACAACAAAGGCAGTGGCATGACGCACAACGATGGCAGCGGCACCACCACCAACCAAGGCATGGGATTGTCGGCTTTCAACAACAAAGCCAATAAAGACTCAGTGGTGTTTGTAGCCAAACTCGACAACTTTTTTGTAGATGGCAAAACACCCAACCCGCTGTATTTCATCACCGATTACTACAGCAAGTTTGATATAGAAACGCAAACTTTTGAAGTAGATAGCCTGCGGCCTTTCAATGACTTGTTTAGTCCGGATGTAAGCCAGATTCCGCTGTTCTTTACCAAGCAAGACACCAGCGTTTTGTACTCCGCAAACAATGGCAGAATGCGCCGCACAGCTACTGTTGAAGTGTACAAAAAACAACTCAGTGCCAGATTGTTTACCGCTCCATCCACCGCCTATTTTGTGCAGCCGATTTCGGTACCCGATGAAAACAAAGATGTGTACCGCAGTGCCTATCGGGCCAAGATGATGGTGAGTGAACTGAACAGCGCCTACTTTGTGTACAACCCCGCCGGTGCTCAATGGCTGGAGCAGTTTCAGGAAGAACGCTTCCGCATACTGCGGGAAGCGCCAGACTACAGCCAAACGAATGCTGCATTTATGCAGTATTATACCAGCATGCCCTATGGCGAAGAATACGACAGCATAAGAGCTCTGGCAGCAAGCATTGTAACTGAAACCGGTGCCAACACAACCGTTGATAAAGCCATTGCTATCCGTGACTTCTTTATGCGCAAAGACGAAAACGGCCAGCCAACTTTTAAATACTCCGACAACCCCGGCGTACCCGGCATTCCGAGTGCCAACAAACTCACCTACTTTTTATTCGACAATAAGAAAGGTTACTGTGCTTATTATGCAGGTGCCACGTTGTTTCTCTTGCGTTCACTCGGCATACCCAGCCGCATTGCTACCGGCTTTATGACCATTGACCGAAGCAATAAAAATCCTGGCTGGTATTGGTTTTATGAAGACCAGGCGCATGCCTGGGTGCAGGTTTATTTTCCGGGTTATGGCTGGATAGATTTTGATACCACCGTGCCCGATGCCGAACAACAACAGGCACCACAACCCGACCAAACACCACCACTGGCTACGCAAACCGCTTGGCTGGTAGCCAACGGCACTGTAGTGAGCAAAGATACTGCAGCTAAAAAAGTAACCATGCAATTGGAGAAGATGTTGTACTGGGACCAGCCCTACGAACTAAACCCCACACAGCCCTGGCTGATGGATGTGAGTATGGCAAAAATTACCCACGACACCGGTGTAGTGAGCCTGAGTGCATTGGAAAAAGGCCAACAGATTGTTGCGGTTTCTTATGCCAACACGTTCAAAGAAATTGAACCAACAGAAGCGGATAACGCAACTACATTGCTGCAACGTTTTCCGACACCAGCACCGATTGATGAAATCAAAATCATGCTGACAGAAGAAGAAAAAGCAGCGCTGGATAAACAAGCTGTGCCAGATAAACCCACCGACTGGAATGCCGTTTGGCGCAACCTTGCCATTGGCACCGTTGCCGCGATTGTATTGTTGCTGGCATTTCCCTGGCTCATTTTCCGATACCTGCGTTTGAGAGCAGCCACAGCCGGCAAGCCAGCCACTCAACAATACTGGCGTTACCTCAGCATGATGTATTACCTGCATCAAATGGGAATTGAAAAAACAGGTTTGTCACCCGTGCAGTTTGCCCGCCAACAAGTAGATGCACAATTTGGCACACAGCTCGAAAGCTTCATGCAGGTATATCAAAAATTGAAATACAGCAAGCAAGCACTCAACAGCCGCGACCTGGAAATAGCAGCAGCTTGCTATCCTTCTACCCTTCACACAGTGAGCAAACAATTGCCATTCAAGCATCGTTTCTCACACATGCTCAACCTGCGCCGAAGCATCAGTTTCTTTAGTAAACCATCATTATACGCATCATAACCACCCGCCAATAAAACACAACACCATGGAGCAAACTCAGGCAACCGAAATGGCCATGCAGCACCTGCAACAATTGGTTGATAATATTGAAACTGTTATAAGAGGCAAACGCAACCAAATCAAATACATCTTGACTGCCTTGCTGGCGAAGGGCCATATTTTAATGGAAGACAATCCCGGCACGGGGAAAACCGTAATGGCCAAAACGCTGGCACAAAGCATCAGCGGTGCTATGGGTGGCGATAGCAGCGTGGGTTTTAAACGCATTCAGTTTACCCCCGACCTGCTGCCGATGGACCTTATCGGTTCGCACATTTACGACGAAGACAAAAAAGAGTTCGTCTTCAAAAAAGGACCATTGTTTACCAACGTACTGCTGGCCGATGAAATCAACCGGGCATCACCCAAAGTGCAATCGGCATTGCTGGAGTGTATGGCTGAAAATCAAATCACCATTGGCGACACCACTTACAAACTCAATAAGCTGTTCTTCACCATTGCTACTCAAAACCCGGTAGAAATGGAAGGCACTTATCCGTTGCCTGCTGCACAACTGGACCGCTTCTCTATCAAAATTATTTTTGGTTATGTAGATGAAACAACAGAGTTGGAAATCTACAATAACTACTTAGGCATTGCCAACAACCTGCAGCACATTCAGCAAGTGCTGAGCATGCAAGAAATTTTGAATTTGCAAGAGCAGGCAGAGCAGGTAACGATTCACGAAGAGTTGGTGAAAGCCGTACGCAATATTGTGTGGGAAACACGCCGTCATCCCGAGATTATTCTCGGTGCTTCTACCCGAAGCGGCATCAACTTTTTGAAATGCCTGAAAGCATACGCATTGGTCAACGGCCGCACATTTGTGACCGAAGATGACATCTTCGACCTCACGATTCCGGTGCTGGACCACCGCCTGATGTATCGCAACAAAGAAGCCAAAGCCAATGCGTTGCCCGGCATCTTGAAAACAGAAATGGATCGTTTACATAAACTGCGCATTACACAGTAACGTACTTATTATGAAGTTGCTCATTCGTTACATATTCACTTTACAACTGCTGATGCTTATACTGAACAGCCATGCACAAAATGCTGCTGCCCGGTATGAGATAGATGCGAAGCGAATGGGCGTATCGCCAACGGAAAAAGATGCGTTGCCCAGAGGCAAGGAGTTTGTGCGCCTCGACAGCACGTATTATGTAGGCTGGATGTTTCAGGGCATGTATCTGCACGACAGATCGGCAGATGTGAGTGGTTTGCAAAAAGCATTGCCCATTTTGCGCAAATCGTTTTACCTGATAGAAAAAGATTACGGCGGTTTGCTGGCTACCATTTACAACGACCCGTACACGTACACGGTCAATAATTTGCGCTATGCCGATTATTTGAACATTGCTGGTGCACTACGAGAAGTGTATGAAAACCTTGAAATGCCTGATAGTGCATGGTGGGTTATACAACGGGTACAAACGAAAGATTTTCGAAAAGACCATTACAGTTTATTGTACAGCCGCATGTCGTGGCTGGTGCATCGCAATCGTTTTTATACCAAAAAGCAGTTTGCATTTTTACGCAATAGCGTGGCTGAAAATGAACAACTGGCTTTGCAGTTATGCTACGACGGTTTAGGTTTTATTGACCGCAATAAACCTAACAATGACCTTTGGTTTGGCGACTATCAAAGCATACCAGACAAACTGAGTATTTACCACAACTTATCGTTGATACATTCCTATCTGAAGAACTACGATAGCAGTGCCTATTATTATGAGCAACTGGCTGCAAACGGAAGTGTAAGCTGGAATAACTACGGCAGTTTAAAAACAGAAATGGGTGAGTTTGCGGCTGCTACTGAAATGTACAACCGTGATAAATACAAATACGGCGGCATCAAGTATTTGATGGAGCCCTACTACTACCTGCCCACACTCCAGATATATGCAGGCAAAACCGTTGCCGCCATGGATATTGCCCGGGAAGCCATTCAATATTCCAATTCATCGCCGGGCTTTGGTTGGTACAATATTGCACTGGCAAGAAGTTATTTGTACAACGGGCAACTGGACAGCGCATGGCTCACCTTAGATAAAGCGGCACATTTTAAAGAGATTCACATTGGCACTACCCTTACACAACCTCAATATGAGTTTACCATTGGTGTATTGAAACTGATCTGGTTCGAAAAACAAATAGCAGCCACCAAGTTTCTCCACCCCAATTGGTGGTACCATCCCAAGTGGTTGTACGAAGTAGCATCGCTGCAGGCACAGCAATATGTGCATGAATATTTACTCGCCAATCAGTTGATTTTAAATCCTGAAAGAAGCCGCATTATTTACGATTTGTTTTGTGGTGAAAGCACGGTGAGTTACGATGAAGTTTTTTCACTCATGCACCGGTTTAGTCCAAGGTATTTCGGCAAGCTCATGCATGAGTATGCCAGCCTGGACCCACGGGAAAAAATCAAGCCTTACTTTAAACTATACGAAGGCCGGTTGCTATGGACGCAAAAAAAATACCAGCAAGCTGCAGATACATACAAAACACTCACCAGTGCTGTAGTAGACACTGCCCATGAAAAACTGTTTATGGCCAGGTTGTACGAGGGGCTGTGGGAACAGGCTGTTCGTGACAATGACGAAGCAAAAGCCATTCAGTTTCAACAGCTGCTGTTTGAGCATTATCCAACCCTTATTCCATTCAGTAACCTGCCATTTAGCATGCAGGTTCAATTCAGTGGTTTAGCAGATAAAGTAACCAACCAGGTGCAAGCAGATATCCGACAGTGTAATATTACTTCCAATGACAACAGCAGCATTCCAAAAGCCGTAGTGCAATTCAGCAAAAAAGGGAGCAAGTACTCGGCCAATATTGATGTGTACAATCAAAAGGGCATTATTCTCTTTAGCAGAAAGCTGTTGTTTTCAACGGCCGAAAATGTGGGGGCCCAAATTGCGTTTAGCTTCTTTGGTACAGAAATTCCGCTGGAGATAGATGCCCCGGCTACTCAGGAAGCAACTACCACGCCGTAAGCTTTCGACGTAAATGCCTTTCGCATTCGTTATTTTTGCGCCCCGCTGCCCGGCAGCTTACATTATATAGATATGGAACTGAGCAAAAACTTTGACCACCAACAAGCCGAAGCCAAGTGGTATCAGCACTGGCTGAACAAGCAATATTTTCACAGCACCCCCGACCATCGGGAGCCGTATACTATAGTTATTCCGCCGCCTAATGTGACCGGTGTGTTGCACATGGGCCACTGCCTCAACAATACTATTCAGGACATTCTCATTCGCCGGGCTCGCATGCAGGGCAAAAATGCCTGCTGGGTGCCGGGCACCGACCATGCCAGCATTGCTACCGAAGCCAAAGTGGTGGGCATGCTCCGCGAAAGAGGCATTGCCAAATCTTCGCTCAGCCGCGATGAGTTTTTGAAATACGCCTGGGAGTGGAAAGAGAAATATGGCGGTATCATTTTACAACAACTCAAAAAACTGGGTTGCAGTCTCGATTGGGACCGCACCAGTTTTACCATGGACCCCGACTATTATCAGTCGGTAATTAAAGTATTCATCGACCTGTACAACAAAGGACTGATTTACCGCGGCAAACGCATGGTAAACTGGGACCCTGTTGGTTTGACCGCCTTGAGTGATGAAGAAGTCATCTTCAAAGAAATTGACAGCAAGCTGTACTACGTTACCTATCCTTTTGCCGATGGTACACCCGGTGGCATTACGGTGGCTACCACCCGCCCCGAAACCATTTTGGGCGATGTGGCCATTTGTGTAAACCCAACTGACGAACGCTATACTGCATTTGTCGGCAAAGAAGTTATCGTGCCCATCATCAACCGCCGCATTCCCATTATTGCAGATGAATACGTGGATGCTGAGTTTGGTACCGGTGCATTAAAAATTACACCGGCACACGATAAGAACGACAACATGCTCGGCCTCAAACACCAGCTGAAAGCCATCGATACCCTCGATGCATCGGGCAAGTTTACCACCGCCGAATTGATGGAAGAAAATCCTTCGGCACAAGTGCAGGCCTACAACGGTATGGACCGTTTTGAGCTGCGCAAAAAAATTGCTCAAGACATAGCTGCACTGGGCCAATTGGTAAAAGAAGAAGATTACCGCGGACAGGTTGGCACCAGCGAACGTACCGGCGCCATTATTGAAAGCAAACTGAGTTTGCAGTGGTTCATCAACATGACTGCGTTCATGGAGAAGAACCCGCAGGTGCTGGAAGATGTGTTGAACGACACTATTCAATTTCACCCGGAGAAACTGAAGAATACCTACCGCCACTGGTTGAGCAACATCAAAGATTGGTGTATCAGCCGCCAGCTGTGGTGGGGCCAGCGCATACCGGCTTGGTACGATGCTGACGGCAATTTTGTAGTAGCCGCTACAGCAGAAGAAGCAGAATCTGCCTATCAATCACAATTCGGTCGTTCGTCGTCGGAAAGCGGTGGTCTTTCACAAGATGAAGACGTACTCGACACCTGGTTCAGCAGCTGGCTCTGGCCCATGGAAGTGTTTAAGGGCATCAGCAATCCCGGCAACGCCGATGCGAAATATTACTACCCTTCTACCACGCTGGTAACGGGTCAGGATATCATTTTCTTTTGGGTAGCCCGTATGATTATGGCCGGCTACGAATACGAAGGAAAACGTCCTTTTAAAGATGTGTACTTCACCGGCATGGTGCGGGATAAGCAGGGCCGCAAAATGAGCAAGCAGTTGGGCAATAGCCCCGACCTGCTGGGCCTTATTGATAAATATGGCGCCGATGCTGTTCGCTTTGGCATCCTCATTGCATCGCCTGCCGGCAACGATTTGCTGTTTGATGAAAGCTCACTGGAACAGGGCCGCAATTTCAACAACAAGTTGTGGAATGCCATGAAGCTGGTGAAAATGTGGGAAGGCCGCCAGGCAGACAATGCCGCACAATTGGCCGACAGCCAGTTTGCGGTGGATTGGTTTGGTGCCCGCTTGCAACAGGTGAGGCAAGAGCTCGACGGCCTCATGAGCCAGTTCCGCCTGAGCGAAGCTTTGAAAACCGTGTACTCCTTGATTTGGGATGATTTCTGCAGCTGGTACCTCGAGTGGGTGAAGCCCGGTTTTGAGCAACCCATTAGTGCTGAAGTGTACAACAAAACCGTACAATATTTTGATGAGCTGTTGGAATTGTTGCATCCCTTCATGCCTTTCATTACCGAAGAATTGTACCACAACCTTGCACAACGCACCGACGATTTGTGCACTCATTTGTGGTCGCCTGCAGGTACCCCCAATGCTGCACTATTGCAGCAGGGCGAACTGCTGAAGCAAGTGATTTCTACCCTGCGAGAAGCAAGGGTGAAAAACAACATCAAACCCAAAGATCCCATCAAGCTGCACATTCAAACGGCAGTACAATCGAACTACGAAAGCATTGCTTCGGTATTGAAAAAGCAGGTGAATGCCACCGATCTTTTTTATACACAAGAAGCCGTGGCCAACACTGTGGTGGTTGCCATCGAAAGCGAAAAGTTTTTCATTGAATCGGAAAGGGAAATTGATACCGCTGCGCTGAAAGCAGAACTGCTCAAAGACCTGGCTTACCAGCAAGGCTTTTTGGATACGGTAATGAAGAAACTGGGCAACGAACGTTTTGTAGCCAATGCCAAACCCGAAGTGGTGGCCATTGAGCAAAAAAAGAAAGCCGATGCCGAAGCCCGTATCAAAACAATAGAAGAAAGTTTGGCAGCGTTAGGCTAAGCAAATACGAATCGCATGAAGCATTTCACGTTATGGATGTTCCTGATAGCTGTGCTGGGTGCTACCGGTTTGGCACAAACCAAGCCGGCAGCAAAACCCAAGCCCGCAACTGCAACGACTAAGCTCACTGCTGCCGATACCGCTATGCCCAAAATGCAGGTACGGTTTGGTCCTTACAAAAAAGGGATGCCTGTGCTCATCAGCGATTGGAAGCTGGCGTTAAATGCTCCCTTAGTAGTAACGGACACAGCCACGGGCACCGACATGCAGGTGGTGAGTTTCCGGTTTGGCTGGCGCAAAAAAGAAGCCTCCGATGATATCAAAACCGGCAAGCGAAAAATCATTGCCAACTTTCAGGCAGTAGATGTGTACGATAGCCCACGCATACCCGAAGCATGGCAGGCCGAAATGAAAGAGTACGTGCAAACGAAAGAAGAGCTGCTCTTTGAAGCCATTATTGTACAGCATCCCAAAACGAAAAAATTATACCAGGCACCTCCCCTGTTTTTGAAGTTGTTGTAAGCCATGCACATCCGACCTGCTACCACTGCCGACATTGCCAGCATCCAGCATTTGGCAGCCCTTGTATGGCCCACTGCCTACGCCGATATTTTATCGCCACGGCAAATGCAATACATGCTCCACATGATGTATAGTGAGGAAGTATTGCGGCGCCAAATGACGGAAGAAGGGCATCAGTTTTTGATAGCAGAAGAAGACGGAAAAGCCATTGGCTTTGCGGGTTTTGGCCCGGTGGAGGGCAGCGAATGGAAACTGCACAAATTGTATGTGCTTCCTTTTTTGCAACAAAAAGGTGCGGGTAAAACACTGATTACAGAGGTAGAAAATTTGGCAAAATCGCAAGGCGCCAAATCCCTCATTTTAAACGTGAATCGTAATAACAATGCGGTTGGTTTTTACCAACACCTCGGTTACCAGATTTACGACCAGGGCGACTACCCCATTGGTGCGGGGTTTTATATGAATGATTACAAAATGAGGAAAGCAATTAGCTGATGTGCTAATGATATAAGCAGGCTTCTATGTATGGCCTCAGCCTTAACCTTAACCTTAACCTTGACCTTAACTTTCCCCTTTCTTCCTCTCGACCTTAGCCTTTCTCTTCTGTCTTCTTTGGTTTCTCATTCATACTCATCATACCAATGATCAAATTGAGAATGGAAGCCAGCAGCATGATGTAAATGCCGGGTTGTTTTTCGGGCAGGTAGCCATCGTATGAGCTGGTAAACAGCAGAAATGTGCGGATGGCAAATGCCATGGCCAACCCCGAAGCAACCAGATTGAGGCGGTACAACCAAATTTTCCGGAGAGCATGTGCAGCCAGGCCAATCAATGCCATGGAAATGAGAAAATAGGCTGGCTTGCCGTAATAGTTTTTCTCTGTGAAAAAGCCCGTGAAGAATTTTTCAATATCCGGATACCAGGTCCAGTGCATAAAGCAGGAACCAATAATGGCCAGCGATGCTGCCAATCCGAGCCAGTTTCTCCAGGTACGTTGCATAATGTTTTGTCGTTTTTAGGCGGTTTGCCAAACAAGCAACACGCAGATATAAAAAATGATTACCCGGAGGTAATCATTTTCATTTTTAAAGCTTGAGGTACCGAGCGGATTCAAACCGCTGTACGAGCTTTTGCAGAGCTCTGCCTAGTCTCTCGGCCACGGTACCTTATTGTCAATTTCCCCACAGGTATCCCTGTTTTGGGATTGCGAAATTAGGGGAAACAAACTTTATGAAAAATTGAAAATTCAAAGTGCCGTTGTTTGCGGATATTGCAGTCGCAAAAATGGTGCACACACGGTATTCTTTTTTACCCAACGGGCACTTACTTTTTACCCCTTTGATTACTTAAAATGCCCAGTGGGTTTACACATGAAACGTATTGCTGAAAGTGAACTGATTATCAACAGCCGTGGCGCTTTGTACCATATCGATTTACGGCCCGAAGAACTGGCCGGCACCGTGATTACCGTGGGCGACCCCGACCGAGTGGCTGTGGTAAGCCGCTATTTCGATACCATTGAAGTAAGTCGTCAGCACCGCGAATTTGTATCTGCCACCGGTACTTATAAAGGCAAACGCATCACCGTTATCAGCAGCGGCATTGGTACCGACAATATTGATATTGTATTGAACGAACTGGATGCGCTGGTGAACATTGACCTGAATACACGAGAAGAAAAACCAGAAAAGACTTCCCTCAACATCATTCGGTTGGGCACTTGTGGTTCGTTGCAAGCCGACATTCCCGTGGATAGCTGGGTGGCAGGTACACATGGCCTCGGCATCGACAACCTGTTGCATTATTACGCTTTTGAACAAACCGAAGAAGAAGTGGGCCTGCTGCAGCAATTTGTAACGCAAACGCAGTTTGGCAGCCAGTTTTCGCAGCCCTACCTCGCAGCCTGCAGTGTGCAGCTGCTCAAGCATTTTGTAGAAGGCTATCATCAAGGCATCACCGTTACCTGTCCGGGTTTTTACGGACCGCAGGGCCGGGTGTTGCGCCTTGGACTGCGCAATCCGGGATTGATTGAAGCCTTTACCCATTTCAGCAGCGGTGCCCATCGCATTGCCAATTTTGAAATGGAAACCAGCGCCATTTATAGCCTCGGCCGTTTGCTGGGCCACCACTGCCTCAGCCTCAATGCCGTGGTAGCCAACCGGGTAAGCAAAACTTTCTCGTCAGATGGCGGCAAAGCCGTCACCAACCTGATTGAAAATGCGCTGGATAAAATAGCCGCCATCGACTGACCGATGTCAGGCTTTGCCCGGCAAACATTTCATCCTTTTGTGGTTCAGATTGACTGAGCCATTTGAAAAACTGAACGACAAGCTTTTCATGAACATTCATTTTTACAAGTACCACGGCACCGGCAACGATTTTGTGCTGGTTGATAACCGTGACGAAAAAATACAACTGACGACCGAGCAGGTAGCCTTTTTGTGCCGCAGGCATTTTGGCATTGGCGCCGATGGATTGATGGAACTACGCAATGCGCCTGGCTACGATTTCCGCATGGTGTACTACAATGCCGACGGCAAGGAAGGCAGCATGTGTGGCAATGGCGGCCGCTGCCTGGTGAAGTTTGCTCACCACATGGGCATTCACAAAAGTGAATTCAAATTCATAGCCATTGATGGCGAACACTACGCTTCTATTGAACTGAACGGTTGGGTACGCTTGAAAATGAAAAATGTGAGCAGCCTCGAACGCAATGGCAACTATGACCTACTCGATACCGGCTCTCCGCATTTTGTAAAAAGTGTAGACCGAATCACCGAACTGGATGTGGTAAGCGAAGGCCGCAGCATCCGCTACAGCGACCGCTTTAAAGCCGACGGTGTAAACGTAAATTTTGTAGAACCTCTGAGCAGTACCAAGCTCTATGTACGCACCTACGAACGGGGCGTGGAAGACGAAACCAACAGTTGCGGCACCGGCGTTACGGCAGCGGCTATCGCCAATGCCCACAACGACCGCGGCTTCAACCATGTAGACATTCGCACCAAGGGCGGCAAGCTCTATGTAGAATTTGACCGCAAAGACGATGATGTGTTTGAAGACGTATGGCTGGCAGGCCCTGCCGAAAAAGTGTTTGATGGTTTTATTGAGCTGAAATAGGCAAAAGTTCGGGGGCCGCAGATTCACAGATTATCCGGATAATAATTGCCATCCCCATCTGTGAATTCGTGGCTTATCAAAAAATTTCTTTACAGTGAATCCCTGCGTAAGCGGGGATTTTTTTTGGCCATTTGCCAAACACTTTAACAGCTTGTGTGTACTGGATAGCAACACAATCATCGTCCGATACAGCATGTTTTTTCAAATGACGCATTTTCACTCCCGCTCCATCGTTAGCCGCCGTTGGTTTTTCCTGTTTGTAATGTTGTGTAGCAGCCTGTTGGCCGTGGCTCAAAAACAAACCGTACTGGTAAGTGGTACGGTGAAAGGTAGCAATGGCAAACCACTGGAAGCCGCCACGGTGTCGGTGTACACACTTGTAAAAAATGAAACCAAGACTGATACCTTTTTTGCCGTAGGTATCAGTAATAAATTGGGTGAGTTTACGGTAAAAGCCGTGGCTTCCGAAGCCATGCAAATAGAAATCAGCCTCATTGGTTTTACCACGGTGCTCGAACCCATTGTGTGGCTCACGGGCAGCGGCCAGCTAAAAGCCGGCAGCTACACCCTTACCGAAGCCAGCAACCAATTGGGCAATGTGGTGGTAACCGCCAAAAAGCCGTTCATGCAGCTGGGCGTAGACCGCCGCATTTTTAATGCCGAAGCCAGCATTGTGAGCAAAGGCGGAACCGCTGTGGATTTGATGCGTACCATACCCGGCCTGAATGTGGATGTGAATGGCAACGTGCAACTGCGCAACAGCTCACCACAAATTTTTGTAGATGGCCGCCCCACTATTCTCACACTGGAGCAAATACCCAGCGACGATATTGAAAAAGTGGAAGTCATCACCAACCCATCAGCCAAGTACGATGCTGGCAGCACTGGTGGCATCATTAATGTGGTATTGAAAAAGAGCCGGCGCAATGGCATGAACGGCACAGCTTCTATTGGTGGCGGTGTTCCCAAAGTGTTCAACAGCAATGTGAGCATCAACTACCGCCAGGGCAAGCTCAACTTTTTTGCCAGCGGCAGTTACAACCGTAGCGGTGGTACTGCCATCAGCAAGGCCGACCGTACGAACAAGCAAAACGGACAAGCCAGCTCCTACTTCAACCAGCGTACCGAAAGTGACCGCAGCCGCAGGTTTACCTCCGGCCGCTTCGGGCTCGATTATTTCATGGATGATATGAACTCTATCAGTGTGAGCCAGGGTTTTGTAGATGGTCGTTTTGGTTTTGAAGAAATACAAGACCAAAACTACTACGATGCCAACCGGCAATTGACACAAACAGGCATCCGTTATAACAATGATTACTTTGGTTTTAAACGCCAAAACACACAGGTGAACTACCGCCGCACTTTTGCCAAAGAAGGAAAAGAATGGACGGCCGATTTCACCTACAACGGCGGTACCAATGGCGGCGCCAACGACATCAGCAACCAACTTTATTTTGCCGATGGCAATGCCAATGGCGCAGCAGTGCTGGTACGCAACGAAGGTGTGGGCAATGGCCGGCAGTACACGTTTCAAACAGACTATGTCAATCCCATCAGCGAAAACAGCAAACTGGAACTGGGAGCCCGCAGCTATCACAACATCAGCAACGATAAACTGGATGTATTTAGCGTAGCCAACAGTGGCAATACCAAACTGCCGCTGAGCAACAATTATGGTTTTAAAGAAATGATTAATGCCGTATATGGCAACTACAGCAATGCCTTGGGCAAACGCTGGAAATACCAGGCTGGTCTGCGTTTTGAATATTCAAAGTTTGATGGCGAACTGAAAGACAGTGCCCAAAAATTTGGCTATACCTATCCCAACAAAAGCAGCGGTATCTGGAATGCTTTCTTCCCCAGTTTGTACCTCACGTACCAACTGAAAGAAGGTCACGATTTGCAAATCAATTTCAGCCGCCGCATTCGCCGGCCCAATTTCTGGCAAATCAATCCGTACACCGATATCAGCGATCCGCAAAACATTCGCAAAGGCAACCCGGCATTGCGTCCAGAGTTTACCAACAGCTTTGAAGTAAACTACAACCGGGTGTATGAGAAAGGCAACTTTTTAATTTCGGCTTATTATAGAAACAACACAGAAGACATCACACAATACACCGACACCATTAGTGCTGATTTATTGTCGCAATTGGGCAGCGCAGGCATCACGCCAACTGCATTGGTGTCAACTTTTATCAATGCCGACCGCACCAACCGCAGCGGCCTCGAACTCACCTGGCAGCACAAGTTTACACCGGCCTTCGACATTTCGCCGAACCTCAATTTTCAGTACCGCGATGTAAAGGCAATTGTGAACAACCTGAACCTGAGCAATTATGGTTTTAACTGGAATGCCCGCCTGACCATGAACTATAAAATTGTGAAGCCGGAAAGTAAACTGCTCAACAATATTTCCTTTCAACTGATGGGCGAATATGAGAGCCCACGGGTGATACCCCAAGGCCGCATGAAAGCGCAGCAATCCATGGACTTTGCTATTCGCAAAGATTTCCTGAAGAATAACGCAGGCACATTGACGTTCAATGTGCAGGATGTATTCAACAGTCGCATTATGGGTACCATTACCGATACCGACCGTTTTTACCAAGACTCTTTTCGTCGTTGGAATGTGCGGACTATCCGCCTGACATTTAGCTATCGCTTTGGCAACAAAGACCTGCAGATTTTCAAACGCAAAGAAGGTGGCGATGGTGAAGGCAGGGAAGGATAGATTTGATGGGACGCGGATTTGCAGGATTAATAAGGATTTTCACGGATTATTTTTAGGTAGTTGTAAAGAATATAACGTGACTTACATAAAAAAAGATAGTCCCGTAAATTGCGAGGCTATCTTTTTTTAGTGCTCATGCAAAAATCATTGGTAGCGTCAATATTCAATGTTCATTTACTGCTTTACAACCCTCGCCTGCCAATGCTGTACACCATTGGTAATGGTTACAAAATAAGTACCGGCTGCAAGGCTTCGCACATCCAGTACAGGTTGGGCTGATGAGGTGGCGAAAACGAATTTTCCGCCAGCATCGTACACGGAAAACACCAACTTCTGATTACTGGCCGGAATAGCAAACCGCACCTGATGGCTGGCCGGATTGGGCATGGCTTGCAGGTTTGTGTTCGCTTGTGTATTTGCCAGTATCACCACATTGCTATACACAAATGCGCCATCCTCATCCAATTGCTTCAACCGGTAGTAACGTACACCAGCCTGTGCACTTTCATCAATAAACTGATATTGTCTTTTTTGCACACTATTACCTGCTGCAGGCACTTTACCAACCCGCTGATAATGGATAGCATCGGCACTTCTTTCAATGTCAAAATACCGGCTGTTGGTTTCGGTAAGTGTATGCCAGGTGAGCAATGCCTGTTTGTTTTGCCAGCTGGCTTGCAGTGTCATGCCAGTTACGGGCAATGCATTGTTCACCGTAAAAGTATCCATGGCATACATGCTCCAGCGTTGCTGCTCATCCTTCACCCGAACAAACAAAAAATGTTGTCCGTTTGAAAGCACTGCTGGAACAGCAACAGCAAAATTGCCGACAATGGTTGGTGTAGGTGCAGGCACTGGTAAATTAGCCGCCAAGCCAATTCCGGGGTCGGTATCAATAAAATATTCGGCAGCCACAATATTGCCCGTAGCCAAGGCCGATGGCGTAATGTAAAACAGCCGCTGTGAGTACGCACCCCATACACCGTCGGCATTTTTAAAACGCAAAGCCAGCGTATGAAAGCCTTCCGACAAACCTGCCACAGGAACATCGATTAACGTAGCCACTGTAGTACCAGGCGTAATGGTTACAGCTACAGGTGTAGCAATGCTTACTCCGGGGTCAGCATCTATCAGGTATTCACCTGCAACAATATTGGCTGCCGTGTTTGCATTGGTAGCCACATAAAACATCCGCTGTGAATACAACGCCCATTTTCCCGTGGCATCTTTAAACCGGATAGCCAGCGTATGAAACCCTTCACTCAAACCATTGAGTGAAATATTTAATAACGTGCTTACAGTGCTGCCGTTGCTTATAGCAAAGCTTTGTCCATTGCCCGAGCCTGGATCATTATCAATAAAATATTCTGCGGCTGCAAGATTGCTCACGGATGAACTACCTGTAGCTAACACGTACACCAACCGCTGTGTGTATTGTCCCCAGTGGCCGGCATTGGTTTTAAACCGCATGCTCAAACTGTGAAAGCCTTCTGGCAATGCTCCGATGGGCACACTTACTTGCTGATTGATTTGTGCAGCAGCAGTTACACTCACCGGCACGGCATTGCCCACTCCCGGATCTTGATCGAAAAAAAACTCACCGCCGACAATGGTTTGGGCTTGAGCAGTGCCTGTCCATAACAACAGCAGACACATGCTAATCCATTTATATTTCATCCTCAAAAATTGATGTGTGAAAAATGGATTAGTTGCTCACTTTGGCTTCTACCTGCACATTGAGTGTACCATTGGGTGCTACTGTAGGATTGAGAATATTCATTTTTGTAACCCTCGGTAATCGGCTGTTGCGGCTGTTGGCCCAGTTGGCTGTACCTGTAGCATCAAACAACAGGCCCATGTCTTTGCCATCGCTACCGCTGGCATTGGCAGGACCCGCTGCTATGGTAAAATCTAACACCGGATTATCGACCCCGTTATTAATATTGGTTTGATCGGCCATTTGCGGGTCGAGGTTGCTGACATTGCCGCCACCATCAACGTTGTTGTTTACCGCCCAGGGCGTATTGTTGGGGGTATTAAAAGTGAGGTTGTTGTTGAATACACTGTTGCTGGCTCCTGCTGCGTTTGATTTCAGAAATACATTATTCGTTACAAGAAAATTAGAACAGGTTACAAAAACAGTCAATGATGAATTGGATGTGTAAAACAGATTGTGATCAACCAACATGTTGGCTGTATTTTCAAAAAATCCGAAACAGCGACCATTGAGAGCATTGCGGAAAACATTGTTGCGCCAGATAAAATTGCTGAAGGTGCTACCCGACTGATTACCGTTGTCGACTCCAGAACCATTGAAGTAGTTGCCTTCGAATAAGTAGTTGCCATAGCCACCGCCAGCAGACCCAATTCGTAAAGTGCTTTTAAATTCACAGCGTTGAATCAGCAGGTTATTAACGGGCTGCGAACCTGAAAATCCATCGGACACATTAAGTTGTCCTGTCAGCACCAATCCATTTAGTTCTGTGCCACTAGAAGAGCCATCGGCGGCTGTATTGCGGATGGTAATGCCGGCAATTTTTGCGGTTGCTGTCAACTCTTTATCGGGGGCAAAACCCGGCCCTATAATTGCCAGCTTTTTATCGGCCCAGGTAACACCTGTGTAAATAGTAGGCGAACCATGTACAAAAAGCGTATCGCCGGAAGCGGCTGCATCTATTGCCGTTTGCAGATTACTGAATTGGGCTACTGTGGCAGGATCGTTGCTTACTGTATGCACCGTGGCCAGCGCAGTGGCGGCCATTCCAAAAAAAGAAAGTGAGAGGAGAATTGCTTTCATGAGGGAAGGAATATTTAGATGGCTAAAGTACCCTCACCCCTACTCCCCAACAATACGCCATTGGGGGTATAAAAGCATTCGATATTTCAGTTCAACTTATTCTTGATGAGATGCTTCCTACGTTAGCATGACTTCACAGGTAAGCTATAAACTTTGGAACTTGTAAACCTGTGAACTTCCCAACCTACCAACTCTCGCCTACACCAACCGGTGCGTTTGCTTAATAACCCCCATCACAAATACGCTTTGAATATTGCCCATGTTGTCTATTTCGCCCAACTTGTTTACATGGAAGTCGTAGTAGCTGTTCATATTTTCTGCCACAATCTTGAGCATGAAGTCGAACTCGCCGCTGATATTGTAGCACTCCACCACTTCGGGCATTTGTAAAATGGATTGAATGAATTTGCTACCAGCTTCTTTACTGTGTTGCTTTAAGCTTACATAGCAAATAACGGTCAGGCCTTTACGCACTTTTTCTGCATCCAGCAGGGTTACGTATTGGCGGATAACGCCGCTTTCTTCCATGCGTTTGATGCGTTCGTGCACGGGGGTGGTACTCAGGTGTATTTTCTCCGAAATTTCCTTTACAGTAATGCGGGCATTGTCTTGCAGCAACTGCAAAATGGCCAGGTCTTTGGCATCGAGCACTACGCTGTTAGTGGAATTTTCTGTTTTGTGGTTGATTGGCATATAAAACAGGTCAATTGTCCTGTAAATATCCGTTTCTAAACGCATATTGCCTTTATTATTCTACATCGTTGGAATATTATTCTACCAAATGTACTTTTGCAACACTAATTTAAAAACTATGTCAAGTTTAGCTTCTACTATTGACTTCAGCCTTCCGTACAAGGTGAAAGATATTAGCCTCGCAGAGTGGGGCCGCAAAGAAATCCGTTTGGCTGAGGCCGAAATGCCCGGTCTGATGGCCATCCGCGAAGAGTATGGCGCCAGCCAGCCGCTCAAAGGTGCCCGCATTGCCGGTTGCCTGCACATGACCATCCAAACTGCTGTACTCATCGAAACCCTGGTAGCCCTGGGTGCCGAAGTAAAGTGGAGCAGCTGTAACATCTTCTCTACACAAGATCAGGCTGCTGCGGCAATTGCTGCTGCCGGCGTGGGTGTATTTGCCTGGAAAGGTCAAACCATTGAAGAAGCCGATTGGTGTATTGAGCAAACCCTGTTTTTTGGTGGTGCCGATCGTCCGTTGAACATGATTCTGGATGATGGTGGCGACCTCACCAACATGGTGTTCGACAAATACCCTGAGCTCGTTGCCAACATCAAAGGCCTGAGCGAAGAAACCACAACAGGTGTACACCGCCTGTACGAACGTATGGCCAAAGGCACTTTGCCTATTCCTGCCATCAACGTAAACGACAGCGTAACCAAGAGCAAGTTCGACAACAAATACGGTTGCCAGGAAAGTCTGGTAGATGCTATCCGTCGTGCCACTGACGTAATGATGGCGGGTAAAGTAGCCGTTGTAGGCGGCTATGGCGACGTAGGTAAAGGTTCTGCCCTGTCGCTGCGTGGTGCCGGTGCCCGTGTTATCGTTACCGAAATCGACCCCATTTGCGCCCTGCAGGCTGCCATGGACGGTTTTGAAGTGAAGAAGATGAAGGATGCTGTAAAAGAAGCCGACATTGTAGTAACTGCTTCTGGCTGCCGCGACCTCATTACCGGCGAACATTTCAAAGCCATGAAGGACAAGACCATTGTGTGTAACATTGGCCACTTCGATATTGAAATTGATGTAGCCTGGTTGAATACCAACTACGGTCATACCAAAGACACCATCAAGCCACAGGTAGACCTGTACAATGTGGATGGTAAAGACATCATTTTGCTGGCAGAAGGCCGCCTGGTAAACCTGGGTTGCGCTACCGGTCACCCATCGTTTGTTATGAGCAACAGCTTTAGCAACCAAACACTGGCGCAAATTGAACTGTGGACCAACCACGCCAACTACGAAAACAAAGTGTATGTGCTGCCCAAGCACCTCGACGAGAAAGTAGCCCGCCTGCACCTGGCCAAAGTGGGTGCTGAGCTGGACGAATTGACCGACGCTCAAGCCGAATACCTCGGTATCAGCAAGGTTGGTCCTTTCAAATCAGACATGTACCGTTACTAAGCTAATTATCAGCTACAATCAAAGCCCGTTACTTTTTTGGTAACGGGCTTTTTGCTTTTAGACTGGTGCAAGAAGAGGTTAAGACAACGCATTACTTCGGTAGGCTATTTGAAGTAGAAATGCATACTTTTAAGTGGTCATCACTACCGTTCCTTATGAAAAAGTCTTCCATTATCGTTTTGGTAAACCTGCTGCTTGGCTTAATTGCCCAAGGTCAATTTAAGTATGGTTTAAAAGCAGGCCTGAATGTGGCGAATCAAACGAAGAACATGTCCATTCCTCAAGTGCCGAACACCATTCAAAATACCAAACCAATGCCGGGTTATCAATTGGGCGGTTTCGTAAAAGCAACGCTTTCAAAACACTTATCGCTTTCTGCCGAACCTGCATTTTCTGTTGTTGGCGCAGGTATGACTTTGCTAGACGACAATTTGAAAAGCTATAATGTTCGTGAAAAAATCGGGTATATAGAATTGCCATTAATTCTTCAATACAAATTGCAGCAACTCTATTTCGGAGCAGGTCCGAGTGTTGGTGTCAAAGTCTTTTCCAAATTATCAGGTTTTGAAAACCGCAGTTTTGATATTACCCATTACAAGGCTTTCGATGCAGCGGGTAATGTGGTGGTTGGTTATGCCTTATCAAAAAAAGTTGACCTGAATGCCCGGTACAGCCATGGTTTTACAAACTTGATCAAAGACCCGGGTAATGCAACCACCAAAAACAGGTTTTTCAATCTTTCGGTTTTCTTTTATCTGCAATAACCATTTCTATTTTCTTGATGCCGTTGCACCTATTTCACTGGCAACTCCTAAAGAATTTTGAAGTAAGTTCATAGTCCTCCAAACTACCCATAATCATTCGGCAGTTACTCACTTACCTTTAGGTAATAAAGCAATTGTATGCACATTCGCCCCGGTCAGTTTTTGCTGAGTACGCCCTTGCTCGATGATACTTTTTTTGAGCAAACTATATTGGTCATTACAGAAGTGAATGACGATGGATGCATTGGTTTCATCATCAACCAGCTGCATGGCCGTATGCTCAACGAGTTGGCTGAATTTCGGCAGGGCCCGGCACAACCCTTGTACAATGGTGGCCCTGTACAAAGCGACATGCTGTATTGCCTTCACTCCCGCCCCGATGTCGTGGCCAACAGTTTTACCATTTGTGAAGGTCTGGCTACGGGTGGCGATTTTGCAACCGTTGTTTCTTTACTAAAGGCGGGCAAACTCAGTAGCCACGAAGTAAAATGTTTGATTGGCTATTGTGGCTGGGATGCTGGCGAACTGGAAGCCGAAATTGCCGAAGGCAGTTGGCTATTAATTGAGGCCCCTGTTGCCAAAACATTTGCCAACGACGTACAAACTATATGGCAGCTATGGCAGTCCCAATATCGCTAAAACCCTTGTGTGCATTAAGTTTCCATTAATTACTCACTGTAATGATTTGCGGGGTATTTGGTGCAAAAAGGCGGGGTATATTCACCGCACCTTAATTTAAATACCCTCCTATGAGAAAACCTTTACTTTTTGTGATGGCACTTAGCTTGCTGTCTTCTTTGAGCTTTGCACAATCTATTTCCTTGCTGGCCGGCAGTACGTACACGCAAAATTTTGATGCGTTATCCAACACTGCTGGTTCTACTACAAACAATCTTACCATCAATGGTTGGTATATGACCGAAACAGGTGGCGGTGCCCGGGATAATGAACAATATGCAGTAGATGCAGGCGGATCAAACACTGGCGACACTTACAGTTATGGTGCTGCCGGCACTACAGAAAGAGCACTTGGCGGCTTAAGAAGTGGAACGCTGATACCAGTTATCGGCGCTTCTTTTACCAACAACACAGGCATTACCCTTACCTCTATTACCATTAACTACACCGGTGAGCTTTGGCGTTTGGGAACTGCTTCCCGTACCGATCAATTAGATTTTAGCCTTAGTTTAGATGCATCATCACTTAGCACAGGCACTTGGCCTGACATCAACAATCTTGATTTTGTAACCCCAAATACTGCAACTGCTGGTGCCAAAGATGGCAATGCCGCAGGCAACCGTACTGCCATCAGCTTTACCATTACCGGTTTGAGTATTGCCAATGGTGCAACTTTCTGGATTCGCTGGTCGGATGCAGACGCTACTTCAGCCGATGATGGTTTGGCGGTAGATGATTTCAGCCTTTCCACCAACGCTTCTATTTTACCGGTGAGCCTCAGCCATTTTGCTGTAGCCCGTGAGAAGCAAACGTATTAGCCAACTGGGCCACCACTACCGAAAGCAACAGCAAGCAGTTTGAATTGCAGCGCAGCAGCAATGGCAGCAGCAACTGGAACACCGTAAGCACGGTAGCAGCCAGTGGCAACAGCAATACTTTACGCAGCTACAAAGCGGTAGATGCTACACCAATTAATGGTACAAATTTCTATCGTCTGAAAAGTGTAGACCTTGATGGCAGCTTTACATACTCTGCTGTGCAGCAGGTACAGTTTGCAGCAACTACGGCATTGTGGGTGCGTATTTACCCCAACCCTGCCAGCCATACTCTGCAAGTACAGCTTGGACAGCAAGAAGGTTTCAACGGCCGCATACAAATTAGCAATGCTGCAGGTCAGGTACTCATTAGCCGCCAAATGAATAGCAGCAATGGCAACTTAGCAATTCCTATTCAGCAGTTGCGTGCCGGCTTATACACTTTGCAAGTGCAAGATGGCATGCAGGCAAAACCTACCACACTAAACTTTGTGGTACAATAAGCAGCATCAATCATTAGGATTTGGCAAAAGGGTATTGGTACATGGTGCCAAAACCCTTTTGCTTTTTGTGCTTGAACCTATTGCTACGCAACACAATGCCGTTCATCAAAGCATTCCAGGCAAGAGCAATGAAATGAGGATTGAAGTATGGCTGCTGACTGAGATCAACACAAAACCGCTTACGCATACGATTGCGCAAATAAAGTAGTGTTTTGACCGAAGGATTTTTTACCCGCATCAATGTGGCTCCGCGGCATTAAAACCCAATGTTTTAGGGCGTTTTAGAAAATTTGTTTTACTATATTTTCTTATTAATTACAGTACGGTGCAGGACAGTGTAGGAAAAGGCCGTTTTTACTTTAACATTCGATTTTAACCCAACACAACTGCCGTATGAAAAAAATTCCGTCTGCACGATGGGGGTTCCTCCTCTGCATGCTGGTGGGGAACTTTGCACCTGCATTGTATCCCTTCTCCACTGCACAAGCGCAAGAAGCTACCCAACAAACTATTTCGGGCAAAGTAGCCGATGAAACAGGAAAGCCGTTACAAGGCGTAACCATTACCATTAAGGGAAGTACCAAGGGTACACAAACAGATGCTTCGGGCCTGTTTACACTTACTGGCCTCACTGGTACTGAAACACTAATGTTTTCATACGTAGGCTTTGCTGCACAAGAAGTATCTATCGCCGGTAAAACCTCTCTTACTATTTCGCTGTTGCAAGATGCCTCAGCACTGAATGATGTGGTGGTTGTAGGGTATGGTACCCGTAAGCGTACAGAAGTTACAGGTGCTACTTCATCGCTTACCGGCGAAAAACTGCGTTCTGTTCCTTCTACCAATATCACACAAGCCCTGCAGGGCCAGGTGCCGGGTGTATTGGCTACTGCCAACTCATTTCGGCCGGGTGCAGGCAGCACCATTCGCATACGGGGCAACCGTTCGCTGAGTGCATCAAACGAGCCGCTGTATGTGGTAGATGGATTTCCGGTGAGCTACACCATCGACGACATGAACCCGGCAGATATTGAAAACATTGATGTGTTGAAAGATGCATCAGCAACTGCTATTTATGGTGTGCGTGGTGCTAACGGTGTTATTCAAATTACCACCCGCAAAGGCAAGGCGGGTAAAACATCTGTTAACTATCAAGGCAGCCGCTCTGTAGAACAAATCATTCGTCCATTACCCATTTTTAACGGTGCAGAGATTGCTGACTCTTGGCGGCAGGCGTTTTTTGCCGACAGAAGCTATACCCGTACCCGTGGTGTAGCCACTGCATCCAATCCATTATTTTACTACCCCACTGCTCTCAATGACATTGCGTTGTTCAGAGATCGTTTTGGTAGTATAGAGCAATGGAACGGCATAAAAGATGCTTACACATGGCGGGTGTACGACCCTGCTAATAACGTGTTTATTGCGCAGCGCCGGGCAACCACTGCAGAAGAACGTGCCTTGATGACCAACCTGGGTATTACATCTCAGATAGACAGTATAGACATGTACGATCCGTCGAAAGTACGTAGCTACGACTGGCAAAATAATGTTGGCCTTCGCCACGGCACAACCGATAACCACAGCGTAAGTGTAACCGGTGGAACAGACAAATTCAAATCGTCGCTCAACCTTGGGTATTTTAAGCAAAAAGGCATTGAGTATGCACAAGACTATACCCGATATACTGCGGGCACCAGTGTTGATTTTAAGCCTACCAAGTTTTTAAACTTTGGTACCAGCATGAGCTACATACATGCTATTACCAACAGTAGCACCAGCTCCTATGCCAATGCTTCTGGCATGATTCCATTGGTAGAACCATATGACAGTAACGGTAACTGGATTATGTTTCCCAACCGCGACCAGCAAATCATCAACGCTATTAACGACCGCAACACCGTGTTTGACCAAACAACAGCCAACCGGGTGTTTGGTAACATTTACGCAGAGCTTACACTGCTGAAAGGATTGAAGTTTAAAACCATGTTTGGTTTAGACAGAAGAAATTCTATCCGTGGTCAGTTCAACGGCGCACAATCATCGATAAGATTGGGTAGTGCGGCCAATGCTACACAAACCACCAACGAAGCCAGCTCATGGGTGTATGATAATATTTTAACTTACAACACCCGTATTAAAGATGACCACAGCATCAATGTAACCTTGTTGCAGGAGCTACAAAGTCTCAACCGCAGCAGCTCACTTACCATGTCGGCCAACAATCTGATTTTTGAACAACAAAAATGGTACTCGCTGCAGCGCAATACAGATGCCACTGTTACAGGCAATGGCACCTACTCTGCATCTCAATACCTGTCGTACATGGGCCGTGTAGAGTATGGTTACAAAGGAAAATATCTGGTAACCCTCAGCAATCGCTACGATAATTCATCAGTACTGGCCGAAGGCAACAAGGGAGCGTGGTTCCCATCGGCATCAATAGCGTGGCAGGTAGACCGTGAAAGTTTTTTCATGAACCAAAACCTGTTTAGCAGTGCCCGTTTCCGTATGGGTTATGGCCGAGTGGGCAATGCATCAATCGATCCTTATCAAACAGCAGGACCACTTGGATTTACCAACTACAACTGGGGAAACGGAACAGCTGCCATAGGCTCTGCTCCTACTACGTTTGCTACACCTAACCTTACCTGGGAAAAAACAGCTACCACTAATATCGGGTTGGAATTTGGTTTGCTGAAAGGTCGCATCAGTGGTGTGATTGATATGTACAGTTCTAAAACAACCGATCAGTTGCAAAACCGCACCATACCAGCAGCCAATGGGGTAAGCAATGTGTACTTCAACCTGGGCGAAGTAAGCAACAAGGGCATTGAAATTGCGCTGACAACTCAGAACATTATCCGGCCTAATTTTCGCTGGACAACCGACTGGATGTTTACCGCCAACAAAGAAAAAATTGTTGACATAGACGGAAGTGGAAACAGCAACTTTGCCAACCTGTGGATATTGGGTCAGCCATTACAAGTGTATTGGGGCTTTCAAAAAGATGGCATATTCCAATACACGGATACAGCAGCCAAAGGTTCACTGCCTTCTATTTACTGGGCCAAAAATGGTCGTAACAACAACAACTACCAGCCGGGAAGAATTAAGATTGTGGATGCCAATGGCGACAGCTCATTCAGCCCAGCCGACCGTATCATACTGGGCTCACACAATCCAAAATTCATAGCCAGTATCGGAAATACATTTACGTATAAAAACTGGGAGCTGAATTTTCTGGTGTACTTCCGTGTAGGTGGTATGTATCGTGTGCCACGTCCGGGTTTGGTTGGTCGTTATCAGTCGAACAAAGTAAATTACTGGACACCTTCTAACCCAAGTAATGAATACCAGCAGCCAACACAAACAAGTGATATACCGCTCAATTGGGAAGCCCTCACTTACCGTGAAGCAACACATGCACGGGTAAAGAATATTACGCTTACCTATCGCTTACCACGTGCTGTAGCCCAAAAGGTATTTATGAATAATGCGGCTGTGTATTTCAGTGCAGTGAATCCCATTTTATTTCATGGTGCCTCAGATTACGATCCGGAAACAGTGCCGTACCGTGAGTTTCCCGGTACCACTACCAATCAGGTTGGACCTACTTCATACAGCTTCAGAAGTTATGTAGTAGGTGTAAGGGTTGATCTGTAAGCAAACCTTCTAAATTAATTTTCATGAAAAAGCATTTGAAATATACCTCCTACATGTTGGTTGGCGCAGCATTGCTCGTCTTTACCTCTTGCAAAAAATTTATTGAAGAAGAACTGGTAACAACGCTTACCGAAGACTACTACAAAACCGACAACGGACTGGAAGATTTGGTAAAATCCGCCTACGCTCCTTTGCAATGGAAGTTTACTGGTGAACAATCGTACTGCATGTACAATTTTGGTACCGATGAATTTCGGGAGGGCGACCAGTTTAACAACGTTCGTTACAACGATTATGATGCCAACCTTAATGCCAATGATGCCTTTGTAAATGGATTGTGGATCAACAACTATTCAGGCATTCGTCGTTGCAATCAGGGCATTGATTTAATCAGCAAGTTTGATGACCCTACGTCAATAGTATTAGGCACTACTGCTCAAAAAAATCTGCGTATTGCAGAGTTGAAAGCCCTTCGTGCATTTTACTACCTGCAGTTGGTGCAGCAGTTGGGCGGTGTGCCATTGGTCACTACTGTTCCTACCGATCCACAGTACGAATTTCCAAGAGCAAGCATCGAGCAGGTGTACAATCAAATCATGACCGATTTTAAAGAAGCTGGTCCTGCTTTGCCCTGGCGGTACACCGGCGCCGACCGTGGCAGAGCTACCCGTGCCATGGCCTATCATTTTATGGCCAAAGCCTACCTTACCCGTGGCAGTGCTGTAACCGATAAGCGTGGCCAAAAGCCAACAGATATGGACAGTGCCGTGTACTATGCAAATGAAGTAATCACCAGCAGTGGCCATGCACTGGAAGCCGATTATGGCAACTTGTTTAATGCATCATATCCCGACGGGGTTATTCCACAATTGGGTGAAAACGGATCTGCTCCTTTGAGCAGTAAAGCTAAACTTGATGCCAACAATGCCAGCAATGAAATCATTTTTGCTGCACAGTTTAGCAGCAACCTGAACCTGGCCACCAATACCAACAACCAAACGCATTTGTTTTATCCTACACAGTACGATGCTGGTATGCCAGGCATGACCCGTGATTTTTTCAATGGCCGTCCTTTCCGCAGGTTACGCCCTACAGATTACAGCATCGATATTTTTGATAAGGTAAATGACTCTCGTTTTTTCAAAACATTTCAAACGGTGTTTTACAGAAACGTAGCTTCCAACACAGGCCTTGCTGTATGGACTGCTGCTAATGCCCCTACACCAAGTTTAGTAGGAAGACCACGTGTAGGTATTGGTGATACAGCTGCGTTGTTTATTGTAAATCCGAGGTCGAATCCTGTGTTGACAACCGACATCAGCAGAATGCGTTTCTATGCCATTTATGCCCGCTATAAAACTACCGCTCCCGGTGGCGCAATTACCGAAGATTTCTCAAACAACAAGTACCTAACCATGTGGAAGTTTGCGGATCCTGTACGCTTAACCAACACCAACAACGAAGCCCGTGGTATACGCAATGGTACATTTGCCCGCCTTGGCGAAACGTATCTGATAATTGCAGAAGCACATGGCAGAAAAGGCGATTATTCCACTGCACTCACATATGTAAATGCATTGCGCAATCGTGCAGCATACAAAACCAACGAAGCCCGCAGTCCGCAAATATGGCAATACCTCGGTGGTGCCAATACACTTAATGCAACGGCTGCCAGCAATCAGGCCACAACTGATTTGTTTACTACCAATGCAGCCAGCGAAATGTATCCTGCAAATGTGACATCAACTCCAGACAGGTTCATTCATTTTATATTGAATGAAAGAACCCGTGAGTTATGCGGCGAATTTTATCGTTGGGAAGATTTGGCCCGTACAGAAACCTTGTTCGACAGAACAAAACTGTACAATCCAGATATCAGTCCATCGTTTGCAACATTCCATAAACTAAGGCCAATTCCTTACTTGCAAATGATTGCACAAACAGTAAACGGCAAGCCTATGTCAGCTGCAGATATGGCGGCCTATCAGAACCCCGGATATTGATAGAGGTTTTTTTCTCATACATGCAAGAAGTTGTCTCTCCGGAGGCAACTTTTTTTATTTAACCAAATGGCTATAAGACAGAAAAGAAGAATTTAAAAAAGAAAACAGCGCACATTTATGCTACAGATGAATTCCATTTCACAAAGCATCACAACACCATTTCAATACCATCTTTCGCATTTGCCCAAAAGGCATCTAAAGCAATTAATCGTGGTTTAAAAAAAGAAATAATGGCAGGCCAATCTTCTTTTTTAAAAACATTTACCGCTGGCAGTACTATAAATATTCTTGACTGCTCAATACCGTATTGGTTGCTGTAGTTTGCTTCCCAGTTCCATGGTTCTCCTGTTTCAGCTTCCAGCATTTTTTTCATCATCAGTACTTGTTCAAATACTAGCTGACGGATGACTTCATCTGGAAAAGCGATTTCAATACCAATTGACGCTTCACTTTTGCTGGCATGCATTCGTATGAATACATCCTTGATGCCGGTTTTGTAGTTGAGCCAATTTACTTTCTCCTTCCATATACTGGGCACAGGTTTCATGTACTGGCCAAAACTTGTCCAGAAAGCGGTTGTAATAGCAGAAGCTTCTTGTTTGGTGTACATGGTTTAAAAAATAGACAGCTCGTTTTACGGATGCAAAAAGCCGGCACAATGGTGTCGGCTTTTTGCAGCAATGATGTGACATATTCACATTACCTGCAATAGAAAATAATTGCGTTTTCCTTTTTGTACCAACAGGTATTTGTTGTGCAGCAGTTTATCCATTCCTATAATCGCATCGGGGCCGTCAAGTTTTTGTTTGTTAATGCTTACACCACCACCCTGTAAGGTTTTGCGGGCCTCGCCCCTGCTGGGGAAAATGCCCGAATCGGCCAGCAAACTCACGGCATCAATACCGGCTTCTACTTTGGCTCTTGCTATTTCGTGGGCTGGTACACCTTCCATTACTTGCAGCAGTTGTGTTTCAGACAACGACAAGATGACTTCTGTTGTAGCGTTGCCAAACAAAATTTCAGAAGCCTGTACTGCAAAGTCATACTCCTGGCGGCCATGCACCAACACGGTAATTTCTTCTGCCAGCTTTTTTTGCAGCAGGCGCTGGTGCGGTGCTTCGGTATGTGCTGCAGTCAGGCTTTCAATCTCTTCCTTGGGTAAAAAGGTAAAAATTTTAATCCAGCGAACGGCGTCTTCATCGCTGGCGTTGAGCCAAAACTGATAAAACTGATACGGACTGGTACGGCCGGCATCCAGCCACACGTTGCCTTTTTCCGTTTTACCAAACTTGCCGCCGTCGGCCTTGGTAATGAGGGGGCAGGTAAAGGCAAAAGCTTCGCCTTCGCCATTGGTCATGCGGCGAATGAGCTCCGTACCGGTGGTGATATTGCCCCACTGATCGCTGCCGCCAAACTGTAGTTTGCAGCCTTCATTTTTGTACAAATGGTAAAAATCGTAGCCCTGCATCAGTTGGTAAGCAAACTCGGTGTAGCTGATGCCGGTTTCACCTTCGATGCGTTTACGAACACTGTCTTTAGCCATCATGTAGTTTACCGTCAGGTATTTGCCTACATCTCTCAAAAAACCAATAAAGCTGATGTCTTTAAACCAATCGTAGTTATTTACTAGCTTGGCAGCGTTTGCCTGTGTAGCATCGAAGTGTAAAAAACGGCTGAGTTGTGCTTTGATGCCCGCTATGTTTCGCTGCAATGTTGCTTCGTCCAGCAGGTTACGTTCATCACTTTTACCCGATGGATCGCCCACCATACCGGTAGCACCGCCAATGAGTGCCACGGGTGTATGGCCGGCCCTTTGCATGTGCATGAGCAATAAAATGGGTACCAGGCTTCCTATGTGCAGGCTTTCGGCTGTGGGGTCGAATCCTACATACCCCGTGGTGGGTTCTTTCAGCAGTTGTGCTTCGGTACCAGGGGTAATATCGGCCAGCATGCCTCTCCAGCGCAGTTCTTCTATCAAATTCATGAGCTAAATCTCTTTTTTAAATGGTAGGCAAAAATAGCCGATGCATGGCATTGGCACTAAGAAATTGATTATTAAGGAAAAACAATGTTCAACGGTTAATTCGATCCACACATATTACAGTTACTCGTAAAGCCACCGTATCTTTATAATCTGTTCTCAATTCTCATGAGGAAATTTTACTGCATACTAACCCTCTGGTGCTTAGTCACCACGGTGAATGGTCAGTCTTTTCGGAACGAATGGATAGACTATAATAAAACTTATTTCAAATTTCCGGTGGCTGAAACCCGGTTGTACCGCATACCACAGGCTGCTTTGGCTGCTTCAGGTTTGGGAAGTGTACCAGCACAGGATTTTCAGCTGTGGCGAAATGGAGAGGAAGTGCCATTGTACACCACACAGGCTTCGGGCCCGCTTGCCGCCGATGGCTACATCGAGTTTTATGGCAAAATGAACGACGGCTACCCCGACACTGAGCTTTTTGCCAGCCCTGCTGATCAGGTTGATCTTGACCGGAGTTACTTTTCTGATACAGCTTGGCTTTACCTTACTGTAAATGCGGGTAAACCGAACTTGCGCCTATTAGCTGCCCCCAACAATGTTGTTGGTACAAATCTGCCTGTTGAAGCTTTTTTTATACATCAGCAAAAGTTTCATTCAGATTATCAATGGAACCATGGCGCTGCTTCCGTTGTTGCAGGTCAAGCAGTCAGAGGATCGTTATTAAACGGAGGTGAAGGCTGGGCTTCTCCATCGTTTAACAATTACTATGTACAAAATTTTACTGTTGCAATACCTCAACTTCAAACTTCATTACCCGGAAATACAATTGAATTTTCCTACTCAATGTCGGGTAATTACCACAAAGACAGAAAGGCCTATGTACTATTGAATGATTCGCTGGTAGCCCGACCATTTCTTAGTGGTTACCAAATGATTTGGGACACTGTTAAAGGTATTTCTTCATCGGTTATCAGAAACAATGCGCTGGCATTTACAATGGCAAGCGATAATGGAGATTTTTGGGATAACTGCATCCTTAACATGGCAGTTGTAAAATATCCAAGAAAGTTCACTTTCGAGAATGATTTCATCTTTCAATTTGAATTACCGGCTAATATTGCTGGCAATCACCTCAGAATGAAGGGTTTCCGGTCGAATGGTAACAACGTAGTATTATATGATTTAAAAAATCTAAAAAGATACCAGTCTATTCAACAATCCGATAGTAGCTTGTTTCTACTGCAGCCTTCCGCAACTACACGACAGTTGGTAATAGCCGCACAGGGAAACGATATCCGGCTGGTAAATAATCTCGCAAGAAAGACTTTTACTAATCTTACGCTTAGCCAGCATCAGGGATCATTCGTGATTATTTCCAGTGATTTATTTTTATCAACGCCCG
The DNA here is from genome assembly GCF_036803085.1 of Phnomibacter sp. Lineage (NCBI taxonomy): Bacteria > Pseudomonadati > Bacteroidota > Chitinophagia > Chitinophagales > Chitinophagaceae > Phnomibacter > Phnomibacter sp. The sequence continues at coordinate 541,800 of NZ_DAIRUZ010000001.1, read as the reverse complement.
GCAATGCAGTTGAAAAATATGCTCAATACAGAAGTTCGCCAGAAGGAGGCAACTTTAAAGTAAAAATTTGGAACATAGAAGAATTAGCAGAACAATTTGCGTTTGGACAACCCCGTAGCCCTCTGGCTATCAGAAATTTTGTTAGGTATTCATATTACAAACAGCAGGAAGCTGCCAAATTTATTTTCCTGATCGGAAGATCTACATCCTATGCCGGATTACGCGTTACTGGCAATTTACCTCAAAACAGAATCATTGGCTCACTTCCAACTTTTGGCTCCCCCTCATCAGATAACCTTTTGGCCGCCGACTATTCAAACAACCCGATTCCGCTTGTACCAATTGGTCGCTTGAGTGCCATTAACAATGACGAGGTTGGAAATTATTTGGAAAAAGTAAAACAATACGAAAGCCTTATTGCCTCTAAAACTGCTACAGCTGCAGACAAGGACTGGAAAAAGGAAGCTATTCATCTGATAGGTGGCGATGAAGTTTTTCTGGCCAACATTATCAATAATTTCTTTAACCGTTACAGGCTCAGTATAGTAGATACAGCAATAGGAGGTTCAGTTAAAACATATAAGAGAATAAATAATCCTGCATTTGCCACTGATATGGCTGAAATAAAAAGCAGCTTAGATAAAGGCGTTGGGTTAATTACCTATTTCGGCCACTCATCAGCCAGTGGTATAGATTTCAACTTAAGTAATCCTCAGGAGTATAGCAACACAGCTGGTAAATACCCAATTTTTATTGCCAATGGATGCAGAGCAGGAAATATTTTCGATTTCAATTTTGATCGCCAATTCTCAACCAAATTGAGTATTTCCGAGAACTTCATTTTCGCTAAAAATAAAGGTGCTATCTCGTTCATTTCCAATTCAGATCTTGGGGTAATTAACTACATGCACCTTTTTACCAATGAGTTTTACAAGCATTTTGGCAGGCTCAGTTATGGTAAATCTATTGGTGAAATTCAACAGGAAGCCATTAAAAGCACCTGGGCAGTAACAGGGCCAAATGATCCGCTCAACAGATACAATCTGGAGCAGGTTATCCTCCACAGCGACCCTGCTGTTGTTCCCTACCCCTTTCCTACACCTGACTATACTACCAGCGAAGACATGGTAAGCTTTTTACCTGTTTCGCCCGATGTAAGCAACGACTCAATTTGGGTAAAAGTGAAGTTTGCCAACATTGCCCGTGCTGTAAAAGAAACAGTTGATGTTGCCATTTACCACGAAGCCAATGACGGCAAACGGACACTGCTCCTGCGCACCAGTTTCTCGAACCTTTTAAAAATGGACAGCATACAAGTGAAGCTGGGGTTAAAAGGTATGTTTTCGGCTGGTACCAACTATGTGGTAGCCACCATTGACCCCGACGGAAGTATTGCTGAATTTTCGGAGCAAAATAATACTGCCCGAAAGGCATTTGACTTGAACAGCAACGTGCTCATTCCTACTTACCCATACCATCTTTCTATTGTACAGGAGCCTGTGGTGAAACTCAGTGGCTCTACCGCAAACCCGGCCGCCAAACTGGCTACTTATCGCATACAGGTAGATACTTCAGCATACTTCAACTCTCCTTCTTTGGTAAGTAAAGACACCAGCTGTGTTGGTGGTTCTATCAGCTTTACACCTGCCGTTAGTTGGAAGGCAAATACAGTGTATTACTGGCGCTTGTCACCCGTAAGTATGGGCGTAGCTACCGATTGGAAGCAAGCTTCATTTCTGTATCAGCCTGCATTGGGCACCGGCTCCAATCAATCGCATTTTTTCCAGCACCAACAGTCGGCATTTACCAAACTTAAAATAGAAGAACCCACCCGTCAGTTGCAGTTTGTAGATGTGCCGCAAAACCTTTACGCAGAGCATGGCGTGTATCCAACAAGTGCTACAGAAGAAACGCATTTCAGCATTGTGGTAAATGGCCTTCGCAGTATTCGAAGTGCCTGTATTGGCAGCTCCATTATATTTAACGTGTTTGACGGACAGACATTTAAACCCTGGGATAACAGCACCGGAGGAAAATATGGCAGCGGCTATTACTGCGGTCCTGGCAGGGAATACAACTTCGAATTTTACTATTACAGCCATACCAACCGCAAGCTCATTATGGACTTTTTGAACCAGATTCCGAAAGGCCATTATGTAGCAGCCCGTTTGGTACTCGACCCGCCACACGACAGCAGCTTTGCACAATACTGGCAGCGAGATACCGTAATATATGGTAAAGGAAATTCCCTTTATCATGCGTTGGTAAATCAAGGGTTTCAAAATCTTGATTCGCTGAATAAACCCCGCACTTTCGCCTTCTTTTTTAAGAAAGATGACACCGTTAGTTTCAAACCCATCACTGTATTTAGCGAGGGTTTGTACGACCGTATTCAAACATCACAAAACCTCTTCACCAGCGATACCAGCGGTTACATTACTTCGCCCGATTTTGGACCGGCAAGTGCATGGCGTACCCTCACCTGGGCCAGCCAAAAAGACCTTGACCCGAACAGCAAAGGCACATCATACCTGCAACTGTATGCCAAAAACAATGCGGGCAATTACACCCTCATTCGTACCATGCCTGCTACCGAAACCAATGTAGATATCAGCGGGTTGAGCCCCGCCATTTACCCATACGTGCAATTGCGTATGTACAGCAGCGATACAGCCAAAGCAAAATCGGTACAGCTGAACCACTGGCGGGTAGCCTATGAGCCCGTGCCCGATGGAGCTCTCAGTGCCGCCGACTACTGGCGTTGGACTGCTGATACATTGATAGCCCTGAAAGATTCTTTGAAAATGGGCATTGCATTCAAAAACATTAGTAAGCAGCAACTGGGTGCTACCAGCTACAAGCTTACCATGGGCAATGCCAATGGACAGGAAATAACCCTCAAATCAGGCACTTTGAAAAGCATGGCTGCCGGCGATACAGCCCGTATTTATTTTGCTGGCAAAGCCGATACACTGTTTGGCCGGTACTACCTGCGCCTTGTGGTAAATGAACAACGCAACCCCGTAGAACAGGCATATTTCAACAATCTGGCCTACCTGCCATTTGTAGTAGATACATTGAAAGATGCCGTACAACTTGTCAACTTCAAAGCTGCCCCTTCACTAAATCAGGTAGCAGCCAGCTGGCAAGTGGCGTATGAATTAAAAGTGAAGCAATACGATGTACTGTTTGGAACCGATAGCAGCAACATGCAAGTGGTACTAACACAACTGCCGGTAAATAATGCGCAGCCATCGCAGCTATACCTGCTGGCACACGGCAACCCGGTGATTGGAAATAACTATTATCGTCTCCGCATCACAGATATCTACGGAAATGTAATTACAACGCCTGCCATTGAAATAAAGGTTCGGTTGATGGATTACAGCATGACCCCATCGGGCAATGCACTTTTACACAACTGGTCGTTTGAGCACGAAATGAAACTCAACAGCTACCGCATTGAGCATTCATTAAATGCTACAGGCACCTGGGCTACCGTGGGCACCCGCTCAGCCTCCAATACAGGAGCTCCATTATCAAGTTATACATACACCCACCTGCGGCCGTCATTGGGCACCAATAAATACCGACTTGCTTATAGCGATGTGTATGGCAATAACTACCTGAGTACAGAAAAAACGATTGACATCCAGTTGGTGAATTTTTCTGCCAACGCCACCAATAAAACTGTTGATCTGGCCTGGAACTTCAGCAATGAAATCAACATAGCAGATTATGTGATTGAATCTGGACAGGATTCTACCAAGCTTTCTGCTATTGCCACGCAACTGCCTACGGGCAATGGCGCCGGCTTGTTTGCTTATACATATCAGCACACTACGGCTCCGTTGGGATACAATTTTTACCGCCTTCGGGTAAAAGATGGCAACGGTAATATTGTATACTCTCCTACTTACAAGGTATTTGTAGGCGATGCAGCTACAGTTATTGTGTACCCTAATCCGTTTACCAATGAAATACGTATTGTAACAGGCGACCTTACCAACAGCTGGCAGGTAGAACTGATAGATGCGCTGGGGCGTGTGCTGGTAAGCAAAACGGCTATAGGCTCACTCAACATACCAGCGGGCACATTGCCACCAGGTATGTACTTCATTCGTTATAAAAAAGGCGATCAACAATTCACCCAGAAAATGCAGAAACAATAACCCACATTTGCAGTTATTATTACCTTAAATTCTATGCGGAGCAGTGATATGAGAAAGACAGGTCACCGGACCTGCGCAAGGCATCAATACATAGGCAAAAATATCTTCCACAATATCACCAGCCTGTTTGGGCTGGTGCTGTTGTTATGGATAATGAGCAATACCGCCAGTGCTCAATCTTTCAGAAACGAATGGATTAACTACAACAAAACCTACTACCGTTTTGCAGTAACGCCTACCAATACTGTTACTGGTGTTGCCAACAACCATACTCAGAAAGCCGACTACAATTTACTCCACCGCATTCCGTATGCAACACTCTTAGCCAGTGGATTGGCTAGCAGTCCGGTGGAGCATTTTCAACTCATTCGCAACGGCGTTGAAGTTCCCATGTATACTTATCCGGCTTCTGGCATTATGAGTAACGATGGCTACCTTGAATTTTGGGGAAAAGCCAACGATGGACAAACCGACAAAGATTTGTTTCGGAATACGGCTAACCAGCTCAACGACAGATGGAGCATGTTTAGCGATACAGCCTATTATTACCTTACAGTAAATTCAGAGACCGTTAATCAACGTATCATTTCTGTAGCACACAATCCGCTGGCATCTTCACTCACTCCCGACTCATTTTTCATGCACAGCATTTTGGTGAATCCGCGGTCGTCCCGCAACCTAGGGTTTGCCATTAATATTCAGGGGAAAGATGTACGTTCTTCCTCATTTGAAGCCGGTGAAGGATGGGCTGATGTACGCTTTGGTTCGGCACCTTTCAACCTTGGCTTGGGTAAACTTTTTGCCTTTAAAAATACCACTGAAAAAATATCGGCCAGTTACTGGGCTCAGGGCTTGAGTAATGTAAACAAGACCTACGAAATGCGCCTGAATGATTCTATTTTAGGCACCAGAGGATTCAGGAGATACAACCCCGATTCAGCCTTTTACAGCAATATTCCGCTCAGCCGTATCAATGCCAACGATTCTACTAACATCACTATACGGTTAAATGCATTGGATGGCGGTTACCGTCATGCCATTAGTAAAGTTCGTTTTACGTATCCCCGAAAATTTGAGTTCGATAAAACGACTGCTGCATTTGTGTTTTCATTACCGGCAAGTGCTGGCAACAAACTGTTGAAATGGGTAAATTTTGATACCAGCAACACAGAAAAAATATTGATTGATGAAACCAATAAGCAGCGGTATGTAGGTGTAAGAGTGGCCGATACTTTATGGTTTGAAATATTGCCTTCTGCCATCGAACGTCAACTTATTTTAACGAGTGTAGATGTAACACCTGCAAAAAACGTTGTACGAGAAATTGCAACCCTCACCCCACGCAATTTTATCTCTTATGCTAATGTAGCCAACCAGGGCGACTACCTTATTATTAGCAATAGTCGTTTGCATAACTACAACGGAAGTGACCCGGTAGAGGCATACAGAGCTTACCGGTCAACTCTGGCAGGTGGTGGTTACAATGCCAAAGTGTATGCCATAGAGGACCTTACCGAACAGTTTGGGTTTAATATTTACAAGCACCCACTGGCAATACGTAATTTTTTACGCTACAGCCGTTACGAATTTGGCATTCAGCCAAAAGCGATATTGCTCATGGGCCGCGGTTCCACTTACGATTACAGCTACACAGATACCAACATTGCAAGGCTCAATCTCGTTCCTACCTGGGGCCAGCCTGCCTCAGACAATCTGTTGGCTGCACCCGATAACGAAACCATTACGCCGGCTACACCCATTGGCCGCATTGCAGCTATTACGGGAGAAGAAGTACAAGATTATTTGAATAAAGTAGTTGCTTTTGAAACAGCACAGGCCGACGACAATCAATCGCAACTTTGGCAAAAAGAAACGCTGCATCTCATTGGTGGTAACGATCCTTTTATTGTAGACCCTATAAAAGGCTACATGCAGAAATACGAGAATCGTATTAAGGACACACTCATTGGTTCGAGGGTTCAAAATTTCATTCGTCTGAACGACCCAAACACTTCTGCCAACAATGTAGCTATACAGCAAAGTGTACAAGCTGGTACAGGTATCATTTCTTATTTTGGTCACTCATCGGCTACCAGTTTCGATTTTAACCTCAACGACCCCACCACGTTGAATTACACCCCGGGCCGCCTGCCGGTATTTTTGGCAAATGGTTGTAAAGCATCAGAATTTTTTGACCTCAATCCACGCCGATACAATCAGTCGCAACTCACCCTTAGCGAACGATTTGTAATCACAAAAGAAAAAGGCTCCATTGCATTTATCTCCAGCACCCACTATGGCATTTTGCAGTACCTCGATGTATTTACTGAAAAATGGTATGATGCCTTAGCTACTACTCACTATGGCAAATCAATAGGTGAAATACACAAGCAGGCTATTCAGAAAATGCTGGAAACAACCACGCTTTCTGACCCTGCTGCAAGATTAACTGCCGAAGAATATCACCTGCATGGCGACCCCGTATTGCGCATTCACACACAGTTGAAACCCGATTATAAAATTGATTCTAACAGCATCATTATTTCTCCTGCAGTTACAACTGCCAATACCGATTCTGTTTCGCTTCAATTTACAGTAGACAATCAGGGTATGGCTACTACTGATACTGCTAAGGTGAGTGTGTATCGCCGCTTTGCCGACAATCGTGAAATGAAAGTGGCCGACACATTACTCATTAACCTCAGCAATAGTAAGCAGCTGCAATTTCGCCTGCCGGTTGGCGGCAAAGGCGAAGCCGGCAACAATGCGTTTGTTATCAGAATTGATGAACCCAATGTTATCGACGAAGCATTGGAAACAAACAACAATGCCAGCAAACATTTTATAGTTGCCAATGAAGGCATGCAACCAATTTGGCCACTCAATTACGGTATTGTAAATACATGGCCTACTGCATTGTTTGCTTCTCCTTTCGATATCACTGCCGACTCTGCAACCTATCGCTTACAAATAGACACAACCACAGCATTCAACTCGCCAATCTTGTATCAATTGGATACGACCAGCCGTAATGGTGCTGTTCAGTTTTTGCCAGCAAATACACTACAAGCAGGCAAGGTGTATTACTGGCGTACTACTGTTGTAACCAATGGCAATCCTGGTATTTGGTCACAGGCATCATTCACTTACTTGCCAGGCAGTGGCGTTGGTTTCAACCAGGGGCATTATTACCAGCAGCTTCGCTCGTCTTACAACAATATGCTGCTCAATGCAAATCGTCAATACAAGTACGTTAATAAATTTAACAACCTGTACATTACGCATGGTATTTATCCGTACAGCGCTACAGAAGATTTGCATTTGAGCATTACGCCAAATGGCAATTCTAATATTTACAGTGCCTGTATTGGTCAAAGTATAATTGTGAATATTTTTGATTCACTGAGCTTCATACCCTACACCAACCCGGCACAGGTAAATTCAACTGTTGGTGGTTGTGCTCCCAATTATCCGGGCAGAACGTACAACTATGAATTCAAATATTTTCCTGCAGCCAACCGCAAACGCATCATGGATTTTATCGACAGTATTCCAACCGGACAGTTCGTTGCGGTTCGTTTGGTAGTCGATCCTCCCTACGATTCAATCAAAGTTGATTTTTGGAAAAGAGATACCACTCTTTATGGATCTGGCAATTCATTGTACCACACACTGCTGCGTCAAGGCTTTACAGAGTTAGACAGCCTCAATCGTACACGCACCTTTAGCTTTGTATTTAAGAAAAACGACTCCGTTGCATTCAAACCAACCTATCTGTTTTCTGAAGGGCTGAACGACCTGCCGGTACTCAGTGTTGACCTGCCTATGACCGATACTTTGGGCAGTATTACTTCGCCATGGTTTGGCCCCGCCAGCAGTTGGGATAGTTTGTTTTGGGCGGGGTTGAATATACCAGAACCAAACGGGCAGCAATCCGACACCGTTACCACTTCTGTCATCGGCAGAAAAAAAGATGGCACTACGCAACTCTTATTTACACTCAACAACACCCAACAGACACATGCCTTAATAGCTGCCAAAAGTATTGACGCGGCTGTGTACCCTTACATACAGTTGCGCCAAACTACTGCAGATAGTGACAATGCCACCCCCTATCCGTTGGATTACTGGCGGGTAATTTTCAATCCTGCTCCGGAAGGTGTAATGCAAACCGGCGAATATTTCAACTTTACCAAGGATGCGCAAACCGAATTGTTTAAAGACACATTGCTCACCAATATAGATACGTTACGTTTTGGCGTTGCCTTCCGCAACATAAGCACCGGCAGTTACACCGATAGCCTTGTAGCCCGTATTCATTTGGAAGACAGCCTTGGCAACAAAATGCAGCTGCTGCAGCAAAAGCTGAAACCACTGGCCGCTGGCGACAGTTTACACCTGTTTTTTGAAAGCCCTTTAGAAAATATTACCGGCCCATGGAAATTGTACGCCAGCATCAATGCTGATGGTGCACAATCTGAAATAAGCCTCGACAACAACTTTGTGTACCTGCCCTTTTATGCAAAATATGTATCGGTAGTACCGGGCAACTCAAGGGTGTTTGAAGGCACAGGCAACTGGAGCGATTCTGCCAGATGGACGCCTTATGGTTTGCCACAATGCAATGAAAAAGTGTACATCCGGGGCAACTGCGTAGTAGATATTGCCAATGCGGTTTCTGATTCTTTATTTATTGAAAAAACAGGCAGGCTCGAATTTGCCACTGGCAGCGCCATGCTCAATGTAGGCTGCAGTGCTGATGGTGGTGGTAAGTTGGCCACAATAAAAGGTACTCTGGTTGCAAGCGATGGTTTATTCCACATCAATGGTGGCTTATTGTTTGCCGACAGCAGCAGGTTTTACCAAAGTGGTGGTCGTATTGTGCTTGACCCTAACAATGGCGACGCTGCCACTTCTATGCGTTTTGGCAACCAGTTTGATGCACTCAACCGTGAACCTTTGGCGGTGCTTTCATTTGGCGGCCTGAGTGCTGATACCTCTGCTTACAAACCCTACGTGCAGGGCATCATTGAAGCTACAGGTGGCAGTATCGAAATCATTGATCCTCCCTTGTACGATTCCATGTTTACATTCTTCTTTTCGAATGTGGATGTAAACAACATCACATTCGATAGTGCCCACCAACTTGTGCTGGGTAGTACCAATGTCGCCATTACCGACAGCAGCCGCATAAACCAGTTCTTGATGCAGCTGGATGAAATGGGTGGCGATGGCTATGTGGCTTTTGGCAAACTCATCATTAAAGCCAATGCAATGCCCGGCAGAAAAGTGGTGCTGCGTGGCCCTACCGGAATTTTCCTCCGCATCAGGGGCGGACTAAGGCTGGAAGATGGCGCAATACTGGAACTGAAAGACGGACTGGAACTGAAACTGGAATACGAATAATCAACAAGTGCCCAAGGGCTGTGTATTGATATCGGGCAACGGGTAAAATAGTTGCCCGATATTTACGTTTATAAAGCAGCCGCATTGGCTGTTCAAACCACCATCACTTCTGCATGAACCGCATCGTTTTTATTACGATATCCACGCTGTTGCTCTGCCATTTTTCGGCAAGGGCACAGTTTCGCAAATACTCCAATGAATTTTTAAATATTGGTGCCGGAGCCCGTTCGCTGGGTATGGGTGGTGCCAGCATAGCCACTGCCGATGGTGCCACCGCCGGTTATTGGAACCCTGCTCGTCTGGCCGCCGTGAGAGACAACCCTCAACTCTCCCTCATGCATGCCGAATATTTTTCGGGCATCGGCAAATATGATTTTGCAGGCATTGCAATTCCCATGCAAGACAACCGTCGTACACTTGGCATTTCTTTACTACGCTTTGGTATTGATGACATTCCTAATACCTTGTTTTTGGTAGAGCCCGACGGCCGACCCAACTACAACAATATCGAAACATTTTCGTCGGCCGATTATGCATTGATGGTGGGCATGAACCAAATGCTGTACGAAACCGACGACCGTGAGTTATCCATTGGGGGCAATGTAAAAATCATTCACCGCAATGTGGGCAGTTTTGCCAAAGCCTGGGGCTTTGGTATAGATGCCGGTATAAACTATCGTGCCGAAAGGTGGTCGGTGGGTGCCGTGCTCCGCGATGCTACCAGCACCTTCAACATGTGGAGCTTTCGTTTTACAGAAAGAGAAAAACAAGCCCTCTATCTTACCAGAAACGATATACCACAAACATCAACCGAACTTACTGCTCCACGCCTGCTCATTGGCGGTGCATACGGTTTTATGCTTACAGAAAAAATAGAACTACTGGCAGAGTTGCAACTCGACAATACGTTTGATGGAAAACGCAACACCGTTATCAGTACAGATTTTATCAGTATCGATCCGCGGCTTGGCCTCGAACTGAATGTAGGCGAAGTATTTTCTGTACGTGGCGGTGTCAGCAATTTTCAGCAGGCACTCAAAGACGGCGACAGTACCAACACACAAAAAACATGGATTTTTCAACCGGCGCTGGGTGCTGGCTTTAAAATCAAAAACGTGAAAATTGATTATGCCTTTACCAACCTGGCCAACCAAACATCGCCGCTCTACACCCACATTATTTCTTTATCTGTTGACCTGAAAAGAAAGGAGAACTAATGAAAACATGGAAGGTCATACTCAGCATTTTCTGCATTACACTATTACACAGTTGGAGCATTACTCCGGCTGCTGCGCAGTACAACAACGAATGGATTAATTACAACAGAACGTACTATAAATTCACGATTGCCTCACCGGGCATTTACCGCATTACAAAAGCCACGCTGGATGCTGCAGGTTTAGGCAATGCACAGGCTCAACATTTTCAACTATGGCGCAACGGGCAAGAAGTGCCCCTGTTCACAAGCGTTACCACAGGCACATTTGGTGTAAGTGATTACCTCGAGTTTTTTGCCAACAGAAATGATGGCCTTGCTGATAAACCTTTGTATCGTACACAAACCGATCATTTAGACAACCGCAGAAGTTTGTTTACGGATACCGCTGCGTATTTTTTAACCATCAATACTAATGGCAGCAACCTCCGTGTCAATGCCATCAACAATGCTGCTGCAGGTTCAGCGCTTACGCCGGCAGCTTATGTATGGCACAATGCCCGGTTCGAGTATCAGAGTTTGGCTACGGGCACTCCACGCCCCTATGTCAATCGTGGCTTTGCTATCAACTTTGGAGAGTACGTGTATTCATCCGCATACGACCGTGGTGAAATGATGTCGTCGAACGATATTTTTCCTGATCAAAACAGTGTTGACTTTACAGACCGTACTGCCAAATTCAACAACCTGCTACCCTACACAGGTGCCGGTGTGCAAGCAAAAGTAAAAGTATCCATAGCGGGCAGTGCTCCCAATACCAGAACGGTTCGCATATTACTGAACAACATTACCCTCTATGACAGAAGCTATTCGCAGTTTGATGCCCGTATTGATTCTGTTACAACCGTAAGCCCTTCATTACTTAATGCCAGCATTACAGAAATTGGCATTAAGAACCTCAGCACCAATCCAAACGATCGTATAGTGGCGGGCTTTGCCGAAATAGATTACCCTCGCCTGCCCGATGCCGGCAATGCAACCTCGCTCAGTTTTTACCTGCCAGCCACTGGCAATAGTACGTTACTCGAAATCAGTGGGCTCAATCATGGTGGTATTACGCCATTATTATACAACCTTAGCAGCAATACACAAATGCCCGGCATTATTCAGGGCGATGGTAAAGTAAGATTCCTGCTGCCAGCTGCGGAACAATCAGAGCAGTTTTGGCTGACAGCCAATAACCCACAGGCTATCAGAAATGTAACCACACTTACGGCACGCAATTTTGTAAACTATGCGCAGCAAGCCAATCAGGGCAATTACATGATTGTAACCAATAAGCTGCTGCTGGGTGGTGCCAACAACCCGGTAGAAGCATATCGCCAATACCGTAGCAGTGCAGCAGGCGGTAGCTTCAATGCAAAGATCGTTACCATTGATGAGTTGGTCGATCAGTTTGCCTTTGGCATAAAAATGCATCCATCCTCTATCAAAAACTTCTTACGCTATGCCCGCAATTCTTTTTCACTTGGCATATCGCATTGCTTCCTCATTGGTAAGGGTGTAACCTATGATGAAATGCGGACCTACGAAAGCCATCCGCAGGCAAGCAGCTTGTTTTTATTACCAACATGGGGCTATCCCGCATCCGATATTATGCTGGCAACCGATGGCTTAAATACAAGCAACATTCCGGTAAATATTGGCCGCTTAAATGTGATACGCACCAGCGAAGTAACCGACTACCTGAACAAAGTAAAAGAATACGAAAACAGATACACACAAGCACAAACAACCACTGGAATACTGCAGCAAGACAAAGCCTGGATGAAAAATGTAGTGCATGTAGTGGGTGCCAATGATGCCGCCATTGAGCAACTGATTGGCCCGTACATGAATAATTATAAGCGAACCATTGAAGATACTTTGTTTGGTGGAAAGGTAACTACTTTCAATAAATTCAGCAGTACCACTGGTGCTGTTATCGAAAATGAACTGCTGGAAAAGCTGTTTGAGCAAGGCTTTAGTTTGCTCACCTACTTTGGTCACTCATCGGCTACAGCGTTAGATTACAACCTCGATGATCCTTCCCGATACAACAACCCCGGCAAGTATCCTGTGTTTTTGCTGAATGGTTGTAACGCAGGCAATTTTTACACTTTTGATACCACCCGTTTAACAAACATCAACACCATTTCTGAAAAATACATTCTGGCACCAAACCGTGGTGCCATTGCCATGATAGCCAGCACACACTTTGGCATAGTAAACGGTTTGAATGTTTACTCCACCGGTTTTTACAGATCAATGAGTGCCCTCAACTATCGCCAGAGTATTGGCCAAAATATGCGTGATGCCATCAACTATCAAAACACTCTGTGGGGCATCAACGATTACCTGGCCCGCATTCATACTGAGCAGCAAACCCTACATGGCGACCCTGCAGTAAAAGCCTACTCTTTCGATTTACCAGACTACAGTGTTGAACCAGCAAACATCAACATCAACCCCACTTTTTTATCCATTGCCGAAACGAATTTTAAAACCAAGGTTTTTTATTACAACCTCGGCAAAGCCATCAACGATTCTATTACAATCAACGTAACCCGCCAATACCCTCAGAGCAGCATTTATCCCAATGGCTTTACTGAAGTGGTTTTCAGCAGAAAAGTAAAAGCCCCACTGGCCATTGATTCGTTTGAAATAAGCCTGCCCATTTTTGCTGAAAGAGATAAAGGCAGCAATCGGATAACCGTTACACTCGATACAGAAAATAAAATAACCGAACTAACGGAGCAAAACAACAGCGCCATTCGTGACATTGTGATTTTTGAAGATGAACTGCGGCCGGTATATCCGTACAATTTTGCCATCGTTAATAAAGCCAACATCAAGCTGATGGCTTCTACCTCCAATCCGTTTAGCGAAGTGAAAAACTACCGCATGGAACTGGACACCACCGAATTGTTTAGCTCTGCGTTTAAGGTTGTTCGCAATGTATCAGCCAAAGGTGGCCTCATTGAGTTTGACCCCGGCACTACTTTACAGGATAGCACGGTGTACTACTGGCGGCTCGGCATTGTAAATAGTGCCGGCGAAGTGCCCCGCTGGAACAACGCCTCATTTGTGTACCTCAATGGTACGCAAACCGGTTTCAACCAAAGCCATTTTTACCAGCATACTAAAAGCGGTACCGAACGCTTGTACATTGATACTACCAGCCGTAGCTGGAAATACAACACCCGCTTAAACAACCTGTTCGTTAACCATTCTATCTTCCCCATTACAGGTACTGCCGATGGCGATTTCAGTATCAGTGTCAACAACAGCATCATTTCAGCCAGCTTTTGCGTGGGGCATTCTATAGCTATCAATGTGTTTGATCCCGTCACCTTCAAACCCATGCGCAACTATCCCGGTGGTTTGTACGGCAGTGGTATGAACAATTGTGTGCCCTTCCCCAACCTGAGCCGCCAATTCAATTTTGAGTGGGACGACCGCGATACCGGCAACCGCCGCAAAATTCTCAACTTCATGGACAACGGCATACCCAACGGTTCGTATGTGCTGGTGCGCAAAGTATTGGACGCACCTTATGACCAGGAAACCTTTGCCGAAACACTCAAAAATGATGAGCAGTTTTTTGGCGCCGGCAACAGCATTTACCATCGCCTGAAAACAGCAGGCTTCAATGAAATTGATTCTTTCAAACGGGCACGTATTTATATTTTCCTCTACAAAAAAGGCGACCCCACTTTTATCCCCGTGTTACGGATGAGTGAAGGCTTGTACGACCGCATTCAAATGAATGCCAACGCCCCTACTCCAGACTCGTTAGGTTTTATCACTTCTCCATTGTTTGGGCCTGCCAAAAGTTGGAAAGAAGTAAAATGGCGTGGCCGTGGCATTGACGCTGTACCCAGCGACATACCCATTGTAGATGTGATTGGTGTAGATGGCAGCGGCAATGAAACACTGCTGCGCAAATTGGCACTCAACCAACAAGACAACGACATTTCGAACGTGAGTGCCACTGCTTATCCTTATATCAAACTGCGAATGGAAAACATGGATCAGCTGAATGGTACGCCGTATCAACTGAGGTGGTGGCGCTTGTATTACACACCGGTACCCGAAGGTGCACTGGCACCCAATGTGCTGTTGCATTTCAAAGATTCGCTGACACTGGGCGAACCACTCGACTTTAAAATAGCGTTCAAAAACATCAGCGAATCGGCATTCGACAGCCTGCGGTTGAAAGTGTATGTGGTAGACAAAAACAATGTGCAGCACGACATTGTATTGCCCCGCAAAAAGCCACTCATCAGCGGCGATACCACTACCGTTTCCTTTACCATTGATACCAGAAATTACGGCGGCATCAATACGTTGTACGTGGCCGTAAACCCCGACAACGATCAGCCGGAGCAATACTTCTTCAACAACTTTTTGTTCAAAACATTTTATGTAGAAGAAGACAAATACAACCCGCTGCTCGATGTAACTTTTGATGGCGTTCGCATACTCAACCGCGACATCGTTTCGTCCAAACCGCAAATACAAATCAAGCTGAAAGATGAGAACCCCTTCCTCGCATTGAACGATACCGCCGGCGTTACCATTCGCCTGAAATATCCGCAGGAAAGCGTGGCCCGCACTTACCGCTGGAATACGGATACCCTCCGCTTCACCCCTGCCAATGTGAGTGGTGGCGACAACACAGCTACCATCGACTTTACGCCCACTTTGAACCAAGACACGGAAGGCAGCGAATACGAACTGACCGTAACGGGTAAGGACCGCAACAACAACCGGGCGGGCAACCTCGAATACCGGGTGACTTTCCAGGTGTTCAACAAACCCATGATCAGCAACCTGCTGAACTACCCCAACCCTTTCAGTACCAGCACCGCCTTTGTATTTACGATTACCGGTCAGGAAGTACCGCAGGAGTTTAAGATTCAGATACTCACCATCACCGGTAAAATAGTGCGGGAAATAACCCGGCAAGAACTTGGCCCCCTGCACATTGGCACCAACATTACCGAGTACAAATGGGATGGCACCGATACCTATGGCCAAAAGCTGGCCAATGGCGTGTACCTGTACCGGGTGGTAAGCAGCCTCAACGGCAGCCGCATGGAGCAGTTTAAACTCAACGACACTTTCGACCAAAACAGCCAGGACATCACCGATAAGTTCTTCAACAAGGGCTATGGCAAAATGGTGATTTTGAGGTAGGAAGAAAGACCGGAAGTCGGGAAGTCCGAAAGATAGGTGATGAAGCCCTGATCCCGATAGCTATCGGGATCTCGAAGGGCGGGAAGACGGGAAGTCCGAAAGTCCAGAGTCCGTAGACCGTAGAAGAGCAACCATAGACAACCACACTACTCTACGTCACCTCTCCTATGGAGAGGACGGGTGAGGTTGATAAATTCGAAAGACCGGAGTCGGTAGTCCGGAGACGGGTTTCTCCCCTCCTTGGAGAGCCTGCCCCGCTGCAAGCGGGGGGTGGCCTTCAGGCCGGGGTGGGCAATAAGTCCGAAAGTCTGGTCGTCGGTAGTCAGCCGTCCGTCCTCCCCACTCATTACCGCATTTCGAAAACCTTTTACGCATACTAAACACCCTGCTAGCTCAGGGTGTTTTACTTTTGCGCCCTTCTCAATAGTAAAAGCAACACAGTAGTATGGCAAAAATTGGCATCAACATAGCAACCGGTAGTTTACAACAGGCAGAAATGATTGTGGGTATCGACCTTGGCACCACCAACAGTTTGGTGGCCATCATTCACCCCGAAAGCGGCCGCCCCGTTGCCCTGAAAGAACACGACAGCAGTTCGCTGGTGCCATCCGTAGTGCATTTCGATGCTTTTGGCAATGCCAGCGTGGGCGAAAAAGCCCGCCAGTTTCTGGAAACAGAACCGCAAAACACCATCTTTAGTGCCAAGCGCCTCATGGGCAAAAGCTACAAAGACGTGCAGCAGCATGCCGACTTTTTTACCTACAAAGTGATAGACGACGACACCGAAAGCCTGGTGAAAGTGCAGGTAGGCGACCGTTTCTTCTCACCCATTGAGCTTTCTTCTTTTATACTGAAAGAACTGAAAAACCGGGCTGAGCACATCTTGAAAACGCCCGTTACCAAGGCCGTGATTACCGTGCCCGCTTACTTCAACGATGCCCAGCGCCAGGCTACCCGTGATGCGGGCAAGCTGGCTGGCCTTGATGTGCTGCGCATTGTAAACGAACCTACCGCTGCCAGCCTTGCCTACGGCATTGGCATCGACCCCACCGAAGAAAAAACCATTGCCGTGTACGACCTCGGCGGTGGCACTTTCGATATCTCCATTTTACGCATCAGTCAGGGTGTGTTTGAGGTGCTGAGCACCAATGGCAACACCTACCTCGGCGGCGACGATTTTGACCGGGCCATTGTGCAGCACTGGGTGCAGCAGAGCGGCCTCGATATGCAGGAAGTACAAGCCAACAAGCAGTTGCTGCAAAGCCTGCGCCTGGCGGCAGAAAGCGCCAAGAAACACCTGAGCAAGGCCGACCATTATCATGCCGATGTAAACGGCGATGTACTGAGCATTACCCGTGCCGAATTTGATGCGCTGATTGCGCCACTTATTGACGCCAGCATCCACTGCTGCACTCAAGCCATGAAAGATGCTGGTCTGCAGCCCAGCGATATACAGGAAGTGGTGATGGTGGGAGGCAGCACCCGTGTGCCTGCGGTAAAAGCCGCCGTGAGTGCCTTCTTTGGCCGCCCTGTGCACGACGAAGAAAACCCCGACGAAGTGGTGGCCCTCGGTGCTGCGGTGCAAGCCGATATTTTGGCGGGCAACAACAAAGACGTATTGCTGCTGGATGTAACGCCGCTGAGCCTGGGCATTGAAACCATGGGCGGTCTGATGGATGTGCTCATCCCCCGCAACAGCAAAATACCCACTGGCGCCGGCCGCCAGTACACCACGCAAAAAGATGGCCAGAGTGGTATGCGCATCAGCGTGTACCAGGGCGAACGTGACCTGGTGCAGGACAACCGCAAGCTAGCAGAGTTTAACCTCACCGGCATACCCGCCATGCCTGCCGGACTGCCCAAGGTGGACATTCGTTTTCTCATTAATGCCGACGGCATATTGCAGGTAAAAGCGAAGGAACTGCGCAGCGGCGTGGAAACCGCCATTGAAGTGCAGCCGCAGTACGGCCTTACCGATGCAGAAGTAGAACGCATGTTACTCGAAAGCATTACGCATGCCAAAGATGATATTGCTACCCGTGCCCTGGTAGAAGCCCGCACCGAAGGGCAGCAACTGCTGGAAACCACGGAGAAGTTTATTGGCAAACATGCCGCTCACCTCACAGTGGAAGAACTCACTGCTACTGCCGCTGCCATGCAGGCACTGCAGCTGGCGCTTACCATGAGCGACAAAGACCTGCTGCACAAAAAAATGGAAGAACTGAACGACATTAGCCGCCCCTACGCCGAACGGGTGATGGACATTGCCATTAGCCAAAGCATGAAGGGCCAGAAAATATAACCGCTTCTACCCCAACGGTAAAACGAGAACGGTCTTGCAGTGATGCAAGGCCGTTTTTGGTTTTGCACGTCTACATGAGGATTCCGGCGGCAGTGCCAAAGGGAGTTTATTGTAGCAAGCGGTGTTTTTTTCCAGCAACGTCTCCCGCAGGGGACGTTGCGTCAAATAAAAGCCAAGGTTAATTTTTACCTATCTGAAAAAACTTCGATACGCAACGTCCCTAAAGGAGACGTTGCTGGCAAACCAGTACATTTCAATTCGCATTTATAATTCATCATTCATCATTCAAAAAAAAGCCGCCGGCAATCGATGAGGATTCCGGCGGCAGTGCCAAAGGGAGTGTATTGTAGCAAGCGGTCTTTTAGAGTGGAATGTTCCCGTGTTTTTTACGGGGGCGCTTTACTACTTTATTTTCCAGCATGGCAAATGCTTTTATCAACTTGCGGCGTGTTTCTTTCGGTTCTATTACTTCATCTATAAAGCCTCTTTCTGCCGCCTGGTAAGGGTTGGCAAACAAGGCCGCATATTCAGCTTCTTTTTCCAACAATTTTTGTGCGGGGTCTTCGGCTTCCGAAATATCTTTTTTGAAAATGATTTCACTGGCGCCCTTGGCTCCCATCACGGCTATTTCGGCAGTGGGCCACGCATAGTTCATGTCGGCACCAATGTGTTTGCTGTTCATTACATCGTAGGCGCCGCCATAGGCTTTGCGGGTAATTACGGTACATCTCGGCACGGTTGCTTCGCTGAGAGCATACAGCAATTTGGCCCCGTTGGTAATAATGCCGTGCCACTCCTGATCGGTTCCCGGCAAAAAGCCCGGCACATCTACCAACACCAATAAAGGTATGTTGAAACAATCGCAAAAACGAGTAAACCGGGCACCTTTTCTCGAACTTTCTATATCGAGCACACCGGCCAAACTCATGGGCTGATTGGCCACTATGCCAATGCTGCGACCAGCCAGCAAAGCAAAGCCCACCACAATGTTGTCGGCGTAATCTTTCTGCACTTCAAAAAAGCTATCGGTATCGCAAATGCCGGCTATCACCTGCCGCATGTCGTAGGGCTGGTTGGCACTCTCGGGCACCACGGTTTCCAATTCTTCCCGCAGTTCATTGCCCAATTCATACGGATATTTTGGTGCAACATCTTCACAGTTTTGCGGCATGTATAGCAACAATCGTTTCACCTGATTGATGCAATCCTGATCGTTCATAGCTGTAAGGTGCGTTACACCCGATTTGGTGCTGTGCGTAGAAGCACCGCCCAACTCTTCGGCACTCACTTCTTCGTTGGTCACGGTCTTCACTACATTGGGGCCGGTTACAAACATGTAGCTGGTGTTTTCTACCATGATGGTAAAATCCGTCATGGCTGGTGAGTACACGGCACCACCGGCGCATGGCCCCATAATGGCGCTGATTTGTGGTATCACACCACTGCTCTGCACATTGCGGTAAAAAATATCGGCATAGCCACCCAGCGAACGAACTCCTTCTTGTATACGGGCCCCACCACTATCGTTGAGGCCAATCATGGGCGCACCGGTTTTCATGGCAGCATCCATCACCTTGCAAATTTTTTCGGCATGGGTTTCGCTCAGCGCACCGCCAAACACGGTAAAGTCTTGTGCAAATACATACACCAGCCGGCCATGCACAGTACCGTAGCCCGTTACTACACCATCGCCGTAATACTGTTGGTCTTCCATGCCAAACTCTTTGGTGCGGTGTGTTACCAATGCACCTATTTCTTCAAAGCTGCCGGGGTCCATCAGCAGGCTGATTCTTTCCCTGGCGGTGAGCTTTCCTTTTTTGTGTTGGGTAGCAATGCGGGCCTCGCCACCACCCAGTTTGCCTTGGGCAATTTTATCTCTCAGTATGTCTGCTTTCGATTTCATGTATGTTGTATTTATGCAGGAAAATAAATCAATGTGCCAGGCGGCGTTTCCAGCTGGTGGTTTTGTTATTTACCGGTTGCAATACCTGCTGCTGTTGTAGATAATGATGCAGCGCAATAATAGCCGCCAGCTTGGCATCGGCTTCTTGCCTCTCTTTCAGCAGGTAGGGTGTGTAGTAGTTTTTTACAAAATGTGTATCGAAGTTGCCAGAGAAAAACGCATCATGCTCAAACACAAATGTGCCGAATGGCAGCGTGGTGCTCACCCCTTCTATTTTGTATTGTTTAATGGCATCCAGCATTTTGGTGATGGCTTCAGTCCGGGTTTTGCCATGCACTACCAGCTTGGCTATCATGGGGTCGTAGTAAATGGGAATGCTCATGCCTTCTTCGTAGCCGTCATCTACCCGTATGCCTTCGCCCACGGGCTTTTGGTAGCGGGTAAGCGTACCAATAGAAGGCATAAAATTATTGAGCGGATCTTCGGCATACACCCTCAGTTCTATGGCATGTCCGTTGGCTTTGATATCCTCTTGCGAAATGCCCAACACTTCGCCCCGGGCTATGCGTATTTGTTGCTCCACCAAATCGAGTCCGATAATCATTTCACTCACCGGGTGCTCTACCTGCAGGCGGGTGTTCATTTCAAGAAAATAAAAATTGCGTTGGTCATCTACCAAAAACTCTACGGTGCCAGTGCTAACATAGTTGCAACTCTTGGCCACCATCACCGCAGCCTGTCCTATTTTTTCCCGCATCTCTGGGGTAACAATAGCACTTGGTGTTTCTTCCACCACTTTTTGGTGGCGTCGTTGTATGCTGCACTCCCGTTCGAGTCCGTGAATCACATTGCCGTATTTATCGGCCACCACCTGCACTTCTATGTGGCGGGGTGAGCTTACATATTTTTCAATAAACACTGAGCCATCGCCAAATGAAGACGTGGCCTCGCTGATGGCCCGTTCCATTTGCTCCTGCATGTCTTCGGGGCGTTCTACAATGCGCATGCCCTTGCCACCACCACCAGCCGAAGCTTTGATGAGAATAGGATAGCCAATCTTTGCGGCTACTTCTATGGCGAGGTTCACATCTTCAATGGCTTTATCGATGCCGGGCACCATGGGTATGTTGTATTGCTTCACACTTTCTTTGGCGGCCAGCTTGCTACCCATAATGCGCATGGCTTCGGGCGTAGGGCCAATGAACTCAATGCCTGCTTCTGTTACCTTTTGGGCGAAGTCGGCATTTTCACTCAAAAAACCATAGCCGGGGTGAATGCCATCTACACCGAGCTCTTTGCAAATGGCAATGATTTTATCGCCGTTGAGGTACGATTGATTGCTGGGTGCGGGGCCCAAACAAACCGCTTCATCAGCATAGCGTACATGCGGACTATTACGGTCGGCTTCGGAGTATACGGCTACAGCTTTGATGCCCATTTTACGAATGGTACGCATGATGCGCAGAGCAATTTCGCCACGGTTGGCTACAAGTATTTTTCGCATGCAAAATGTTTTTGCGTCAATGAAAGAAACGTTATTCGAGCACTACGAGAACCTGCCCTTTGTCTACGGCTTGTCCGGCTTTTACCAATACTGATTTGATGGTGGCTGCAGCATGTATCATGATGCTGTTTTCCATTTTCATGGCTTCGAGTATCAGCAGGCGGTCGCCTTCCTGCACTTGCTGGCCGGCTTCAACCGACACACTCAATACGAGGCCCGGCATGGGTGCTTTTACTTCTTTGATGTGCTTGCTGCCGGCAGCGCTGTACCCCATGCTGTCGAGCATTTGGTCGAGGCTGTCTTTGATGTTCACATCGTAAGTATTGCCGTGCACTTCTACCTGCATGGTTTTGTGGTCGGCAGCGGCATCCAGCACTTTGCCATTCACCGACTGATGCTGGTATATAAGATGGTACACATGGTTAGCTTCCGCCACAATATCGGCTTGTGCCATGTCGCTTTCGGTAAGCGTAAATACAAATCCGTTGGCCTTTACCAGAAAGGCCTGTTGTTGGTCAGACATAAGCGGGGTGATTTGAATAAATGATGCGACTGCTTGCTGTGCAGCAGGCGGTTTTCCGACAGGTCATGGCAATCGTTGCAAGTGTGATGGTGAACACGATGTTGCAGTATTAAAATTGGTACAATCTCACCGCTGTCTGTATGACAACAATCATGCGGATGCGTGGCAGAAAATCGTACCATTTACTTAGGCCTAAACAAGATACAGCCCTTGCGGGGCAAATGCAATGGGACGCGAAAAACAGGACGCGGATGCAAACGGATGGGTTCGGATTTTCACGGATGCATAGCTGTCGCAGGCCTCCCGGCCTGTGACGGTGCGTTACTAATGCAGCAAAACCAAGAAGGCAAAATACATTAGCCGCAGATGCACAGATTTTTTCGGAATCGAACAGCTGTCGCAGGCCTCCCGGCCTGTGACGGTGCGTTACTAATGCAACAAAACCAAGAAGGTAAAATACATTAGCGCTGATGCACAGATTTTTTGGTTACTGATTGACAAAGAGAGTAACCCTTTGTCACAGGCCGGGAGGCCTGCGACAGAAAATGCAAACCAACAAGGCAAAATAGATTAGCCACAGATACACAGATTATTTAGGTTAATCGTTGACTACAATTAGAGAGCAACTTTTTTGTCACAGGCCGGGAGGCCTGCAACAGAAAATGCTGCCCACATCAGACATCCTACATCTCCTCCTATCTTCGCCCTCCTAAAAAATGGTTGTATGATGCGTCGTGGTTTGTATGGGTTGCTTTTTCTGGCAGTGTTGACATTGGGTTGCAGCAGCAGCCGCAAGAGCAGCAACACGCCGGCTGATTTTTTTCAATACCAACCAGGTAAAGCAGCAGCCATTAGTGCCCACCGCGGTGGCGGCGATTACAAAGGCTACCCTGAAAACTGCATCGAATCGTTTGCCTGGCTGGCAGCACAAATGCCCGTGACCATTGAATGCGACATCAGCATGAGCAAAGACAGCGTACTGCTGATGATGCACGACGACAGCTACAACCGCACTACCACCGGCAGCGGTAAAATCAGCGACTCCCTGTTTGCCTACAGCCAAACCCTGCTGCTGAAAGACAACATGGGCAACCTCACCAACTTTCGCATTCCTACATTGGAACAAGTGCTGGCATGGGGCAGCAACAAAGTGACGTACACTCTCGATGTAAAACGCAGTGTGCCGTTTGAAAAAGTGGTGGCGCTGGTACAGCAATACAAAGCCCATCGCTATGCAGCCATCATTACCTACAATGCACAGGATGCAGCCAAAGTGCACCAGCTGGATAAAGACGTGATGATATCCGTAACCATCCGCAACGAAGAGGAATACAACCGCCACAAAGCATTGGGCATACCCGACAACCGCATGATTGCTTTTGTGGGTACCCGAGAGCCCAACAGTGTATGGCTGCAAACACTGCACAGCAAAGGCATCCGCTGTATACTCGGCACCTTGGGCAACCTCGACAAAATGGCTGCTGCCAAAAGCGACACCCTCTACCAAACATGGTACAAAGCCGGTGCCGACATGATGAGCACCGACCGGCCACTGGAGGCATGGAAAGCCCTGCAGCAATAACCAAAATACCCGCTACACGGTATGCGGCTACTAAGTAAAATCCATTTTATTTGAACCTCATTCAACCGACTTTACTGTATTTGACATGCACTAAGTAATGCATTAATGCATACACCTAATTGACCTGACCCCTACACCCACCATGAACAGCGGAGCCCTTCGGGGCTCTGTTTTTTTGAGGGATCAATATCCCTTGTTTATTCCATCGAAAAAATGAGCAATTGCTACACATGCAGGTTATTTAAACTTAACTTAGAGCAAACACTTTATATCCCCTTTTTCGAATGTTTTTTTTGAGTGCTTGACATTCCTGATGCAGTTTTTTTATTGAAGTAAGTAGCCACGGTAACCCCCTAAACCTTCATACCAATGTCTAACACATTTTACCTGCAACAGCAGAACCCCAACCAGTTCAATCCGGCTGAACATCCGGCAGTGTTCACAGAAATTGGCAGACTCTTTCGTAGCTTATTTCCGTTTGCTGCCCAAAACAAAGCCAGCCTGCTGGCCCGGTTTCTTCGCCACCATTCCATTAACAGGATGATTGCCAGCACCAATCCGCCGCTGTTTCACAACATTGTGAATGGCACTACGAGTACTTCGGCCACAGAGTCGCTGTTTGCGGTGAATGAAGGCAACCAATCTTTTTGCAACGATTTGGAAGCATACATTGGCAGACTCCTTCGCTAAGGCATTGCGCAGCATATTCTTCTGGCAAAAACTTTACATTCGCCGCCAGAAAAAATAACCAACAGTTATGAAGCCAGAAGCCGTAGCGCAGCAGCGCAGCCAGGGAAAATGTGAGATGTGTGCCGCCAGCAGCCCGCTGAAATTGTACGAAGTGCCGCCGCAAGACATTCCTTCGGCCGACACCGTGATGATGATTTGCGACACGTGCCTACAGCAAATAGAACAAAAAGCTGAACTGGACCACAACCACTGGCAATGCCTGAGCACCAGCATGTGGAGCGAAGTGCCTGCCGTGCAGGTAGTAAGCTGGCGTATGCTCAACCGGCTGCGCAACGAAAGCTGGGCCGCCGACCTGCTTGACATGCTCTACCTCACTGATGAATGGCTGGCCTTTGCCAAAGCCACCGGCGACCACGAAAGCGATGGCACCGTAAACCTGCACCGCGACTGCAACGGTGCCCAACTCTTTGGCGGCGATACCGTGGTACTCACCAAAAGCCTCGATGTAAAAGGCAGCACCGTGAATGCCCGGGTTGGCACCGTTATCCGCAACATTCGCCTGGTACCTGATAATGTAAACCAGATTGAAGGCCGTATCGAAAACCAGCAAATTGTGATTTTGACGCAGTACCTGCGGAGGCAGCATAGTTAGGGTTGGTAGGTTGGTAGGTTGGAAAGTTGACGAGTTGACGAGTTGATGGGTTGACGAGTTAATTGGTTGATTGGTTGATTCGTTAATTAGGTTTCACATTCAACTAACAGGCTCCAACTTGTGAACTCGTGAACTCTTAAACTAGTCCACTCGTAACCACGTGAACCAGTCACCTCGTCAACTTGTTTCATCTACCTTTATCGCCTCCATTTTTACAAATAACTATGATTAAGACTTCCGCTTTTGCCAGCCTGGCATTGGTTTTTGCAATGGCATGTACCGCCCAGCCCAAGCCAGCAGCCCCCGGCGCACCGGTAGAAACCGGCAAAGCCAACAGCAACTACAAACCTGCATTTGAAGGCCAAACCCGTGGCCCCGGCATGACCTCCGCCACTGCTTACGAAGCCGTGAAACTGGCCGAAGGACTCGGCCGCCCCTGGGCCGTGGTGCCCCTGCCCGATGGCCGCTTGTTGCTCACCATCAAATCGGGCTACATGGAAATTCGCGGTACGGATGGTCAGCTGCAACATAAGATCACCGGTCTGCCCGCCGTAGCCGATCGTGGTCAGGGTGGCCTGCTAGATGTAGTGCCCGATCCTGATTTCGCCAGCAACAAAACCCTTTACTGGGCATACAGCGAGCAGCAGGGCGACTCCAACCTCACGGCCGTGGCAAAAGGCCAGTTGGCCTCCGATGAAAACAGTATTCAAAACATCAGCGTTATTTTTCGGGCTACGCCCAAACTCAAAAGCAGCCTGCACTTTGGCTCTCGCCTGCTGTTTAGCAAAGAAGGTTATTTGTTTGTAACTACCGGCGAACGCAGCAACCTCGATGGCCGCAAACAATCGCAGTGGCTCAACAGTGGTTTGGGTAAAGTATTTCGCATCACCAAAGAAGGCAAACCCGCTCCCGGCAATCCCTTTATCGGTAAGGCCGATGTAATGCCCGAAATATGGAGCTATGGCCACCGCAACCCGCAAAGCCTCGACATGCACCCTGTAACCGGCGAATTGTGGGAAGCCGAATTTGGCCCCCGTGGTGGCGATGAACTCAACCTCATTAAGCCCGGCAAAAACTATGGCTGGCCCATTATTACCTACGGTATTGAATACGGTGGCCCAGCCATTGGCGACGCCATTCAGCAAAAAGATGGCATGGAGCAACCCGTGTATTATTGGGACCCCGTGATATCGCCCAGTGGCATGACTTTTTACAAAGGCAATACCATACCTGAGTGGGAAAACAACCTCATTATTGCCTGCCTGAGCGGCATGCACCTCAACCGCCTGAAACTGGAAAATGGTCGTGTGGCTGGTGAAGAACGTTTACTCTCTAACCTGAATGAACGCTTTCGTGATGTGGCTTACCTCGATGGTAAGTTGTACACGGTTACCGACTCGGGCAAGTTGTATGTGGTAAAAAAGAAATAACGCTTGTGCAGTTGCGCAGCATAAAAAAGGGAGCCGTTTGGTTCCCTTTTTTTATTCGTTATCGCTTTCTGTTGTTCAACTCATCATCAATAGGTCTGAGTTGCGAAGCATTGAAAAGTAAAGCTGGCAAAAGGGCGAAGAGGGCAACAAAACTGGAAGAAAACAACCGCTCCACCACCGACAGGTACAACACCGAAGCCAAGATGGCCAACGCAAAAGCAATGCAAACACCAAGCATGGTTTTGTGCAATTGCTTCTTTTTGAGCAAGGCTTGTGTAGTGAGTTGCGAAAAGTCCTGATGCGTTGTCATGACTGAAGTATTGAGCAGTGAAAACGGGTGTGTGATTTGTGGTAAAACTAATCTGGGATAGCATTTCATAACAGGTCTTTGGGCTAAATGGTTCTAAAACATGTCGGATTTGTACCACCAACTGGCTAAGCGGTTGTTGCATTTTA
The DNA here is from genome assembly GCF_036803085.1 of Phnomibacter sp. Classification (NCBI taxonomy): domain Bacteria; kingdom Pseudomonadati; phylum Bacteroidota; class Chitinophagia; order Chitinophagales; family Chitinophagaceae; genus Phnomibacter; species Phnomibacter sp. Next base: position 514,783 of record NZ_DAIRUZ010000001.1, on the reverse strand, counting down.
GCGGTATCAAATCCATCCGTCATGAAACGCAAACAATTTTTACTCAACAGCCTGCTGGCCGTGCCGGCATTGGCCCTTGCCAAAACGGGCACCACAGAAAACCCGCCTGCTTCCAACCCCAAACCCTTTGTTGTACGCAGCGGCCAATCGAGGTTTGGCGATGTGGTGAAGTTTTTGGGCGTTCACCCTAACGATTTAAAAATCAGCAGCAAAGACACCGGCGGCCAGCTCAGCATGTTCGACTACACAGGCCTGGGCAAAGTAGGCCCCATGCTACACATTCACTTTAGGCAAGATGAAATTTTTACCGTAATTGAAGGTGAATACCGATTTGTGGTGGGCAGCGAAACGCATGTACTCGGCCCCGGCCAAACCATTTTTCTGCCCCGTGGCATTCCGCATACCTGGATACAACTGAGCGACAAAGGCCGCCTCATTTACCTGCTGCAACCAGCCGGCAAAATGGAAGAGTTTTTCCAAATCATGAACAAGATGACTACCCGCCCCACGCCCGAAGAAATGGACCGCATACATGCCGAACACGACATGAAAGTGGTTGGCCCACCCCTCACTTTGTAACACGCTTACCCTGATGGTTTGGCAGTTGGCTGCATAATTTTCATATCAGCTTTCTGCCAAACTTTTTATCTTCCTCATTGCATCCATCGCCCTTGCTACTGAAAGATTTTATACCTGCCCCCGATGTGCAACAGTTTGTACAACTGTACCGCATAGTACACCTCCGTTTTGAGGCCGGGCACCCCATACCACCAAAGGCTTACCCACCCCGCCCCGAGCATTGCCTCGCCTTTTATCCATTCGATACAGAAACCGTATTGTTCGATCAGCAGGGCACCATGCAGCAACATTTGCCCGTGGTGCTCTATGGCCAGCTTTCTGAAGTAACGCACCGCATCATCGGGCACAACTTCCTTGTATTTCAGATTATCTTTTACCCCGGTGCCTTGTACAACCTCACGGGTATGCCTGCCTCCGAAATTTGCAATCAATACCTGTCGGCACAGCATTTTTTTTCCATCGATGTATTGCAGGTGAATGAACAACTGCGGGAAGCAGACTGCTACGCCAGTATGCTGGATATCGCCAACGATTTTGTTCGCCAGCTCATACGCCGGCAGCGGCGCAGTTTGCTACCGGTAGACGATGCCTGCCGCTGGCTACTCCAGCAAAACGGTTTGGTATCGGTAGATGCCTTGGCCAAAGCAGCCTGCCTCAGCAGCCGACAACTGGAAAGGTGTTTTGCCGAACGCACCGGCATCAATCCAAAAACGTACGAACGAATCATTCGCTTTGATAAAGCATTCCGGCTACGCAACAGCAAGCCGCAATACAGCTGGTTGCGCATTGCGCTGGAAAGTCATTTTCACGACTACCAGCATTTGGCCAAAGCCTACAAAACTTTTACAGGATTATCACCCAACGCCTTTCACGCCATTGAAAACAATGCGCCAGAAAGGCAATTTGGTTTGAGTGAAGGGTTCTACCAAAACTCGCTGGCCTGAGCCAGACAGCGTATTCCCTAACAATTATCCATTGTAAAATTGGCCGCTGCCAACGGGCGTACATTTTAGCTACATTGCGGCCCTATCTATTAACTGCCCGCACATGAGCATACACATAACCGCCCCCGAAGGAAGCATTGCTCCCGTAGTACTGATGCCCGGCGATCCGCTGAGGGCCAAACTCATAGCCACCGAATTTTTAACCGATGCTGCACTGGTAAGCAGCACCCGCAACATATTTTACTTCACCGGTTTGTACAAAGGCCAGCGCATCAGCGTAGGTGCCAGCGGCATGGGTTGCCCCTCTATCGGTATTTACAGTTATGAACTGTATAGCAATTACGATGTGCAACACATCATTCGCATTGGCACCTGTGGTGCATACCACAACAACCTGCAGTTGTTCGATATCATCAACGTGAACAAAGCGGCTAGCGAAAGCACATTTGCCAAAGAAGCATGGGGCTATGCAGAAGAAGTGATGCTGCCGCAAGGCAACGCATATACAGTCATTAATGAAACAGCTGCTGCACGTCAGCAAGCTGTGCACGATACGGCCGTACATACCAGCGATTATTTTTACCGGGCCAACCCAGAACTGCCCGCAATTGCAGCAGCACACAAGTGTGAAGTGGTAGAAATGGAATCCTTTGCGCTGTTTGCCAATGCCCGCTATCTGGGCAAATCGGCCGCCTGTCTGCTCACTGTGTCCGACATTATTCCAACGCAGCAAAAAATATCGCCCAACCAACGGGAGCAATCGCTGTTGCCCATGATTGAGCTGGCGCTGGAAGCAGGTATAAGGTTATAAGAATTCAACTGTTGTGCTGTTTAGAGATGTACTATTTAGCCAACTATTGCAACAATTGAAAAGGCTTAAGACAATGTGGATTGCCTTAAAAAAAAGATTGGTTATCAATGCGGAAAATGTGGCGAGTGTCGTCTATTTTTGAGTTATGTGCAACCCTAGCGACAACCTCATAACTTAAAGCTAACTAAGTAATAAAACTTAACTTTATACCACTAAAGACAAATAAACACTAGACAAATGGACCGTTACAGAGAAATAGAAGTTAAACTTGCCGAAAAGCATGGCGCCGTTGCCAAAGGAACTAGAAAATCAATAGGTGACTTCTTGTTAAATAATGATCCACAGAAACCTGTTAATGTTAAAAGTACCAATTTGGCTAATAATAACTATTCGCCGAACATTATATCAGCCATGAGATTAATCAAATGGCTAAAACAAGATGGGAATGAGCTATATTTTATCTTCGTAGATTACAACGTAACTAAAGCTGGACTTGAAATCGTCAAAGATTCTGGCATAGTGGCTGTTCATAATATAAGTTGGAATTGCTTAACTATCGAAGCTCAAGGTTGGGGAGTCATACAAATGTGTAAGCCTTTAGAAGTAGATTTGAAGCAGGATTTAAAAGGGTTCTTAAAAGGGATGAAAAACGCCTATGAAATTTACATGCGTAAAGAGGCGAAGAAGGTAGAAATTATAAAGGAAATGATAAAAGATTTTTAACTTCATGTACTCAAACATTGTAGATATAATAAACTAAAAAAGTGATGAAAGTATTTGAGGCAAATATTTCAATTCAGGTTTCGAATTTCTTTCGCACCAAATTGAATAGGACAACTACACTGTCAACAGCCAATCAAAAAATGTTTGATGCCTGCGGCATCAAACATTTTTTTGAGTCTGAGGAAGAGTTTGAAGCATTGAAAGAAGCAATTTACTTTAGTGAAAATTTAGTCGAAGAACCCGACAGAGCCGAATATGGTGACTTTCAAACTAATTTTGATTTAGCAACTAAAGTTTCTAATTTTTTAAAACAAGGCTTATCCAATCCAAAAATTATTGTTGAGCCAACTTGCGGAAAAGGAAATTTTATTGTTGCGTGTCTAAGCACTTTTAAAGAAATTAAAAAAATATTCGGAGTCGAAATCTATAAGCCTTATGTGTGGGAAACTAAGTTTAATATTATTGAATTCTTTATTAAAAATCCTAAAACTAGAAAACCTGAAATCGAAATCAATCATTTCAATGTTTTTGATTTCGATTTCAGCAAAATATCTAAGGAACATTCCTTAGAAGAAATTTTAGTTATTGGAAACCCGCCGTGGGTTACAAATTCTAAACTTAGCAGTTTATCATCAGGCAACCTGCCAACAAAATCTAACTTTAAAAAACACAGTGGTCTAGATGCAATGACAGGTAAAGGGAACTTTGACATTAGCGAGTATATAACACTTATGATGTTTGATGCCTTCCAAAATTCTAAAGGACACTTTGCATTCCTTGTAAAAAACTCTGTAATAAAAAATGTTGTGTACGACCAACGGCAACGTAATTATAAAATTGCCGATCTACAAAAACTAACAATAGACAGCAAAAAAGAATTCAATGTATCAGTTGAAGCATCTTTACTGTACTGCAAACTTAACCAAACCGCTGAATTCGAATGTGAGGAATTTGATTTTTATAACCCTTTAAAATTAGTTAACCGATTTGGATGGGTTAATGAAAAATTTGTTTCCAGCATTGAACTTTATAAACTCAGCAACGACATTGACGGAGTTTCTCCTTTCATGTGGCGGCAAGGAATTAAGCATGACTGTTCTTCAATTATGGAGTTTGACAGAGAGAACGGACATTTTATAAATGGACTTCAACACAAAGTTAATTTAGAGGAAGATTTAGTTTACGGTTTATTGAAAAGCTCAGATCTCAAAGAAACCGTAATCGACAAGACTAGAAAATTTACAATCATCACTCAGAAAAAAGTTGGGCAAGACACCTCTTTTATCAAAAAAGAATTTCCTAAAACTTTTACCTACCTATACAAGAACAAGAGCCAATTCGATTTACGCAAATCGAGTATTTATAACAATAAGCCCGATTATTCAATTTTTGGAATTGGTGATTATTCTTTTACTCCCTTTAAGGTTGCGATTTCAGGCTTATACAAAAACTACTCTTTCAATTTAGTTTTGCCTCAAAATGACAAACCAATAATGCTTGACGACACTTGTTATTTGTTGGGCTTTGACAATTTGGAATTTGCTGCTTATACTCTTATTCTTTTAAACTCTGAAAAATCAAAAGAACTTTTACAAGCTATTACTTTCTCTGATGCAAAACGAACTTTCACAAAAGACATTCTAATGCGAATTGACCTTTTAAAACTTGCTTTGCAATTTCCAGAGCGAACAATGCAGAGCGAACTTAACAAAATCAACAAGCAATTCAAATTGAATATTAAACTTGATAAGTTCAACGAATTCATTAAAGCAATGAAGCCAGTTAATTCACAACAGTTGACCCTTCTAGAACCAGAAGTAAAATATAAAAAACAAAGAAAGCAAATTTTAATACCTGCATAACATAGGCTGACACAACTTCAACTTAACCGGGCTGCACATAACAAAAGGTTTGCCGCAAGGCTGGCGGACGGAATAACAATCGGCAGTTGTACTACTATCAGCTAATATCGGGCTTGACCTAATTCTATTTGGCTTTTAGTTATTAAATTCATCATCAGTTTTTCAATCGGCTTCAGTTGCCGGGCTGACACAGCAACAATTCCAGCCCTGCGGCAAGCCTCGAACGTTAGCTTTTCATTTTTCCCATCAGTGTTTAGGCCACATCTCCGGCCCAATGGCCGGGTTGGGGAAATGGCTTCCATGCTTATCCTGTTACTCCCGTCATTTCTGGCATAACATTTTCGTTTCTAGTATCAGCAGCTGCATCGCTTTCGCTTTGGTCTTCCCGGCTCCGTTTCATCCGTTACCCCCAACGCTGCGGTCGGGGCATGTAGCTTCGTTTCTCAGCATGCCTTTACCCACCAACACAAAAAAAGCTGAAGGCGAAAACCTTCAGCTTTGTTGGCGGAACATATCACCCGCCGATGTACAGGGTTTTATCCCTTCTGTTGATGTACTAAAGTTACTACCGCCCCGGGTGTAACCACAAGTATTTGCATCAAATTATTTTTGCACACAACTTAGCTGTGCAAACGGTCTTTTTTCGCCATCAGTTCGTCTACTGCTTCTACATACGCTTCGTCGGGTACGCAGCAGTCTACAGGGCACACTGCAGCACACTGTGGCTCTTCGTGAAAACCCTGGCACTCGGTGCACTTGTTGGGTACAATGTAGTAAGTATCGGTGCTGATGGGTTCATTTTTCTGATTGGCATCCATGGTGCTACCATCGAGCAGGGTAAACGTACCGCTTACAGTAGTACCATCGGCCAGTGCCCATTCCACACCGCCTTCGTAAATCGCATTGTTCGGACATTCAGGTTCGCAGGCACCACAGTTGATGCATTCTTCGGTTATTTTAATTGCCATGATGAGAACTGTTTAGTTTCGTTTCAAATTAGTTTTGTCCCTTCAAAAATAACGACCAATCCGTGAATCTACATCAACGCATAGAAATACTTGTAAAGCTGGGTGAATATCTTTTATCGGACGACGCAGCATGGCAGGAAGCCAAGACAAAAGCCGGTATTGAAAACGGCTGGTTTGTGCCCCAATTTGTAGATGCTGCAGCTGCAGGAATTGCCCACGGTTTTTTGCAGCCCGATGCGCTGAAAGCCTTTGCCCATCAGTATTTGCCGCAAGGCATTACCTATGCCCCACAGCGCCTCGGCATAGTAATGGCAGGCAATATTCCCATGGTGGGTTTTCATGATATGCTGTGCGGTATTTTGGCCGGTCATCAGCTGGTTTTAAAGCCTTCCTCAAAGGATGAAACACTGATGAAACACATTGTAACCACCCTGCAACAATGGGCGCCTGATTTTGGTCATGAAATTATTTTTGCAGAACAGCTAAAAGGCTGCGATGCCTACATAGCTACCGGCAGCAACAACAGCAGCCGCTACTTCGATTATTATTTCCGTAACTATCCCAGCATCATCCGGCGCAACCGCACTTCGGTAGCCGTGCTCGATGGCAGCGAAGATGCCGCCACCCTCGAACTACTGGCCGATGATATGATGCTGTACTTTGGATTGGGCTGCCGCAACGTATCGAAGCTCTACGTGCCCCGCAACTATGATTTTGTGCCGCTGCTGCGTGCCCTCGATAAATACAGTTGGATGGCCGATCATTTTAAATTTAAAAACAACTACGATTACAACCTGAGTATCCTTTTGCTTAACAACAAGTTTTACATGACCAACGGCACCGTACTGCTCACGGAAAACGAAGGTTTGTTTTCGCCCATCAGCCAGGTACACTACAGCTTTTACGACAGTATAGATGAAGCTGCCCTGCTTCAAGAACAGGCCGACAACCTGCAATGCCTGTGTAGCAAGCAGCACATTCCTTTTGGCCGGGCTCAGCAGCCAGCCCTCAGCGATTTTGCCGACGGTGTAGACACGATGCAGTTTCTGACAACATTGCCGCAAAAGCAGTAAGCAGTGCTGTGCAATTGTCAGCCGGCTGCTGTCAAAACATCAGCCACAACCAAGCGGCACATCTATTGTTATTGCTGTTAAACGGCGGTTAAACAAAATGGTATTTGCATTTTCTTCACCACAAGTGAGTGGCATTTACTATTAGATTTACGAATCATTTCGTTTGAACATAAACAGAAAAAGAAAAGCTATGAATTGGAAGTCCGTATTTGCGATTGCAGGCGTTAGCGTCGTTACCTCGGTGCTGAGCGTTTGGGGTCTGGGAAAAATCTACAGTAGCAGCAACTCAAACGGTTACCAGGAAACTGGAAAAATGCCTGCCAACTATGCCTCTTTTGTAGAAGGCAACGGGGTGCAGGGCAATACCCCGGTTGATTTTTCGGCGGCAGCCGGTGCAGCTACCCCAGCAGTGGTACACATCAAAACCAAAATAAATGCCCGTCAGGTAACCACCCAACGGCAGCGCAGCCCTTTTGCCGATTTGTTTGGCGATGATTTCTTTGGCGACATGTTTGGTGGCGGCGGCTCTCGCAGCATGACCATTCCTGAGCAGCGGGCCAGTGGCTCCGGCGTTATCATTACCAAAGACGGTTACATAGTAACAAACAACCATGTTATTGAAAATGCCGATGAAATAAACGTGACCATGCCCAATAAAAAATCGTACAAGGCCGAGCTCATTGGCGCCGACCCCAGCAGCGATTTGGCAGTGTTGAAAATCACCGGCGAAAACCTGCCCTACATTGTTTGGGGCAATAGCGATGATGTAAAACTCGGTCAGTGGGTACTGGCCATTGGCTACCCCTGGAGCCTTGACGTAACTGTAACAGCAGGTATTGTGAGTGCTAAAGCCCGTTCGCTTGGCCTCAACAGCCGCAAGAGCAATACGCCTATTGAAAGCTTTATACAAACCGATGCTGCCGTAAACCAGGGCAACAGCGGTGGCGCCCTGGTAGATGCCGAAGGCAAACTGATTGGCATCAACTCGGCCATTGCTTCGCAAACAGGTTCTTACGCTGGTTACAGTTATGCCATTCCTGTAAACATTGTTCGCAAAATAACCGGCGACCTCATTAAGTATGGTGCTGTGCAGCGGGCTTACCTTGGCATTACTTACATGCCAGATGATGCACCCGAAGAAGAATTCCGCAAGGCAGGTATAACACAGGGCGAAGGCGTGTATGTGCGGGAAGTGCCCGAAGGTGGTGCAGCCGCTGCAGCAGGCATTAAGCCCGGCGATTATATCACTGCCATCAACGGAGTGAAAGTAACCAGCGGTTCAGAAATGGTGGAGCAGGTAGCCAACTACAAGCCCGGCGATAAAGTCACCATCAGTTTTAAAAGAGATGGTGCCGCCAAATCGACCACCGTTACCTTGAAAAACCGTGCCGGTAATACCGATGTGGTGAAGAATGATGCCAACGCCGATCTGAAAGAAAAACTGGGTGGTCAGCTGGAAACAGTATCGAAAAAAGACGCAGAAAAATTTGGTATAGCCGGTGGTGTAAAAGTGAAAGAACTGGGTGAAGGCCTGCTGAGCAATACCCGCATGCAAAAAGACTTTGTAATTACGAGTGTGAACAGCCAGCCTGTGAAATCGGTAGAAGAACTAATGAAACTGTTGGGCAGTGCCCGCGGTACCGTTCGCCTTGAGGGTGTTTATCCCGGTTTTGAAGGCGTGTACGGTTATCCGCTCAACCTGAACCCACAGCAGGAAAACGGCGGCGGAAGACAGTAATCAAATAATTGGATGAATTTTTAAAAGACGGCACCTCAAACAGGTGTCGTCTTTTTTTGAGGCAGCCCCCTGGCCCCCGGTGGGGAATGAAAAACTGTTGCAAGCCTACCGGCCTTTGTTAGCCCGTTACTCCTCTTAAACTTCAACCAATGAAATGATGGCACCCCTTCTGGGCTTGGTACATCTTTCTGGTATTGTATACCAAAGGCGTTGCCAGTGGCTGATGGATTTTCGCCCTTTCAGGGCTAAACGGGTTAGCAATTTGGATTCCCGCAATTTATCTGGCCGGCTTTCCGGCTATGTACAAAAAACCACCCCGCCCAAAAGGGCACCCCACAAAGGGGAGAAAACTTACTGTCTTTCGGTCTTCCCGACATTCCAACTATCCGACTATATTAACCTATCCCACCCTCTCCAAAGGAGAGGGAACGTAGAGTGATGTGGTACATATTGGCATTTTTCTACTGACTTCCGGCTTCCCGTCTTTCGGACTTTCTCCCGACTCCCCGACTCCGGACTCCCGACTCCCCGACTCCGGACTCCCAACTTTCAGTCTTTCGGTCTTTCGGTCTTCCCGACATTCCAACTCACACCACCCAACATCCCGCTATTTTCCCTGATATTTGGAAGCACTACATTTTGATATTGCTTATGAAGAAGATACTTAGCCATTTGGCTCCTGCTTTTCTGTTGGTTGGTTTTTGTGTTGCATTTGCACTGCCTGCTGCGGCACAGCCCAATGGGTACAAATACCAGTTGGTAAAACAGGCCGAGTACAGCAAAGCGGCGGTGAGCAGTGCACATCCGCTGGCCAGTGAGGCTGGTATGTATGTAATGCAACACGGCGGTAATGCAGTTGATGCAGCCATTGCCACCCAGTGGGCGTTGGCTGTGGTGTACCCAACGGCGGGCAATATTGGTGGTGGCGGTTTTTTGGTGGCCCGCTTGTCGTCGGGCAAAAATATTTCCATCGACTACCGCGAAATGGCGCCCGGCAAAGCCACCGAAAACATGTATGTAGATCCGAAAACGGGCAAGGCCAATACCAGACTATCGCAAAGCGGCCACCTGGCCAGTGGTGTACCCGGCACACCGGCTGGCTTGTTTGCCTCTTTGAAGTATGCCAAACTGCCCATGAAAAAATTGATTCAACCGGCTATTGATTTGGCAGAAAAAGGATTTGCCATTACAGAAAGAGAAGCCAACCGCCTCAATAATTTACAGCAGCAATTGGAAAGGGTAAACACCAGCCTCCCCGTTTTTTACAGAGAAAAAAAATGGCAAGCCGGCGATACCTTGATACAACCCGATTTGGCCAACACACTGAAACGCATCAGAGACAAGGGCCAGCCGGGTTTTTACGAAGGAGAAACTGCCGACTTGATTGTGAATGAAATGGAACGTGGCGGTGGTATCATCAGCAAAGCCGATTTGAAAAATTACAAAGCAGTAGAAAGAACGCCTGTTGTATTTATGTACAAAGGCTATGAGATAATTTCTATGCCACCCCCCAGCAGCGGCGGCATACTCATTCATCAAATGCTGAAGATGCTGGAAAACCGGCCACTGGCCAGCTATGGTTTTCAAACGGCAAAAAGTGTACAGCTTATTACCGAAGTTGAACGCCGTGCCTATGCCGACCGTGCAGAACACTTAGGCGATCCTGATTATTACAAAGTGCCGATGAAAGGCTTGGTGGCACCGGCTTATCTGCAGCAGCGCATGGCCGATTACGACAGCACCAAAGCATCGGTGAGCACCAACATTACACCCGGTGTAATAAAAGAAAGCATGGAAACCACCCACCTGAGTGTGATGGATACCGATGGCAATGCCGTAAGTGTAACCACTACCCTCAACGGCGGCTACGGAAGTAAAGTGGTTGTGGGCGGCGCCGGCTTTTTCCTCAACAACGAAATGGATGATTTTAGCGTTCAACCCGGTGTACCCAACATGTTTGGTGCCATTGGTGGCGTGGCCAATGCTATTGCCCCCGGCAAGCGTATGCTCAGCAGTATGACGCCCACCGTAGTGCTCAAAAACAACAAACCTTTTATGGTGGTAGGTACACCCGGTGGCACCACCATTATTACATCAGTATTGCAAAGCATTATTAATGTGGTGGACTACAACATGAATGCTTTTGATGCAGTGAACAAACCAAAATTTCACCACCAGTGGCAGCCCGATGAAGTGCGGGTGGAAAAAGATTTTCCCATGGATGTACGCAAACAGCTGGAAGCGATGGGCTACAAAATAGTGGAAAACGGGGCCTGGAGTGCTACCGAAATGATACTGGTAAAACCCAATGGCAAACTGGAAGTAGTGGGTGATAAACGTGGCGATGATAGTGTGGCTGGCTGGTAAGTGTCGAGCCGCTATAAATTATCCGCCATACAGCATTTCCACTTCCCGTACATACCCTTCCATTTCGGCATCTTCGCCGGTGGGGTCGTAAGGTTGCTTGAGGCTGCTGCCAAATACAAACGCCACCGTTTGCCACAGCCGGGCATTGGCGCCGCCTTTGTATTCTTTTAAAATAGCGTACACATCGGCACCGGTTTGGCGGTTGATGAGTTTCATGAGCACTTTGCCCTGGTACACACTCAGGCTGGTAATTTTATCGCCAAAGGCTTCTTTGAGTTGCTTTTCCTGCGATTTGATAAACTGCCTGCGGGCACTTTCATCTTTCATGCCTGCCATGCGGCGGTTCATAAAGTTGATGATGCGACTGGCCTCCCGTGCATAAGGATAGGTAACGTACACAGCATTTTTAAGCCGGGTCATTTTCTTTTGTTGCCTGGCCAGGTGGCGGGGCATTTTGCCCAGCACTTCTACCGGCAGCAGCCACGAGGTGGGCACCAGTGTACCATCTTCCATCACCGTGGCATACACTACCAGTGTATCATTTACTCCATAGTCGGGGTGCTTTACCACCGGCGGCTGGGTTTGTGCCGCAGCCAGTAAGCTGCTGCAACAAATGATAGTTATGATGAGGATGCGCTGCATTGTAAGCATGAATATACTTACCAAAAACGAAAGACCCGGTTATTCATTGTATCGTTTGGCGGCTTTGCGGCGCTGAAACATACTCATGATAAAACCAATTACCGTAACCACAATACCCAACCACAGCACATTGATGGCAGGAAATTCATACGCCTTCAGCGTTACAAAATCCAGAATGGCGTTGCTTTCTTTCAGGCCTATTTCCACTTCCCGCTTCTCCATATCGCCAGGCTTATTAATGGTAAATACGAGGCTCTGACTCATCACCGTATCGGTAATGATATCGAGGGTATTGTTTTTGAGTCGAAATGCCGGCCGGGCTTTGTAAATACGGCCGTCTTTGGCAATCACCGAAATATCGGCAGCCAGCAAAGTGTCGCCTTTGTAGGCAGCAAACTTTTCATCGGGCGGGTTTACTTCAATCTGGTTTACCGTCCACATGCCATTGCTGTAAAAACTGGTATCGCCAATCACCACCATTTTTTTTGCAAACTGCGTAGTGTCTTTTTGCTTGGCGGTGGGGTCGCTCAAAAAGGTGAGATAAATAAAAATATCCTTGTTCCAATAGTGCTTGGCATCGGGGTTGGGTGTAAGGCCTTCCCCACCCTTGTTGTTTTCAATTACGTCGGGATAGAGTTTGAAATTTTCCTTGGTTTGCTTGTGCTGAAAATCAATTTCAAAATACCGCTTCTGGTCACGGGGGCTCAGCGTGTCTTTGGTGTAAGTCACCATGTATTTACCCATATCAGTTGCCACGCCTTTTATCAGGGTCAGGTTTTCCTGCGGGTTGTTGTTTACATCGCTGGCATCTTTCATTTGCAATGGAGAAATACCGGTGGTATTGTAGCTCAGTGTAACCTTATTGCTGGCAGAAATGAGGATGCCCAACAGCACCATACCAAAGCCAATGTGGGCAACAGAAGCACCCGCCAGTTTCAGTTTGCCCTTCATACCCGACCAAATGTAACCAGCGTTGGCCACAATGGCGTACACTGCAGCAGTAATGGCGATGTGCAGGGCCAGCCAAAAGCCGGGACCTTTTTTATCGTAAGCCACCCCTACAAAATAGCTGATGCACAAACCAATGGCCAGCGAAATAGCCGTAGGCCACAGCAGCTTGCTGTAAAATGTTTTCTTCGGCGTGTCTTTGTATTTCAGGTATTGGGTTACAGCGGTAAGCAGCCCCACAATAATAGCCACCCATACCTGAATTTGGTTGTGGCTATACTCCACATCCTGAGGCGGGGCTATACTGGTGCCAAATATTTTATTGAATACCGGCAGTGATGTTTTACCAATAATTACCAGCGACGAAAAGAAAAACACCAGCGAACCGATAAACATCCAAAACTCACGGCTGTACAGGTTTTCTTCTTTTTGAATGCTGGGTATTTGCTTGTACTGACGGGCAAACATAAAGCCGGCAGGTATCAGAAATGCAAAGATGAACAGCAGCAGCTGCACATTCATACCCGAGCCGGTAAAGGAGTGTACAGAAGTATCGCCGAGCACACCGCTACGGGTAAGGAAGGTGCTGTATAAAATGAGCAAAAACGTAAGGATGTAAAACAAATACGTAGCCCGGAGCGAATAGCCGCTGCTTTTGTAAATAAGATTGGTGTGCAAACCGCTGATAAGGATAAGCCAAGGCACAAGGCTGGCATTTTCCACCGGATCCCATGCCCAATAGCCACCAAAAGTGAGGCTCTCATAAGCCCATGCTGCACCCATCATAATACCAAGGCCAAGGGCGGCGGCACTAAACGATGCCCAAGGCAAAGCAGGTGCGGTCCAGCCTTTGTGGTCTTTGGTAAGCAGGCCACCTACAGCATATGCAAACGGTACAATGGTAGAAGCAAAACCTAAAAACAATACCGGCGGGTGAATCACCATCCAATAGTTCTGCAGCAGGGCATTGAGGCCGTTACCATCCGTCACAAATTCGAGGTAGTTAGGCGTACTGAAAATGGGTGCATCCATTTCGTTGCGCAGCAGCACAAAGGGACTACTGCCTACTTTTTGGCCAAAGAAATAAACGCCGAGTACCATAGTAGCCAGCGCAAACTGTGCAAAGCTGATAACCGACATCACCGGGCCTTCCCACTTGCCGCTACGGGCTATAATAAACCAGCCCAGCACGGCATGCCAAAAGCTCCAGAGCAAAAAACTACCCTCCTGGCCTTCCCAAAAACAGCTGAGCAAATACTCCATGGGCAGGGCCTTGCTGCTGTGCTGCCATACATATTTGTACTCAAATAAATGGTTGTTGATGATGTGGTACAAAATGTAAAACGACACCAGTACCGAAATGCTTTGCACCGCAAAACCAATGCGGGCCAGCTTCATCCAGGTGGGGCGGCTGCTTGCATCGGCAGCCTTAAAACCCATGTAAAAACTAACGCTGGCAAACAGGGCCGACATCAGCGACAACACAATCATGAAGTGCCCAATCTGACCGGGCAACAAATTTTCTCCTACAAATTCCATACTGCTGGCAGTTTGCAATTATTTGGTTGCAAAGCGTGGCAAAAGTACGGGTATGCACCTCATGGCAATGAAACGTGAAAGCACTGTTTGTTGGGGAAATGCGAAAAAAGAATCACTTTAAACACGAATGATACGAATAAAGCGAATGACACGAATTAAACGGATTGCTTGAATGGAATCATTTGAGTTTGATGCCAACAAAAAGCGACACCCGTTTGGATGTCGCTTTGTATTGGTAAATATCGATTTCTTATCCTTCTTGCTTGCTGCCCGGGTGGCGGAGGCCCTTGGCTTGTTCATCTTTATACTTGCTGGGGCACTTCAGCAGTATGTCGTCGCAATGAAAACCGTCTTCTTTCATGCGACCTTTCAGCACTACCCTTTCACTCATTTCCAAATCGGCCGGCTTGGGTTTGTTGCTGATGACTTTGGTAACCGAGCCCAAAGAATCTACCACTGTAAAAGAACAATAATTGGGATTGGTTAATGGATTGTACTCAATAGGCTGAGCCTTATCCAGCTTGGCTATCAGGTGTACGTAGGTTCCTTCTTTTTGCTTTGCAGAAGCAATGGTATCATACGTGGTAAGATCGGTGGTGAAACTAATCATCACGGCTATGGCCACTGCCACACCAACCAGCAAAAAAATGTGCATCTTTTTCATTCGCTACTCCGGTGATTTTGGGCAAATGTACAGCGATTGCGCTGCAGACGCTGCATTGCTGCATTGTTAAATAAAACAGCGTATCCACATTTTTTCATTGAAAATCAGGCCGCTGTTTACAGCATAAAGCTTTGTGGCGAGGCATGCCTGCACAGCAGGGTGGTTGCGTGTAGAATGTTTGTACTTTCGCCACCCTTTATACAAAGCCACATGGCCGATTTATCAACTTTCGACGTAAACAGTGCAGGCAATCCCAACAACAATATTTTTGGATTGCCCTTTTCTGAAACCGATGCCCAATTAGTAATTGTACCAGTACCATGGGAGGTTACGGTAAGCTCCACAGCAGGCACCGCCCGGGCTTCAGAGCAGGTGTTCAAAGCTTCTTTGCAGGTAGACATTTTTGATTTGGATACCCCCGACGCCTGGAAGAAAGGGTTTTACATGCGCCCCATCGACAGAAAGCTGCTGCTCAAAAGCGACTTTTTGCGCAAAGAAGCCGAGCTCTTTATCGACTTCATTTCCAGAGGCGAAGACATAAAGGCCAACCGCTTTATGTGCAAGAGCATTAAAGACATCAACGAGGGATCGGACCATATGAACAGCTGGGTGTACGAGCAAACCAGCGACCTGCTAAAAGCAGGTAAACAGGTGGGGCTGCTCGGTGGCGACCACAGCACATCGCTGGGCTATTGGAAAGCACAGGCCGAACAACACGAATCGTTTGGCATATTGCAGATAGATGCCCACTGCGACCTGCGCCCTTCTTACGAGTTTTTTAAATATAGCCACGCCAGTGTGGTATACAATGGTTTGGAAGAAATACCACAGCTGGAAAAAGTGGTGCAAATTGGTGTTCGTGATTTTAGCCAGGGCGAATGGGAATACCTGCAACAGCACAAGAACCGCATCCATTGTTTCTTCGACCGTGACCTGAAAAGGCGCCGCTTTGAAGGCGACAACTGGCAGCAGATTTGCGACGACATTATTGCACAGCTGCCACAAAAAGTACACCTCAGCTACGATATAGACGGCCTCAACCCCAAGCTTTGCCCCCGCACCGGCACTCCGGTGGATGGCGGTTTTGAATCCGAAGAAATCATTTACCTGCTTCGGCGCCTGCTGGCCAGCGGCCGCCAGCTTATTGGTTTCGATTTGGTAGAAATAGGCATTGGCGAAAGCGGTTGGGATGCTAACGTGGGGGCCCGTCAGCTTTGGAAAATTTGCAACATGATGGTAAGCCAACCGAAGGCGTAATCTGTTGGTATAGCAGGTACATTTGCAACCTTATGCAGCAAGAGGAAACCGCAACAGCATCATCGGGCGACTTTGACTACGTCATCACCCTCAAATCGCCGGGGTACAAACATGTGAACATCGTGAGTCAGGTGTTGCTGCTCATTTTCTTGACAGCCTACTTTTACTATCTCATAAGGCTGGGCATGTTTGGCACCAACCTTTGGCTGGTAGTGATTCCCCTACTTATTATTGGTTTGTGGTTGTACGGCTGGGTGCGCAGCGCCGACAAATCTTTTCAGGTAAACTACCGCATGGAACTGATGGTGGCTGCCATGGCCTGGATGCTGCTGCCGTTGGCCAAATATCATGTGTGGTTTGGCGTGGGTTACGCCATCATGTCGGTAATAGAGCGTTGGGTAAAATTTCCTGACGAGATAGGATTTACAAAAGAAAAAGTGGTGCGCAATTCTTTTCCCAAAAAGAAATACGAATGGTTTGAAATTGATAACGTGATGATCAGGGACAACATTTTTACCCTCGACCTGCGCAACAACCACATCATTCAAAAAGAATTAGACGAACCTGTTTCAGCAGAACTAATTGCAGAGTTTAATGCGTATTGCAAAGAGCAATTGCATTTTCGTATATAACCCCTTTTTTTGAACCATAAAGCACACACTAAGGAGCACAAAGGGTTTGCTATTACTTAATAACCCATTGCCTAATTATTCATTTCCCATTCAATTTTTCATATGACTCCATATTTACTATACAGCGACGGCAACGGCAACATTTTTGAAGACCAAACCCTCTACGCCATTGGCCGTAGTGGATGGGATGCGTTTGAAGTGCCCGAAGAAAGCTGGATTGTATTGCCCGATGGCGGCAACCTATACGAACTGCCCGGCCGCAAAGGCATTGGCATAGATGTGGAAACGGGAGAAATGCGCCTCTGCGACAAAGGCTGGGCGGTAGCGGCTTTCATTCCGCCGGCACATACCAACCTGTTTTTGGCCGCTTACGAAACCGCACCCGATGCACCAACACTACCCTTGTTTTGCTACACGGCAGCCGGTTGGTACAATGATCAGTTTTATGTTACAGCTGTACGGGTAGAAAGAGATGTGCGTCAGGAATGTGCGGGATACGATGATGATACCATTGCCAATGGTGCCACGCATTTGATGGAAGCATATTCGCACAACAGACTGGTAAAGCACCTGATGGAAAACTGTTGCAATACCTACAACTGCCCCGCTGCCCGCAACATGGCCATGGGCCGTTGGGAATGCCCCGTGCCAAGCTCTCCTGCCTGCAATGCCAACTGCGTAGGTTGTGTAAGCTTTCAGCCGGAAGATGAAACCATTACCAGCCCGCAAGACCGCCTCACTTTTAAGCCCACGCCTGAAGAGATTGTGGAGTTTACCGTACCGCATCTGGAAACTGCTCCCTACCCCATCATCAGCTTTGGGCAAGGCTGCGAAGGTGAGCCGCTGCTGATGTGGGAAACCATCCGCGATGCTATCATCGAAATTCGGAAGCATACCAAAAAAGGCTCTATCAATATCAACACCAACGGTAGCAAGCCGGCTGCGGTAGAAGCCTTGTGCCAGGCGGGTTTAGACAGTATTCGGGTAAGTACCAACAGTGCCCGAAGCGAAATTTATACGCCCTACTATCGCCCCAATAATTACCAGTTTGAAGACATAGTTGAAAGCCTGAAAGTAGCCCGAAAATATGGTGTGTGGACGAGCATCAACTACTTCGTTTTCCCCGGCATGACGGATAGCGAAGCAGAATACGAAGCGCTGCGCAAACTGATAAAGGAAACAGATTTATGCATGATTCAGTGGCGTAATTTCAATATTGACCCCGATTGGTATTTGGGTAAAATAAATGTAGCCGATGCCGGCGAATGCATGGGCGTACAGCAAATGATGAACCTGATTCATGAAGAGTTTCCAAACTTGAAATTCGGCTACTTCAATCCGCCTATCGAACGCATCAAAGGCGATTACAACAACGACTTCGCCCATTGGAAAGAAGAGTTGGGAGGCTATGTTGTAACAAATGAAGTATGAGCTTATGAATGATGAATTGGGAATGATGAATGATGAATGATGAATGATGAATGATGAAATTCATCATTCATCATAAGATGCAGCCCCAATCAACTCATTAACCAATCAACTAATCAACCTCTCCACTCCATCCTTTGGCCAGTTCTCTTATTATCGTTTGCATAGCAGCATTTGCCGCCGGCTTTATTGATGCTGTGGTAGGGGGTGGCGGACTGGTGCAAACACCGGCCATGCTCATCACTTTTCCCAATGCACCGGTGGCTACCCTGCTGGGTACGGTAAAGATTCCATCCTTTTGTGGTACGGCGGTATCGGCGTATCAATACAGCAAACGCATCGACATCCGCTGGAAGCTGATTCTATGGGTAGCACTGGCAGCATTTAGTGCGGCCATGTTTGGCTCGTACATGGTGAGTGTGCTCAACAATGGCATTCTCAAACCCATTATACTGTGTGTGCTGGTGTTGGTGGCATTGTTTACCTACACCCGCAAAACCCTGGGGCAGCAGCATGACGAAATCCCGTATACAGAAGCGTTATGGAAAGGGATTGTTGCTGGTTTGCTCATTGGTTTTTACGATGGCTTTATTGGCCCCGGTACCGGTAGCTTTTTGGTATTGGTGTTCATCACCATTATTGGTCATGATTTTATGCATGCCAGTGCCCATGCCAAAATGATTAACCTTGCTACCAATCTGGCATCCATTATTTATTTTTCATTTACGGGCAATATCATGTTTGAGCTGGCCATCCCCATGGCCATTTGCAATATGGCCGGCGGTTGGGCTGGCACCAAAATGGCCCTGCTCAAAGGCAACCGCTTCATCCGTATTTTCTTTTTACTGGTGGTGACTGGTACCATCATTCGCTTTGCGTATGATATTTTCTTTCGGTAAAAGCACAGCAAACCTTCCTGTACATTTGCCAGCGTTTTGAGCAACAAGCAACATACTATTGAAGGCATTGGATTGGCTGTATTGGCCACGCTGGTGTGGAGTGGCAACTTCATTGTGGCCCGTGCCATCAATCAGGATATACCTCCTTTTATGCTGGCTTTTTTGCGTTGGGGTACGGCGTCCATCATCATGTTGCCCATTGGCTGGGCGGCTTTCCGGCAAGATTGGGCGGCCATTAAAAAAGCCTTGCCCATTGTTACGTTTGCAGCATTCACGGGCATCAGTTTGTTCAACACCTTTATTTATGTGGCAGGACATTTTTCTTCTGCCATTAGCCTGGCGTTGATTGGCACCACTTCTTCTCCTGTATTTTCATTTATACTGGCCCGTATTTTTTTAAAAGAAAGAATACCGGCATGGCGCATGCTGGGCCTGCTCATTTGCATCAGCGGCATTTTGCTGTTGCTCAGCCAGGGCAGTTTGGAAGTGCTGTTGCATTTCAGGTTTACACAAGGCGACTGGTGGATTTTAGCAGCAGCATTATCCTTTGCCTTGTACAATATTGCCACCCGCAAAAAGCCAGCCACCATTTCACCCAAAGCCTATCTCTTCAGCACCTTTTGGATAGGCACCATCATACTGCTACCCTTTGCATTATTAGAGGTGGGCATGGGGGCCACAATAAACTGGAGCTGGTCTTTGGCAGGTATCGTGCTCTACCTTGGTGCAGGTGCTTCTGTTATTTCATTCTTGTGCTGGAACATAGCCATAGCAAGGCTTGGCGCAGCCCGCACCGCTATTTTCGGCAATCTCATTCCTGTATTCAGCAGCATTGAAGCCGTGCTGATTTTACACGAAAAAATTACCTGGATTCACATCCTCGGCATGACGGTGGTAATTGTTGGCCTCATCATTGCCAACCTCCGTGCAACTGCAGCAATCCCCAAGCGTTAGCTCAGGGCTGCTGTATCTTTTTCTGTAGGTATTTCTTTTATTTCGCTAATGGCGGTGAAGCCACCCAATACATTCCGCACATTGTGCAGGCCCTGGCGCTTAATGAGCGAAGCAGCAATAACACTGCGATAACCAGCAGCACAATGCAGGTAAATATTTGCTTCTTCGGGCAGCGTAGCAATGCGCATAGTGTCGTTCATTTCGCTGAGTGCAAGATGGGTGGCACCTACAATATGACCTTCCGAAAATTCAACTTCGTTGCGTACGTCTACTACCAATAATTTATCGTCGTGTGGTAAGTCCATGGCCAGTTCATCGGCTTCAATATCGATGATAATATCGAGTTGCTTTCCTGCATTTAGCCAGCTATCAAAACCACCTGCCAAATGACCGGCAAATTGCTCAAAACCAACACGGGCAAGCCTTGTAACAGATTCTTCTTCTTTACCGGGTTCGGTAATCAACACGATTGGTTGATCGAAGGGTAGCATACTACCAGCCCATTCTGCGAATCGACCTTCGAGGCCAATGCTCACCGAACCAGGGATAAAGCCATTGGTAAAAACAGTAGCCGCTCTGGTATCCAGTAAAATGGTATTTCCTTCTTCCATCAACGCTTCTACTTCGGCCACAGTCAGGGCTTTCATGCCTTTGTCCAACACTTCTTCAAATGGTGCATAGCCTTTTTGATTGATGGCTGCATTCACCGCGAAATATACAGGTGCATCTTTCAAACCTGTAGTAACGGCTGTAACGAAAGCAGCTTTGCTTTCAGCCTGTAGCGCATAATTGGTTTGCTTTTGCTGACCAATGGTGCTGAAGGTTTCGGGGCCAAGATTTTTGCCGCAGGCGCTACCGGGGCCATGGGCAGGATACACCAATACCTCATTGGGCAGGGTGGCCAGTTTTTGTTGCAACGAATCGTAGAGCATGCCCGCCAGTTCTTCGCTGCTCAGGTTGCCGCTGCTGAGGTCGGGGCGGCCTACATCACCAATAAACAACGTATCGCCGGTGAACACAGCATGTGCACTACCATCTGCATTGCGCAGCAACCAACAAGTGCTTTCCAAGGTGTGGCCGGGTGTATGCAGGGCTTCTATGCTGAGTTCACCCAGTTGAAAACTTTCGCCATCTTTTGCTATTTGCACCGGATAGCGGGTTTGAGTACCGGGACCATACACAATGGGGGCACCGGTAGCTTTCGATAAGTCGATGTGTCCACTAACGAAGTCGGCATGAAAATGCGTTTCGAAAATGTATTTGATGCTAGCCTTGCGATCGGCTGCCAACTGCGTGTAGGTTTGATAGTCACGCAGTGGGTCGATGATGGCGGCTTCGCCATTGCTTTCAATATAATAAGCGGCCTCACTCAGGCAGCTGGTGTACAATTGCTGGATATACATGCGTATAAATATTAGGCTGCAAAAGAATGACGAAAAATGTTTATTAAATACTAATGCAGGCCTTGAGGACCTGCATTAGCCAAATTATTGCTAGAGATAGCTTATTATCGAGAACAAGTGCTTTTAGAACTTGCCGACCAACGATTTTGAAATCTTGAAAATTTCTTCGATGCGGGCAGCACTCACGGAGTAAAAAATAAACTTTCCTTCACGACGGGTTTCTACAATACCTGCCCGGCGCAACAGTGCCAGGTGCTGCGAAGCAACTGACTGCTCCAACCGCAGCTTTACATAAATTTCAGTAACGGTCAATTCCTCTTTGTCGTGCAACAACCGGATGATTTGTAAGCGAAGCTTATGGTTCAATGCCCGGATGATTAAATCTGCTTTTTTTAGTGTGAGTAACTCTACAGTAATTTCTTTTCGAGTGCCAGAGAAAAGCACCAGATGGTGTTGATTGCTTGTCGCCATGTTTCTTTCGTGATTAAAGTGTAAAATGCAGTGAGTGGGGAGTGAATTCCATTTACCTGAAACAGCTGCAAATTACTTTTTTATCGCATCCATCTTTTACCACATATATAAAAAAAGCCTAAATCTATTTATAAATAAAATGAACAATACTCCTTTAAATTAGCCTTTGTTCACAAAGGATTGCAAGGTTATATACAAATGTTAAGCTACTGCTGAAATAAAGGCGAACAGCCGGTCTTGACTTAAACAACAGTTCGAACTGGCTGATAGAAAGCTTTGCAATAAAAAGGCTCTGCATAGGCTACATCTGCAAAATGCTCTTGCTGAAATATCTGAGTAGAAATACGGGCAAAAGCTTGCAACAAACTATCAGTTGATAATACTATTTCATCGGTGCTACTAATCAGTTGCACCCACTTGGCAGCACCAGAGCCAGCAAAACAAATGGCCGAAGACGCTCTTTCTTGTTGAAGCCATTCTGGAGTAAGCAACACTGCAGTATCTGGCAAAACCGATTGCAGTTGAGCGTTGTACAACCCCGCAAAAACTTCCATTCTGCGGGCATCTATCATGGGGCAAAACAAAGTAGCTGTTGGTTGCTGTAACTGCATAGCAGTAGCCATCAATTGCAAAGTCGACAGAGTAATCAACGGTATTTGCAAGGCAAAGCAGAGTCCTTTTGCTGCAGCCAAACCTACCCGCAAACCGGTATAACTTCCTGGCCCGTTGCTTACCGCCACAGCACACAATTCTTTCAATGAAATGTTTTCTTGCTTCAATATGTCAGCAATGGCAGGTTGTAAAAATGAAGCATGGGTTTGTTGCTCATGGTTTACCCTTTGTGCAAGCAGTGCGCCATTTTTTACCAACCCTACCAAACCAATTTCGGTGGCGGTATCAATACACAAAATATAACTCATGAGGCAACACTTTTTTGCAGTAAAGGGTGTGGCAAATATCGCTTGTCGGCTTCACTCATTTTTTGCAGCAATGCCCATACGTTATACGCTCCAATTGTATCCAACCATTCCCAAGGTCCTTTGGGATAATTGGTGCCGAGTTTCATGGCAATATCCATGTCATCCGCCGAACTGATATGATCTGCCAAACCATAAAATGCTTCATTAATAATGCTGCATACCACCCTTGGTGCCACTAACCCCGGCTGTGCTGCCACCTGTGTGAGTTGCTTGCCCAGCAAGGTTTGAAGGTGTTGCATTTCTTCGGAATGAATGGCTTCGGATTGGTCTGTACTGATTTCCCACAAAGGCCGTTGCCAAAAACTATTCCATCCGCAAAAGCGGGCATGTGTGGGCTGATGTTTCAGTGCATAATCACCCAATGGATCATTAACCAATACCCAACTACGTAAATGAGCAATGGGCACAGGAGGAATTTCCATGCAAATCAACAATGCCGCAATTTCCAGCGGAATGGAGTGCCAATCTGCACTCACCTTCCAATGCGCAGGCACATCGGCAAGGGGCTGCAGCAGGCCATGAGGATCGTAAGCATAAACAATATCAGACATGTTGGCAAAATTGAAGGATTGCAGTCAAAGAGCTACATTCGTTTTTCTTCAAACTGAACTAGTAGTATGAACAAAAAAGTAATAGAAACCAATGCAGCCCCTGCTCCCATTGGTCCTTACAGCCAAGCCGTAATGGCCGGCAACCTGTTGTTTCTGAGTGGTCAGGTTTGTTTTGACCCCACAACTGGCGAACTGAAAAACACCGATGTAACAGAAGAAACGCACCAGGTAATGGCCAACCTGAAAGCGGTGCTGGCCGAAGCCGGTATGACCTTCGACAATGTGGTGAAGACAACGATTTTTCTGAGTGATATGTCGTTGTTTGCAACGGTAAATGAAGCATACAGCCAATATTTCAGCAGTGCTTTTCCTGCCCGTGAAACCGTGGCTGTAAAAGGCCTGCCCCGCAGTGTGAATGTGGAGATAAGCATGATAGCAACCGCATAACTTTTTGCGTAGTTGATTTGTTAAAGGCATCCAACCCGCCCGATGTGTGAACTAAGGCAGGTTGGATGCTTTATTTTTGCCCCCCTAAAATTGTTGCTGCCTGCCATGACTGATATTCAACCCAAGATCAGAATAGTTACTGCTGCCAGTTTGTTCGACGGACACGATGCAGCCATCAATATTATGCGCCGCATTTTGCAATCGAAAGGCGCAGAAATCATTCACCTCGGCCACAACCGGAGCGTTCACGAAATTGTAGAAGCCGCTATTGAAGAAGATGCCCACGGCATTGCTATTACGAGCTATCAAGGGGGTCATGTGGAGTTTTTCAAATACATGAAAGACCTGCTCGATCAGAGCGGTTGTGGTCACATCCGCATTTTTGGCGGCGGTGGCGGCACCATTTTGCCCGAAGAAATTGCGGAGCTTCATGCCTACGGTATTACCCGTATTTACAGCCCCGATGATGGCCGCGAAATGGGCCTCGAAGGCATGATTGAAGATTTGCTGGAGAAGTCGAAAGCCCCCAATTATTTCAATAGCACAAATGATACACTGAACTTTTGGAGTGCAGAAAAAAACTGGAACGGCCATACTCCTTTGAGTAAAGCCCAAGACATCAGGAAAGTGGCGAGAGCTATCACAAAAGCGGAACTGGGTTTGGTAATTGAATCCGAAAAAGTTACCTCCTCATCCTCCCCCTCCGGGCCATTGGCACCGGCCGAAGCGTCGGTGGGCCGGGGGGCTGTCCTCGGCATCACCGGTGTAGGCGGAGCAGGCAAGTCTTCTGTAACTGATGAAATTGTACGACGCTATCTCAGCCTTACCGAAAACAGTGGTCAAACCATTGCGGTTATTTCGGTAGATCCTTCTAAAAAGAAAACCGGTGGTGCCTTGTTGGGCGACCGCATTCGCATGAACAGCATTGCCCACCCACGGGCATACATGCGTAGCCTGGCTACCCGTGAAGACAATGCCGCCCTCAGCCAACATGTGCAGGATGCCATTGATGTGTGCAAAAATGCAGGGTATGATTTCATCATTCTCGAAAGTGCTGGTACGGGTCAAAGCGATGCATCGATTCTGGATTACTGCAACCTGAGTTTGTACGTAATGACGCCGGAATATGGAGCCGCATCGCAGTTGGAAAAAATCAATATGCTCGACTATGCCGACATCATTTCCATCAACAAGTTTGACAAAGCCGGTGCTTTGGATGCACTGGCCGATGTACGCAAGCAGTACAAACGCAACCACGGTTTGTGGACGGCCAAAGATGAGGAGCTACCCATTGTAGGTACCATGGCCAGCAAGTTCAACGATGAAGGCATGAACCACCTCTTCGACAAACTGCTACACAGCCTGCAAACCAAACTGGGCGTAAGCTTTGGTGATGCTCAGTTTGGCCAAACAGCGAAGATTTCTCAAGCCGTTATTCCCCCATCCAGAGTACGTTATCTCAGCGAAATAGCCGACAACAACCGCCAGTACGATGCCTGGGCCAAAGAACAAGCCAACATTGCTACCAAATTGTATCAACTGAATGGTGTGTTGCAAGATGCGCCTGATAATGCAGCACTGCTACAACTACAGCAGCAGTATCAGGATAAGCTGAGCAAAGAATGCCACAAGCTGTTGATCGATTGGCCCAATATGGTGAAGAAATACAGTAACGAGTTTTTTGAATATCAGGTTCGGGACAAAGTCATTAAACAAGCCATGACCACTACTTCGTTGAGTGGCACATCTATTAAAAAAGTAGTGCTGCCCAAGTACAAAGACTGGGGCGATGTGTTACAATGGCAATTGCAAGAAAACGTACCGGGCGAATTTCCGTACACTGCTGGTGTGTTTGAATTGAAACGTGCCGGCGAAGATCCTACCCGCATGTTTGCCGGCGAGGGCTGCCCCGAACGCACCAACAAACGCTTTCACTATGTAAGCCACGACCAACCAGCCAAGCGTTTGAGTACAGCGTTTGATAGCGTCACACTCTACGGCGAAGATCCGGATGCCCGCCCCGACATCTATGGCAAAATTGGCAACAGCGGTGTAAGCATTGCAACAGTTGATGATGCAAAGAAATTGTACAGCGGTTTCGACTTGTGCGACCCACGCACTTCTGTCAGCATGACCATCAATGGCCCGGCGCCCATGCTGCTGGCGTTTTTCATGAATGCAGCTATCGATCAGCAGTGCGAAAAATGGATTACGGAAAACAACCAATGGGAAAAGGTGCAAGCCTATGCAGCGGAGAAATACCGACACGTGCCCCGTCCGCAATACATACATGATAATGCCGCAGGTCATTTGCCAGCAGGCAATAACGGACTTGGATTGCAGCTGCTTGGCCTGAGTGGCGATGAAGTGCTACCTGCAGAGGCGTATGCACAATGCAAGCAAACGGCCTTGCAACAAGTGCGTGGTACCGTGCAGGCAGATATTCTGAAAGAAGACCAGGCCCAAAACACCTGTATTTTCAGTACTGAATTTGCGCTGAAATTGATGGGCGATGTGCAGGAATATTTTATTGAAAACAAGGTGCGGAATTTTTACAGTGTGAGCATCAGTGGCTACCACATTGCCGAAGCAGGCGCCAACCCCATTACGCAGCTGGCATTTACACTGGCCAATGGTTTTACCTATGTAGAATACTACCTGAGCCGCGGCATGCACATCGATGATTTTGCACCCAACCTCAGTTTCTTTTTCAGTAATGGCATGGATCCCGAATACAGTGTGATTGGCCGTGTGGCCCGCCGCATTTGGGCCAAGGCCATGAAGTATAAATACAAGGGCAACGAACGCAGCCAAAAGTTGAAATACCACATTCAAACCAGTGGCCGCAGCCTGCATGCACAGGAAATAGATTTCAACGATATACGTACCACGCTACAGGCATTGTATGCCATTTACGACAACTGCAACAGCCTGCATACCAATGCGTATGATGAAGCCATTACAACACCTACAGAAGAGAGTGTACGCCGGGCCATGGCCATACAACTCATCATCAACCGTGAGTTGGGAAGTGCGAACACAGAAAACTTCATTCAGGGCTCATTCATCATTGAAGAACTGACTGATTTGGTGGAAGCCGCCGTACTGAAAGAGTTCGACCGCATCAGCGAACGTGGCGGTGTATTGGGTGCTATGGAACGCATGTATCAGCGCAATAAAATACAGGAAGAAAGCCTGCATTATGAAATGCTGAAACATACCGGTGAGTTGCCCATTGTAGGTGTAAATACCTTCCTCAACAAGCAAGGCAGCCCTACACAAATACCCGGTGAAGTCATCCGTAGCACTACAAAAGAGAAGGAACAACAAATCACGAACCTGCAAGCGTTTTGGCTGCGCAACGAAGACAAGAGTAAAGCTGCTTTGCAACAATTGAAACAAGTAGCCATCAATAATGGCAACCTGTTTGAAGCGCTGATGGAAACCGTGAAGTATTGTTCATTGGGACAAATCACCAAAGCCTTGTATGAAGTGGGTGGCCAATACCGGCGCAATATGTAAAAATCAATCTGCATTAAGATAAGCAAGGGAGCCACTATGGCCCCCTTGCAGTTTGTCCACACACGCATCACTCCACAGCTATTGCTGCACCACCGCATTGTAACGGTTGATGTACATTGTTTTTTCGCCTTTCATTACTTTGGCTACACCATCGCTGAAATAATCAGCGTAGTGGTATATAAAAGGAATCACCAATTTACCATCAGTATCTATAAAGCCCCAGTAACCTTTGGCGTTAGAAACAGCCGCCAATTTTTCTCTGAAGCCACGGGCATTGTCATACATCATAGGAATCACTTCTTTTCCATCATAATTAATGTAGCCCCATTTTCCATTTTGTTTTACTGCAGCAAGGCCATCGTGATAGCACAATGCATCTTCATATTTTGGTTCAATGGTTACTTTTCCAAGACTATCTACATAGCCCCAGGCATTGCCAGTTCTTACAGGTGCATAGCCCTCACTCATGGTAGAAGATTCATCATACTGAAGCGCCACCACTACTTTACCATCTTTATTGACGAAGCCGTATTTACCGTTCTTTTTTACAAGACTTACACCATTGGATAAATCGTTGACGAAATCGTAATCTTTAGCCCATTTTTGTGCAAATACCGGCATGAAAACAGGCAACATCAAAATGAGGAATAGCTTTTTCATGGCAAGAAAATTTAAAAATGAATTCAATGAACTGACTCCTGTTAAGTTACCATAAAAAGTAGCCGGTAAACATGACCAAAGTCACTGATAGCGGGGTCTGATGCACCGCATTATTATCGCCGGAAAAAGCCTGCACATTGACTTAAAAGATTATTTTGACAAGCCCCTGCAATCCTTACCTTGAGCGGGCAACTTTTTCACCGCTTTATTTTGATTGTATGCTGAGGTTAGAAAATCAATACTTGTCGATTGGTATAAAACCAATGGGAGCAGAACTCTGTAGCGTACGCCACACCAATGGTATAGAATACATGTGGCAGGCAGAAGCGGCATGGCCCAAGCATTCACCGGTGTTATTTCCCATAGTGGGCACACTGGTTAATAACACCTATTATTACCAGCAGCAAGCTTATCATTTACCCCGGCATGGCTTTGCCCGAGAAATGAGATTTATGCCCACCTTGCTCAGCGAAACAGAAGCGCTGTTTACACTTTGCAGCAATGCAAACACGTTAGCTGTTTATCCCTTTCATTTTCGTTTGCATTTGCACTACCACTTGCACCACGATACACTCGCCTGTACGTATATGGTGGAAAATACGAGTGACACAGAAATGTATTTTTCGATAGGCGGACATCCGGCATTTGCAGTTCCATTGCTATCAACAGAGCAATACAGCGATTATCAATTGAGGTTTAGTGAAACAGAACCATTGCTACGCTGGAAACTCAACAATGGCTTACTGCGTAACGATACTGAACCCGTGACCGGTCAGGTGGGCAATTCATTGCCACTGCAACCATCTCTTTTTTATGAAGATGCCATTGTATTGAAAGACTTGCAAAGCGACATTGTAAGCCTGTTGAATACCGACGCATCACATGGCATTGATTTTCGCATCAAAGAATTTCCGCACCTTGGTATTTGGGGCGCAAAAGACGCTCCATTTGTATGCATAGAGCCGTGGTGCGGTCATGCCGACCCGGTCAATCATGCGCAAGACATTACACAAAAGCCAGGCATTGAAAAACTGGAAGCCAATGGTTTTTGGCAACGCGGTTGGACGGCTCGTTTTTTCTAATAAACTATCGCTTAAAATCGAGCACTGCAGTAGTGCCATATTCTGTATGGCTGGCCATGGCAATACCTACTTTTTTGTAGTTGCCCAACAGCATGGTTCGGTGCCCGAGTGAAGGCACATCTTTATCAATCAATAAACTTGTAACGATGTCAATGGCATTGTTGTATCCGTAGTGGCAGCTTTCTGCATCAAACTGTTCCACCTTTTCACAATCAGCAGTAATACGTTCGTGGCCTACAAAACCCGCTTGCCCGCTACTAATGGCATGACAACGGGCACTTACCCAACTCAACGAATCTGGCTGAAGTACAGGCATAGGTTTCATGCTCATCAGCGTAGCATACAAACTTTTATACTCAGCAGATTGAGCTATATCAAACTGATGAGAACGCTTGGGAAATTGTGGCAAGACAGTGGTTGCATACAATACCGGATTCATGCGGACAAGATTGAGCACCTGCAATATTTCTTTCTCTATTTTATTGAGGTAAATGGCTTTTGCGCCAGTATTTGCTTTTGTATACAAAGCAGCACTCCACGATTTTGAAAATGCTGTAAAGGGATTGGCAGGAGGTGCAGCTACAACGGGTTTAAGCAGCAATACAATGCTGCAAAGCAATGAGATAAATATTCGTTGCATACAGGTTGGGTTTTGTGCACAAACGCATAACCTGATAATGCTATTGCAAATGGTAAAACAAAAAAAGGGCCAGGCGAAGAATCGCCCGGCCATTCAATTGTGATTTGATTTATAAATACACCATTGTCGCCTTAGTGAACTACCACAAACTGCTTGTTGATTTGCAGGTGGCCGCTGTGCAATTGTATGAAGTAAACACCTGCAGGGAGCTGGGTTACGTCTACCAATTGCTGATTTTGTCCTTTGTATATCTGAACGGGTTTATTACTGATGACTTTACCGGTTGCACTGGTAATAGTCACGGTTGCTTTTTCTTCTATCGTACTCTCAAATCGCAAACTCATGTTTTTGCTGGCGGGGTTGGGGTAAACGGTTGTACCGTTGATGTTTTCATCACCAGCCATAGCAGCACCCAACTGAGGAGCCCATGCGGTGGCATTTGTTTCGGCCATTAAACCGTAGCAACTGCTATTGTTGTAGCGGCTGTCTTTACCAGCAATTTTTACGTAGTACGTAACCCGCTTGTTTATTGAGTTGAAAATGATGACATCATTGTTGTTTCCGGTGTTGGTAGAAGCGCCCACCATACGGAAGTTTTTATCATATAGGTACATATCGTAATCATCTGGCAGCTGTGACAGGGTGATACGAACATTTGTCAAATTATCATTACCCACAGTAAACTTGAACCAATCTTCATCGGTGCTGGTACTTATTCCGGCAGTTATAGCAGTACCCGGAGTAATCAGTTTGGCTTGTTTAGAGCTGTTACTTGGTTCGTAATTATCGTTGCAAACTATTGGCGCTGCTGTTGAAAACTGAGCTTCGCTATAGCTGCTGATTGCACCGGCAGTACAATTTGTTTTTACCCGCCAGCTGTACGCAGTAGCAGCAGTAAGACCAGACAGCATATGAGATGTAGTGGTAGTAGCCGCCGGTACAGTAATCCAGTTTGTAGCAGTTGTTTCTTTGTAAGCTACTTCATAACTCTGTGCACCGATAACGGCTGTCCAGCTAATGGTAGCGGTGGTGGTGGTAATATTGCTGCTTGCCAAACCTGTAGGTGCATTGCAGCTTACCAGTGATTGAAACTGACTAGCAGAAAAAGTACCGGTAGTGCCGCCGCAAATAGCAGCTACCCGCCAATTGTAGTTGGTACCAGATTGCAGGTTGGCCATATTTACAGAAGTAGCAGCGAGGTTGCTGGCAGCTACACTCCAAGTGCTGGCACCGGCTACCTGAAACTCTACAGTATAAGCACTGGCGCCATTTACAGCATCCCAAGATACCGTAGCAGATGTAGTGGTAACAGCTGTGACGGTTAAATTAGCCGGAGTACCGCAGCTTTCAGCCACGGCACCAATCAATGTACGTTCCCAAACGCCTCTGCCGTAAGTAGCCACTCTCAGCAATTGTCCTTGTTGGTGAATTTTTACATCGTTTACAGCAGTAAGCGGCAAATTGTTGGTAATGTCTACCCAACCTGTAGTGGTATTGCTTTTGTAGAAAAGCCCAATATTCATACCTACATAGATAGTTTCATCACTGTTGTCATCAACAGCGATGGATCGGGCTATTACACTTGGCAGGTTGTCGGAAATGTTGGTAAAAGAAACACCGGCATTGGTTGATACGAATACGCGATTAAAAGTACTGTTACAAGCTACATATACTTTTGTGGGATCTACAGGACTTACTTCAATGTCGTTGATAGCGGCAGGCAATGTAGTTGTAGCCCATGTAGTGCCACCATCTGTGGTTCTGAAAAGTGTTGTTCCTTTTGAAGCATAAATGTAATTAGCGTTAGTGGATGCTACATCCATAGCAGTAAGGCTAACATTAATACTGCTTCCTGAAATCTTTGTCCATGTGTCACCGTTATTTGTGCTTTTGAAAATGCCAGTCCAGCCACCATACATGGTACCGGTTGCATCATCAATATCCAATGGAGTTACCCATTCGCCAGCAGAAGGTCTGTTGAGTGTGGTATAACTTAAACCACCATTGCTACTGCGGTAGATAGATCCGTTTTGGCTGGTACCAATCATCAGGTTGGCATTGGCAGTAGAAATAATGCCGTCCATACCATCAGCACCCAGCCAATCAGTCCATGCGCCATTGTTAAATACACTTGAGCCGTTGTCTTGTGCACCACCAGTAAAAACTTGAGCGTTTGTTTTGCTATTGGCAATGCGGTAAAACTGCCGGATGCCAAGGCCTGCACTCAAATCAATCCAATTATCAGCAAAATCTACTGATTTAAAAATACCGCCATCACTACCAGAGTAAATAGTGCTGCGAGACCACTCCATAGCATGCACATCGGCATGGTTGTAACCAATGCTATTGGGGTAAGACCACGCAGTTACAGGTGCAAAGGTTTTGCCGGCATCGGTCGATTTGAATACGATGATTCCTGCAAGATAAATTTCGTTTGCATTTGAGGGATTGGCCACCAACGCCATGTCATAGCCAGCTTGTCCACCAGTACCGCAACCAGTTGTTTCATAACCAAAAAAGTTTGTACAACCGGCAGACGAACCTTCTACAGCAACAGTGAAGGAAATACCGGCGTCGTTAGAAATGTATAATTTACCAAATTCGTTGCCATTTGCTTGTGCTATATATACTCTTTCAGGATTGGCAGCAGATACTGCAACCAAGCTACGGCCACTGGCAGTAATACCCTGAGTAGTAGATAAAGTCGTCCATGTAAGTCCTGCATCTGCACTGCGCAACACTACTGAACTACTGGTTGCATAAATAACAGATGAGTTACCGGGTTTAAATTCCAAATCTTCCATTGCAGTGCCGGTAAAAGTTCTGGTCCATGCACCACCACCGTTGGTACTACGCCAAATACCGTTTGCTGCGCAAACAAATACATTGTTTGAGTTAGCGGGGTCAACTACAATTTTGCGGATGATACCAGTCATGCCGGTATTAATGGGTGCCCATGTAGCACCAGCATCCAATGATTTTATAACGACGTTTGCATTGCTGCCAGCGTAAATAGTGTTGGGATTGTTTGGATCAATTGTAACAGCAAACATGTTCATCCACAAACTATTGAAGTCTGTAAGTGGATACCAGCTACCACCACCTGTGATTGTTTTCCATATACCACCACCGGGAGATGCTATGTAAATTGTATTTGTATCTGTAGGATGAACCGCTAAAGAAGTAATGCGGCCTACACCAGGGTTCCAACCACTGGTTCTGTTCCAATTGTGAGGTCCTTTTTCAATCCATGGTCCTGCATTGGCAGGTACAGTTGCGTTGGCACTGGTAGCACCATTGTTGGTATTAGTTTGAAAACTTTTGTAGGCAATCCAATCATGCTCCGGTGCTAAGCGGAAACCATTTTCATCAAGGTGATATTGTACCTCATATAACCAACGCTGGTATTGCTTGTAGCCGGTACCACGTTCGGTACCCGTACTATCAAAGTATTTTTTTGCTAATTGTTGAATTTGCTGAATGCTCAAATCCCTTCTCTCCATGAGAGAAAAAATATCAGTCTGAGCAAATAAAGAGGTTACAATAAGGACAAAGATTCCTATAACCCCAATCCGGCGAAGGATGAGCGTCAACATCACAAATGAATTAAAATGGTGAGTAAATGCGCTATAACCCGATGGGCACCATAGCGATTGCTACCTGTTTAAGAAGTCGGGGGCGGTTTTTTACACCCAAGCCGTGGTGCGGATGGGTAAGTTGCGACGATGGTTAATCGTTGTGGCAGTCAGTTCGCGACAAAGCTGAAAGCCAGAAAGTCAATGGTGTGTTTTTGGTTCACTTCGCAGCTCTTAAAAAGGTCAGCCATGTCCGTTTTTCAAGCCGCTTCAGCCATTAAAGTGTAACCTTCAATGTTTATACAATATTAATGCCAATTTTCCACACCCTTTGTAGTTCAGCATAGGACTATACCGTTTTTTTACTACTACAAAGCCTGTCATTGTTGCTACATCCATGTCGTAACCAGACAACTACATGCTGTAAATCAACTACTTATAACTTTTGAAATATGTTGCCTTACTCCATGCCAAAAAAATCTGGCAGCTTGTAGTTATCCACATACAATTTATTCATCCCGGTTATACAGCCGGGTTTCAGCCCTCATTTACCGTCAAACCACCGACCTTCCGGAACAAATCCGGAAACCGCCATTACTCCATGAAATATTGCATCCTGTTTCTGAGCTTGCTGGCTTTTGCTTGCACAAAAGCCCCCTACTCCGCCACCAACAAAACTTATAAGCAGCAAGCCAAACGATATGCCAAGCTGCTCAAAACCTATCCCCTGCAAGACAGCTTTGCTACTTCCCCCGATTTTGTAGGCACCACCAACTTCAGCATGCGCAAACCCAATTATGTTATCATTCATCACACGGCGCAAAACAGTTGTGAGCAAACCCTCAAAACCTTTACGCTTACCCGTACCGCAGTGAGTTCACATTATGTGGTGTGCCGTACCGGAACGGTTTTTCATATGCTGAATGATTACCTGCGGGCACATCATGCCGGTGTAAGTTTTTGGGGCGGCGCCACCGACCTCAACAGCAGTAGTATTGGTATAGAAATAGACAACAATGGCAGTGAGCCATTCAGCACCGAACAAATCAATAGTTTACTGGAAGTATTAGGTAAACTGAAAAAATCGTTTGCCATACCGGCCCGCCACTTTATAGGCCACGCCGATATAGCACCTGGCCGTAAAGTCGATCCCAGCCGTCATTTTCCGTGGAAGCAACTGGCCGATGCCGGCTACGGCATTTGGTACGATACCACTAATATTAATGTACCGGCCAACTTTGATGCGATGACGGCCCTCCGCATCATAGGCTACGACATTAGCAAACCCGCAGCAGCCATTCAATCGTATAAAATTCATTTTGTACCACAAGACACGCTGAATATCATTGGCCCGGCTGATGAAAAAATTCTCTACAGCCTGATGCAGAAAAGTCTGTAATCAAACTCAACCATTTGAAATGGTTGCAGTTATAAGTACATGCTGCATTTGAATAAGGAAGAATTGCAAAACATGGAACGGTTTTACCGGGCCAATTTGCTGAGTAGTATGAGTGGCATTAAGCCCGCCATGCTGGTTGGAACCAAAGGCACCAATGGCGTCGCCAATCTGGCGTTGTTTCAAAACATTGTACATCTTGGTGCCGATCCGGCGCTGATCGGACTCATCAACCGTCCGGTGGCGGCTACCCCGCATACCTTGGCCAATATTGAAGCCACAGGTTGGTTTACCCTCAACAGTGTACACAGTAGTTTTACTGATAAAGCCCATCAAACCAGTGCTAAATATGACGCCGCCGTAAGTGAGTTTGATGCCGTGGGCCTGATGCCCTTGTACGAAACCTTTTGCCCTGCACCGTTTGTGGCAGAAAGTAAACTCCGGCTGGCTTTACAATTGGTAAAAATTGTTCCGATCAAACACAACGGTACATTCCTCATCATTGGTTCGGTAGAGCATGTGGTACTACCCAAAATGCAATTGCAAAAAGATGGCTCAATCGATTTGGAAGAGCTCTCGCTAGTAGCCAGTGCCGGGCTCGATACCTATTTTAGTATCCATCAGCTGGCCCGCTTTCGCTATGCCAAACCTGATGCCGATATGCAGGAAATTCTACCTGTATCAAAAGGTTAAGCAAATGCGGGCAATGGCATCAAGCTGCCACTGTCCGCAGTATTTTTTTTACCACGCCTACCAATGGCAAGGGCTGGTAAAACGGCCATTCAAAAGAGGCCAATCCGCTATGCAATGGCAGCAATTGCCAGGCATGTTGCTGCTGTCCCAGTCTTCTTAGCAAAAACTTTCCATCCAGCTCCAACAACACTATAGCACCGGGCACAGGCAATGCTTTCCGGTCAATAAGCAGTTCATCGCCGGGCAAAAATCCTGCTGCAGCAAGGCGGCTACTATGCACCATGAAATGATGATTATCAAACAGTTCGTCTTTCCGCCTCATTTCATCAATCAAGTTTCTGGCCTGTATTTTTTCCTGCACCATAAAATTATTTTGCTCAAAGCTAAATGTTTTAGTATTTTAGTGCTAAATATTGTGGATAACAATTCTGAAAGCCTACAACTGAGCAACGATGGAAAAACAGACACTAACCCCTTGGGACAATTGGCTACGCTACAAGCTGGTAGCCCAGCCCGATGCCAATGCCATGCAGGCCTTGGAACAAAGCCGCCAATCGTTTAGAGAAGCCTACCCCGAGGAGGCTCTTTACCCCCAGCCCGAAATCTCTTTTTTCGAGCAGCGGCTACCCGAATCGGCCGAGCCCTTGCTATGCCAGTGGCTGCAGCAGTTGTGTAAAAACGAGACCGCATTTCCAGTGGTCATCAACAATGTGTCGGGCAAGCCGCCACACCTCGTGTATGCCCGGGTACAGAGCACCGGCGCCCATGCCCTGTTTGTAATAAAACTCAAAGCCTTGTTGCAGCAGCTGGCAGGTTTTACGTCAGCCGGTATCAGTCATCAGCAAATCAGCTTGCTGCCACTCGTATCCGAACTGCCGGGCATGTTGTTTCACAAAGCCATGCAGGAATTTTCGACTACCGAACTGGCTGCACAAACTACTGTGCAGCATTTGCAACTCATGAAGCGCCTGCCCGATGGCAGCTGGCAGCTGGTGCAGCGCTTTGCATTGCTGCAATGCAGCTGCGCCGTTCCGGGTATCCAACATTGGTTTTCACCCACCGCATTTGTTCATCCCAATTAGTTTGTTGCCGCCATGACCATGCATTTGTCAACCGCTCCTTTGCAGCCCATTACCGCTCTGGTGTACGATTACCAGCTCATCATTCGCCCCAACGAAAAAGTGCGGCGCCGCCTTGATGCAGCCCGCAGCAAAGCCCGGGAGCAAATGCTGCCTTTTGGCAACTGGCACCCCGGCAAAAACCACATTCCCGTAGCCAGTTTTTCACAGCTGGCCTCGCTGGAAAGCCGCCTCACCAGCCGTCTCGAAACACTGGCCAAAAGTCTGCCACCCTTCCGGCTGCAGGTACAACATTTTGGTGCCATATTGCACCACACCATCTTTTTCCGCATTGCCGAAAATGCCGGCTTCAACCAAATGGTCCGATTGCTGCATGCCGAAAAAGCAGCACTTACGGTGCTCAATCAGGAGCCCCGCATTGCCAGCATGGCTAAAATAAATGTGGCCTACAAACTCACCGCAGTCGATTTTGAAAACGCCTGGCATGCGTTCAAATCAAAACGCTTTCAGGTAGATTTCATTGCCGACAACATGCTGCTGCTGCGCAAACGCCCCGGCGAAACCCACTGGCAAATCCTCTCCGCCCTCCATTTTGAAAACCTCCCCATCGAAATCCAACAGGGACAGCTGTTTTAATCAATAGGACGCGGATGGGTAGGATGAAAACGGATTTTCGCTGATTCTCTCAATTTTAAACTCCGTGCTCTCTGTGTCCTCTGTGCGAAAACCATTAGCACATTTTCACAGTAGAATTTCTGTTAAACCTCCCCTTATGCACATGGAATGAGTAATTAATGCGCATCTCAGTCGTTACAGCAATTAAAAACACGGCTATTTTTACCATGATGGCACTGGCACAACACATTCAGTTTGAAAAAGAAAAGAATCTGAAAGCAGCAGGTATCACCATGGTGACCACCGCTTTCATTGTGGCATTACTGTTTATCATAAACTGGTCCATTCCATACCCACCGCCACCCTTGCTCGATGAAGGTGTGGAAGTAAACCTCGGCAACAGCGAAACCGGTTTTGGAGATATTGCCCCCATGGTACCCGGCGACCCCGCCCCCGAAGCGGCCGAGCAGGTAGCCAGTGTACCGCCTTCAACGCCACCCGCCCCCGAACCAGTGACTGCCGAAGAGGAAGCCGACGCCAACGACGAAGTAGTGGTACCCAAAAAAGCCACCGTTACCAGCCCCAAGCCCAAACCGGTAACCAACCAAACCGTGGCCAACAAGCCCGTAAACAATACACCTCCTGCCCCGCCACAGCCCAAGCCCAAGGCCCAAATGGGTGCTTACAAAGGCGGCACCGGCACCGGTGGCAACAGTCAGGATGGATTCAACAATGTACGCAACCAAGGCATAGCCGGCGGCACCGGCGATCAGGGTAAACCCAACGGCAACATCAACAGCGACAATTATAAAGGCGACGGTGGTACCGGCAAAAGCGGCGTAGCCATCAGCCATGGCCTCACCGGCCGCAGCATCATGCGTACCCCCAGCTTCGAAGACGACTTCAACGAAAACGCCAAAATCGCCATCGATGTACGGGTAGACGAAACGGGCAAAGTCATCAGCGCCACTTACCAAAGCCGCGGCAGCACCAGTTCCAATTCCAACCTCAAGGCCATTGCCATCCGCAAAGCCAACCAAATCAAATTCAGCCCCGGCGATGGCGAAAGCCTCGGCACCCTCATTTTCAATTTCCGATTGAAGAATTAATGCAATTGGGGGCTCTCAGCCACTGTGCATACAGCAGTTGTAGTCCGGCGTGTTCCGGCTCCGCTGCGCTCCGGTGCTGCGTTACACTCCGCACCAAGCCTCCACCCACCGCAGCCCATCAGCTCCTGTGCATGGCTCAACAGTGCAGCACAGGTCGGTGCATTTCGTTTTCTTTGCAGCCGCATTCATCTTCATGACTTATCAGCAAACCATCGACTATCTGTACGCCCGGTTGCCCATGTTTACCCGCATTGGCGCCGCTGCTTACAAAAAGGATTTACATAATACCATTGCGCTGCTCAATGCCATTGGCAATCCGCAGCAGCAATTCAAGAGCATTCATATCGCCGGCACCAACGGCAAGGGCAGCACCAGCCATATGCTGGCGGCCATTTTGCAAACGCATGGCTACAAAACCGGCCTTTACACCTCACCTCACCTTGTCGATTTTCGGGAACGCATCAAAATCAATGGTGACTGGATTGATGCAGATTTTATCGTCGCATTCACGGAGCAAATCAAACCCGTCATCGAAGCCATTGAGCCCAGCTTTTTTGAAGTGACCGTGGCTTTGGCTTTTGCATGGTTTGCACAGCAGCAGGTAGACATTGCCGTGATTGAAACCGGACTCGGTGGCCGCCTCGACAGCACCAACATTATTACCCCCGAACTCAGCATCATTACCAATATTGGCTGGGACCACATGAACCTGCTGGGCAATACACTGCCCGAGATAGCAGCAGAAAAAGCAGGCATCATCAAACCCGGCATACCTGCTGTAGTGGGCGAATACCTGCCCGAAACGAAAGACGTATTTGTGCAGCAAGCCAGCCGATGCAATAGCCCCCTGGTTTTTGCAGCCGATGCTTTCAATATTACGCAGGTAGCATCAACACCACAAGCACTTACGGTATCGCTGCACAACATCGCAACAGATGAAACCATCTCGCTGACCACCGACCTTGGTGGTTTGTATCAGCAGTACAACCTGCGGACGTTGTACAGCAGTTGCCTCGCTTTGCAGCAAGCCGGATGGCCGCTGCAATTATCACTTATTCAGGAAGCCTTGCAAGAGGTAAAAAAAAGTACCGGTTTGCATGGCCGCTGGGAAGTGTTGCGGACATTGCCTCTGCTGGTGCTGGATGTAGCCCACAATGTAAACGGCATTCAGCAAGTGCTGCAGCAACTCCAACACTGGCAGCAACAATACAGCGGCATGCAGGTACACATCGTCATAGGTATGGTGCGGGATAAAGACATTGACCAGGTGCTTACATTACTACCCAAGGAATACCACTACTACTTTACGCAAGCCCAGCTACCCCGTGCCCTGCCCGCCCCCGATATGCAGCAGCAGGCCGCACAGCATCACTTGCACGGAGAGGTATTTACGCAAGTGAACGACGCCATTGCCGCCGCCATGCATGCCGCCCAACCACAAGATTTGGTGTTGGTATGCGGCAGTGTATTTGTTGTGGGAGAAGCAGACCTTGCCCGGTGGGAGGAAAAACAGATTGTAAGCTGACGAATTCACTGGTTCCTGTTTTCGAGGACCAATAACAACAGCGCCCCACTTTCGTGAGGCGCCGTTCGATATTATAAGTTGAGTCAGACGTATTACACCAACATCTATCAACTATCATCAATTTATTACCTTAAGCTTTTTCCGCCATATCCGGAATGGCTTCTGCCTTGTACGCACCGGCATCCAGTTTTTCTTTGGTTTCGGTAAAAGCTTTCAATGTCAGCTCAATGTCTTCATCGGTATGAGCGGCACTAGGTATAAGTCGATAAATAATGTGCCCTTTAGGAATAACAGGATACACCACAATAGAGCAGAATATTTTGTAGTTCTCCCGCAGGTCCATCACCATGGCGGTAGCTTCTTCAATACCACCCTTCATGTACACCGGCGTTACTACCGAATCGGTTTTACCAATGTCAAAACCACGGGCTTTCAAACCTTCCTGCAGCTTGGTCGCATTTTCCCACAACTTGTTTTTCAGTTCGGGCATGGTTTGCAACATGTGCAGGCGCTTAAGGTTGCCCAATACAATGGGCATGGGCAGGCTTTTGGCAAAAATCTGACTGCGAATGTTGTAGCGGATATAATCGATAATGGCTTTAGGACCGGCAATAAACGCACCAATGCTGGCCATTGATTTGGCAAATGTGCTGAAGTACAAATCGATACCATCCTGGCAGCCTTGTGCTTCACCAGCGCCGGCACCTGTTTCGCCGAGGGTACCAAAACCATGCGCATCATCTACCAGCAGGCGGAAGTCATATTTGCCTTTGAGGGCTACGATTTCTTTCAGTTTACCCTGGTCGCCGGCCATGCCAAACACACCTTCGGTAATCACTAAAATGCCACCGCTTTTTTGCTTTTCAATCAGCTGTGTAGCACGTTGCAATTGCTTTTCGCAATCTTCAATATCGTTGTGCTTAAAAACGTAACGATGACCGGGGTGCAAACGCAACCCATCAATAATACAAGCATGGCTTTCGGCATCGTAAACTATCACATCATGACGGCCACACAACGTATCAATGGCACTCATGATACCCTGATAACCGAAGTTGAGCAATATGGCATCTTCTTTATGTTCAAATGCAGCCAGTTCGGCTTCCAAACGTTCGTGGTGGTTGCTGTTGCCGCTCATCATGCGAGCACCCATGGGGTAAGCCAAACCATATTCGGCAGTGGCTTCGGCATCTACCTTGCGTATTTCAGGATGGTTGGCCAGGCCCAGGTAGTTATTGAGGCTCCATACAATCATTTCCTTTCCGCGAAACTTCATGCGGGAAGCAATTTCTCCTTCCAGTTTGGGGAAGGCAAAATATCCGTGAGCACGTTCACGGTGCTGACCAAGAGGTCCGTAATTCTTCAACAGTCTTTCAAAAATGTCGGCCATAGCGCTGATTTTCTTGTGGTACAAATCCAGCCAGACAGCTGGTTTTTCGGGCGCAAATGTACATTTTACACACGGCACAGCAAGTAAAGCTTCTCCAAAGTTGAGCACACCCTGTGCATCTGTGCCTTGGTCAAAGCTTTGGAGCATTGTCTTTCCAGTGCCACAAGTGCAGGCAGGCGTAGGTTTGATACGGGTGCCATTTGGCGGCAATGGCTTGCATGCGGGCCTTCTGGCGGCGTAGGTCTTTGCTGCGAATGCCGTACAGTAGCAGCATGGCTTGCCGTATGCCCAAATCATCTACCGGAAATACATTGGTGCGGGCAAGGCTAAACATCAGCAGCATTTCCACCGTCCATTGGCCCACGCCTTTTATTTGTGTCAGCAAGGCTATCACTTCTTCATTGGGCAGGGCATGTATTTGTCGGTCGGTCAGTTGTTTTTCCACAAAAAAAGTAGCTACGGCATGTACATAAGTTGCTTTGGCGTGGCTCAACCCAATACTGCGTAGTTGCTCATAAGAAATGGCCAGCACATCCGTCATGCCTGGTGTTTTTTCTTCGGTAAACAAAGCCAGAAAACGCTGCTGAAACACCGCCGCCACTTTTGTACTGAGCTGCTGGCTCATAATGGAGAGCATCAACTGTAGTCCAATATTTCTTTTTTTCCTGATAGCAAATACCTGCCCTTGCAGCACTTCAAAAAGTACCGGATCATTTTTCAACACTTGTACGTATTCCGCCATAAATCTTAATTGGATGTTTCAACGTTATGCCTGCATATTTGCGCCCATGATGCGTGAATTACATGTGACGAGAGATGGGTCGCATACATTGCAGTTGATAAATTCGGAAGTTACATATCATAGCCGGTACGGTGCCATTCAAGAAAGTGAACACGTGTATATTGGTGCCGGCCTACAGCCTTTTATTGGTAATACAGAACCTGTGCGCATTTTTGAAATGGGCTTTGGAACAGGACTCAATGCTTTTTTAGCCTACCTCGAGGCCAGAGAAGCCAAAGTGAAAATAGAGTATGAAGCTGTAGAGGCTTTTCCGCTGGTAAAAGAAGAATACAAGCATTTAAACTATGCTCAGGTAATGGGCAAAAAAGAACTTTGTGAAGCTTTTCAGATGCTGCACCAAACGCCCTGGAACCGCACCATCCGTATTGGCAGCTGGTTTAGTTTGGTTAAACATCAGGCCAACATGCTTGAGTTTGCTACCACCAAAAAATTTCACGTCATTTTTTATGATGCCTTTGCCCCCACGGCACAACCCGAACTATGGACGGAAGATGCTTTGGGTAAGATGTACAACCTGCTACAGCCAAATGGTATTTTAACCACGTATTGCAGCAAAGGCGAAGTAAGACGTAACTTGGAGGCTGTCGGATTTTCGATAGAAAAACTGCCCGGGCCTTACGGCAAAAGAGAAATGCTGCGGGCACACAAAGCACTTGATTGATGAAAAAACTTCTTTGTTTCAGTCTGTATTTTTTCTTGCTATCCTCTGGTGTATGGGCGCAAATGCCCAAAGCAGAAGAAGCTATCCGTCAGCTAATGGATATGCAGGAAGATGCCTGGAACCGTGGCGATATTGCAACGTTTATGGAAGGCTATTGGAAAAATGATTCTCTTTCTTTTACCGGTGCCGCTGGCCCGGTATATGGCTGGCAAAAAACCTACGATGGCTATCTGAAACGCTACGATTCGCCGGCTAAAATGGGCAAACTCAGTTTTACGCTGTTACAGCTAAAGCCCCTCGGAAAAAAATTTTACACAGTGGTAGGCAAATGGCATTTGGAAAGAACCGTGGGTAATGTGGGCGGTCATTTCACCCTCATTTTGCAACGCTTTGCCAATGGCTGGCGCATCATTTCCGACCATACGAGTTAGCCCTGCTGGTCTACATCAAACAGGGGCACTTCTTTCCACTTTTTTATAATGTACCGCAACAGCACTAAAAAGCTCACAATAAGCCAAGCGTAAAAAACGATGTGCCATACTGCGCCTTGATCTCCCCAAAACAAGAGGCCCAGTTTTATACCCAACACGGTATTAATCAGCAACCACACCAGCCCAAGGCTCATGGTGTGTAAAATGGTGGCCAAAAACTTCCTTACCTCGGGTTCCATACAATATTGAATTTTTAAAAATGACTGGCCGAAAGTCGCACTTTCGGTACAAACAGATGGCATTTAACCGATACATTACAGTGTTTCGTTAATAAGGTTGCTTTCCTGTCATTTTGGCGCAGCAGCTATTATCTTTGCCCTCCTTCAAATAATTGCCTGCAGCATGCATCAAATTCCAACCACTGCACCAGATATCAGCACAACGCTCAATGACCACGACGAAAGCCGGCAGGGTGAAGCCTATGCCCCTTTTGCACTGGACCCTAACCAATACAAAAAACATTTTTACATTGAAAGCTATGGCTGCCAAATGAACTTCAGCGATAGCGAAATTGTGGCGTCCATCCTCAACCAGCATGGCTTTGGCGCCACCCGCAATGTGGAGGAAGCCGACCTGATTTTGCTCAATACCTGCAGCATTCGGGAAAAAGCCGAACAAACCGTTCGCAAACGCCTCACCGAGTTTCGCAAACTCAAAGAGAGCAAACCCGGCACCCTGGTGGGCATGCTCGGCTGTATGGCCGAACGCCTCAAGAGCAAACTGCTGGAAGAAGAAAAACTGGTAGACATGGTAGTAGGCCCCGATGCCTACCGCACCCTGCCAGCCTTGGTGGAGGAAGCCGAAACCGGTCAGAAAGCAGTGAACGTAATGCTGAGCCGCGATGAAACCTATGCCGATATTTCACCTGTTCGCCTCGACAGCAACGGTGTATCTGCCTTTGTGAGCATCATGCGGGGTTGCAACAATATGTGCTCGTTTTGCGTGGTACCCTTTACCCGTGGCCGTGAACGAAGCCGCGATGACATCAGCATCCTCGCTGAGTGTCAGGACCTGTGGAACCGTGGTTTTAAAGAAGTAACCCTGCTTGGCCAAAACGTAGACAGCTACTATTTTGTACACGACGATGGCCGCATTGTAAACTTTGCCAATCTGCTCGAAAAAGTAGCTCTCATCAGCCCAGACCTGCGGGTTCGCTTCAGCACTTCACATCCCAAAGACATTACCGATGAAGTGCTGCACACCATGGCTAAGTATGAAAACATTTGCAAGTACATACACCTGCCCGTACAAAGCGGCAGCACCCGTGTGTTGCAACTCATGAACCGCACTTACACCCGTGAATGGTACATGGCCAAGGTAGACCGCATCCGCGAAATACTGCCCGATTGCGGTATCAGCAGCGATGTGATTGCCGGCTTCTGCACCGAAACCGAAGAAGACCATCAGGATACACTGAGCATTATGGCGTACAGTAAGTACGACATGAGCTACATGTTTTTTTACAGCGAACGCCCCGGCACACTGGCTGCCCGCCGCTATACCGACGATATACCGGAGGATGT
Source organism: Phnomibacter sp. (assembly GCF_036803085.1). Lineage (NCBI taxonomy): Bacteria > Pseudomonadati > Bacteroidota > Chitinophagia > Chitinophagales > Chitinophagaceae > Phnomibacter > Phnomibacter sp. Next base: position 470,140 of record NZ_DAIRUZ010000001.1, on the reverse strand, counting down.
GAAAAAGCGTCGGTTGGTGGAAATTGTAGAATTGCAAAACCGCCTGAGCCGCGAAAGCAATCTGCAAGACATTGGCAAAACATTTAAAGTACTGATTGAAGGCAACAGCAAACGCAGCGATGCCGACTGGATGGGCCGCAGCAGTCAAAACAAAGTGGTGGTGTTTCCGAAAGAAAACTACCCGCTGCAAAAAGGCGACTATGTGTGGGTGAAAGTACACGACAGCACACAGGCCACTTTGCTGGGCAATATTGTAGAAGCATAAATACACGGCAGATGCACCCCATTATCGACAACAACAAAAAAGCAATCATTGAACTATGCAAACAGCATGGTATTGCTTCCTTGTGTGTTTTCGGCAGTGTGCTACGGAATGATTTTGGTCCGGAAAGTGATGTTGATTTTCTGGTTAGTTATGTGCCTGACCAATCGCAACTTGAAAAGTTCGACGCATTCCTTTCATTGAAAAACAATCTGGAGCATCTTCTAAAAAGAGATGTAGACTTATTGGAAGCTGAAAACATTGACAACAAGTATCTCCGCTTTTTCATCAACCAAGAAAAACAGTTGTTGTATGGCGAAGCGTGATTTGATTGTGCGACTGGAGGATATCCGAACAAAGATCCTCGCCATTGAGTCAATTCTTCAAGAAGCTGGCGAAGAATCTTCTATGCTGAAAAGTGAAGTCTACAAGCTTGCCTTGGAAAGGTCTTTCGAAATAATTGGAGAAGCATTGTACCAGATTCAGAAACAGCACGAATTTCAACCAGTATCAGACATGAGCAGAATTATCAGCTTACGTCATTTATTGGCGCATGATTATTTCAAAATAAACCACTCCCTATTGTGGGCTTTAGCGACAGAAAAAATTCCTGTTTTAAAAAAGGAAATACTTGACTGGATTGACAGAGAGAATCTCCGTCTTTTTGGAACTATACATCCTGAAATAGATTAAGAAGGATACAACAACATGAGCGACTTACAATCGATAAAAAACAGGTTTGGCATTATTGGCAATGCGCCGGCACTCAACCATGCATTGCATGTGGCCGTGCAGGTAGCCAACACCGACCTCAGCGTACTCATCAGCGGCGAAAGCGGCGTGGGTAAAGAAGTGTTTAGCCAAATCATTCATTCGCTATCGCCCCGCAAGCACAATCCGTTTATTGCGGTCAACTGTGGCGCCATACCCGAAGGCACCATCGACAGCGAATTGTTTGGCCACGAAAAAGGCTCCTTCACTGGTGCTGTAGATGCCCGCAAAGGCTATTTTGAAACAGTAAATGGTGGCACCATTTTTCTCGATGAAATTGGGGAGATGCCACTGGGCACACAGGCCCGCTTACTGCGGGTATTGGAAACCGGCGAATTCATAAGGGTGGGCTCCAGCAAGGTACAGAAAACTGATGTGCGGGTGATAGCTGCCACCAACCGCAACCTGCTGCAGGAAGCGCATAAAGGCCGCTTTCGTGAAGATTTGTATTATCGCCTCAACTCGGTACCCATTCGCATTCCATCGCTCAGAGACCGGCAGGAAGATATTCCGCTGCTGTTCAGAAAGTTTGTGATTGATTTTGCGGAGCGGTACAATACAACACCTGTGCAGCTTGATGAAGAAGCCCGCCAAATGATGATGCATTACCCATGGCGGGGCAATGTGCGGGAACTGAAAAATATTGCTGAACAAATAAGTGTGCTTGCCAAATCGAAACAGATTAATGCACTGGAATTAAAACCTTTTTTACCAGAAGCACCGCTCAACCATTTACCCGTACTGGCCAGTAATTTTACCGATAACGGAAGCGGATTTGTGAGTGAAACAACATTCGCCAACGAACGGGATATTTTATACAAATTCATCTTCGACCTGAAGAAGGATGTGAATGAAATGAAACGCATGTTTGTGGAGTTGGTCAACAATCCTTCGGCTGTAGCAGCTACGCAGGGCTTTCAGGATGTGATGAATGACAACAACAACCTGATGCCACATGATGTAAGCCACGCCGCTTACAACCTGCCGGCCAAAACCAACACCAATACTGCACCGGTATACATTCAGCAACCAGAAGCAGCTGTACCATTCGATCAACACGAAGAGGTGGACGAATCGCTGAACATAGCCGATATGGAAAAAGAACTCATCATAAAGGCATTGAAAAAACACAGGAGCAAACGAAAGGATGCTGCACTCGATTTGGGTATCAGCGAACGTACGCTATACCGCAAACTGAAAGAATACGACATTGAAGACCTGTAAATCATTTTACGAGGTGTTTGCTTTGATAGAACAAACAATAAAAAGTGTTGCATGAATACAACCGGAAAAATAAAGTGGAGTTGGCTGTTGTGGGCATTGGTATTGATTGCCCCTGCCTGTGGAGTTTATACATTTAAAGACGTGAGCATTCCGGCAGAAATCAAAACCGTGAAAGTAAACTTCATTGAAAATAAAGCCCGGTTGGTAAACCCACGCCTCAGCCCTGCCCTTACGGATAAGTTGCAGCAAAAAATTGTGAGTCAAACCAAACTTATACGTACCAATAATGAAGATGCCGACTGGGTGATTAGCGGTGCGGTGAGTGATTATTCCATCAGCACATCGGGCCTGAGTGCTCAGCAGGCCAGCACTAACCGCCTTACAGTAGTAGTACAAATAAGCCTGCGGGATAATATAATCAATAAAACCACCGAATATTCGGTGAACAAAAGCTTCGATTTCAGCGCCACCAAAACTTTGCAACAGGCAGAAAGCGAACTTGGCGATGAGCTCATCAGAGGAGTAACCGACGAAATTTTCAACCGGCTTTTTTCCAATTGGTAATTGCCCCCTACTTTCGGCACATGCTTGCAAGCAAAAACACCATATTGCCATCGTTGGAAACAGCTGCCGATGTAACCTCATTGGCACTGCAATATCCGTGGTATCCCACGGCGCAGCTGTGGCTGAGTGAGCAAGGCGATAGAAATGCTCCGGGCAAGCTAGCGGCTTTTGTGCAGCATCCGCTACGGGTGCATGTTTTGCTATCTGCAGCCACCACAACTGAGAGTGAGAATGCTTCACAGGTTGATGATGCAACCGTTGCCATGGCTGCGGAGACCGCATCTATTGAACCGCAAGAAACCATTACCCATGAGCCGGTTCATCTGCCCGAAGCGCCGGAAGAAACCACACAACCTTCCCTTACGCTGCAACCTGCAGCAGCTGGCAGCACCGACGAAGACCTCCTGTTTTTGCCCTATCATACGGTAGATTATTTTGCAGCCCTTGGTATAAAAATGGATGCCAGCCAACTGGGCACCACCCGTTTTGATACGCAGCTAAAAAGCTTTACGCAGTGGCTCAAAACCATGAAACGCATCAACTACCAAACGGGCGAAATGAACAGCGATCCGTTGGTTGAGCAACAAGCTAAGGCATCGGTACTGGCAAAAGAAATAGTTACCGAGGCCATGGCCGATGTGCTGGCACGCCAGGGAATGCGGCCGCAAGCCATTGCGGTGTACCAGAAATTATCTTTGCTGCATCCTGAAAAATCCGTTTTCTTTGCAGCCCAAATCGAAAAATTAAAAGCCGAAAAATGACCATACTTTTTCTCATCCTGATTGTGTTGGCAAGTGTAATTCTTGGACTGATTATTTTGGTACAAAACCCCAAAGGTGGTGGCCTCACCGGCAATGTAGCTGGCTTGGGCAATCAGTTTATGGGTGTAAAGCAAACTACGGATGTGCTCGAAAAAGGCACCTGGTTATTTGCAGCCATCATTGGTATTTTGTGCATTGTAAGCGTACTGTTTATGGGTACGCAAGATGCCGGCAAGTCGGCCATCGACCGTGTAAGCGGTAGCGGTGTACCTGCGCAAACCACGCCAAAAGCTACGCCACCGGCTGCAACCACTACTCCCGCTCCTGCAAAGGCTGATAGCGGAAAATAATTTGATTGTACATTTTTTACCGATAGAAAAATCCTGCTGACATCAGCAGGATTTTTTTTGCAAATTGCCACATCATTTTCTTTGCTGTTCTTCCCATTCAACACGTTTTGTATGCTTAAAAAAATAATGAAGGTTTTGTTTGCACTGGGCCTACTGCTGTTGCTGGCAGCCTGGTGGCTGTTTTTCAAAAGCATCACCGGCTTCGACAAATCTTTTGAATACGTGTACATACCAACGGGCACCAACAGCCAGGCTCAACTACTGAAAGCCCTGCAGCAAAATGGCAGCATCAGCAGCACCAGCGGATTTCATTTGCTGGCTACCGCCACAGGGTATTACAACAATATAAAGCCCGGCAAATACCGCATCGAAAAAGGAAGCAATGCCTTCAGCATTTTTCGTATGCTAAAAGCTGGCCGGCAAACCGAAGTAAAACTGGTGATAGGTAAAATAAGGCTGGCAGAAGAATGGGCACAAAAAATGGGACAGCTCATAGAAACGGACAGCGCCAGCATTATGCGTTTTTTGCGCAGCAAGGATAGCCTGAAAACATTGGGCGTAGATACCAGCACCTGGCCTACATTACTCATTCAGAACACCTATAACATTTACTGGACGCAGGATTTCGGCACCGTGATGAAACGCCTAAAAAAAGAACAAGCCAAATGGTGGGCGCAAAAAGAACGGATGCAAAAAGCAGCTACTTTGGGCTACACTGCCGAACAGGTCTACACCATTGCCAGCATTGTAGAAGAAGAAACCAACATGACTGAAGACAAGCCCCTCGTAGCAAGTGTATACATCAACCGGCTGCGCAAAGGCATGCCCCTGCAAGCCGACCCGACAGTGCGGTTTGCCCGAAAAGACTTTGCCAGCAACAGGGTGTTTTATAATCACCTGAAAACGCCTTCGCCCTACAATACCTACCTCAACAAAGGCCTGCCCCCCGGCCCTATTTGTGTACCCTCGGTAGCTACGCTGGATGCAGTACTCAAAGCACCGGCTACTGATTATATTTACTTTGTGGCAAAGCCAGATTTTAGCGGATATTCCGTTTTCAACAGTAGCTATACCGAGCACAGCAAAGCCGCCAAATTGTATCAAGACAGCCTGACGGCTTACCTTGCCAGAAAAGCGGCCAAAGCTGCTGGCAAATAAGCAGCAACAAGGATGAATAAACTCGAAAAGAAAATACTCACTTTCCCACCTGTTGCAGCCTTGCTAAGAGTGAGCAAACGCATCACCCTTCCTGGTTTTGAGGGCATCCCTTTGTACGATGTGATGCACTTTTTTGTGCAGCAAGTACAAAAAATCGGGTTTAGTGAAAGAGCTGCTGCCATTTCATTCAACATGATCATGGCTATTCCAGGAGGGCTCATTTTTTTGTTTACCCTCGTTCCGTTTTTGCCCGATGCCTTGCACCTGCGAGACCAACTGCTGTACCTGCTGGATGATTTGTTTCGCAACAAAGAGATGTACCAAATGCTGGAAGATGTAGTGAATGATTTTTTTATTACCGAACGCAGCGGCCTGTTGTGGTTGAGTGTGGCGTTCATCATTTTCTTCAGCTCTAACGCCATGATGGGCATTATGCACACCTTCGACCGAAGTTATTTTGAAGAACGCAGCAGCCGCTTTATGGCAAAAAGATGGACCGCCTTTAAACTCACTTCGCTACTCATTTTACTCATCCTTACTTCCATGCTATTGCTGGCTACCCAAGGCAATATCAAAACGTTCATTTTAAAGAAACTCGGCTGGGATTATTATATCATCAGAACCATTATTGAATACAGTCGCTGGCTTATTATTTTCAGTCTTACGTATTTTACCATTGCCTTCATTTACCGCTACGGGCCTGCCGTAAAAGTAAAGTGGAGCCTGCGATCGCCGGGGGCGGTGCTGGCCACAGTGCTGGTATTGCTGGTTACATGGGGTTTTTCAGTTTGGGTAAACAACTTCAGCAACATCGATAAAATTTATGGCTCTGTGGGCACCGTTATTTTGCTCATGAACATTGTGTATATCAATGCGCTGGTGTTGATTATTGGCTTCGAAATCAATGTGAGTATCGCTTCCATTAAAGCCAAGAGCGACAAGCGAATAGCCGCAGAAACACTGGCCGATTCAGTTGAAGACAGATTTTAACAGCCCGCAGTTGCATTGAACAAACGGACTCAATAATTTGTATCGTCTTTGCTTAAGGAGAAAAACCACCAAACTTTTTTTTATGAAAAAAATGATGATTGCTTTTGCGGCAGTGGCATTATCGGCACTTGCATTTATGCCGGCACAAGTGCTTACCATTGGTAGCCCCATGCCCGATGTAGCCAACATCAGCATGCAGGATGTAAGTGGCAAACAAGTAACCCTGAAGCAACTCACCACTGGAAATGGCTTACTGGTGATGTTTAGTTGCAACACTTGTCCGTATGTCATCAAAAATCAGGCACGTACCAAAGAAATTTTAAGCTATGCACAGCAACAGCAAATTGGCGTAGCTGTACTCAACCCCAACGAGGCCTACCGCAGCAAAGACGATAGTTTTGAAGCCATGGCAACATATGCTAAAGCTCAGGGCTACAATTGGGCTTACGCCATCGATAAAAACCATGTAATAGCCGATGCATTTGGTGCCACCAGAACACCGGAATGTTTTTTGTTTGACAGCAAAGGAATACTGGTTTATCATGGAGCCATTGACGATAGCCCCAGCGATGCAGATGCTGTTAGCCGCAAGCATTTGGAAACCGCCATTCAGGAACTAAAAAAAGGGGCGGCGATTTCAGTGCCTACCAGCAAATCTATTGGTTGCTCCATCAAAAGACTGAGTAATTAATGTTGATTTTTTATTACAAAGCCCGCTGCTTTTTTGGTAGCGGGCTTTGTGTTTTATGCTTCATACAAACTGCTAAACTGTTGTATTTAAGCATTTTTCTTTTTGGGTAAATACCAGCCGAGCCAAGCCCCTGCAAGGCCGAAAGCTACCAGCGAATTGAGGAGTTCAATACTTACACTGGGTATACGGTACCAAATAAACCCTGGGTAAGGATGAAAGCAAAAACTGATAAACCCTACAGCAAGTGATGCAAACAATGCATTGCTGAACGTAAGATTTTTAAACTGCGCCAATAGCCAAACCAATGCAAACGATAAAATAATGTAAGTACCGAAGCCTTGCAGCAAGTTTTTAGTCATGCTCATGTCTTGCACGGGATGGTACAAAATACTGGCGTAGGGTTTCCCCATGGTTGTTTCCATTACTTTTTCCATTTCTTCCATGCTGGTGCCGGGCGGCACATTGGGTATGAAATACTGACCATCGGTTTTGAGGTGCGAACTCAGCACTTGCATGATGGTATCTTGCGCCGGCGTGTACATTTCCTGCGATGCATGCAGTTGTAAAAAGGTGTGGCTCGCCGTTTGCCACAGCATAATTAATGTGCCTGCTACCAGAGCGGCAATTATTTTTCTCATCATTTGGTTGGTGTTTTAAGATAAGAAATATACGGAAGTACACTGAATACCGAAAGCTGCTGGATACATAAAAGCCTAAAGCGATTGGCTTTAGGCTTTATTTGAAAACGAAAAATGCTTGTGCTTACTGTAGGAAAAAATTAATAGTTTATTCATCATTATCATCACCTGCCTGCAGCGGCTCTCACAGCTTCTGCTACGTGGTGTGCCACCGCAGGATCGAGTGTAGCCGGAATAATTTGCTCACGGGTAGGATTGCGTAAATGATCGGCAATGGCATGAGCAGCGGCCAATTTCATAGCTGGAGAAATGCTTGTAGCACGGGCATCCAAAGCACCACGGAAAATACCGGGAAATCCGAGCACGTTATTAATTTGATTCGGTAGGTCGCTACGGCCGGTACCAACAATGGCGGCACCACCTTTGTATGCTTCTTCGGGCATGATTTCAGGCGTTGGATTGGCCAGCGCAAAAATGATAGCATCTTTCGCCATGAGCCGAATATCATCAGCCGTGAGCAGGTTGCCTTTGCTTACACCAATAAACACATCGGCATCTTTCAATGCATCTTGCAAGGTGCCACTCACGTTATTTGTATTGGTGTAATCCAACAATTGAATTTTCTCTTCATTCAAATCAGTACGGTCTTTGCTCACAATGCCTTTGCTATCGCAGGCTATTACATCTTTTACCGATACACAAGCTTCTTTAGCATCACCAAAGCCCTGGCAGCGCAACAAACGGGTGATAGCGGTACCGGCAGCTCCTGCCCCATTCACTACTACTTTCAACTGAAACAAAGATTTGCCTACCAACTTCGCTGCATTAATTAATCCGGCCAATACTACAATAGCAGTTCCATCCTGATCGTCGTGAAAAACAGGAATACCAATGTCTTGGAGGCGGCGTTCTATTTCGAAGCAATGCGGTGCAGCAATATCCTCGAGATTGATGCCCCCAAATGTGGGTGCCAGATATTTTACTGTGTTGATGATAGCTTCTGTATCCTGTGTATCGAGGCAAATTGGAAACGCATCGATATCGGCAAACTTTTTAAACAGCATGGCCTTGCCTTCCATTACAGGCATGGCGGCTTCGGGGCCAATATTGCCAAGGCCCAATACAGCAGAACCATCTGTTACAATGGCTACGCAATTTCCTTTGAGTGTGTAATCGTACACCTTGCTTTTATCGGCAGCAATGGCTTCGCAGGGTGCAGCTACACCAGGCGAATACACTTTTGATAAATCTTCTTTGGTGCGTACATCCATTTTGTTGCGTACCGTTATTTTTCCCCGCAGGGTTTTGTGCAGTTGCAACGATTCTTCGTAGATGTTCATGTGAAAAAATTTGAGGCGGCAAATGTATTGCATTGCACAGCATGCTGAGGCTGATACAAGTCACCGTATTTACGCCAACGTTTACGTGAAACGAAATAAAAAAAGAGGCAAGTGCAACACTCGCCTCTTTATGGAAAGTTGTTTGAATACTATTATTCGCCGAGGCTGTTGATGGCATTCAGATCGCTGAAGGAATGCTTCAAGCGGGCAATCATGCTCTCTTCACCTTTGCGCAGCCACACACGTGGATCGTAGTATTTCTTGTTCGGAGAATCGTCGCCTTCGGGGTTGCCAATCTGGCTTTGCAGGTAGCCATGCTTGTCGGCTTCGTAGGCACGAATACCATCCCAAAACGCCCACTGCACATCGGTATCAATGTTCATTTTGATAACACCGTAGCCAATGGCTTCGCGGATTTCTTCGGTAGTAGAACCTGAACCACCATGGAATACAAAATCAACAGGATTGTGACCGGTGCCAAACTTCTGCTGAATGTATGCCTGAGAGTCACGCAGGATTTTTGGTTCGAGTTTTACATTGCCGGGCTTGTACACACCGTGCACATTGCCAAACGATGCAGCCACTGTAAAACGATGACTGATTTTCTTCAACTCTTCGTAAGCATAGCTCACTTCTTCGGGCTGAGTATACAGTCTTGATTTTTCTACATGCGTGTTGTCTACACCATCTTCTTCACCACCGGTTACACCCAGTTCAATTTCGAGGGTCATTCCCATCTTGCTCATCCGCTCCAAAAACTTACTGCTGATAGCAATATTTTCTTCAATGGGCTCTTCGCTCAAATCGAGCATGTGTGAGCTAAATAAGGGCGTACCCGTTCTTTCAAAATGTGCTTCGCCTTCAGCCAACAAACCTTCTACCCAGGGAAGAATTTTTTTGGCGCAGTGGTCGGTATGTAAAATAACGGGCACACCATACGCTTTGGCAGCATGATGCACATAATAAGCACCAGCTATACCACCAGCAATAGCAGCGGCTTCGTTGGTATTTTTAATACCCTTACCAATAAAAAACTGCGAACCACTATGCGACAATTGAATGATAACAGGAGATTTTACTTCACGGGCTGTTTCCAGTACGGCGTTCACGGTATTGGTACCGGTTACGTTTACCGCAGGCATGGCAAAGCCCTTTTCTTTTGCAAAGGCAAAAAGTTGTTGTACTTCATCGCCCCAGAGAACACCAGGACGGAACTGAGCTGACATAGACATTATTAGTTTGTATTAAAGTTGAACAAAGTGATTGCAAATTAAGGAATGTGGCTCGTTTTGCCGAGTGAGATAAATCATGATTGCGTCGCTATGGTTGCAATAACCATTGTAATGCGCCCAAAATGTGCTTACGAAAATCGGGATCGCTATACGTTTCGGGATGATGACCCAAGGCGGTGTAAAATGCCCGTCCCCCTTCAAATGCATGGCACCATGCCGCCGGGTGAAAGCCATCCATACTGCCACCTTCGTAAGAAGTTTCATCTACGGCCAGCAGAAACTTCAACTTATCTTTTTGCAATGCTTTGATGTTATAAATTTCTTCGAATCTCGAAAACACCGCTGGCCAGAATTTGGTAGCCGGATGTGTACTGTCGAGATTGATGTAGGAAGCTGTTTGAGGTTTGGGATGGTCTTTAAAATACCCTCCTACCAGTTGATTGTACCATGGCCAATCGTATTCCGTATCACTGGCACCATGAATGCCCAAAAAACTTTTGCCACTTCGGATGTATTCCTGAAAAGCCGCTTGCTGTGCCGCATTCAGCACATCGCCGGTGGTACTCAAAAACACCACCACATCGTACGGCTGTAATTTTTCTACTGTAAAAATGCCGGCATCTTCCGTGGTATCCACTTTGCATTTTTCGCTGGCAGCTATTTGCAAAAACAATTGCTTACCCTGCGCAATGGAGGCATGCCGAAACCCGGCCGTTTTGGAAAACACGAGTATTCGTTTTCCTTTTAGCGATTGTGCTTGTGCAGAAACAGCCAACAATAAAAAAGAAACAAAAAGAAAACGGAGTAATGACATGGGCCCAGAAAGTTTGGGCCTAAGATAGCAAACAAAAAACCTCAGCAAATGCTGAGGTTTGTGTTGTAGCCCGTACGGGACGAAGCCGCCGAATCCTTAAAACCCTTGCAGCGCAACGATTACAGCAGTGTACACGGTGAAAAATACAGGTACCGGTGTGTAACATTTTTAGCCCTTTTTTCTCCCCTCTTTTAGTTGTTCTATTTGTATGCGCAGCTGCCGGTTTTCCCGCAGCAGCTCTATGTTTTCTGCCAGCAGGGCGGCATCGGTGGCCGCTACCGCTGCCGGTGCTGCCACACCCGGCCCCGGCAGTAGCATTTCGCCACGCCCGGTAATCAGCCAGTTCATGTTTAAATTCGGATATTTCCTTCCTATCTTTTGAAACCAACTAACACCCAGGTCGGTGTTCTTTTTCTTCGCACTTGATATAAGGCCATTACCCGCTTGAATAGCGTTTTCTACTTGAGCCTGTGTAAGGTTCTCAGCCTCAATCCAGGCAAGCAATCGGTGTGTAACATTTTCGCTCATATCCTATTTTTTGTGTTTTTCCGAAAAAAATATTTGGTAATTCGGATTTATCCTATTTACATTTGTTCCACCACAGTAAACCGACTATATGCAAGCACAGCCAAAAAGATTGACCGCACCCGCCGAGGCAGCCCACACAGGCAGCACTGCAACGGGTACTATCAATAGCAGCAATAGCCGTACTGCCCTGCATACGCAAGGCTGCAACATCATAAAAAGCGGAGGCCGGTTTACTGTGGTAGGTAAGTGCCTCCGTTTTTTTATTTCCCTTATAAAAGTAACACCAAATTTTTTGTGCCGCCCTATAGCAGCGGCCAATACTTGCTTACCCTTAACAGTAACTTGTGCTTCACTTCGGCCAGTGGTATCTACCACAGGCCTTTTTTTATGGGCCATGGGCCAAACGGCCTACCTGTGTGCCCTGTGCCTGTACTGCCTGCCTGCTGTGGCATACAGGGCCATGCGCTGGTTGCTTACCACCGTTTTTTTTCACTCAAAACATACCCCGTTATGATTACCAGAAAAATCATCATCAACGATTGCGACCGCATGACCGATGAGCAGGTACAGCAAGCCCTGGCAGCCGCCAAGGGTTACGATCAGTGGCTCAATGACAAGCGCACCCACAAAGATGCGCCGGTACGGTACCAGCAGTTTACCGTAAGGGAAAGTGCCAAAGGCACCGTAATTGTAAACCTCAAACAGCAGCCCAAGCCATGAGCCCACACCTTACCCACCTGCAACCGGTAGCCACCATGCACAGCAGTGGCCAGGTGCTCAGCAGCATACACATTGGGCCCCGTGCCGATGTGTTTATAGCCTGCCTGCCCGATACCGTAAGCCTGCCTACCACAGAGTACATACCGCCCACTTTTGTACGGGTGGCCGGTTTGCCACAGGCTATACATGCGTTGGATTACTATTTTCTTCATCACCAATGGCCACTGTAATGAAACCACTACCACCACTACCTTATACCCGTACCCTGCTTACGGGCCAAATACAGGTTATTTGGGAGCACCTCGAAAAGCGGGGCGTGTACACCCGCCAGGGTTATATCTGCAATGGCGAGGTAGAAGCCGCCATCATGCTGAGTAATAAAACAGCGTTGTGGATACTGCAACCACTGGCCAGCTGGCTGCGTGGCCAGGAGCATGTAGCAGCTGTAATGGAGCTAAGCAACCCCTACCGCAAAAAGTACATTGGTAAGCTGCACAAAGAGGTAAGCGCCATGCTGGCCCAAGGCACCACCATGCCGCACCATGTAGCCGACTGGCTGGTACGCAGTGGCCTGGCCGATTTTAACGCCGCCATGCCTGGTAGCAGCAGCAAGTACTACAATGGAGCCCTTACCCTGGGCATTTACCTACAGCAGTTTGCCGAAAAGTACGCATCAGCCGAAAAAATACCCCAACCATGAGTTATATTTTTAGCCCCTGCCGTTTTTTGAAAAAAGCTACAAATCTGGTTGGGGCGGTTGAGTAATACCGCCCCCAAGTCCGCCAAGAAGGTGTTTTTTACCCCAATTGTTTTGCTGCCCTCTCATTTATGCAAATTGAACAATTCTACGAACTGATACCACCACAAGATGAAGTAATAAGGGTGGTACCGGTAATAGACTGGCTCAGTTTCAATATGAAAAACCCCACAGATACCATACCCCACGCCAGTAGCAACGATACCATGGTACAGATCAGCGATAATATCAGCCTCAAATACTACGGCAGCGGTACGCAGCACTACAAATACCGCTGGCATGTACTGTACCAGGGTGAAGATTTGGCCACGCTGCTGAGCCACACGGTAAATGAAAAGTTTGTAAAGCGGGGCATGTGCAAGCTCGATATAAAAAACCACCTGCTGTACACCGGCCGCCTGTGGGAGTTTTACCATGCGCTGGCTGCCGATCTGCAACTGGAGTATGTCAACATCAGCCGTTTGGATATTGCAATAGATGGGCTCAATTACCTGCTGCACTTTGTAAATGAGTATGTACGCCAAACGGCAAAAAACAAAGTGGTGGAGCTAAAGGGCCGGGGCCGTTTTAAAAGCAACCTGCTGGATAGGCCCACCATGTTGTACAATTCTTTTCAGTTGGGCAGCCCAAAAAGCAAAAAGGAAGTAACCATTTACAACAAAAGCCAGGAGCTGGTAAAAAGCCAGAAAGATTACATACAGCGGTTTTGGGTGGCCAATGGCATAGCCAAAGAGCTGCTGCCGCTACAGCTATTGGCCAAAGCCATGAGTGGCAAGCATGCAGAACGCTACCACATAGAAGGCTACGAAAATGTGTACCGCTTTGAAATGCGCCTGTACGGCGAACTGGTAAAAAGCATGCAAGGTTTTACCCTCGATTGGCTGAAAACAGGCAGCGGACTGATGAGCATTGTAAAGCGCAACTGCCAAAACTTTTTTGAGTTTGTGGAGTACAACCGGACTGACACCAGCAAATGCAAAACCATTGATCTGATACCCTTCCATCAGTTTGATTGCATACCCATCGAAATACAGCGCATCATTCGGCGGGATGATTTGTATAAAACAAAACTATCCATTAAAAAAAATGTGCATCAGTTGTATCTGGGCATACTACAGCCTTCAGATTATTCCGCCGCCGAAATGCTGGTGTTTGATGTAAACAACTACGAACTAAAAGACTGGTACAGTAAAAAAATAATAGAGTGGCACAAGGAGTACCAGTATGTAAACACCGATGCCAGCTACACCGCTGCTGTGTGGGATTTTCTCACCGGCCTGCACCAGCGGTTTACGAGCAACACTGAGGGTGAGATATTAATTTAAAAACTACCACACATTTATGAAAGCCTACCACATTGTTACATTGCTGCTGCTGTGCAGCACTACTTCTTACGCACAATTTCATGCTGATGTTTCAGCAGGTTTTACCACCCGGTTGCGGCCTACTGTAAGTGCTGCTGCACTCATACATGCACACCGGGCAGAGTTGGCCGCTATTGCCGCCCATGAGTTGGGGCACGGCACCCAAATAGCCGGTACCATAGGGCTGCACATGCCTACCAGTACCACCGCTGGCGATGCAGTGGTATTGTATGCCGGTGGCGGCTACACCTGGCATACCCCGCAAGCCCGTGCAGAGCTTACCAATAAGTGGTACCCCTGTGCCGGTATAAAATTTATAAACGGATGGGGAGCCTGGGAGCTGCGCTACAGCAGCAATACATTTCAGTTATTGTTAGGTGGCCGCATTTTTAACCGTTACAAATAAACCATTATGCAACCAGCAACAGACAATTTAGAAGTACTCAATTTTAGTTACAACTGGAACAATAAGCTACAGTGCAAAGCCTACACCACTATACGGCTGTATGGGCGTAAGTACCAGCAGGGCAAGCGGTTTCAGGTACAGCTAAAAGGAGAAAACCTGCATGTGGCGGAAGTGGTAGAAATAAAACCTTTCTACCTGCAACAGCTCAATGAGTTTATGGCTTATGTAGATACAGGCTACAGCAGCACCGAGGCACGGGATATAGTAATACGCATGTACCCACGGGTAGATGTATTTAAGCAGCAAATGTGTATGGTATTGCTGCGGGTTATCACCGAAAAAAATATTACAGTATGAACAATGAAATCATGACCGAACAGGAAGCCAGGCTGCACCTACAGCTGTACAAACTAAACGGCCTTATTCTTTTTTTTAGTATAGATGGCTTTGCACCAGATATGGATATGTACACCCGCCTGGTAGTAGCTAAAGAACGGTTGCGGCAGCTGATACTTAGCGAAGCAAACAAGCGATTGCAAACCTCAACAAACAATAACCATGAGCAATAAACTGAGCACACAAACCATGAGTTTCAGAAAGCGGTTTAATCTGCTGGCATTGCCGCTAAAGTTTGAAGCAGCAAAAGAATTGGGCAGTTTGGTAAGCCTCAAAATAATGCCTACCGGCAGGCCCATGACCGATGAAGAACACGCCATGTTGCAAGAGTTGGCCGAGTGGTGCAACGATGCTATTCTGTTCAACCGAAAACCAAACGGTGGCTATGATGAATACTTTGAACAGCAAACCACTTACCCGCCCTGCATCAACAATTTTGCCAAATTAAAAGGCAAGTAGCAACGTTGAAATATTGCCGATGGTGGGGATTACTTGCACAACTGCTCACCACAGGCATACAGCTAAATAGTAGTGCATTGCTCAATGGCGGAACGTCTGCCCCACTATTGGCAATATATTGTTGGCAGCAGTTAATTTGTCAAGATGCAAAATTGTCCAATATGTGGTAAAGAAGTTGGCGTTTACCACGAACTAACATTTAAAGAGCCATACACACACAACAAACCATTTGACGGAATGCACATTTACGGTGCATATTCATCACCAAAAGAAACACTATGCAACGAAAAGAACTTTTTGCATTTTGCTTTTTATGATGCAGAAGGGAATTTAACAGACCATAGACTGGTGCAATTAGGTGTTGAAAATCCAACCACTAAAAGCCCAACAGATGAATTTTATGAAATGTCAAACGAGCAAAATTGGCAAGAAGATTTTGATGATGACGATAACGAATTTCAAAGGTGTTCAAAATGTGATGGACACGATGCCTGTGAAGATTTTGGATGTGCTTTTAAAGCTGGGGTCACTTAGTTGAAAATGACGACCTGCCGTTTTAATTGCTGCCAACGAGCAGGGCTTGGCGATGGGCTGGAATAGAAGCCGGTCACGCCCGAACAAAAGTTGATTAATAATTAAAAGCACAATAAAATGAAAAAAGTTGATAAATGTTCTTCTGCTGGAACTACTGTTGAAAGCAGCACAAATGCTCAGGATTCGCAGGTCTGCCAGCCTATTGCCAAACACAATGTTATGCGCCGTTGTCCTCAGCCGGATGAGGTTGATAATTGGTTAATGGATAAGTTGGAAGAAAAAAGAATAAACGACGAATTTGGTTGGACTGGCGAATATAGGCTTTGCCAAAAAGATTTGGTTGATTTCTTTATAGACCATGCCGATAATAAACTTGTAGAAAAGCAACAAGAATACATCAAACTTCTTACAGATGAATTAAGTGAAGTTGTTAGTATGGCTTTCGTGCATGGTTGGAGAAGTAATCGTTTTGAAGCAGGTAAAAAGTTGCGGGAAGAAATAGCGTCTCTCAATTGCGCATAACGGCAAGGCATAGGCGATTGTGGCGGAATTTGGAAAACGTCAGCACAACCCTTAGATGCAGCCAAATAGAAGTACAAAAGTTGAATTACTTAATCAGTCCGCCGACATATTGCCTATGCAATGTTGGTGGCAGTTAAAAATAGTCAAAATGGCAAAAATTAAAAGTGATGAAATGAAAGCCCATTTGCTGAAAATAATATCAGCAGAAATTGAACAGCGTTTCAATTGTAAAGTGGTTGATATAAGCCTTTGTTCAATTATTGGTACTGTAAACGTGCAAGTGAAAATTCAATACAATGATGATTTTGTTTACAAGCCCAATGAACATTGGACGATTGAAAGCATTGTGTTTTCTGAAAAGTGTGTCAGATTTTTTAGGCGAATAGATTTCTTTGAATGTGTCAAAAAGTTGGGGGTGTCCAATTAATTGCCACCAACGTATGTATTGCCGCAGTGCAGTACTCCACCAACATCAACCTGTAGCCAGCATTGCGGCAATACAGTGTTGCAATTTTCTCAACTTATTTTTTCAACCATAAAAAACAGAAACATGGTACTTCAATTGCATGTAACCGGCCACATTGGCCAGGATGCCACCGTAACCAACACCAACGGTAAAAGCGTGGTAAACTTTAGTGTGGCTCATACAGAGAGCTACAAAAACAGCGAGGGTGTAAAGGTGGACAAAACCACCTGGGTAAACTGTAGTTATTGGGATGCTGAAAAGGTGGCCCCCTACCTTAAAAAAGGCACTATAGTACAGTTGCAGGGCACACCCACTGCCGTAGCCTACACCAGCAAAAACGGCGAAAACCGGGCCGATCTTCGCCTTACGGTGCAGCTGCTGAAACTCATTAGCAGCCCCCAAAAAGAAGCCGAAAAATAAACGGCTGCTATCCATCACCAACAAGGCTGCCAATTTTCGGCAGCCTTGTTTAATTTTACAGCATGGCAAAGAAAGATACATGGCAGTTAGAAGATTGGTTACTGCTTTTTGGCGGTGTCTGGCTTATCAGTGAATTATTTAAGACAGCACAACAAGCAGGTATTGGCTCATTAAAAGGTGCCGAGAGATTTCTGTACAGCTACTACAGTGCAGATGGTGTAAATATGCTTGAACAAGACATGAGCCATTACAATAAAGATGAGCAGGGCGAAATTGTAAGATTGATAATAAAAGCAAGATTAAAGCCTGAGTTATCGGAGCCGCTTTACAAGTCATTTCCTGGCAGCAAAGAGATTGATGGCGAAATACGGGATCTGCAAAACGGATGGCGTATTTTTTGTAAAAAATTGCCGGAAGGAGATTTTTTAATGCTATCCGTATTCAAAAAGAAAAGTCAAAAAACACCACAACATGAAAAAGATAAAGCAGAGCAACGTACTAAAGAATGGGAAGCCCACAAAACGCTGGTACGAAAATCCTGATCCGGGCGATGAAATGATTGCAAAGTTATTGGCAGATCCTGCCGTAAGATTGGGATTTATAAAAGCCTCATTGAAAGATGGGGTAAGCCCAAATGAAATAAAAAATCAGTTACAATATTTCGGTTTGTACAAGTAATGTAAAAGAAATAAATTTACACCTGTTAAGGGTAGCGCATTCAACCATGCGCCTACCCTTTTTTATTGCCCGTTACTATCCCAAAATACAGGCCCATGTACACCACTGCATACAGGTACCATATACATACCTTTCTTACGGCTTGCTTACACATTGGTATTTTTTTTACCAAAATCAAGCTGTACAAGGCTTTCAGCGTTTGTAGCGGCATATTTTCAACACCTGCATTTTTCTTGATTACGCATTGATATATGGCAAAGCAACCACCCACCCGGCTATTTATTACCCCAAAAGATTTTATGCAGTTGTACGGGCATAAATCGTACAAAGGAGCGTGGAAAGCATACCAGGCATTAAAAGATGCACTGGGCAAAAAAAGCCATCAGAAAGTAACCGTTACAGAGCTGGCCAGTTACGAAGGGGTAAGCGTTGCTGAAATTATGGCCGTGCTGTAATCGGTACTTTATGGCACAAAATACCCCAAACTTCCACCGGCCACAGCAGGCCGTGCTACACTTGTGCAGCCTTACAGGCAGGTACAGCGTATGAAGTTATTAAAGCCGTTAGCAATTGTGGGAGGCGTAGGCGTATTGGCTTACATACTCATGGAAAAGGCCAATGCAGTAAAAAATCTGCAATGGCAGTTTGCCAGGGTACAGCTCGATAAAAAAGCCACCGGCATACAGCGTATAGCGTTGCTGGTTACCATCAGGGTTACCAACCCTACACGCACTACTGTAGCTTTTGACAGCTTCAATGCCAACCTTTCTGTAAAAGGTACACTGCTTACCAGTTTGCAAGCCAACCGGGCTACAAATGCCATACAGCTTACACCGGGCAACACCGATGTAACTATGACAGCTTATGTAGATACAATTGGCCTGCTGAAAACCATACCGGGCGTAATACGTGAGCTGGTTGCTGGCAAGTTTAACCAGTTGATTGATGTAACCGGCACGCTGTACGCTGGTGGCTTCACCTTCCCGCTTACACAATCTGTAGCGGTAAGTTTTGGCAACACAGCCAGCGTAGGCAAGGCCCGTGTAAGCCTCGAATTTGCCACCAACGATGAAGCAGCTGAATATTTCCAACGCTCCAATATTTATGTAACGGCCAAAGGCGGCGGCAAAAGCAAGCCTGGTTACAGCCTCAATGGTATTGGCAGCGTAAAAAAAAAGTTCTTTCTACTGCATGGCTCCCCGCTTATGTAACGCATAACGGTAAGCAAGGCAAAGCAAGCATAGCACACACCGGGCCCGGCACTTATATTATAAGAGAAGGCAAACGGATTGTGTATGTAGGCCACAGCAAAGCCGATGTAAAAAAAACACTGTACCGCCACTTTCAGCTTTGGACGGATATACGCCAAAGCACCCAGCGGCAGGCAGAGGGCCACGACCGGGTAACCTATGCAGGCAACGATTTGAGCCGGTACACTATTAAAGTGTACTACACCAATTCGGGTAAAGATGCTGAAGTGTTGGAGCAGTTACTGATCGGCAGCATAAAGCCAAGGGATAACATCAGTAAGCTAATGATGTTTGCGCCCAAAGAATATGCAGCCATGGCAGATGCAGCGGCAGAGCCGGACATTGTTTTTGAAACGCCCGATGGGGAAGATTGGCAACCATTTTAATAAAAGATATGGCAACAGTTAAAAAACCAGCAGCAAAAAAAACCGAAAGCCAGCAGCTCACCGGTACCGACTGCTTCAATCACCTGGTAAAGCTCGATGGAAAAAAAGTAACCATTGGTAAAACCGGCGAAGTGATTACAGCCAAAAGCGAAGCAGAAGCGTTGCAGATATTTCAGGCGGCCATTGCAAACAGCCAGTTTCAGTAATGACAATTGAGCAAGCTGCAAACCTGCTGATACCAAAAGCGGACGGAGCCAAGCGGGTTACCTATCCACGCAACGCTGAAACCGCCGACATTATCAGCGAAGTTCTTTCATATTACGACCAAAGCAAAAACGACCTACGGGGTTTTGCGCCATTGCTCAAAGGCACCAGTACGCTGCACACCTGTAGTAATATCTGGCACTTTGTAAAAAAACACATTCGGTATGTAGAAGATGAGCCGGGTGTACAATGGATAAAAACACCCGCCCGTATTTGGCAAGATCGGTTTTGTGATTGCAAAGGTTACAGCATTTTTATTGGCTGCCTGCTGCATTCGCTCAATATACCAGCCACGTTTCGCTTTGTAAGTTTTAGTAAAAATTATCCCGATGCAACCCATGTGTATGTAGTGGTAAAGCAGCCGGGCAACGAAATAAAATTGGATTGTGTTTTACCATCCTTCAACGTGGAAAAACCCTATGCCAGCAAACAAGATTTTGATATGACAATGATAGCCCGTTTGAGTGGTGTAAATGCAGTAGGCGCAGCAATGCCGGTACTGGCTGCACACAAGTTTGGCAGGCCCGTAATGCTGCCAGCACAGGCACCCGCTGCACTGGTACAGGCGGCTAAGGCGTTAGAAGTGTTGGAGGCAGAAATGACCGCCGAAAGCCACAGCGGCAAACTCACCGATATGCGGCATGCGCAGTACATGCGGGCTATGGCTGAATTGAAAAAAACCATTGCCATGCTCGAAAGCCCGGCAGTAGGTAAGTTGAACCTGAAAAAGATTTTTACCAGCGGCAAGCGCAATAAAATTAAAGCGGCCCTGAGTGATGTAAATATTGCTTCTATTTTCCTGTATGCCTTCATCCCAAGTGGCAACCCGGCAGGCCGTGCATTATTGCAACAACTGCCTGCTGCCATTCAGGAAAAAAGAGCCAGGCAGTTAGAACTGGCAAAATGGTTGGCCAATAAATCTGTGTACGGCATGAGCACTTTCATAGCAGATGTACGCAGTACAATTGCCAGGGCGAGAGGCAAAGAGCCAGAGGCGGTACTCAATGAATTATTGGGCCTCGATATTGCTACTAAAGAAGCCGGTGTAGGTGGTTTATTTAAGAAAAACCCAGCAAAAACAGCGGCTAAGCAAGAGAAGAAAACAGCGAAAGCGGCTAAGCGTTTAGCTAACCCTGAAAAGCAAAAAGCCAAAAAAGAATTTGCAACAGGCTTACTGAATGAGGGGTTAGAGTTGGCTGCCGATACAATCCCTTTGGGCAACACCGTGTTGAATATTGCAAAAGGGTTATTCTCTGTTTTCACCGGCGCAAAAAATAAAATCGAATCAGATTTTGGCTTTAAAGTGCCCAATCATTTAGATTCGGCAGCTATTGCGCCAGTAACAGAAGATTTTGCAAGTGCAACACCTGCAACATCAGAAGCTGATAAAGCAGTGACGTACCCTTTACTGCCAATACAACCGCCTGCAAAGTTTGTAGACAACATCAATAACAATGCAGGTAGTGGCAACACCAATGAATTGTTGCAAGTAATTAAAGAGCAGTTTACACAAATCAAAGAAACGTTTGCCAGCCCGTATAACAATAGCGAACTGGCAACCATGGAAACGCCCGACACATTGGAGCCGGTAACCGTTTCTGCACCACGCCGCGCCGCCCAGCCTGCACCTGCTGCCAACAGCAGCAGTGGCAACAATAACAGCAACATGATGATGATGGGCATGGCTGCACTGGCTGTAGTGTTGCTGGCACGTAAATAATTTATTCACTCAAAAAAATAAACACAATGGCAAAATTGAAATACCTGAAGCTGCCCAAAAAACCGAAAGCCGGGGCCAGTGTCAACCAGCTATCTGCCTGGTTGAAAAAGGTGGAAGACATACGCAAAGAGAACCAGGCACGTAAACGCCTCAACGATGACCAGGAACGCCTATCCAAGCGGGTAGCCGGTATTGGTAGCACGTATGTAATACCCAGCGGCAGCAAAATTGTACGGGCAGCACGGCCAAAGAAAAAAGCAGCGGCAAAGCCTGCACGTAAAAAAGCAGCCCCTAAAAAAGCAGCGAGAAAACGCCGCTAAATCATTCACTGAGTGAGTAAATACATCCTTTAATAATCTTCTCAAACTTTCTACATGAAACAAAAACTGAATATTAAATCGGCACTGATGAAAGCCGGTTATAACGGTGGCGGCGCATTGGCCGCTGCATCGGTAAACAAAATTGAATTTGTGGGCAAGCAAAAGCCGCTTATTCGTGGTATTGCAAAATTGGTGGTAGGTGCTTTTCTGCCTTCGCTCATGGGAGGCAAGAAAAACGAAGCCATCGAAGGAGCTGTAGCCGGATGGAACGGTATTGCCGCCATCGAAATTGCCAACGGTATTGTAACCAAAAACGGCAAAGAGCCCGAAAAGGCCATCAGCGTTAGCGGCATTGGCGATGTAAACCCCAACATCATGGGTGCAGCAGATGCAGAGTATTTTTTCCCTAACCAGGAACAAGGATTGGCTGATGATGATGTAATGTAATCACGGCAACACCTCCATTCTTTTTTTCAAAATCCGTTCAAAAAAAATATCATGAATACAGTAGATCAAAAATTGATGCGCCAGATTTTCAAAGGCATTGCCGAAAAAACTGGCAAAACGCCACAGGTTGGTTTTATCCGCCTGGAGCAATTGGCTGACAACTCCAAAGGAGTATATCAGTTTCCATTGAAAAAATCCACCGGCAGCGTATTGGCCACAGAGCAACGCCTCGATGAGAACGATGCTTTTTTTGCCACCCACGCCCGTGTGCGCCTCAAGTTCGAAGATCCTGCCAAGCCTGGCAGTGGTGTATACCAGAGCTACCCTAACCAAACTGCTATTGCACCTACAGCTGGTGAAGTAGTGGCCGCCGATCTGGAAAGCATTTTTGCCAGCAAGCTGAATATCAAAATTGACAACCGGGACGTAATCAAGGCCGCCGACATGAACAACAGCCGGGTGGTACTTACCAGCCAGCAATCAGCAGCCAGCAACCACAGCGAAGTGGACAGCTACACCGGCCTGATTGACCTGCACGGTGTTATTCGCCTCAGCGGTAGTGCTACCATTGAGATCAACCTGGACACACCCAGCTACAGCGGCAAACTGGTACAGCGTACCACTGGCAGCGGTCGTGTGTATGTGTGTGTTGATTTTTACGGTTTCCTGGTAACCGGCGGCAGTGCCCTTGGCGAAATCAGTGTAAACTACTAAGGGAGCCTGCACAAGCATACTAAAAGGCCGCAACGCAATTACTGCAATTGCGGCCTTTTTTGATTTTTTTAATACAAAAATATTTAACCATGGCAAGCCCTACAGCACGGCAGCATAAACCACAAAACCCACTTATGTGCAACGGTAAACGATACTTTAAAATGTTGGCCGTACCAGTTACAGGTACCAGCCAAACATCTTTTTCCTTTCCTACAGATGATGTATTGAAAAATGCAAAAATTCTGGCAGTAGAGGCATTCAGCGGCAATGATTTTCCGACCGGCCCCGGCGGCAACCCTGTAGCCAATACGGGCGTTTTCAACAAGGCTTTTTTGACATTGAAAAGCAAAGAAAACGATGAAGACGTAGTAACGCGCATTCCGTTGCTTCGCCTTCGTGCCGAAAACAACAGCGGCGAACCTTTCCGCACCTGCGATTTGCAAATTAACCCCAGCAGCTGTAGTGTAGAAGTAGCCTCAACTGCCGGGTTGGTTGTTGGTGAAAATTTCTACATCGGTTTTCACTATCAAAGAAATTAAGAAGCATGGCTGAAGTGTCTTTACCCATCGGCCTGCTTTTGCAAATGATTGTGCCACTGCTCACCATTGTGGGCGTATGGGTAGCAATCACCAACAGGGTTACCCGGTTGGAAGAACGCACACAGCTATGGCAAAAAGCAGTTGACCGGGAAAACGAAGAAATCAGGTTGCTATTGGTAAAGCATTCTGAAATGCTACAGGAAATTTTATTAAAGCTCGAAAACAAGCAAAACAGACAATGAGGCAAAGCCGGTTTTATAAGCATTGGAAAACCACCGTTGCAGGCGTGTTGATAGTTGGCGTTGGCCTCCTTCGTTACAAAGGTTATATAGATGCCGCTACCGCAGAAATAGCAACCATGCTGATAGGCGGCACCGGGCTTGTATTGGCAGCAGACAGCAAAAACAAACACCATGATTGAAGGGCGCAAAAACATATTGGCCTGGTTTGAAAGTACCGGTTTTGCATACTGGTTTATCTATCCTGGCAAAGCCACCGATGGCGGCAACTGGACAGCCAAAAGCAGCGAAAGCGAAACAGCTACACCCGGCACCGCATTGCATGAGTTGGAAAGAACCCTGCAATTGCTCAGCGGTGGTGCATTTACATTGGTAAGCTGTAGTGTACCCAAAGCGGTACCCAAAGGCATGTACAAAGTAGAAATCCGATTGTCGGCATTAGAAGGCCAGCAGCAGCCTATGCAGGCCGTTGCACCTACTATATCAGGTGTGCCCGAAGACCAGGTGGAAAAACGCATACAGCAGGCCGTTGATGCTGCCATGACACGGGTAAAGATGGAACAGCTCGAAAGGGAAAACAAAGAGCTGAAGGCCGAATTATCCGAACACGAAAAAACAAACCCGTGGAACCGTATAGGCAACATCATTGCAGACATTGCGCCGGCTGTATTGCCCAGCATTGTAGGCAGCAATGCCGCACCTGTAGCCAAGGTGGCGGGGCTGCACGCTGTAGAACCACAGGCAGGGGCTACACCTGCACCGGCAGCAGAACCAGCCACGGCAGAAACGCTTACCGCCGATCAGCAAAAATTAGAAAACGTGATTGCCATTTTTTCAAGCATTGACCCTGAAGGTTGGTTGGATAAATTAGAAACCATTGCAAAGAAGGTGCAGCAAAAACCTTCTTTGCTCAACATGATAAACCTACTTTGATATGGCACGTATAGGTGAACTGCTTTCTGCTGCTGATATTCAAGAAATTCAACGATTGGGCATAGAACAAACGTACTATGCTGCACCAACCGTGTACCTACTGCCAAACAAAAATATAGCAGCGTACAACTATTACAGAACCTACGAAGATGCTAACCGAAGGCTGAAACAATTGCAAAACAATTCAGCTGGCATAGGCCCCTCTCCTGCTGGCAGTGTAAGATTTACCCGCAATAGTAACACCGGCCAAACATTTGGCATCAATGCAGAATTTTTTGCAGAAACAATTTTCGGCAAAATACAGTTGCCATACGCATACATGCGTGTAGCGATAAGTAAGTTTACATACTTCATTGCCGCATTTTCATTGGCTGACGGCACAGGCAGGTTTTATGCAGTAATTAGCCCGGCTTACTTTGGGCTTTCTGCTACCAGCTTCAAAACTGGCGATACAGCCAAAGCACAAGCCCTTACAGCATTTTACAACGAAGTGCAATTGCTAAAAGTAAAGTACAACGGGCTTACTTCTTACCTAAACAATTTGGCGAAGCGAAATTTAGGGCAAACAGAGCAACAAATATTCAATGAGGGCATTTTGTTGCTTACCAGCATGCGGGCCGATATTGACAGTATAAAAGGGCTCAATAATACTTTTTCAAAAACACCGCCGGGCATTGGTGCATTACCCGTAGTAGCATGGTGGATTATTGCGGGTATTGGAGCATTAACGGTTACTGGTATTACCGTTGCGTTTGTGGCAAACGAAGCGCAAAAAACAAAGCGCATCAATGATGGGTACAACATGCAAAAATGGGTATCTGATCAAAATTTAAAAATTTCTATTGCTGAGCAAAAAGGGCTGATAAGTAAAGAAAGTGCAGCACAGTTGAAAAACGATAATAGCAAAATAATAACCGCAGTAAATGAGGCTAATACTTCCAGCAGTGAAAGTATGATTGATAAAATAAAGCCATTGGCGTATTTATTCATTGGCGTAATTCTGATAAAAGAATTGAATAAATGAGTGCAACCTACAAGGCAAGTGCCAACATATAAGCCACCATGGAAGGCGGGTATTGCAACGGCATACAATGCGGTACAGCCGCCAGTGGCGAAACCTATCGGGGGATCGACCGCAAGCAAGCCGGTAAAAACTGGAAAGGTTGGGCATTAATTGATGCCTGGAAAAAGAAAAAAGGCAATGTGCCATACAACTATTTTTTTTCTGTAAAAGATGGGAAAGTAGGGCCAGAAATAAACGCTTTGGCAGATGAGTTTTGGGCTGGCTGGTGGAACCAGTACGGCATAGGTAAGCTACAAAACCAACACCTGGCAGCTATGTTTTACGGTTGGAGTGCGCAGGGGCAAAACAGGGCCATGGCAGACATCAACGCCATTGCAAAACAATTTGGGGCAAAGCAATTCAGCAGCACAACCATTACCGATAATGTGGCTGCTGCCATCAATGCCAACTTAGCCAGTGCATACAGTTTGTTGCGCAATCGGCTATTGAAGTTTTACAAAGACAGGGGCCTGACTTCTATTAGTAAAAACCGGGTAGAAGTATTCCCGGTAAGCATCAGCAATAAAAAAACCGTTACACTCCAAAAAGCATTAGGGCCGTTGGGTTGGGTGGCCGCTGCTTTTGGTTTATCAAATCTGTAATGCAAACACTCATTTTAATAGCCGCAATTATTATGGTAGCCTCTACAATCAGCGAAGCAAAAACAGTATTGCAACAAAGCAGCTTTGCGTGGCCGCTTAAAATTGCCATCAAAATTACCAGCGGTTTTACCGCTATGCGTGGCGACCGGCCACATGCCGCCATTGATCTGGCAGCACCAGAAAATACGCCGGTATATGCTATGGCTAACGGTGTGGTTACAGCTGTGTGGAATGATACTGTAAACGGCGGAGGCCTAAGTATGACCATCAAGCATGCCAACGGTTTTACCACTGGCTTTGCTCACCTGAATAAAAACAATTTTTTGCAGCCCGGCTCCACCGTTCAGCGTGGACAATTGATTGCACTCAGCGGCAATACCGGCCACAGCACCGGGCCCCATTTGCACATAAAAATGCGCAACGAAAAAGGCCAGGCAGTAAACCCCTTAAACTATTTGCCACCACTATGAGAAAAGCATACAATACCATCAAGGCATACAACAGTGCAGGTTATTTAGAAACCGAAGGCGCAAATGCCATACTGCTGAAAAACGAAGGCGATGTAACGGTAAGGGTGAACACACTGCTAACCATTGCACCCGGCGAAAGCATGAGCATTGCCCAGGTAAGCGCAGATGTAGCAGACCATACACAGTACAGCATCGAATTTGATAACAGCCACCCGCTTACTACAGGCAGCAATAATTTATTGGCTGTAGTGTGCATCGGCATTTACCGCTAAGCATGGCACTCATTCAATTTAATAAAAATATTACCATACAAGGCGGTGGCGGTGAAGCTGCATCTTCCACAACCATTTACGTAGGTTGGGTAAAGCACCTTAATGCAGTAACGGTAGCGCAATTGCAGCCGGTAAAAGTTATAACCGGTGCACAGCAGTACCAGGCACTGGCAGCTGCCGTGGCCAACCTTGCAGGCAACGAAAGTGAATTGCTGAATTTGGTAATTGTAGAACCAACCACAGAGCCGGTAAAAAATTCGGCATTGTTGTACCGCATTTCGGGTAGTTCATTCATTCGCAGCCAAATTGAGTTTGGCGGTTTGTTTACCATGCAGGTAGTGGGCGGCAATCGCATTTACCGCAGCCAGGCTATTGAAGCATATCTGGCAGACGGCAACCAGATTGGCCCCGTGGTATTGAGCACCAACCATGCGCTGCCGGTTACGTTTACCGAAGTTGACCCCATAGGCAATGTGTATGCGTATCGGGTGCGTATTGGTGAACCACCATGCGGAGCCGAAGAAATAACCGTGTACAGCGATAGTGTGGAGTTTGCCACGGGCATTACATTGTTTTCCGATCCATTTTTAGAAACACCGGCCATGCCACCGGGCACATCTGCTGTAGCACCATTCCCCACCGAGGGCATCAATGCCGGGCTGATTAATACCCACGGCGAAATATTCATTTTAAACGGCAATGAAGTTGGCCTAACCACCAGTGGATTTTGCGCATAAAAAATTACTCCAATGAGTTTTCAGCAACAATATTTACCACGCTATCAGTGGGCAAATCCATACCTGTTTTTCCCAATACCCGATACGGTTATTACTGTAGATGGTACCATGTTGCCCATAGTGGCACGCCACCGTGCTTATGCAGATGAGGCAGAAGTATTTGCCACAGTACCCGCAATAGCCCGTGTGGAAGGTGCTTTGGTAGCCATATCAGACGGTGGAGATGGGTATAATTTTTACTACTGGTTTATCAACCGCACGTTTGCGCCGTTTGGCTGTACATGGGAGCTGAAGCCGTTGGTACCAGTTTCTGATACTTATGAGCTGGCTTTTAGATTAGGCGATACAGGGCCCGGTTGGAATGGTGCATCGTTCACTTTGCCGCCGCTGGAGACAATAGAAAAAATTGTTGTTCATGACGGTAATACTGGAATAGCTGGATTGGGTACCTCCAATGTTTCGAACGACATTTTAGACACCTCAATTTTAGAGGGTCAAAATTTTTTCATCAACGTTGGGCATACCAACCTTACAGGTGTTGACCAAACGATATATATCAATGCAGAAATCTATTTACAAGGCCCAATTGTTATAGTGACTATTCGTAAAAATCCAATTCTTAAATACCCCAACCTGTAAACCATGAAGCGTTTTCTTTTTTTTGTGGCAGCCTGCTTTTGCAGCTTGCTTTCTGTAGCACAATCAACAAGCATTATTGCCAATACAGTTGATGCACGTAAAGCCATTTATGTACCACGCCTCACCACACTGCCAACGGCCAGGCCGGGCTTGTTGGTGTACAAAACAACCGGAGCCGATAGCGGCCTGTATATTGGCCGCACCACCGGCAGCACCTGGAACAAAGTTTTTCCCGGTAGTGGCGGTACCAGCTACACAATTGGCAATGGCTTGAAACAAGTAGGCAGCACATTGCAATGGGCAGATACTTTGCTGAACAACACTACAGTTAATTTGATAGGTAGCACACAATTAAAATTTACCTACAGTAGCCCAAGCAATAACACACCATACTACTATTTAAGCCCGTTTAGTGCCGAAATGAAAGGAATAGACCGGTATAATAACACCATCATTTTAGGAGCAGGCGGCAACTCATACAATAATGGCATAAGCTTACAGAGTGCATTTTATGGTGGCAGTGCGGGTACAGAAGGTTCCACTGGTAGTAGCATTCGATTACGTGGCGATACAATTAGGGCACAAGATGGTTTTTTAAGTACACAATACAAACCAATTGCAGCATCATTAACCAAGTACGATTTTTGGGGATATGATAAGGTAAGTGGCGCATTTGTACGAATACCATCAACCCTACTTCCCACGGGTTCCACCATCGATACAACCAGCCTTAGTGTTCGCATCAATCAAAAGCTGCAAGAAGTAACGGCAGGCACGGGCATTACCACTATGCCATACGGGGGCAGTTACAATGGCGTAATAGTCAATGCAGAT
Source organism: Phnomibacter sp. (assembly GCF_036803085.1). Classification (NCBI taxonomy): domain Bacteria; kingdom Pseudomonadati; phylum Bacteroidota; class Chitinophagia; order Chitinophagales; family Chitinophagaceae; genus Phnomibacter; species Phnomibacter sp. The sequence goes on along the minus strand of NZ_DAIRUZ010000001.1, from coordinate 440,666 downwards.
ACGGCAGGTATTATAGCGAGTAAAGCCAATGTAGCCAACCAGATTGCAGCTGCTACTCTTAGCACCATACCTGGCGTTATAGATGTACAGGATGTGCAAAATGGTGGCCTTCGTTGCACAAATTGCAGCACTCAAACTTTTACGGATAGTAGCTACCTCACCAAAAGAAAAGCCGATGAATTATATGCTGGTGCATCTATAAGCAGCCGTAGCAGTAGTGTGGAGGAATTTTACGATTTCTATTCTGCACCCACTATTACACAGGGGGGTAGTAATGGTTTATCTGTCAACGCAACCGGCTCTGGTACCAGTGCAAGCACAGTTACCAGCCCGGCAGCAAACAGGCCCGGCATTTTATCGTTAAGTACTGGTACCACAGCTACCGGCCGTACTACTTTGTATAATGCCAGCGGCATGAACATGCTTGTCATTGGCGGTGGTTACTTTACCACCGGTATCGATGTACGACATCCAACATTGTATGCAGCTGGTGAAGATTATTTCACGGTGTTTGGATTGATGAGTAGCACAGGTAAAGATCAGACCAACGGCATTTATGTGCTGTATGATGCAGGCGGTACAACTACAGGTAGTGCAGCCAGTGCGAACTATCAATTTGTAACTGCGAACGCTGGTACCAGACTGTTTACCACAACAAGCGTACCAGTTACCAGCGGTACAGCTTCAGACTTTCAACGGTTACGCATAGAGGTTACACCTGCAGGTGATACTGCCAGGTTATACATCGGCGGCACTTTGGCCGCTACGCATACCGGCGCAAGTTTACCAGCCGGTGCCAACCTTTCACTAACAGCCAGCATTACGAAATACGGCGTTGGCACTACTGCAAGAACCATGCAGATAGATTGGATTGATTGGCGTTATCTGTTTACTACACCCCGATAAATAACTACAGCAATGTATTACCGTTACAATTATAATTCCAAAGGGCCCAAACTTGTTTGGCTCCTTTTTTTATTGATACTACTCATGGTAGTGGCCACCATACAAACATTTGCAGCCAACATTGTTTTGTATGGCGGCAATACAGCAGGGCAGGCCATACAGCTATACAATTTAAATTTTGGGCAGGTTGTTTCTCCCGGCGATTCTGTACGGTTGAAAGGACATTACCAGCTTATCAATTTGCAGGGTTTTTCCGGAACACAAGCAGCACCCGTGGTGTTTGTGGTAGACAGCGGCATGCGGGTTGGTAGCAATACCAGCAACGCATACGGTATACGCATTTCCGCACCCTGGTGGGAGTTTATCGGTACCGATACAATTACAACAGTGGTATGGAATGAAACCCGTGTAATGACTAACAATTTCAATGTAGATGCCAGCAAGTATTTTAAGGTGAAAAATGTAAAGCTGTTAAGTGCTGCAGCATCGTTTTTTGGCAATCCAACCACCGGCGGGCCTATGGGTTGGTGGGTGTTGGAAAATTTCAGTATTGGCAACACCGCTACTGTTAATGTTGATGGTGAAACCAGCGAGGCCATTTACAGAGGCCCAACCAGCGAAGGCGATACAACCAATGTATTTTGGGATAGTGCCATCATTCGAAATGGAGTATTATACAACCTTGCTGGGGACGGCATACAAGTTGCACTGCACCGAAATGTGTTGATCGACAATGTGAAAATCTACAACTACGGGCAGCGCAATTTTGCGGTACAACGTGCAGGTATTGTTGTAGGTGGTAGCAGCTCTGGTATTGTTCGCAATGTGATTATAGATGGCGGCACCGGGCCTTACCTGCAATGCTACGGGTATGGCAATTTACTGATTCAAAATTGCACCTTCACCAATGGCGCCATGACTGTGAATGTAGATGAAACCGGCGGGCCAGATGGAATGTATTTGCAAAAGAACGGAAATGCTGCTTTTCCATTGAATGTTTACATCGAAAATACTGTTGTGGGGCAAGCTCTGCGCAATGCCATCAGAGAAACAAATGCCACGGCTGTTTATTTATGCAACAATACGTTGGCCAGTGCAGGGCCGTTACTAAATGGAGATGTATTCAGCACATACACCAGCTGCACTACAGTACCGCCGCCTATCAATGCGCCCTCCTTCCGGCTAAAAAATCAACAGCGGAAAATCAATACCCAAACCAAACGCATTACACAATGAAACAGTTTTTTTTTGCCATCACTATACTGCTGCTGCTTTCTTCCTGCGAAGTATTCAAGCAATCCACGCAGACACATAGCGACAGTACCGCCACCAAAAAAGAAAATAGCGGCAGTACCGCCCGTACCAGCAGCAACGCCGATTCTGCTTTTGAGTTTTTTAAGCGTACCTGGTACCAGCCAACAAAACCAGAAGCCGGGCAAAACGGTAGAGATGGCAAAGACGGCAAAGATGGCCAGGTTATTACCTATCCTGTTTACTACCCGGTGTACACTGAAGAATACGGCAAAGGCCAAACCAGCAAACAAACAGAAAGTGCCGACAGTATATGGAAAATGCGCTACGATAGTTTGAGCCAACATCAGAGCTCCAGCAGCACCCAAAAAGAAAAAGAGTTTGTTACCTGGCAGCATTTGGTGATCGGTATTGTTGCGCTGGCAATATTCGCAGTTGTTTTTTGGCAACTGCTCCGCCTCATCAGGAAATTTCGGATTGTAAAAGTGTAGCTATATTTGGGTATTCAATCTACAGTTATGGCAAAAGTTGCAGGCATTACTACCACTAAAAACGCCAAAGGCGAAATCGCTACCATTACCATCAACATGAAAAAGCACGGCGCAGCACTTACCCCAGTGCTAAAGGAAATGGGGTTACTCGAAAAAACGCAGTTTGATAAAGAATGGGAGGAAGGCATTTCAGTGGAAGAATTTAGATCACAACTTTTAGCCCATATAGAATCAGAATGGAAAAGGTCGCACTAACACCAAAAGTTTTATCGCAGGTTACCAAGCTCAGCAAACTGTTATTGCAAAAGGGTTATTTCAGTTATTTAGAAAATGCACAGACATACGCAAATAATTTAGTAGATTTCATCTACAGCATTCCCACCCAAAAACACTACATAACCAAACAACCGCGGTTTGGTCGTTATTATTGCCGTTACAAAGCCAATAAGCATACAACCTACTATATTGCATTCGATACTGATGGCACCCGGTACCTGATAAAAAATATCACCACAAACCATACAGCTGATTACGCACGGTATATAAAAGGAATTTAACTACATTTGAGCTGCAACCGAAACGCAAGGCTTGCAGGGATGCAGCCCCAGGGATAGGGAGCCAACTCAAAGCAGAAAGCCGGTAAACAACTTACCGGCTTTTTTGTGCCCCTTGCTGCTTTAGATTGCTCATGCCTTTATCCCCCCGCTTGCGGGGTTATTCATCCCACTTCGATAATTCCGTAAACTTTGTTGACTGCATTAAATGCGCATAGCCCTGTGTAGTTTTTATGTTGGCATGGCCCAGCAGTTTTTGCACTACTTCAAGCCGAATGCCTTTGTTTATGGCAATCGTTGCAAACGTGTGCCGGGCAATATGTGCCGTAATATTGGTGGTAAGGCCAGCTGCTTTACCTATATCTTTCAATGCCCGGTTAAAGTACTGGTTGCTGTACTTCAACCCCTGAATTTCCGGCCACAACTTCAATGCCTGTGGCAGCATTGGCAGCAATTCTTGCTTACTGGTTTTTGCTTGCCTGTAGTGTAATGCTTTGCCATTTTCAGTATCAATCAGGTTTTCAGGTTGCAACGCCATGGCATCGCCAAACCGGAGGCCTGTAAAGCAGCAAAATAAAAACACCTTTCCAATATTTTGCAATTCAGCAGGCAAAGCGGGTAAAGCGTTTTTTATAGCAGCAAGATCATTCACGCTTAAAAACTCAATTTTTGTTTGCCACGCTCCCAGCCTGATTTTTGCCACCGGATTAACAGCAATCATGCTTCTATCCATTGACCACGACAATACCGCCCTATAGCGTTTAAAATGTGAAAGGATTGTATTGTAGGCAGTACCCTGCCGAACTAAATTTTGCTGTAATTGCACAAAATGCTTTTCGGTCAATTCCTGTATAAGTTCTGGCAGTTTTTCTCTTTTATGCAGGCTCAGTGTAGTTCTGTATTGCTTAGCTCTCCCTTCTTTTACATTGGCAAAAGCCATGTACTCATGCACAACAGCAGCAAACGTATTTTTCGGCATATTGCAAACAGCAGGTTTAAGCAAATCACGGATAGTTGTAAAGTTTACCGGCAAGCCAGACAGTTTGTGTATTAGTACCTTTTGGTGAATGCTGGCAATAGTTGACAGTAGTAAATCATTGATAGCCGAACTGTTTGGGTGGCTGCTCTTTACAATGTAACGGCTACTGCTCCAGTGTTTTGTTTCCAGGTACTCAAACAGGCTTATGTAAATGTGTTTTCTTTCGACGGTAACACGTATGTACAGTGTGCCACCGGTTGAAGTAGCGTTGCGCTTTCTCAGGTATGGTATAAACGAAATACGCATGTTAAAGCATTGGTGTGTAACAAATGCAGTAACATGCGCAATTTTTAGGCGTAATCAGGACTATTACACCCCTTTTCGTAGCCCGTACGGGAATCGAACCCGTCATTCCTCCGTGAAAGGGAGGCGTCTTAACCGCTTGACCAACGAGCCATTTTCGATTGGGAGTGCAAAAATAGGGGGCTCATCTATTCAACCAAAAAAAATTTCTGTTTCGCTGATAATTATCATCTTTTAACAGCTTTCTGAAATGCCATCAATAGGTTACCTTCGCGACGCATTAAAAAACACAATCACAAACAAAATACTATGAGCACAGTAAAAGTAGCCATCAATGGTTTTGGCAGAATTGGTCGCCTGGTTTTTCGCCAGATTTACAATATGGAAGGCATCGAAGTAGTTGCTATCAACGACTTGACCAGCCCCAAGACGTTGGCCCACCTCTTAAAGTACGACAGCGCCCAAGGCCGTTTTGAACAGGCTGTTACAGCAGGTGAAGACAACATCACCGTGAATGGCGACCTGATTAAAATCTACGCACAAAAAAATCCTGCTGATATTCCCTGGGGCAGCCACGATGTAGATGTGGTACTCGAGTGTACCGGCTTCTTTACCGACAAAGCCAAGGCTGAAGCTCACCTTACAGCAGGTGCTAAGCGTGTGGTTATTTCTGCACCAGCCACCGGCGATCTCAAGACCATCGTGTTCAATGTAAACCACGATGCACTCGACGGTAGCGAAACCATCATCAGCTGCGCCAGCTGTACTACCAACTGCCTGGCTCCTATGGCCAAGGTGTTAGAAGATCAATTCGGCATTGTAAATGGTTTAATGACCACCGTACACGCTTATACCAACGACCAGAATACACAGGATGCACCCCACGCTAAAGGCGATCTTCGCCGTGCCCGTGCCGCTGCACAAAACATTGTGCCCAACAGCACTGGTGCTGCCAAAGCCATTGGCCTGGTACTGCCCAGCCTCAAAGGCAAACTCGATGGTAGCGCCCAGCGTGTACCTACGCTTACAGGTTCGCTTACCGAACTGACTGTTTTGTTGGGTAAAAAAACTACCGTTGAAGAAATCAATGCTGCCATGAAGGGTGCTGCTAACGAAAGCTTTGGTTATACCGAAGACGAAATTGTAAGCAGCGATATCGTTGGTATCAGCTATGGTAGCTTGTTCGACGGCACACAAACCCGTGTACAAACCGTAGGCGATACACAACTGGTTCGTACTGTAAGCTGGTACGACAACGAAATGAGCTATGTAAGCCAACTGGTTCGCACCGTTCGTTATTTCGCCCAACTCATCAGCAAGTAATCACGGCTTTTTATTTATGTCATTTCATTTTTTGAAATACAAAGGCTACCGCAGCAGCGGTGGCCTTTTTGTTTGCGCCGCAATACTGCTCAGCAGTTGTCAGCTTATTTTCCCCTTTAAAAAGAAACCAAAGCTTGCCCAGCTCTGGATGATTGAAAGCGGAAGTTTTAAACTGGCAAGAAATTGCACCATGCTGCAACTCAACAGCGACAGCACCTATACCCTGCTCAGCCTTACTGGTGCTGATAGTGGCCAATGGATACAGCAAAACCAACAAGTGCACTTGCAATACAGAGCGGGCAACATTCATGCAACCAACATTTACTTCCGGATTAAGCCTATTAAAAACAACCAACTGGAATTTTGGGAATATGATGATGATAGCTATGCTGATAAAAGGACTACCGGCATGCTAAAAGCCTCACCTATGGGCAAACATAAAACTGCCAACCCGGTGGCATTTGCCATGAACCAATGGCGCATTCCTCCGGACAGCGCAGAAACACCTGCTGCCATAAAAAAACGCACCCTGCAATACCTGCAATTTGTGGAGGCTTGCTACCAGTTTGCCATCGACAATAAATTGGAAATACTACCAACCGATTGGTTTCCCCAACCCATTCAAATGTATTTCAGCAATGGTGTACGCATGGCATACGCCAATGAACTGGATGATTGGAACAGCTGTTTTTTTAGCATCGAACAAGCCACGCAAGGCTACATGTACATCAGCTCGGCACTACGAAAAATAAAGCTGAAAACAACCGACAATAAATTTGACCGTAACCTTGATTGCTTACAGCAATTGATAGCGGAAATAACAGCCATGGAAGAGCTGCCTCCTACTGAAGAAAGTAACCATAAAGAACCGGATAACTAATATTTGTCAGTCTTCATAGTGAGGCAACATGTTTATCTTGCGGATGCTGTAAACAACCCTTGCAGCCACAAGCATCACACCTGCATCAGCAGGCCAATCATTATTCAATAACTAAAATTTTTTTGACCTATGTCAGCATTTTCACAACACAATTTTGCCGGGCAAAAAGCCCTCATCCGTGTGGACTTCAACGTACCACTGGACAAGCAAACACAAGCCATTACCGACGATACCCGTATGCGGGCAGCGTTACCTACTATTCAAAAGATTTTAGCCGATGGCGGCAGCGTTATTCTCATGAGCCACCTCGGCAGGCCAAAAGAAGGTCCCGAAGCCAAATACTCGCTGAAACATTTGATTGCCCACCTGAGCGAACTGCTTGGCGGCAACACCAAAGTGTTCTTTGCCGATGATTGTATTGGCGAACAAGCATACCTCACCGCATCTATGCTGCAACCCGGCGAAGTGCTGCTCCTCGAAAACCTGCGTTTTTACAAAGAAGAAGAAAAAGGCAACCCAGAGTTTGCAGCAAAACTGAGCAAGCTCGGCGATGTGTATGTAAACGATGCCTTCGGTACAGCTCACCGTGCACATGCCAGCACTGCTATAATTGCCGACTATTTTGAAGCCGGTAAAAAAATGTTTGGCCTGCTGATGGAAGGCGAAGTAATTGCTGCAGAAAAAGTTTTGCATCAAAGCGAAAAACCTTTCACAGCCATTATTGGCGGTGCCAAAGTGAGTGATAAAATTCTCATCATCGAAAACCTGCTCGAACGTGCTACCGACATAATAATTGGTGGTGGCATGGCCTACACTTTTATGAAGGCCCGTGGGGGAAACATTGGCAGCAGCTTGTGCGAAGATGACCGCATTACTACTGCTACCGAATTGCTGGCTAAGGCCACTGCAAAAGGTGTAAGCATTCACCTGCCAGAAGACAGTGTAATTGCCGACAAATTTGCTGCTGATGCCAACACCAAAGTTACCCCCAGCGATGCCATACCTGATGGCTGGATGGGCCTCGACATTGGCCCCAAAGCAGCTGGTGTATTTGCAGAAGTCATTCGCAAATCGAAAACCATTTTGTGGAATGGCCCCATGGGTGTGTTTGAAATGGAAAAGTTTCAGGCAGGTACCAAAGCCATTGCGGATGCTGTTGCAGAAAGCACCGTTAACGGCGCCTTTAGCCTGGTAGGCGGTGGCGATAGTGTAGCTGCGGTGAATGAATTTGGCTACACCGATAAAGTGAGCTACATCAGCACCGGTGGTGGCGCTATGCTCGAATATTTCGAAGGAAAAGTATTGCCCGGCATTGCGGCAATTAAATAAGTAAATCTTCAGATTACAAAAGCGGTTGCAGCATGCTGTTGCAATCGCTTTTGTATTTATGCACTGGTAAGTAAAGTTACCTTCACGCTATCGCCGATTCGAATAAGTTGGCCCAAAGTAAGCGGCAACACATTTTGCCCAAACAATACTTTGTTGCCCGTTTTTCTGTACTTGCTGAGTGTGGCCAGTGGCTCCACTCCTTGCTCGCCTGTTTCCTGATTTACTGTGGTGAGTACACAACGGGCACAGGGCTTTACACCTGCAAAAGCAGCATCGCCAATGGTAAAGTGCTGCCAGCAATCTTCATCAAAAGCTTTGCCACCTTCTACTACAATATTGGGGCGAAAGCGATTCATCGGCACAGGCGTTTGCAAGCGACTGTTGAGATCATCCAATGATGTTTGTCCAATCAACAAAATCGGATAACCATCTGCAAGGCTTACTTCATCACTATTCAAGGCATACGTAGCATCCACCTTTCTGGTATGTGCTTCAGGAAAATAAACCAGCTTACACGACAGCCCGACTTGTGTAGAAAACCAGGCACTGTGAGCAGCACTTACTTCCAACACTTCCACAGCATCATCCCAAATAGTAGCCCTTATTGGTTCACTGTTATGTTCATGTAATGGCAACAGCATTTCATGACCTGCATGATGCAGCATAAATCCATGCTGGTGAAAAGACAATTTGAACAACGCCAATTGATGCAACACCCGCTGGGTTATGAACTCATTCCGTTCATCAATCAACATCCATCGCCTGTCGTATTCGAAACCTTTGGCCAACACCTTAGCCTGCGGAACCGCAATACCACCCAAGGATTTTACCGGATACATCCACAACTCCGATACCCGCAAAGCAGCTGTGTTATTGGTTTCCTGCATGAGCTTTGGCTTTAAAACTCCATTCTACGGTAAACGTACTCACTACCTCACCCGCTTTAGTACGGCCAGTGCTGGTAGCGGTAAATGATTTTCCTTCACCCGAAGCAATGGCTGATGCTATACATTGCTGCATAGCCTCGCCATCTTCGCAAGTAAAGTAAATCCGCTCTGTTGCCTTCTTCACAAATTCTGCTTTGATGGATGCAACCAACATACTCACCGCAGGCTTGCAGCAGTGTATGTGGCCGAGTGCCAACACGCCGGTGCTCATTTCTGCCGCCATGGCCTGGCAGGCAAAATAGATGCTGCGAAACGGATTTTGCGATAACCATTTGAATGGTACACTCACCACCGCTGCATTTTCCGAAATGCTGCGCAACCGCACCCCACAGAAAAAAGCACTCGGCAGTTTATACAACATAAACAAACCGAACTTGAAACGGTGATTGGCTGTTTGTTGAAATTCTTTAAAAGCCATGTTGATGTTGTTTAGAAGCCCCCTAGCCCCGGAGGGGGAATAAGGGCATAGCACACTAATTTACTATTTACTGACTTTCGGACTTTCAGACCTCAAAATACCCTTCGACGAGCTCAGGGTAGCAATCGTCTTCAGACTTTCGGACTACTGACTTTCCGACTTTATCCCCCGTTCTCATTTCGCCCTTGTAGGGCTTGTATTTGCTTTGTTCATCTTTTCCATGGGCGTTGCCTATGGCTTTCATAAACCGCCCTTTCAGGGCTAAAGAATAAAGTCTCCGTACTACCGACTACCAGCTCCGGACTCTCGGTCTTTCCGACTTTCCGACAGGCTCAGATCGTCATCTACCGACTACGCACTACGGACTACCGTCTATTTTTTATTAATCTCCACAATCGCATACGAAACGCTCTTGGCGCCTGCTGCTGCAGTAAAGCGCAGGTTACCATTGCCGGTGCTGCTTACCTGCAACGAAGCGCTGCCATAACTCCGTAGTGCGTTGCTTACATTGCTGGCATAGTTGCTGCCGGGTGTAGAAATGTTTTGGTTCAATTCGTACCAAGGCAGCTCTTCTTTGCTCACTACAACAGCTATGTAATCTTTAGTGCCAATGCTATCGGGCATCATGCTCTTGTTTTTTGGAAACAACCGGTAACCGGTGATGCCGCAATATGCTGTGTAAGCGGTTTTTGTGGCATCTTCTTTTGTGGGGTATGGAAACAACGTATAACTGCTGCCATCCACTTCCTGACCAAACACGTACACATAACATTCGGTACTGTTTTTCACTTCCACTTTAAACCGGGAGCCTTTGGCAATGGTATTGCTGGTAAACAAATTGCTACCAGCATTGCGCAAAGGAATATAGCCAGCTGGTTTCGCTTTCTCATCTACCTGTACCAATCCTATTTCGCAATCGAATGCTTGCTGCAAAGCGGCGCCCTGCTGTGGCAATGGATCAATGCCGTAGGCTTCCCGCACAAATTCTTTGAAGTCGGCATAGCGTACCCAGCCAATGCCATTTTCGCCCCACTCTGGCCCCCAGCTGTTCATGATTTGAAAAGCACCACCAGCCAGTTTATCATCATAGCCAATCACACTCATGGCATGGCCGCCAAAGCCCATTTGGTTGTAATCGCTTTGTGTGGGCATCCATACTTTTTGGCCCATCATACCTTCCATAAAACTCCCGCCCACCATCATGCCTATCACCACCGGCGCACCCGAAGCCAGGTGCTCTTTTATGGCACGAATGCTGATGCCTTCCGGTGCATCGGAACCCGTAAGGCGGTTGAAGCCATGGATTTTATTGGCAGCGGCCAATGCATCCAGCGACGTGGGCGGATTGCGGCTGCAATCGGTTTCATCGTACGGAAAATTATTAAACGGTACTCCACCCTTGCGTTGCATCAACTCCATGGCCCGGATGATGTACGAACCCTGGCAACCATCGAGGCCAATTTGGTTGTACATGTACGACGGACTAAAAGCTAACTGATTGGGATTGATGCCGGAGCTGGCACTCATAAGAATGGTTTGGGCCGCATACGCACTACTCCATGCTACACAGCTGCCCTGTTTGCCCTGGTTTTGCCTGTCGGGGGCAAACTTGGCCAGCGATACATATTCGGGCAGCGGGTTGCGTATATCATCATCGCTGAGGCCTTCGTACACTGGTGCTTTGGCAAACTCCTGCTTGCTCAGCATGCCGCCTGTACTAAAGGCACTGGCAGCCTGTTGCAAAAAGCTACTGCCACAGCCCTGCTGGTTCATGAGGAAGTATGCACCACCGAGCAGCACTAAAATGAGCAGGCCACCGGGCTTACGAAATAGCATGAGCAGCAGTGGCAACAGGTTGAGCAAACCGCCACCGCCGCCACCACGGCCACCAGAGCGTCCACCACTATTATCGTTGAATTCGTTGGGATCCTGCGGATCATCTACCATTCGTATCGGCATTGTTACAAGTTGAAAGGATGAGTCAGCAAAATACTTGTTCTGCGCCAACTATCGTTACGCTTTCGAGTGCCATGATTATTTATTTGAATCCAACCAAGAAAATTGGCACTTCAGTTCCGGCTTGTTTGCTTTGCAATACCTGCATACAACAAAGGCTGCTCTCTTGAGCAGCCTTTGTTGTTAGGAATGCGGCGGTTATTATTTAGGTAAAATAACGGCGTCGATCACTTGTACTACACCATTGCCAGCGCCGAGGTCGGCAGTGGTTACATTGGCACCGTTCACGGTTACTTTTCCTTCTTTTACACCAGTGGCAGTGTCTGCAGTTGCAGTTTCGGCAGGTGCTTCGGCACAAGCAACCATTCCAACAATTGTTAACATGGCGAGGCTAATCTTCAAATTTTTCATTTTAAAAGTTTTGTAGCAATAGAACATGACAGTGTCGCTATTGCTCTGAAAAGCTAAACTTTAACATCTTACCTCATTCGCTTATAACAGCTGTTAATGCAATAGCATCATCACTTGTTCTGTGCTTTGCGTTATCCGAAACTTTCGGTGGGCAAAGCCACATGCTTTCCCCCTTCTTCATCCCATGGTATGAAAGCCGCAGTTAATACACGAACGTTGAAATTTGGCTTCGATACGCAACGTCCCTAAAGGAGACGTTGCTGACAAATAAATCTGTGCATTTCATCATTCGTAATTGCACAACAAAAAAGCGCAGCACCAAAATAGTGCTGCGCTTTTTTAAGAGCATACATGCAAGCCCGTTACCATTTCAGTTCCAGCTTGTTGTTTTTGCGTTCTACATCAGCCAGGCGTTGTGATGCATCTATTTCCACCGAAATAATCTCGTTGATACGGCGGTTAGTACGGATGATCATGTCGCGGTGTGTCCAGCGCTGGGCGGGGTATACCACACGGGGCGCAGTGCTTTCTGCCGGCTTTTCGCCATAGGTAAGGTTGAGCGGCACATAGTGCTGTTCGGTGGTGCTGTCTTTAAAGGTCAGCGTTACATCTACCGGCATGGGCATTTCGCCCAACCGCTTGATGCGTACCAGCGTGTAGTTGTCTTCCATCCAGAGACTGTCAATGGCATAGTCGATGGTTTTGGTGGTGTACACCATGTACTCTTTGTACCAGTCGAGTTCCATGCCGCTTACTTTTTCGGCCACCCGCACAAAGTCGTTCGGGTTGGGATGTTTGAATTTCCAGGTATCGTAGTAAGCATGCAAGGTTTTTTTGAGCAGCGAGTCGCCTATTACATAACCCAGCTGACCCAAAAACACAGCGCCTTTGCTGTACGCTGCTGTGCTGTACGCATAGTTGGTAGCGAAGTGATCGGCATGGGTGCTCATGGGTTCTTCAAACTTGCCTTTGGCCAGCGCAATGTAACCGCGGTATTCATCGGCCAGTGCAAAGCCGGTGCCGCCTTTCAGGTATTGTGTTACCACGCTTTCGCCATAGCTGGTAAAGCCTTCATCCATCCAGGCATACAGGCTTTCGTTGGTACCCATCAGGTGTTGGTACCAGCTGTGCATCCATTCGTGGATGGCGGTGCCCAATGACGCTGTTTTGATGAGGGTAGCCATAGCGTATTCCATGCCACCATCGCCTCCTTGAATAAAGCTGTACTCAGGCCATGGATAGGCACCAAACAAGTCTTTCATAAACGGATAGGCACGGGCACATTCGTTGGCTGTGCTCACCCAGTTGGCATCGTCGGCTTTGTCGCTTTTAAAAATGAAATGCAGCAAAGGACCGTTGTCGGGCTTGCGGGTAATGTGCTGGTAGCCGGGGTCGGCGGCCCACACAAAGTCGTGCACTTTTTTAGCGGTAAAACGCCAGCTGCGGGTTTCACCGGCAATGTCTTTGAGCGGTGTGCCGGGCTTATCGTAGCCCCAACCGATAGCGGCTGCATTTTGCAACACACCACTGGCACCAATCTTGTACGATTTATCGAGGGTAATATTCACATCATAATCGCCCCAAACACCGTAAAACTCACGGGCAATGTAAGGGTTGGGGGTCCAGCCGGTGTAGTCGTACTCCACCACTTTGGGGTACCACTGGCTCATGCTGTAGCGAACGCCTTCGGCATTGTCGCGGCCACTGCGGCGAATTTGCACCGGCACCTGTGCTTCAAACTGGGTTTGAATGCTCACGGTTTGCTTGGGCAAAATGGGCTTGGGCAAATCAAATTTGATGATGGTTTCGTATTCCTTGCCTTTGAGCGTAACACCGTTGAGGGTGATGGATTGAATACGGCAGTAACCAATTTCGTTGGGCTTCAGTTGGCTGATGCGATCCTTTACACGGCCATCCCAATCGAGGCGGTCGCTACCATCGCGGTTGCGGCCCACCACTTTGGTACCCAGTTCCCGGCTGCGTACATCCATGCTGCTGTTGGGCTGAAAGGCATTCCAGTACAGGTGAAAGTAAATTTCATGCAGGGTATCGGGCGAATTGTTGGTGTACTGAATTTGCTGTTTGCCCTGCAGGATATTCGTTTGCACATTCAGCCGTACATCCATGTTGTAGCTGATTTGCTGCTGCCAGCGGTCGGGCTGGGCCTGAGCAGTGGTAGCCCATAACAATGCGGCTACAAAAACATTCACATAAAAACGCATGCAAAAAATTTAGATGATCAATAGAAACGGGAATGTGTGTGTTTGGGAAAATGAGGTACCCAAAGAAGATCGTGTAAAGAACAACTGCAATATGACGTTTTGCGGCGGAAAAACGCTTGTTAAAAAACAGGAATCAACCAAACAACGCCGACTGTGTGGCAAGGCCGCTGTGTTTGGCTTCGTGCTCCAGCAGCCATTGCTTGCGCCAGAGCTCTCCGGCATAGCCTACCAGGGCACCATTGGCACCTACCACCCGGTGGCAGGGCACCACAATGGCCAGCTGGTTTTTACCATTGGCGGTACCTGCTGCCCGTATGCATTTTTCATCGCCCAGGCGAATGGCCATGGTTTTGTAGCTGATGGTTTTGCCAAAGGGAATGTCGAGCAAGCCCGCCCATACCCGCTGCTGAAACAACGTGCCTTCCTGGCCAAAAGGAAAACTAAATTCGGTGCGGGAGCCAGCGAAATATTCCCGCAACTGTGAGGAAGCTACTTGCAACAATGGCGAAGTTGCAGCTTGTAAAGGCAGGGCATCGCCAACGAATTTGATTTCCGTTACCTGTTCTTCGGTAGCGGTGAGCAGGATGTGGCCGAGTGGAGATGATATGACTGCTGTGAAGGTTTCCATTAACCTACTTTGCCTCCGTTTTGTACGGGCTGCTGTGGTTGCAGCAATACCACGTCGTTATTTTCATTGTATACACCAAGCACCAAACATTCACTCATAAAATCGGCTATTTGCTTAGGCGGAAAATTGACCACCGCAACAACCTGCCGGCCAATGAGGGCTTGCGGCTCGTAGAGTACTGTGATTTGTGCTGAAGATTTTTTGATGCCGAGTTCACCAAAATCAATCCATAATTTATACGCTGGTCGGCGGGCTTTGTCAAACACCTGTGCATCTACAATGGTGCCGGCCCGCATGTCTACCGCTTCAAATTGTTCCCAGTTGATGTGCATGGCAGCTAACTTACCACATTGCGTCGTTTTCGGCCACAAAAAAAGCGGCACCGTGGTACCGCCTTCTTTGTTTCAATCCAAAGAGTCACTTAGTTCAGCGACGCATCGGGCACAGGTGCCGTGCTGCGTTCAAACACTTTTACTTCTTTGTAGAGTGTATCTCTTTCTACCGCTACCCGGCCCGCCTGATGAATAAGGGCTACGAGTTCTTCGGTGGTCATGCTGGGGCTTTGCTCTTCGCTACCCGCCATGCTGTAAATCTTGGTACTGTCGTCGATGGTACCGTCAATATCATTTACGCCAAACGACAAGCTGAGCTGTGCGTTGTGGCGGCCAAGCATGGGCCAGTAAGCTTTGATATGCGGGAAATTGTCCATGTACAAACGAGCCACGGCATACATCTTCATGTCTTCAATCAGCGTGGTTTCTTTTACATGGCTCATTTCATTATCGTGGTTGCGAAACTTGAGCGGAATGAACGTGTTGAAGCCCTTGGTTTCATCCTGCAGGCTGCGCAGTTGCTCCATGTGGTCAATGCGGTGTGCATAGTTTTCTACATGGCCGTACAGCATGGTAGCATTGCTGTGCATGCCCAACTGATGCGCTGCTTTGTGAATGTGTAACCAACCGGCACCGTCTACTTTATCGGCGCAAATTTGCTCCCGAACACTGGGGTCGAATATTTCGGCACCACCACCGGGCAATGATTGCAAACCGGCTTCGTGCATCATCTTCATGCCTTCTTCTACACTCACTTTGGCCTTGCGGAACATGTAATCCAGTTCTACAGCCGTAAAGCCTTTGATGTGCAAATCAGGACGATGGGCACGAATGGCTTTGGTGAGTTCCATGAAGAAGTACATATCCATTTTAGGATGCACACCACCCACAATGTGTACTTCGGTTACAGGCTGTCCATCGTATTTTTTCACGATGTCGAGCATTTGGTCGAGGCTCAGCTCCCAGCCTTCTTCCCGTTTGCTGTACAGGCGGCTGTACGAGCAAAACTTACAACTGAACACACACACGTTGGTAGGCTCGATATGGAAGTTGCGGTTGAAATACGTACGGTGACCATGCTTTTGCTCCCGTACCTGATTGGCCAGGGCACCCAACCAGCCCAGCGGGGCATGTTCAAATAAGTACAGCCCATCTTCAGGACTAAGGCGAACGCCATTGTTTACTTTATCGGCTATCTGCTGCAGCTGAGCATCGGTAGCTACTATGTTGTGCATCAAGGTAGAAATCTGACTCATGTATTCCTTTAATTGGGTGCAAATGTAACGTAAACAACAGCGGTGAAGGCCTGATGTTTATCAGTGTTGGCGTTAAAAAATGGCGGGGTTGCACATTGCCATTTTATTTTAAGTTAGTTAGTCATTCTAAGAAATGAACAACTCCTTTTAGCAGTTCCGTATCATTTTGTTTTGGCTGCTTTTTTGGTCACATTGTTACTTTCTTTTTCTTGAAAAAAAGAAAGTAACCAAAGAAAATTCAAGGCAAACCCGAAGGCTCCGCCCATTTTGCCGGGCCAGCGCCTCCCGCTGTGTAGCCATTCCCCTAAATGTTCAGTGTATTTCGTTGGTAGGCTTTTCTAATTTTCATATGCAATACCGCAAAACACATTAGTATTTCAGCAACTTTTCTGTGCGGCTAAAACCATCGTACTGCAACTGCACATAGTACAGGCCGGCTGGCAGATGCGCCGTGCTTACCTGAAGGGTTTGCGGCGGATTGGCGGTCCATTGCCACTGCTGCAACACTTGTCCGGTGGCGCTGATGAGGCGGGCACTGCGCCAGCGGGGTTCCGGCTGATAATGCCAAATGAGGAACTGCCCGCTAAACGGATTTGGGTACACGCCGAAACCAGCAGCCTTGAGAGCAGCAGGTACATTTTTGGAAAGGATGCGCAGGTCATCGAGCCAGCCATTGTTGCTACCGCCAGCTTTCAACCTGAATGCCAGTTGAAATGGCGTACTGGCGCTGGGTAACAAAGCAGTCAGGTCAATGGTGTCTTTTTGCCAATGGGAAGCCTGTGGCAAATAATCGGCATCGGTAGCCGGGGCTGTATGCCAGCGGTTGCCGAACCGGGCGGCCACGGTTTGCCAGTTGAGGCCGCAATCATTGCTCCACAAAATTTCCAGCGTATCTCCGGCTGTGGCATCAATGGCTGAAGTGGGTGCTGAAGCTTTGGTAAAATACAACAGTAACGAGTCTGCATTGCTGATGGGTGCCATCACCGGCAACCGCCATTCGTATGTGTTGGTTGATGTTTGTCCGAAACGCTTTGCCAGCAAGGCTTTGCTGCCACTCGCCGCTGCGGCATTGCTACTCATCCACCCCTGATTGACAGGTGTGCTAGTCCAGCCCACAGGCACGGATGCATTGTCTTCCATTGAAGTTTGGTATGGCAACGAAGCATTGCCTGCCACACTCACCCATACCCGCAGCGTATCATTTATTGCAAAAGGATCTTGAATGCCGCCTAATGGCTGTACTACAAAATGCAATTGCTGTACACCAAGGTTGAGGTTAACTGGCTTGAATGGTAAGGAAGTATCCTTATTGGCAGTCAATGCCAAGGCTGCATATTGAGCCGAATCGATGCGTTGGCCATTTTGCAACAACACAATTTGTGCTGACTGCAACATGGCAGCACCGTTATTGCGGAGCAGTATGCGTGGTGTAAAAATAGTATTGCACAACACCGTGTCCGTTGTACCTGCCAAACCTGGCAAACTCAGGTCGGCTTTGTTGCGTTCAATCATGCGTACCCGTATGTTGTCGAGCCACAGGTTTTGGCCAAACTTATTGGTACCAATAAAGCCAATACTTACCGTAGCGCCGGCAGGAATACTGGCCGGCAGTTTCAATTGTCTCATTGCCCAGTCGCTGCTGTTGAAGGGTACAAACTCAGCGGTAGAAATACCCGGCACCGTTGCCAAGCCTACCCCGCCTGCTTTCCATAAGGTTTGATAGGTGGTGCCGCAATCGAGGCTGTATGCTACTTCCAAAGAATCGGCCAGATCTGCATCGGGTGCATAGGCCCGGTAAGCATAATCAAACAACACAATAACAGAGTCTGCTACGCTGGCATCGGGCATAGTGAAAGCTGCGGTACGCAAGGTTTCTTTGCTGTTGTTGCCGTTTTGGGTATAGGCATTCATCAGCACCGAAATATCATCGCCGGCAGAGCTACCAGCCAGTTGCAGGCGACGCCATGTTTTGCCATCGGCAACCAAACTTCCGTTGGGCCCGCCATCCTGCAATCGCCAGCCAAGCGGTGGATAGGTAGTGCTGGTAAAACTTTCTTCGATGGGTAAGTCTTTTACAGCACAAGCCGTGTTGCCTGCAAACATAACAGGTGCCCCATATTCCCAACTGGTTCCATTGAACTGATAGGGATACAAAGCATAGTAATAGGTCTGATCGGCTTGCAAACCTGTGTGCACAAATCCAGTCTGGTTACCCTGTTGCAACCGTTGTCCTCCGCCGGGAATAATGGTTACTGCGGCAGGGTCGCCGGTGGGGGTACCAAAGCTGCCATCGGTACTGGTGGCCAGCAGTAAGCCCCGCTGCGGGCATTGACGCTGCCACGATAATTGAATGCTGTTGTTGCTGCCAATGGCTTGTGGCAAGCTTGCCGTAACGGGCACGGTTGCGGAAATCGTTTCGCCCAAACTGTACACGCTGCCATCGGCATTGCTGGCCCAAATGCGCAGCTGCCAACGGCTACCATCCATGGGCATGGGAATGGTAACGGTGTTCGCATTGCCGCTATACACTACCGTGCCGCCACCAGGTAAAGTTTGTCCTTCGGTATAGGTTTGATAAAATGGTACTCCAATGAAGGCATCGGCAGGAACCATGGCCACCAACACTTTACTGGCAGCAGCGGGGATGGCCCATTGCAACTGCCAGGTGCTGCACGCTGGCTGCAGCGAAAAATTGGTAACGGCAGCCAGCGTAGCACTGTTGGCCAAGGAATCTGTCCGCAGCATGCTCTTGCCCACATTCAAACGGCCGGTGCCCAACTTGCCGAATAGGTTAGCCGTATTGATGGGATAAATATTATCGACACCAAATTGCAAGAGGCTGCGGAGGTCATCGGCCAGCATTTTGCCCGGGGCACGACTCACCAGCAAGGCCGCAGCCCCACTCACCAGCGGGCAAGCCATTGATGTGCCAAACAGGTTGCCATAATTGCTACCCGTGATGGTGCTCAGCATGGGTTGAGATGCATCGCCACCGGGGGCGGTTATATCTACCCAGCTACCAAAGTTGGAGTAGCCAGCTTTTTCATCGTTGTGCGTAGCCGCTGCTACTGCCAATACCCTGTTGTAGGCAGGTGGAAAATAGGTTTGCTCGGTACCATTGTTGCCCGCAGAAAAGATAACGATGCCGCCTTTCAGAACAGTGCCGCCACCATTGGCAATGAAATAATCGATGGCATCGGCGGTGTATTGCGGAAAGAAATTGGGGGCATTGTAGCTCCAGCTGTTTTGCGAAATAGCAGCGCCGTTGTTGGCAGCATATACAAACGACAACGCTTCGTGACCGGCCACTACGGGTGTACCGCCGATGATTTGCAGGCTCATCATTTTTACCCCTGTGCTGGCCGTGCCATTGCCACCGGCCACACCAGCAATGCCTGCAGCGTTGTTGCGCACCGCTGCCAGCAAACCTGCTACATGGGTACCGTGGTTGTCGTCGGTGAGCTGGGTATTGTTGGCTACAAAATTGAAAGACTTGCCTTGCCACATATTGCTTTGCAAATCGGGATGCGATAGCTGCACACCGCCATCATGCACGGCCACTATGACATCGCTGCTGCCGGTGGTAAAATTCCATGCCGGTGACACATTGATATCGGCACCTACCCTGCCAGCGGTTTGGCCGCTGTTGCGTAAATACCATTGGTTGGCAAAAAACGAATCGTTGGGATCGGCATGGAGTTCAATTTTGCCTACGGCATCGGCCCACGCCACTTCGGGCAGGGAGCGAAACATGCTGCACACCTGCATTACCGGTAAGTCGGCCGAAAAGCGAACAGTCATCCAACGCATCAATCCGGCTTGCTCCATTTGCTGCTGTGCCAGAGCGTTTTCGTCGGCATTGGCGAGCTCGTACACAGTTTTGAAGAGGGTATCTACTTTGCTGGCGGCAATTTTTTGCAGGGCTTTATCGAGGTTGGCCGAACCAGTTTGCCAGCCATTGGCTGTTTTTTTCCATGGCAAATGTGCAAATTCCGGTTTCATTTTTACCTGTACCACGCCTTCGTACACCGACGAAGCCGGTAGCTGAAGCGGATACACGGCAGTGGTTTGCGCCTGTAGCCAAGCCGGCCAGCAACAAACGGTGAGCAGCCATCCGATAATAAAAAGGGTGTGTCGATTCCGCATAGCAATGTTCAAAGATAGCCGAAGCCCCAAGAGATACGCCAAACGTTGAAGGGCCGGATGAAATTATCCACCGGTTTCAATTCCTGACATCCACCATGCCTCAAACCTTATTTTTGCGGATTGAAGCGGGGTATGCGTTGGCTGTGAAGAATCCTGACATGCCTTAGCTGACAGCTATCCCCGTACCCCAAAACACGCATCCGAATGAATTGGAACGACATACTACATCAATGGCCTTTTTATATTTTTCTTGCACTATGCCTCACCCTTCTCATCCAGCTGCTGTATAACCTGTACTTTTTTCTTCGCTTTTTGCTCTACAAATCGAAGGACAAGTTTCAGTCGCAAACGCATCCGGTGAGTGTGATTATTTGTGCCAGAGATGAGGCCCATAACCTGGAGCAAAACCTGCCGCCCATTCTTACGCAGCAATACCCCACCACGCATGAAGTAATGGTGGTCAACGACAATTCATTCGACGATACCAAGTTTTTTCTGGAAGAGCTGGAGCGGATGTTTCGTCATTTGAAGCCCGTGAACCTGACGCAAGAAGCCAAGCATATTCCCGGTAAAAAATATCCGTTGAGTATAGGCATAAAATCGAGCAAGTTTGAAGTAATGCTGCTCACCGATGCCGATTGCAAACCCGCCAGCGAATGGTGGATTCAAAAAATGCAGGACGCTTATACCGACGACATTGAAGTAGTGTTGGGCTATGGTGCACACGAAAAAAAGCCGGGCCTGTTCAACAAGCTGGTACGTTTTGAAACCTTTCATACAGCACTGCAATATTTCAGTTATGCGCTGGCAGGTACACCCTATATGGGCGTGGGACGCAACCTCAGCTATCGCAAAAATTTGTTCTTCAAAGCCAAGGGGTTTTCCAGTATCAACCACATTCCAGGTGGTGATGATGACATGTTCATCAACAAAGTGGCGACCAAAGAAAACACGGCCATAGTGATTGATCCGGATGCGTTTACCTACAGCGAACCGGCCGCCGATTTTGCACAGTGGTGGAAGCAAAAAAACCGTCACTACAGCACAGCGAAATATTATAAAACAAGCCATCAGTTTTTGCTGGGTACTTATGCGTTAGTGAACTGGTTGTTTTACCCACTACTCATTGTGAGTGCCATCTTTTTCAGCTGGCAGTTTGCTTTAGGAGCACTCGCTTTCCGCTGGCTGATGCAAGGCATTGTATGGGGCAAAGCCATGCAGCGCCTGAAAGAAAATGATTTGATTCCGTTGTTCTGGTTGTTGGATATCTGGCAGTTTTTCTACTACATCATTTTCTCGCTGTCGGTATTTGTGAAGCCGAAGAGTAGTTGGAAGTAGTGCCGTTCCGGCGTTGATAAGTTGATTGGTTGAAGAGTTGACAAGTAAATACACCTCAATTTTGAACTACTCATTTCATTGATAACCGTTCTATACTCATGGATATTCTGACGAAATACTTCGCTGATTTTACACCTACACAACTGCAGCAATTGCAGGCGCTGAAAGGGTTGTACAAAGAATGGAATGAAAAAATCAATGTCATTTCCCGCAAGGATATCGACAGCTTGTATTTGAAGCATGTGTTGCATTCGTTGAGTATTGCGGCCATCTTCGATTTTCAGCCCGGCATGCAGGTGATTGATATTGGCGCTGGTGGCGGTTTCCCTTCTGTACCCTTGGCCATTTTTTTTCCGGAAGTGCAGTTTCATGCGGTGGACAGCATCAACAAAAAACTAACGGTGATTCAAGAAGTGGCTGCAGGTGCCGGTATCCCAAACATTACCACTCAGCATACCCGTGCCGAGCAAATCACCAACCGTAAGTTTGATGTGGCCGTAAGCCGTGCTGTAGCACCATTAAAAGATTTATTGAGCTGGAGTAAACACTTGCTAAACAAACCATCTGAAGTTCGCAAGCATTTTGGTGCACAAGCCACTGAAGACATGGAAATACCAGCCGGGCTCATTTGTTTGAAAGGCGGCGATCTGGCTCAAGAAATTCACGACAGTGGCCGCAAGCCTTTTATTTGGCCCATCAATGAAATTTTTCCGGAAGAATTCTTCAATGAAAAGTTTGTATTGCAGGTAAAATAATGCTCATCAAACAATGTATTGCTAAGCCTTTCTGCTCTATGCTGAAAGGCTTTTTCTTGTATGTACTTTTTCTTTCGATAAAAAAAGCCGTGCATACAGCAGTTGAATGATGCTGTATGCACGGTGGTAAATGTGCTTGTTGTATTTACACAACCAGCGGCTATTTATGCACTTCGCTGGTGAAGTGAAATTCGATATCCGGATTGTTGTTTCTTTCAGTATTCAGGAACCACTCACTTTGAGCCAGGTACACCAGATGTCCGTCTTTATCTTCAGCAACATTGGCCATTTTAAAGCGGGTAAAATCATCCAGTTTTTTCTTGTCATTACTGGTCATCCAGCAAGCTTTGTAAAAAGGTAAAGTATTGAATTGCACACTGGCTCCATACTCCTGCAGCAGGCGGTATTGAATCACTTCAAATTGCAGTTCGCCCACACAACCAATGATTTTTTTGTTGCCCCCATGCTGAGTAAAAAGTTGCGCCACACCTTCATCTGTCAGTTGCATCAGGCCTTTTTCCAGTTGCTTGGTTTTCATCGGGTCTTTGTTCACCACTTCTTTAAATATCTCAGGAGAGAAAGTAGGAATACCGGTGTAAAAAAAGTTTTCGCCTTCGGTAAGCGTATCGCCAATTTTAAAGTTGCCTGTATCGAACAAACCCACAATATCGCCGGGGTAAGCATCTTCTACCACATCTTTACTACGGGCCAAAAATGTGTACGGGTTGCTAAAGCGCATGTCTTTATCGAGGCGTACATGATGGTAGTATTTGTTGCGTTCAAAGCGGCCGCTGCAAATCCGGAAAAAAGCAATGCGGTCGCGGTGTTTAGGATCGAGGTTGGCATGAATCTTAAACACGAATCCACTCATTTTATCTTCATGCACACTCACGTTTCTTGTATTGGTTCTTCGGTCTCGTGGTGTTGGTGCAATTTGAATGAAAGTATCCAGCAGTTCTTTTACACCGAAATTATTCACCGCCGAACCGAAGAAAACCGGAGCCTTCTCTCCTGTCAGGTATTCCGATTTGTCTAACTGTCCGTACACGCCATCTATCAATTCTACATCTTCCCGCAGGGTGTTGGCATCGTGGTCGCCTACTTTGGCATCCAGCACAGTGCTTGAGAGATCGCTGATTTCAACCACATCATCATCATCCGTTTGCTTGGTACCTGCTGTAAACAGTACGAGGCTTTTTTGGGTGAGGTCGTACACCCCTTTGAAGTCTTTGCCATTGTTGATGGGCCATGTCATTGGGTGCAACTGAATCTTCAATTCTGCTTCAATTTCTTCCAGCAAATCGTAGCGGTTTTTACCATCGCGGTCCATTTTATTGATGAACACCATCACTGGTGTTTTGCGCATCGCAATTACTTCCATCAACCGGCGGGTTTGGGCTTCCACACCATTCACACTATCAATCACCAGTATTACACTATCTACAGCGGTGAGGGTACGGTAGGTATCTTCGGCAAAGTCTTTGTGGCCGGGTGTATCCAGCAGGTTGATGAGGGTGTTTTTGTACTCAAACGTCATCACCGAAGTGGCCACAGAAATGCCCCGCTGCCGTTCAATTTCCATGAAGTCGCTGGTGGCATGTTTTTTAATCTTGTTGCTTTTTACCGCACCAGCGGTTTGAATAGCACCGCCAAACAACAGCAACTTTTCAGTTAATGTGGTTTTACCGGCATCAGGGTGACTGATGATGGCAAAGGTTTTGCGTTTATTGATTTCAGCTTCGTATTTCATAATATAAAAGGGCGGCAAAAGTACGGAAAAGCAAAGAGGGTATATTGATTGTAAATAGTAGTTCAATGGCAGCATGAGCAGCAAAAAGCTAATGCTGCTTACTATCATCCCGAAATGTTGGTCTTCATTTTTGGCAGGTATTTATCCTAAAGCCACATCCAAAATCATCATTACAGTAAAGCCTCCCATAAAGCCCATTACTGCAACGTCGGTGTATTTATCCCTTTGTGTTTCGGGTATTACTTCTTCTACCACTACATATATCATGGCGCCTGCGGCGAATGCCAGTGCAAATGGCAAAACAGGTTGCATGTAAATAACCGCCACGGCTCCCAATACCCCGGCAATGGGCTCCACAATGGCAGACAACTGACCATACCAAAAACTTTTAAACCGGCTTACCCCGTGCCTGCGCAAGGGCATGGCTACCGCAAAACCTTCGGGAAAGTTTTGGATGCCGATTCCTATAGCCAACGTTATAGCACCGGCAATGGTAGCATCGGGCATGCCTTGTGCGGCAGCCCCAAACAACACGCCTACTGCAAGCCCTTCAGGAATGTTGTGCAATGTAATAGCCAAAATCAGCAGCGTACTTCTGCGCCATTGGGTTTGCACCCCTTCCGTTTCGCTATCGGTAAAGTTGATGTGGAGGTGCGGCAAGTATTTATCGAGGGCAAAAATGAAAAAGCCACCTGCTAAAAAGCCCACCGCTGCAGGCAACCACGGCGCAGCAGGAAACATTTTTTCACTCATTTCAATGCTTGGATTGAGCAGGCTCCAAAAGCTGGCTGCCACCATTACGCCACCGGTAAAACCCAGCATGGCATCGAGCAGGCCGCGGTGCATTTTCTTAAAAAAGAAAACGAGGCTGGCACCTGCTGCGGTAACCAACCACGTAAAAATGGTAGCCAGCAATGCGGAATATACCGGGCCAATTTCTGTGACAAAGGCAGTTATTTTTTCCATCGCATTACACTTCTACAGGTTTTACAAAAATGTTTTTGGCCAGCATTTCGCTGATGGTGAAACTGCTGCCAGTAGCCAATTGCAGCTCCACCGTTTTATCGAAATTGAAATGCCGCAACACCGTCAACCGGCAACCAATTTCCAGTTGCTTCAGGCTGAGCATTTCCAAAAAAGATTCATCCTGGCTGCCTACGCCACATACTTCGGCCGGCGCTTGGCTTGTCCAAAGGCTGAGCGGCGTTTGCTCCCGGGCAGCCATGTTTCCCAAGGTATCGGGTATAGGGTCGCCGTGTGGATCGAACAGCGGAAAACCCAGGTAGACATCGAGTTTATCGGTAAGCAAATCGCTTTGTACATGCTCCAGCTGCTCGGCTACGGCATGCACTTCCTCCCAGCCAAAACCCAACTTTTCCGACAAAAAAAACTCCCACAACCTGTGGCGGCGAATGATATTTAATGCCAGTTTCTTGCCGGTTTTGGTGAGTGAACAGCCGTAGTATTTTTCATACTTGAGCAGGCCCTTGGCTTCCAGCTTCTTAATCATGTCGGTAGCCGATGCTGCCCGGGTGTTCAACTCCGCCGCCAAATCATTTGTGTGTACACTTTTCTGGTGGCGTTGCAGGTGGTATATGCTTTTAATGTAATTTTCCTCGGCAACTGTGTACATTCGAAATATTTAGCCAAAGCTAAAAATATATTTTTAAATACCGATGACTATTACCCCGCTTCGCTTGCTGCGATTTCGTCACCTGATACTACTATTGCTGCTGGGCTGCATGGCCGCCTGTAAGAGCTCTCACAAAAAAAGCATGAAGGGCGATGAGGAAGTAACCACCGCCGATTTTGTTTCCTTTTTCGACCCGGTAAAGTTGCCTTTTGCTTTTACCGATACAATTTTCAAAAACAAACTATCCGATTCGGCAAGAATTGACTACGGCGTTTTTACCAAAATACTGGGCGATACAATCCTCACCCCCCTGTACAAAAAGGAAAAGCCCAAAATTTATGCCCTTGGCAGCTTTCAAAATGCTGAGGCCGAAACGTATTTGCTGGTACAAACAAAAGGAACACAAAACGCTGTGTACCTGATAGCGGTAGACAACAACATGCAGCCAAAAGCCAGCATGCTGCTGCTGGCCAATAAAGGAAAACCTGCCGAAGTAAACCTGGTAAGCATCGACAAAAAGATGACCATAACACTCGTAGATGAATACAAAAAAAGTAACGGCGAAAACGCAGCTTACTCTACCGTGTACGCCTACAATAATGCAGGTCTTTTTATGGTGATAATGAACGATGGACTTAAAAAAGGAGAGGTGATTGAGTTAGTAAATCCTATTGATACTTTTCCGCAAACGCAGCCCCATACCGGCGATTTTGGTAACCTGAAACAAAGTTTCATCAGCATTCGTGACGGCGAAACACCCAAAAAGTTTCAATTCTTTTTGTACATGAACAAAAGCAGCTTGTGCACCGCCGAGCTAAAAGGTGAAGCCCGCTGGGTAACCAAAGACAGCGCCCTGTACGACTCCAACAACGATGGCTGCAAAGTGGCTTTCAAATTTGGTAAGCGAAATGTGCAAATACTGGAGTTAGAAGGCTGCGGCAGCAAGCGGCCCCTTGAGTGCAGCTTCAATGCCAGCTACAGTAAAATTCAGAAGCCAGCCGCCAGCAAAAAGAAAAAGAAATGAGTGAACGCATCAACTACCGCAGTGGCGCAGTGTGGGAAGATTTGGTAGGCTACAGCCGTGCCGTAAAAGTGGGCAATTGTATAGAAATAGCCGGTACCACTGCATTTGTAAATGGTGAGTTGGTAGGTAAAAATGATTTGTACCTGCAATGCAAATGCATATTCGAAAAAATAGAACAAGTGCTATTGCAAGCCGGCAGCAGCCTGACGGACGTGGTGCGAACCCGCACATTTGTTACCGACATCAGCCGGTGGGAAGAATTTGCTAAAGCCCATGCTGAATATTTTGCCAACATACGGCCTGCAGCCAGCCTGATAGAAGTAAAGGGCTTTATAGACCCGGAAATGTTGGTAGAAATTGAGGTGACCGCAATCATTTCCGGTGCAAAAGTTTAGCACACTCCATAATAGCCATGTGTACATTTTACACAGTAAAAAACCTTAATTACGCTATATTGCGGCCCCTTTGATAAGCGTGGCTCAACTGTAGCAAAGTTCATATCCTGAATGGTATGCTTTAATCTCTAATGGCAAATTCATGAAGGTGTGCTACTTCACCCCCGCATTTTCGGAGGCATCAAAAACCTTATTGTATGACAACTAATAGTTTTCGCAATTATACAGTTCCCTTTCAGGTAGATGAACGGTATAGCAAGAAAGTAGCTTATTTCAGCATGGAGTTTGCCGTGCATCAACCACTTAAAATTTATAGTGGTGGTTTGGGTTTTCTATCGGGCTCACATTTACGCAGTGCGTATGAGCTCAAGCAAAACCTGATTGGCATTGGCATCTTATGGAAATATGGGTACTACGATCAGGCACGCAACCAGGACCAAACCCTGCAGGTGCAGTGGAATGAAAAGATTTACAATTTTCTGGAAGACACGGGCATCAAGTTTCAAATTCCCATTCATGATCACCCGGTATGGGTAAAAGTATACTACCTCAACCCTACTACTTTCAACTCGGCGCCACTCTTTTTGCTGAGCACCGACCTGCCGGAAAATGACTATGTAAGCCAAACAATTTGCCATCGCTTGTACGATGCCAACACCGCTACCAAAGTGGCACAGTTTATTTTGCTGGGCATTGGTGGTGCCAAGCTGATAGACGAATTGAACTTCAACCCCGATGTGTACCACCTGAATGAAGCACACGCCATGAGTAGTGTTTTTTACTTGTATAAAAAGCTGGGCAGTGTTGAAGAAATTAAAAAGAAACTCGTTTTTACCACGCATACCCCAGAAGAAGCCGGCAACGAAAAGCACGACATTTTCCTTTGCGAAAAAATGAGTTATTTCTACGGTATGCCGCTGGAAAAAGTACGGGAACTCACAGGTATTTATGACGACCAGTTTAACCACTCATTGGCAGCATTGCGTTTTGCAAGAATTGCTAATGGCGTAAGCCAGCTGCATGGCGAAGTAAGCCGCACCATGTGGGGACATTATGATAAAGTAGCTCCTATTAAAGCTATCACCAATGCACAAAACTGGAAATACTGGGCCGATAAGCAGTTGTACCGCTTTATGGAAGAAGGCAACGATTTTGGTTTTGATGACCGCAAACGTCATTTGAAAAAAAGAGCCTTTGATATCGTAGCCGATCAAACCGGCAAGCTGCTCGATCCGGATGTGCTCACTATTGTTTGGGCCCGCCGTTTTGCAGGCTACAAACGTGCAGAATTACTCACCCGTGATTTGGCCCGTTTCGAACGGCTCATCAACAACATCAACCGTCCGGTACAAATCATTTGGGCAGGCAAGCCTTACCCTGTTGATTATCCTGCCATCAGCGACTTCAACCACTTGGTACACCTCAGTAAAAAGTACGACAACGTGGCAGTATGTGTAGGTTACGAACTGGCCCTCAGCAAGCGCCTGAAACAAGCCGCCGATATTTGGCTAAACAACCCACGGGTACCCCGCGAAGCCAGCGGTACCAGTGGCATGACAGCTGCCATGAACGGTGCGGTAAACGTGAGCACTCACGATGGCTGGATTTGTGAATTCATCAACCACGGTAATAACGGTTTTGTAGTACCCCCCATTGATTACACCGCTGTAAACGTACACGAACAAGACGCTTACGACCTGGAAGAACTCTACAAAATATTGGAAGAACAAGTAGTGCCCATGTACTACGGCAATAAAGACACTTGGCGCCAAATTGTAAAAAATGGAATGCGGGATGTGCGTATTCAATTCGACAGCAACCGCATGGCACATGAATACTACGAAGAGATGTATAAAGCCTGATAAAGGCCTTCAACTACAAGCACAATCTGAATATCCCGGCTCTGGTAGCCGGGGTATTTATTTTTATCAAAAGCAATGATGGCCTTCATAGTTTTGCCTTCCCAACAGAAACAGTATACATGCATTATTTATCAGCAGAAAACCTTACCAAAGCATACGGCGTAACCCCTTTGTTTGATAGTATCAGCTTCCACATAAACGAAGGAGATAAAGTAGCATTGGTAGCCCGCAACGGCGTAGGCAAAAGCACACTGCTGAAAATACTGGCCGGACGAGAAACGGCAGACAGCGGCAAGCTTTGGATTAACAAAGACGTGAAAGTGGTGTTGTTTGAACAGGAACCGCAATTCATCGAACACCAAACCATAGCCCAAAATATTTTCCAACACGACCATCCTATTCTCAATGCCATTCGTGACTATGAAGAAGTGAGTGAATCGGGCGACGGAGAAAAAATAATGCAGGCCATTCAACGTATGGATGAGTTGGGTGCATGGGATTTTGATGCCAGCGTAAAACAAATTTTGGGCAAGCTCAACATTCATTACCTCGACCAGCGCATGATATCATTGAGTGGTGGACAGCGCAAAAGGGTGGCATTGGCACGTACACTGATTGATGCAGGTTTTGAAACTGGTCATGTGCTGCTCATAATGGACGAACCCACCAACCATCTGGATGTAGAAATGATTGA
The DNA here is from genome assembly GCF_036803085.1 of Phnomibacter sp. Lineage (NCBI taxonomy): Bacteria > Pseudomonadati > Bacteroidota > Chitinophagia > Chitinophagales > Chitinophagaceae > Phnomibacter > Phnomibacter sp. The sequence goes on along the minus strand of NZ_DAIRUZ010000001.1, from coordinate 410,883 downwards.
GTGGCTGGAGCACTACCTGAGTGCACAGCATGTAACGCTGCTGATGGTAACCCACGACCGTTATTTTCTGGATGCTGTTTGCGATGAAATATGGGAAATGGAACGTAGCAACATTTACACCTACAAAGGCGACTACGAAAACTTTTTAGAGAAGAAAGCTGCACGAATTGAAAACGAACTGAGCAGCATTGACAAAGCCAAAAACGAATATCGCAAAGAACTAGAGTGGATGCGCAAGCAACCCAAGGCCCGCACCACCAAAGCAAAAAGCCGCATTGATGCTTTTTATGATGTAGAAAGCAGGGCCAAACAAAAAGTGGTAGACGAGCAACTACAACTGCAGGTAAAAATGACTCGCCTCGGTGGCAAGGTGGCCGAAATGAAAAAGGTATACAAAGCATACGGAGAGAAAACCATTCTCAAAGGTTTTGACTACACCTTTACCAAAGGCAAACGCATTGGTATTGTTGGTAAAAACGGCGTTGGTAAATCCACTTTCCTCAACATGCTGCAAGGCTTAGAGCAAGCCGATAGCGGTAAAATAAATATTGGCGATACTGTCGTATTTGGCAACTACAGTCAGGAAGGATTGCAATGGAAAGAAGACCTGAGGGTAATTGAATACGTAAAACAATTTGCAGAAACGTTTCCATTAGCTGGAGGTGGAGCATTGACGGCAAGCAAGTTTCTGGAGTTGTTTTTGTTTCCGCCAGAAAAACAATACACCTACTTATCATCGTTGAGTGGCGGCGAAAAAAGACGTTTGCAATTGCTCACCATTTTGTTTCGCAATCCCAACTTTTTAATACTCGACGAACCAACCAATGATTTGGACTTACCAACGCTGGCCGTGGTCGAAAACTTTTTGGCCGACTATCAGGGTTGTGTACTCATTGTAAGCCACGACCGCTATTTCATGGACCGATTAGTAGATCATTTGTTTGTGTTTGAAGGTGATGGTATAGTGCGGGATTACCCCGGCAACTACACACAATACCGTCTGGAAGAACAATGGAAAGAAAAACAAGCAGAGCAAAAAACAACACCCGAAAAAGACAAGCCTGCAGAAACAACTGCACCTGTTGCCAAGAAAAAACTATCGTACAAAGAGCAGCGGGAGCTGGAACAACTCGACAAAGACCTGCCTGCATTGGAAGCTGAAAAAGCAACCCTCACCGAAAAAATGAGCAACCCTCTCTCCTACGAAGAACTGCAGGAAGTGTCAGCCAGATTGATTGCAGTAACCAACGAACTTGAAGAAAAAGAAATGCGTTGGTTAGAACTCAGCGAAGTGGGCAATTAATGCTTGTGTATTTGCTGCTGCATCCAATCAGCGAAAGATGCAGCCCATTGTGCGTACAATTTTCCGGCAGGATGTAAGCCATCTTCTGCCAATAAACTACCGTCGTTTGCTGCGGCTCTGCTGGCAGTGCTGTTATCTAAAAAAGTAACTTTATACTTATCACAAAGTGCTTGCAGCACTGCATTAAATGCATCAATCTGTTGTGCGATAGCATCCTTATCTCTGTCTTTTGCAAATGGCGTAACGCCCCAATCTGGTATAGACAACACCGCTACCCGATGTGATAAATTGCCTGCTAAATGAATGGCTTTGCGCAACAGAAATTCAGCGTCTTCCTGAAAACTTTCAATGGATAAACCACGGTATTGATTGTTGACACCAATCAACAGCGACACCACATCATACGCCTCTTCCAGCTGATGATGAATCAGGTATTCCGCCAATTCAAAAGTGGTCCAGCCTGTTTTGGCTACAATTTCCGGAGCATGTACATGCACACCAGCTTTGCGCAACAGCTGCATGGTTTGGTATGGAAAAGATTCGTACAACGGAACACCTTCGCCAATAGTATAACTATCGCCAAGGCATAAGAGGCTGTGGATATGCTGCGACATATTAATATTGCGTTTTCAGGATTTCGTAAAACCGATACACATCTTCAAAGCTACAATACATGGGTGCTGGTGCCACACGAATTACGCCGGGTTCCCGATAATCGACAATGATACCAGCAGCATGCATGGCATCATGAATGGCCCGGCCATTTTCTTTGAAATACAAGGACAATTGGGCTCCTCTTTCTTCTGGATTTTCAGGCGTGATAATTTCAAAAGAAAGATTGGGCAATTGCTGCAGGAGGTATTGCAAATAAGCAGTGAGTTGTATGCTTTTGGCCCGAAGATTTTCGATGCCTGCTTGTTCAAACATTTCCAGCGAAGCTTTCAGGCACACAGTGTTCATTACCTGTGATGTACTCATGCACCAGCCACTGGCATCGGCCTTGGGTACAAACCCTTTCTCCATTTTAAAACGGGTCTTTTCATCATTGCCCCACCAGCCGCCCAAGCGACCCAGCTGCACATTTTGTGCATGTTTTTCGTGTACAAAAACGCCGCCCACAGCACCCGGACCAGCATTCAGATATTTGTAACTGCACCATGCTGCAAAGTCAACATCCCAATCATGCAATTGCACGGGTACATTGCCGGTAACATGTGCCAAATCGAAGCCCACCATCGCTCCTGCTGCATGACCAGCTTTGGTAATTGCCGCCATGTCAAACAACTGGCCGGTATAATAATTCATGCCGGCAAACATCACCAGTGCCAATTCATTTGCATGAGCGTTGATATTCTCCAAAATATCTTCTGTCCTTAACGTTTTCTCCCCTTCTCTTGGCGCTATTTCTATAATAGCTTCATCGGGATTGAAGCCGTATTGCCGCACTTGTGTTTCCACCGCATATTGGTCGCTGGGAAAGGCGCCGGCTTCCATCATGATTTTGTACCGGTTGCCACTGGGTTTGTAAAACGACAACATCAACAAGTGAAGGTTCACTGTTAATGCGTTCATCACCGTTACTTCTTGTGTAGAAGCACCTACCATTTTAGCCAAAGCAGGCTTGCAATAATCCTGATAATACAACCATGGATTGGTACCGCCGAAATAACCACCCACCGCCAGTTGCTGCCAGCTTTGCAATTCAGTGTGTATAGCATTGGCTACAGCCTTGGGTTGCAGGCCCAAACTATTGCCACAGAAGTAAATAGCATTGCGCCCATTATGCTGTGGAAAATGAAAAGCAGCTTTAAAACTTTGTAAAGCATCTGTAGCGTCTTGCTGGCGGGCAAAGGCCAGGGTAGGTTCAAAATCTATCATGAACAAATTACATTTTTGTTGAATGAATGTTGCGCTTATCGATGGGCCATCAAACAGCCCGACGAATATCAGCAGATTTTAAGATACCTTTTGCATTCTGGGCATGGGGGTCACATTGTTTATCTTTAGTTAGTGTTAATTTGCTGCCACACGTGCACTTCGTGTTCCCTTATTGAACCAACTTTGCTTTTGAAAATGCGATTACTCATGATGAATGTTTTGGTGTTGGCTACTGTGGCAGGAGGCTTGATGTTGGCGGGGTGTAACCAACCAAACGTACAATCTCAATCGTTGAGCGTAAGCATGCTAAACAGAACCATGGAAACTACAGATACCGCCACGTTTGGAGCAGGCTGCTTTTGGTGTACAGAAGCTGTATTTCAGGAATTGAAAGGTGTATTGAAAGTAACCAGCGGTTACAGCGGTGGCCATGTAGCCAATCCCACCTACGAGCAGGTTACCAGCAAAACCACTGGTCATGCAGAGGTTACTCAAATCGTTTACAACCCGGAACAAATCAGTTTTGATGAACTGCTCGAAGTATTTTGGAAAACCCACGACCCCACAACTCCCAATCGACAGGGTGCCGACGTAGGCCCACAATATCGTTCAGCCATATTTTACCATTCTGCTTCGCAAAAAGAACTGGCAGAAAAATACAAAGCGGAGCTCGACAAAAGCGGAGCATTTAATGCGCCAATTGTTACTGAAATCAACGCATTTAAAGCCTTTTATGCTGCAGAAGATTATCACCAGAATTTTTATGCCAACAATCCTAACTACGGCTATTGTTCTTATGTGATAAAGCCGAAGCTCGATAAATTTCGAAAAGTATTTCAGGAGAAATTACGCAAATCAAATCCGGGTCAATAACCCGGATTTTTTGTTGCTGCATATCGGGTGGGTTTAGTAGTATTGCTACATGCGTAAATCCATTTGTATTGGCCTGATGGCCATAATGCTGCCCGCATTTGCTCAGGCACAATTAGGCAGAACGCCACAAAAATTCACCCTCGACGATTCGTTACGGGGAACGCTCAACGCCAACCGTAGCTGGTGGGATGTACAACGCTACGATATTACCGTAACGCCGGATTATACCAGCGAAACCATTGTTGGTCAAACCAGTATTCGGTTCAGCAGTAGTAAGCCCGGCAAGCTGATGCAGATTGATTTGCAACAACCTTTGCTGATAGACAGCATTGTGCTCAATCAACAACAGCGCATTTCATTTACCAGAAAAAACAACACTGCTTTGTTGCAAATGCCTGCACAAATGCAAGCTGGTGAACACAACCTGCACATCTATTATCATGGTCAGCCACGCAAAGCCGTACGTGCCCCCTGGGATGGCGGCTGGGTATGGACCAAAGACAACAAAGGCCGCCCTTGGATGACGGTAGCTTGTCAGGGCTTGGGCGCCTCCGTTTGGTATCCTTGCAAAGACCACCAAAGTGATGAGCCTGATTTGGGTGCATCGCTTACGATGATTGTGCCTGATACACTCACTGCTGTTGGCAATGGCAGACTCACCAACAAAATGACCATGGGCGATAAAACGGCCTGGCGCTGGGAAGTAAAAAATCCCATCAACAATTACAACATCATTCCATACATCGGCAAGTATGTATCGTTTGAAGAACAATACAACGGCGAAGATGGTGTGCTCGATTGCAGCTATTGGGTGCTCGATTATGAACTGGAAAAAGCCAAAGAACAATTCAAACAAGTGAAGCCGATGCTTCAATGTTTTGAGCATTGGTTTGGCCCCTATCCTTTTTATGCCGATGGCTACAAACTCGTTCAATCATCGCACCTGGGCATGGAGCACCAAAGTGCCGTGGCCTATGGCAATAACTTTATGAATGGCTATCGTGGCCGTGACCTGAGCGGTACAGGATGGGGTTCCAAATGGGATTTCATTATTATTCATGAAAGCGGACACGAATGGTTTGGCAACAACATTACCAGCAAAGACATTGCCGACATGTGGATTCATGAAGGGTTTACCAACTACAGCGAAACCATATACACGCAATGCCTGTTTGGCAAGGCTGCCGGCGAAGCCTATGTACAAGGCATTCGCAAAAACATCATGAACGACCGGCCCATTATTGGTGAATATGGCGTAAACCATGAAGGCAGTGGCGATATGTATTACAAAGCGGCCAACATGATTCATACCATTCGTACGGCTATGCAAAACGACAGCAGTTTTCGGCAGCTGCTGCGGGGCATGTACAAAACCTATTATCATGGTACCACTTCTACTGTAGAACTGCAGGCATACATGCAACAGTTTGTGTCGTTTGATGTGAAAGCCGTGTTTGATCAATACCTGCGAACCACACAAATTCCGTTGTTGCAATGGAGCATCAATAGCGGACAGTTAAAGGTGAAGTTTACTGATTGTAACGCTGCATTTCGTTTGCCTGTGTATTTGCCTACCGGCAATGGACAAGGCGTTTGGAAAACCATACACGCCAATGAGTGGACAACAATAGCCACATCATTGAATGATGAAAACATCAGTAGTGAGTGGAATAAAAATTTGTATATCCGGTATCAGGATTAATCAATCCAACTGTGTAGGTGCAGCGGTAGCGGTTGTTACTTCTGCCATGCGGCGGGCACCAATAAACCGGCGGCTCCAATACTTGCTTTGCAAGTCGCCAATACTTACACCTTCGCTGCTGCTGGCATGTATGAATTTGTTGTTTTGCAAATACATACCCACATGGCTAATGCCGCCGGTAGTGTTGAAGAAAACAAAATCGCCTTCCCGCAGTTCATCCCGCTTAATGCCTTGCATGGCTACATACTGCTCTCGGGCAGTGCGTGGCAGCACCCAGCCAAATGTATATTCCGATATGACCTGCATGAAAGCTGAGCAATCAATGCCCTTTGTGGTTTTGCCACCATACCGGTAGCGGGTACCATACCAATCATCAATGTTTTTGTACAGCACCAGGTTCGATAATTTCTCTACCGATTCATTCAGCAGAATAGCGTATTTGAATTGAACGGGAATGAAATTTTCCAACGCTGTTCCCAATGTTTTTCCCAGGTTAAAATCAGGACTTTTTAAGGATGTTTCCTGACGACGGGCCGCCATCAAAATAGAATCGAAATTGCGGAGCGGTATGTCTCTTTCCAGCAGGCTATCCTTTATCTGAGGAATGGCTTGCGCCAAATTTACCCTTGGCGTTGCCTTTGGTTTTGCCTTTGCAGTGCTGGCTGGTTTCTTCTTGCTGATCGTTTTCTTTTGTGTAGTCGTTTTCTTGGGTGCAGGCTTTTTGGCACTGCTTTTTTGCTGTGCTTCGGCATAGCTACTGCAAAGCAGCAACATGGCTATCATACATAAAGAACACAATCGTTTGATCATCAACTCCATCCACACAAATTTAGCGAGGGGCAAAAATACCGGAAAATGCCTAGCGACCATCATCCGGCCGTCAAATTTGACAGTCATTGTATCAATAAAACCGTGCCACAATTGAGCCTCAACGGTTTACATTTTTCCTACAATAATTGTACGGTTTTGTGGAAAATGAAAGCCGTATCATCCGCCCTTTTACGCCAAATTTGACCCCTTGCATTGTGGTAGATAGTACAGAAAATTTGTAGCGTTATGCCTAGTTTTTCCCACCTCCATTGTCATACTCAGTATTCATTGCTCGATGGTGCCGCCAGCATCGATTCGCTGTACAAAAAAGCAGCGGCTAATAACATGCCCGGCCTTGCCATAACCGACCATGGCAACATGTTTGGCGCTTTTGAATTTGTGAGCCAGGCCTGGAAAAACACCCGTGTGGTGGGCAAAAATGAAGATGGCTCAGATAAAATTGAGCCGGTAGTAAAACCCATTGTTGGCTGCGAGTTTTATGTGGTGGAAAACATGCACCGCAAAACTTTTTCGAAAGAGCAAAAAGATGAACGCTACCATCAGGTATTGCTGGCCAAAAACAAACAGGGTTATCAAAACCTCATAAAGCTAACCTCGTTGGGTTTTATTGAGGGCATGTACAGCAAGTATCCGCGTATTGAAAAATCGCTGATTGAAAAATACCATGAGGGTTTGATAGCAACCACCTGTTGCATTGGCGCCTATGTGCCACAAACCATTTTGCACGATGGTGAAGAAGCCGCAGAAAAAGAGTTTCAGTGGTGGCACAATTTGTTTGGCGATGATTACTTTATTGAATTGCAGCGGCACAACATGCCCGAGCAAGACCAGATTAATGAAGTGCTGATGCGCTTTGCCAAGAAGTACAACGTTCCTGTAATTGCCACCAACGACAGCCACTACACCGATCAGGATGATTACAATGCCCACGACATTTTGCTCTGCATCAACACAGGTGAAAAGCAAAGCACACCCGGCTTTGATGACATGACGAATGATGAAGTGCACATGAAAAACCGGCGCTTCAAATTTCCCAACGATCAGTTTTATTTTAAAACGCCGGATGAAATGTCGAAGCTCTTCAGCGACATTCCGGAAGCGATAGACAACACCAACATGATAGTTGATCGTGTAGAAGTGTTGAACCTGAAAAAAGAAATCTTACTACCCAACTTCCCTATTCCGCCATCATTCAAGGTTCATGAAAGCGATGTGCTGAACCAATGGGAATTTCTGAAGCATCTTACTTACGAAGGTGCCATGAAACGCTATGGTGAAATTTCGGAGTCGACACGTGAACGCCTCGACTTCGAGTTGAACACCATTAAAATCATGGGCTTTGCCGGTTACTTTTTGATTGTAAGCGACTTCATTAAAGCCGGTCGTGATTTGGGTGTGTTTGTGGGCCCAGGTCGTGGTTCGGCAGCTGGTAGTGCCGTGGCCTATTGCATCGGCATTACCAATATCGACCCCATTAAATACAACCTGCTGTTCGAACGTTTCCTCAACCCCGACCGTAAGAGCATGCCCGATATTGATACGGACTTCGATGATGAAGGCCGTCAGCGGGTAATTGATTATGTGGTGGACAAATATGGCAAAGCACAGGTAGCGCAGATTATTACCTATGGTACTATGGCTGCCAAAATGAGTATTAAAGATGTGGCCCGTGTACTTGATTTGCCACTGGCCGATAGCAACGCTTTGGCAAAGCTGGTGCCCGATAAACCGGGCACAAATTTGGGCCGTGTGCTGAAAGCACCACTCACTAAAAAAGAAGGCGAAAAAAGCCTGGAAGAAAAAGAACAGCTGGCGCCGGAAGATATTGAGAACGTAAAACAGCTACGGGAAATATACAAGGGCACCGACATTAGGGCGCAAGTGTTGAAAGAAGCCGAACGTTTGGAAGGTTCTGTTCGCAACACAGGCATCCATGCTGCAGGTATCATCATTGCTCCGCAAGATTTGACAGAACTGATACCTGTAGCTACTGCCAAAGATTCTGATTTGTGGGTTACACAAATAGAAGGTAGTGTGATTGAAGAAGCCGGTGTAATTAAGATGGACTTTTTGGGATTGAAAACCTTGTCCATTTTGAAAACGGCCCTGGAACTCATCAAAGAAAATCATGGGGTAGATATTGAACCCGATAATTTACCATTGGATGATGCCAAAACCTATCAGCTGTATCAACGTGGCGAAACGAACGGTACGTTTCAGTTTGAAAGTACGGGCATGCAGAAATACCTGCGGGACCTGAAGCCCGACCAGTTTGCCGATTTGATTGCCATGAACGCCTTGTATCGTCCGGGCCCGCTGGCATACATCCCCAAGTTCATTGCCCGTAAGCATGGCCTCGAACCCATTGAATACGACCTGCCGGAAATGGAAGAATACCTGGCAGAAACCTACGGCATTACCGTGTATCAGGAACAGGTGATGTTGCTGAGCCAAAAGCTGGCCGGCTTTAGCAAGGGCGATGCCGACGTACTGCGAAAAGCAATGGGCAAAAAAGACCGCAAGACGCTGGACAAAATGAAAGGCAAGTTTGTGGATGGTGCCATTGCCAAAGGCATGGCGGCCGACAAACTGGAAAAGATTTGGACCGACTGGGAAGCCTTTGCCCAATATGCATTCAACAAATCGCATTCTACGTGCTATGCATTTGTGGCATACCAAACAGCGTACCTCAAAGCCCACTACCCCAGCGAATACATGGCGGCTGTACTCAACCATGCCGGTGCCTTGGAAAAAATCACCTTCTTCATGGAAGAGTGCAAACGCATGGGCATTAAAGTGCTTGGTCCGGATATCAACGAATCGAAGCAAGGTTTTGCTGTCAATAAAAAAGGAGAAATCCGTTTTGGTTTGGGTGGTTTGAAAGGAGTGGGCGAAGCTGCTATTCAAAGCATTATTGAAGAGCGGGAACAACACGGCCGCTATCAAAATGTATTTGATTTTATCAAGCGCATCAATCAAAGAACCGTGAATAAAAAATCGCTGGAAAGCCTCATCTATTCCGGTGCATTTGATTGCTTCGAAGACCTGCACCGGGCACAATACTTTTTTGTGCCAAAGGGCGAAAGCATGAACGGCTTGGAACGCATCATTCGCTATGGCAACCAACTGCAGCAGCAAAGTGCCAGCACCGCCAACACATTGTTTGGTAACCTTGCCGACAGTCTGGATGTGCAGCTACCTAAGCTACCGCCATGCGACCAATGGACATTGACGGATAAACTTGGTCACGAAAAAGATGTAACGGGCATGTTCATGAGTGGACACCCTCTCGATCATTTCCGATTTGAACTAAGGCATTATGGCGTAACGCCATTGGGTAAATTCAATGAATTTACTGAAAGTATCAATGAACAAGCAAGTCCGGGCCAGCCATTCAGATTGGCAGGTTTGGTGGTGAGTGCACAACATCGCACCACACGTACGGGCAGAAACTTTGCCATCCTTGCCATTGAAGATTATACTGGCAAAGCGGAGTTTGCCTTGTGGAGCCAGGACTATACGAAGTATGCGCAGTTCCTCAATATCGGCTTGAACTTATACGTGGTAGGCCAACACAAACCCCGCATGAAATACGGCCCCGACCAGCAGTTGGAACAGCAAGGTTGGGAGTTTAAAATATCGGGTATTTATTTGCTGGAAACCCTGCGTACCAGTACCACCAAACAAGTAGATATTCTTATTGAGCCATCTAATATTACCACACAAATGATTGGGTTTATGGAACAACAACTCAAGAAAAATGTAGGTGGTACCAAACTGAAATTTTTGGTGCGGGATAGCATCCGCAATTTTGATATTGAAATGATGAGCAGCAAAAGCTACAGTCTTAATGAAGAGATGGCTGACTATCTGCTTAACACAACTGAGCTGGATGTGAAAGTAACGATGACAGATTTAGGCTAATCAGTTTCCAAAAACAATCGTGGCTGGCATTACAACTGATGCCAGCCATATTTTTTTCCATAAGCAATCAACCATGCCACTACCCTGTTGTACGATTGTAGCCCTTGTGGCTGATTATTACTCCACAAGTAACGTTCATACATCCAATTAAGCCACTGCTGTGCCGGATGCTTGTGCGCCTGCACCCACTGCCGCATTTCTTTGCGATGCTGCTGCAACATGTAAGGCACTTCTTTGTACCGCTGTTTAGCCAAAACGCTATCTCTTACCCACATATCGCTTACAGCATAATCATGCATTTCGGCATAAGTGCTGTATTGCAGTAAAGCAGACGCAGATTGCCTTCCGGCTAAATAGCCAATCAGATTTGCTTCGCTTTCGCTACCAAAACCAAGTTGGTGCGCCATTTCATGACTTACTGTAAACGGCAGCGTAAATGCAAGTGCGTGAAAGTTTACCTGTGCTTCGCCAGTGAAGGGGAACAAATAACCACCGTAGCCTGTGTATGATTGTAAAGGCCCGAGCAGGTTGGGTTTCAAACTAGTGTGATGTAAGGCCAACCAGCCATATTGCTGTGAAGCATTTGTATACGCAGCAGTCACCATTTCATTGAGATGTAGCCTGTCTTGCGTTAACGATTGTCGTATAACAACGCTGTCTTTACTCAAAGAATGCAGCCGGGCATTCACTGTATTCAACAGCGTATCTACATCGGCAGTTGTATACACGTCGGGCTGCAGTTGAAGCAGATAAGCTGAACCTTTTCGGTAATAATTCAATCCCCAAATGCATTCAAATAAAATGTATGACCAAAGCATCCATTTCAACAGTTGTTGCAGTAAGTGCCTGAGCCAACCCAACTTTCCTGTGTAGTATTTTTTCTTACGCATTGCTTTTACAACAGTAGTAACAGCAATTATGATAAGTACAGCAATCAATACATCACCCACACTAAATGGCAACCAACCAAACAAAACCCGAAGCATCCAACCGATGTATGGGTAAATACCTTGTGCATAATAGGTTTCGATGATGCCGGGAAATTGCTGCAGCAACCAGATAAGCAAAACCAAAACAAGCGGTAATATCCATGCCCTGAGCTGTGGCGATATGGCTAACCTGCGTTGCATGAATAGAAAATCTTAGTTCACAAATCCCCAATAGATACCAAGGCGGAAAAACATGCCGGGTGTAGGATACAAAGGTGCTGCCAGATTGTTGTTGAGGAAAGAGAAGCCTCTGTTTATACTAAGTGCATTCAGGTTTTCGAGACGGGTAAACAATCTAAATGAACGGATCCGCAAATGCAAAAACGCATGTATGTCAGGACGGTTGCGAATGGTAGCAGTATCCTGCACCACCCACTGCCCGTTTATGGGGCTAAAGTCGTTGATGGTATAAGGTGTGAAATATCTGATTTCAACACCAGTACTCAGGTTGAGGTTTTTAAAAAACAACCCTTCATAAGCGACCCTGTTTTGTGCATACAACAGCGGCAGGTTTATAGCATCGCTGGCTTCTGTTTGCACATGCAGTGCAGCATGCCAGTTCCAATGCTTCGAGAGCTTGAAAGTTTTTGAAGCACCTACATGCAGCACACTTGTTAATGTAGCTTCCTGCTTAAATGTAGTGTACGTGTCCCAGTAGGTATAATTGCTTACCAAGTAATAGTGGCCAAACAATTGCATTTGCAAAGACGGCAAAAAATATTGTCCGCTGAGATGCGTCCAGTTTTCTTGCTTCAACTCACTATTGGTTTGATTGATAAAATGACTGAGTGTGTCAAATACAAAAGAAGGTGTACGGTTGGTATTTTGAAAACCCAAACGAAGAATGCCTGCTTTTTTACCCAGCAAAGTTTGCAATGAAACGTCTGCAGTGTAATCGCCGGCATTCAATCCACTGATGTACAATTTACCATTGGCATTAATGTCCCACTTTCTGTTGCGGGTTCGGTTTCTGTACTCACCCAGCACATACAGGTTGTTGTACTTGCGGCTGGTAGCACTATCAAACAATGCATTCAGCATTTGAAATGCTGCACCGAGTTTCAAAAACTGATCCTGATTATTCTTTTGCGGATACAAAAGAATGGCACCTTCATTGGTTACTTCAGTCCATTTATCATTTAGCTGTAGCAACGGATGCAGCTTATTTACACCAAAACGGTTTCGGTAAACATTAGCATACACATTGGTGGTCGACGTATCTGTAAGTGAAGCATCGGCATATCCAAATTGCTGTTGCTGATACAATAAATTGTGCTGTATCCGAAACCTGGGGTAAAACAGTTTGGTATATGTTGAGTCTTCTACGTTTAGTACAGAATCCTTTTGCCCAAGGTCGTATTGCTGCCGGAAAAAAAACAGGCGTTGCTGGTAGGTATGACCTGTTCTTACACTGGTGGCAAAAAAGTTAGTACTAAGATCCCCATCGCCCCCCAGCCATGTGGGTATATTGAAGCGTTGGTTATAAGCCGTATTGGTAGATGTTAAGAAAGTATCAGACACAATACCACCATTGGTAGCAGATCGGTTACGGTTGGTAATGTAAATGGCATTGCCACTGTAGCGACGGTTGCGGGTAGCAAAGCCTGTAGCCAATCTGATATTACTATGGCTAGTGTTGTTGTTTTTCAAATTGCCCGGCGATCCCAGATAGCGAAACTCAAATGAAGCATTCCAGGTAGGAGAAATGTTTTGTGTATGCAGTGCCTTAATGGTTTGCTCAGATCTTGCACCCAGCAAATAATCAAGTTCTGTGTAAGGCCGTGTTGTTTGAAAAATTCGTGTGCCCTCTACAGTATACTTGTATTGGTCGTATGCATGAAACCCCGGATCAAAGCCAGGCCTGAGATTAGGGCCAAACAACAATGACTGTGAAGCATTACCCAGGCTGCCTAAAAACAATTGGTCTTTTTGCAAGGGAAATCGGTTCGTAAACTCTCCGACAGTAGAGTCGAGAAAACGCACCCTGCTGCTATCAAACATTCTGAAAAAGATGGTGATGGAGTCTTCGTTATTATCCCTTTGCTGCAAACTATCGCCACCCTTCATTTTGTTATTGCCCATTGGCCGGCCTTGCGGGTCGTAGCGCAAATTGCTACCCGGCCCAGAAGGACGTTGAGCCCAACCATCAGTATGCCCCAGCACCAGCAAGGCAAGTACCAAAGCGCATAAACTCTTCAGTGTATGAGTGACGTTTGTTTTCATTTTACCAAAGCTGCAGCTTACAATGCAGCTATTATCCCTTTGAAAATAGCCGTCATTTTTGGCTCTGCAGCAGCAGCAGCTTCCAATACTTCCTGGTGAGTGATGATATTATTTTCTTCCCGAATGCCAAGATCGGTAATAACACTGATGGCAAAAACCGGGAGATCCATGTGGCGGGCTACTATCACTTCTTGCACAGTGCTCATGCCTACTGCATCGGCACCCAAAATGTGCAGCATTTTGTATTCTGCTTTTGTTTCGAAAGTTGGGCCGGTTACGCCTACATATACACCTTCAAAAACCGGAATGCTATGCGCCGCAGCTACCTGCTGTGCTATGTTAATGAGTTCTACACTGTATGGTTCACTCATATCGGGAAAACGTGGGCCGAGTGCAGCCTCGTTGGGCCCAAGCAGCGGGTTGTGGGCAAACAAACTGATGTGATCGTTGATAATCATGAGATCGCCTACTGCAAAAGCCGGGTTCATACCGCCTGCAGCATTGCTCAGCAACAGCGTTTCAATTCCTAAGAACTTCATTACACGTATAGGAAAAGAAACATCGGTAGATGAATAGCCTTCATAAAAATGAAAACGGCCAGCCATGCACACCACGGTTTTGCCTGCCATTTTTCCGAAAATCAATTTACCACTATGGCCTTCTACTGTAGACACGGGAAAATGCGGAATATCCTCGTAAGGAATCTCACATTCTACCGTCATGTTTTCTTTAAAATTTCCCAGACCACTGCCCAGCACAATACCTGCTACTGGTTTTTCACTGTAATATTCTTTAATCACCGCTACGGTGTGGTTCAACTTTTCGATAAGAGACGTCATATAGGTTGATTATTTTAATATAGAAGTTGTAGCCTGTTGCACCAATACAGATGCGTTAGCCGGTTGCTGCAGGCATTGTAAAAAAAGTTGCATTCCTGCTCTCTTTTCCTTGGTGAGCAAGTAATGAACATTTACAGTAAAATAATGGAGTAAATCATACGCCGGAAAAGGATAGGATGCGGCAATGCTTTCCAGCTCTTGCATACCTGCAGCATTGGCAGCGTTGAAGCTGGCAATAAAATCTTCGGATAAAGGTTTATTGGCAATCCATGCTGCAAATACAAAGGGCAGGCCCGTCCATTGCAACCATGCTTCAGCCAAATCGAAAATATAAGGATAATGACCTTGCATACTCAGCGCCCTGTCGCCAATAACAACTGCCGCAGTGGTGCCACTCACCTGTTGCTCAAAACCGGGTGTGGCGGGTACAAACTGCACGGGTTGTTTCCAAAAATGCTGGAACAATAACTGCGCCAATGCAACAGAGGTTCTGCTTTGATAGTCGAGTAGTACCGTTTCAATCTGTTCCATGGGCACTTCGCTAAATACACATACAGAAGCTACTTTGCCATGAGCGGCGATACCGTAATC
This sequence comes from Phnomibacter sp., assembly GCF_036803085.1. Classification (NCBI taxonomy): domain Bacteria; kingdom Pseudomonadati; phylum Bacteroidota; class Chitinophagia; order Chitinophagales; family Chitinophagaceae; genus Phnomibacter; species Phnomibacter sp. Next base: position 395,730 of record NZ_DAIRUZ010000001.1, on the reverse strand, counting down.
GCCAATGATATGACCATTTGGCACTAACGGCAGCACGGCCACGGGCACCAGCCCCACATCCACAGTACCGGCAATAAGCTGAGCAGCTACCGCACTTGGGTAGTCTTTCATCAGCTCAATTTTACCTTGCAAGGCGAGGCTGTTTAATCCATACAATAAAGGCAATGTGTTGGAATAGCTAACGGCGCCAACTTTTACAATACTGCTGTTATTCAAAGTGTTTTTTTTAGCGAAGTGGGCAAAGTTAAGCGTTGAGTCGCCAACAAAATGTAGTTACTTGATTACCTGCAAGCCAGTAGTTTCATTTAACAATTTGCCTGATTTTTTCACCAATCATTCAACGTGTATTTCTATTGGATAAAAAGAAGAACAATATTACGATGCTGCAACAACGATTTTGTATCTTAGAATCACTTTATTATCCTAAAAATCACCACAATAAAGTCGCAGCCATCAGCCTCATTGGCTGTGAATACACAATATTATGTCACTCCAATACAGCATTCACCACGATGGCCAAACACTCCGTTCGGAAGCTACGGGCCAACATGCCAGTTTTCAGGAAGTACAAGAGTATTTGATGGCGGTGGCCATGTCGGCTATGCAACATCAATCCCGCTTTGTGCTGTGCGATGAAACAGAATTGTATCACAACATTGGCATAGCAGAAACTTACCGCCTGGCTGAGCAGTTGGCGCAATTTGCCCAATATGAAATTCGTGTGGTGCTTATTTGCAACGAACACACATTTGAACGGGCCAAATTTTATGAGGATGCCGCAGTAAACAGGGGGATGATACTCAAAGTTTTTTTGACAAAAGAAGATGCAGAGCAATGGCTCTTCGGTGAGCAATAATATTCTGCGGTTTAATTGGCATTGATATTGGCCACCACTTTTGCCTTTAATCTTTTTCCGGCGTTAAGTGCCTTGAAAAAGTCTCCGTAAAAAGCGGCACTGTCCACATTCAACGCTATTACAGGTGTATCGGCTTTGTTGGCCATCATGCGTTGCAGTTCTGTTTCCAGGCTGTCTGCCGAAATAGGTTTTTGCATCAGGTACATTTGCCTGTTCTTATCAATGCTCACCACAATTGTTTGCTTCACCTTGGTATCATTTTTACCACGGGGTGTATCTACCTTCACCACATTCGGGTTGGCCAGCGTACTCACAATTAAAAAGAACAACAAGAGGATGAACAGGATATCGTTCAACGCTCCGGTGTGTACTTCTGCATGTGATTTAAGTTTGCGGCGAATATTCATGAAAGCAATTGAAAATGTGAATGCGAATAGAGGTGCAACAATGCAGTTCAATTAATGCAAAGGTTTGCAAGTATTGCATGCCGGTTACTTGTGCGGCTCTTGCAGGGTATCTAAAAATTCTGCAGAAGCCACTTCCATTTTATTAGCCGTTTTATCTACTTGTGTATTGAGATAATTGTAAAAAAGATAAGCCATCAAACCAATAATTAAACCGGTAGCTGAAGTAATCATTTTTACATAAATACCTCCAGCGATACTGTTCAATTCAAACCGGCCGGTGCTATTAATTTCATAAAACATCTGAATCATACCAATAATGGTACCCAAGAAGCCAAACATCGGCGCCATGCCTGCAATCATCGACAATACATTGATGTTTCGCTCCATATTGTACATTTCAATACGGCCCACATTCTCCATGCTTTTTTCAATGGCATCAATAGGTTTGCCCAAACGCTGCAAGCCTTTATCAATAATTCGTGCAACTGGGTGATCTGTATTCTTCGTCAATGAACGGGCTGCAGTAATGTTGCCATTCATGATATGGTCACGAACAATATTCATGAAGTTGGGATCGATACGGGAAGCTTTACTGATGGCAATGTTTCTTTCTACAAAAAAATACACGGCGGCCACCAGCAGCAAAGCCAGCGGAATCATAAGCACCCCACCCTGAGCTATCAACTCCCATAGGTTAATCGACTTTGCAGTAGCTGTTGTTTGAGCGGCTACTTGCTGCATGGTATCGGCTAAGGCCTGATATATCAATATCATGAATGAACAAATTGTGTTTGTATCAACGAATATGCAGGCAAATAATTATCCAACATTTACCCGGCAAAAGCTATTAACAGTTTTTTACGGCAACTGACGGTTTTATTTTTTCGACTCTTCCGATTTCATTTGCATCATGCCCATGATACGGTTCATAGTACTCTGCATGCCATCGGGGCTGCCATCGAGAAATATCACATTGCCCTTTCCGTATTCAGCAAAGTTCTTAATGGCTTCTGTCCACATACTAAAGAGTATGACATTGGTATCGAGGTTGGCCTGCTTCAATTCTTCAGCAGCTTCGCTCATACCCTTGGCTACTTCCTGACGGAACAACGCCACACCCTGACCACGCAGTTGTGCTGCCTGCCGTTCGGCTTCTGCAGCAATCTTAATGGCGTTGCCTTCAGCTTCTGCAGCTCGGGTTTTGGTAATAAGCAATGCCTGACCTTCGTTTTCAGCAGCTGCTTTCATGTTGTGGCTGGCCACAACCCTGCTCATACTTTCAATAATGGCCTGATCAAAGGTGATATCATTGATTTGCAAATCGAGCAAATGATAACCCCAAGTTTCGAGGGTCTGGTCAATTTCTACTTTCACATATTCTACAATTTCGCGGCGTAAGCCCAATACTTCTGCCTGACGACGGGTAGCCACATACGAACGGATGTTGCCTTCAATGGTGCGAACCAATGCCTGCATCAATTCTCTTTCACTCATGAATTTGAAAGCCACCCGCTTAATGGTTTCTTCTTCTTCATTCATCACACTGTAGAGCAGCATCGATTTGAAATACACGTTGGCCTGATCAATAGTAACCGCCTGAAATTCGAGTTCCACACTGCGGTTTTGAATACTCACTCTGGTATACACTTTTTCCAGAAAAGGAATTTTGATATTCAAACCGGGGCGCATAATGCGGCGATATTTTCCAAACATGGTAATAACAGAAATGTACCCTTGCTGAACGGTAACGATTCCGCTGAGTACAAACAATACCGCAATAACGACGAGAGCAATAAAACCGTAGTCCATGCTATTAAAATTTGACGAAAGTTAATGGCGGCTCACCGCATTTTACTGCGGAATTATGCACCATTGGTAATAATGATGGCTGCGTGGTTAAGCCTGTTCTCCAGCAGGCTTTTCAGTTGGCGGTTTTTGCAGCAAGGTTTGAAAAGGAATGGCAATGAAAATAACCAGCGCAGCGCCAATGAGATTGAGCCAGAGAAACGAGACAATTTCCATTTTGTAAATGGTGACCACCAAGAGTTCGCTTACTACTGCACTCCAGAACACAGCATCGCCTTTTACTTTTTTAATGAAAAAAGCCACTAGAAAAATGCCGAGAATAACACCATAAAAAAGAGAACCCAAAATGTTCACTGCTTCAATTAAGCTGCCCATATTGGTAGCAAACATGGCCACCGCAATGCTGAACAAACCCCAGCCCAACGTGTATTGCCAGCTGAGTTTGTACGACGTTTTCTCGTCGCAGTTTTTATTCACCACTTTGTGATGAATATCGATGACAGTACTGCTGGCCAACGAATTCAGCGCCGCTGCAATGCTGCCCCAGGCCGCCAAAACAATCACCGCTATGAGTAAGCCCACCAAGCCTTTCGGCAGGTTCTGTGTCACGAAATACAAGAAGATATAATTGGTGTCGCTGGTTTCGCCATTGGGTACGGCTTGCTTTAATACAGCAGCGTATTCTTTCCGTAATGATTGGAGTTGCTGGTAGTTTTTCTCCACTGCCTGCTGCATGGTATCAACATGAATACCTTCGGCAACAGGTCGTTGATTTCTCAACTTGTTGCGTTGTTCTTGCAGTAAATTGTACTCCGTTTCCAGCTTATTCAATGCAGGTGCAAATGCAGTTGTTTTAGCTTCTTTCACCAAAGTTTGGTTAAAGAAAATGGGGGCCTGATTGAACTGATAAAAAGCAAATACCAACACACCCACCATCAGTATCACAAACTGCATGGGCACTTTTACCAAACCATTCATGAGCAGGCCAATGCGACTTTCTTTCATGCTGCGGGCTGTGAGGTAGCGGCCCACCTGGCTTTGGTCGGTACCAAAATAACTGAGTGCCAAAAAGAAACCACCAATCACACCGCTCCACATATTGTAGCGGTCTTTCCAATCGAAGCCTTTTTCTGTCATGCCATCGGTAATGATGTTCATTTTACCCATGCTGCCACCAGTGGCAATGGCTTCGGTAAAACCAACACCTGCCGGCAACAATTGTACCGCTACTACAGCAGCAATCAGCATACCGCCCATAATGAGCAGGAACTGCAACTGCTGTGTGTAGGCAATCGATTTGGCACCACCACTTACGGTATAAATGATGAGCAAACCACCCATTACCAAATTGGTGAGGTAAATATTCCAACCCAGCAAACTGCTTACAATAATGGCTGGTGCATAAATACTAATACCGGTAGATAAACCGCGGCCCAGCAAAAAGAGAAAAGATGTGAGTGTTCTTGTTTTTAAATCGAAGCGTTGTTCTAAAAATTCATACGCTGTATACACTTTCAGCTTGTGAAAAATGGGTACAAAAAAGGCACTGATCACAATCATGGCAATGGGCAAGCCAAAATAGTATTGCACAAAACGCATGCCATCGGTATAGGCCTGGCCCGGCGCAGAAAGAAACGTAACGGCACTAGCCTGAGTGCCCATAATGCTCAGCAATACCAACCACCAGGGCATGCTGCGGCTGCTTAAAAAATAACCTTCCAGCGTTTTTTCATGACGGCTTTTGTACAGGCCATAAGTAATGATACCCGCCAGCGTAGCAATCAACACCACCCAATCTAATACAGCCATGATGCAACTCTTGAAGGTTTATTGAAACAATTGACTGAGATAGGTAAACCACCAAATCTGCAACAGCAGAAATGCCAGTACCAATATGTACCACACTTGCCAATATTTACGGCCAGGCTCCCTCATTAATCACGTTGTTTTTTGTAAGGTTTTCCAAATGCATACAAAGCCGCAATGATGACACCAATAAGGAAACCCCATCGAAAATTTTTGATGAGTTTGCCTATGATTAAACCAGAAACCGCAGCAATGATGAGTAATATTTCAGGACGACGCATGAATACAAATTAATGATAATGGAAATGCTTGAGCAACACTACGCTAATGTTTGGGCAATGCCAAGAGATTGGCCAACAAGCGGTAGGCGCCGGGCACACCGGCTGGCAGTTCGCGGAAGAAGACCAGAGCAGTGTACACAAAGTTGCCTTTGCCATAAGGCGCAATGGCGAGGCTACCATTTTGCATCGGTTCATTGGGATCGTTGAGGCCCAAAGGCAATTGCCAGTTGGCATCCAATCCTTCTGCATGATACACACTCCGCTCCTGCACCCAGCCTTCAAAATCTTTAGTGGTGATTTTATTCGGAAAATTCAACACAGGATGACCATGCAATAAAAACTGTACGGGTGATTGCTCATCGGTAATGCGGGTACGGCCAATGCTGAATGGGTATGGTGCCATCTTGCCTTTCAACGAACTAATGAAATTATTGGTGTTGTATTGTACAATGAGGTTGCCGCCATTTTTCACATAGGTCATCAAACCTTCGTAGGCTTGTGCCAGATAATCGTGAATGTTGTAGGCACGTACACCCATCACCACAGCATCGTATTGTTTCAGCAATTCTGGTTTCAAATCGGCTTCTTTCAACTCGGTTACCTGATAGCCCATTTGCAACAAGGCCTCCGGAATTTTATCGCCGGCACCTGGCAGATAGCCAATCTTTTTGCCAACGGTTTTCAAATCGATGTGCAGCACTTTTACCACATCCTGATAGTGCCAGGTTTGTGTGGGAATGTGATCGTATTCAATCATACGGCGGGCATTGAAATACTCAGCATCGCCAAAGCTACCGCCGGGTTTAAAGGACAAATGCAATACATCTTCTTCCTTACCTGTACCCTTCATGTAATTGGGTACTTTCAAGGTGATTGTCTTTTTATCGTTGGCAGCAAACTGCATGGCCGACTGTGGCATTTGCTGCTTGTAGCCAGAGTTGGCACCGCTCAGCAAAATGTTGGGCGACGCGGCATTGGCGGCTTTTATCGATTGAATATTTACCTGCAACGTAGCACTGTCGTTGCTGTTTTTACGGAAGAGCAACACACCGGGATCGTTGTATAACAAAAACGGATTGGTGACGTGTATCGGATTGTACAATTCTGCTTTTACCGGATCTACCACTCTGTATTGAATACTGGGATATACTTTGATAACACGGTTGCCCAAGGCAAGTGCAACTTCTAAAATTGGCGGCTCATTTTCACCTTTACCAATCATCTGCTGGTCTTGCACATCAAACATGCCGTCTTTTTTGGGCATTCGCAACCAATAAGGCTGGGTTTCCAGCACACTGTTGCCCATTGGTACAGCATACGGTATTTGCGTCCACACATTAGCCGGCAATGGTTTTTGTATGTCTTGAAATTTATCGTTGAAGCCAATGCTGCTGATGCTCATGGGAAAATCTGACCGGTTGATGATGTTAAGCATCACTTTGGCAGAATCGCCTGTCACCACTGCAGGTTGCGTTACAATGGCTTCTGCATAAATACCTGCACAGTGCTGAATAATGCGATCCAAATCCCGCAGTTTTATTTTCACCCATTGGTCGTAAGGTTGAATGGCCAGCAGTCTTGATTTTAATTGCAACAAAGCCGGAATACTGGCATCGGGATGCTCCATATCATAGAGGCGAATAATGCCGTTGATCATGGCTTCAATGCCCTCCGCATTTTTTACCCGGTCCCAACTGGTGGTTACGCCATCCATCAATCCTTGCTTCACCGGCTCTCCGGCCACCAGGCTAAAATATTCTTTAGAATTGCCCCGCTGGCGGCTTACGCCAAAGCCCTGGCTCTTGTGCTGGCTGCGGCTTTCACCGGCCAGTTCACCAATGCTTTTACCAGTCAGCGTATTGTACTGCCCTACTTCTACGGAAAACTGTTTGGTACTATCAATGGTATTGGCGCTGCCAAAATTGAACGTGTTCCAAAGCACCCGCTTGGGCTGCCACACACGGGCACCTTTACCAAACTGGTCGGTAAACTCATCGGCATTGCCTGCAGCTTCGTAACCCAAACGGGCCATAATGCCGCTGGCACTGTGGTGGCCATGGCCGGCCCTGCCATCTTCGGGAAAGCGGGCAATAATCACATCGGGGCGAAACTGGCGTATCACCCACACTACATCGCTGAGTACCGCCTCCTTATCCCAAATGCGAAACGTTTCTTCAGGATTTTTGCTAAAACCAAAATCGAAGGCCCGGCTGAAAAACTGTTCACCGCCATCTATACGGCGGGCAGCCAGCAATTCTTGGGTACGAATAAGGCCAAGCTCTACGCCTTGCTCATCGCCAATCAGGTTTTGGCCGCCATCGCCACGGGTAAGGCTAAGGTAGCCGGTGCGGTATAGAGCATGATTGCTCAGCCAGGCTATCAGGCGGGTGTTTTCATCATCGGGGTGAGCGGCAATGTAGAGCACACTGCCCAGTACTTTGAGCTTCTTTATATCCTGCAATATTTGACCGGCAGCAGGTGTTTCCGGCACCTGTGCTACTGCTGTAAAACCCAGCAAGAGCCCCAAACCGGCAGAGGACATTCTTTTGATTTTATTCAACAGACACATGATTTTCTACAGCTTCAATAGATGATTAAAAAAAATTATTGGTCGGTGTTAAACCATTGTTTTTTCTGGTACGAACATTGATACATTCACATTGATCTGATTAACCCCAACCCCCCAATTAAACCATGAGACGTTTCAGCCTCGCCCTTCTTTCATTATTCGTAGTAGCCCTGCTGGTTAGCAGTTGCTCTGGTGGCATGAGCATTCAGGCAGCAGCCAATGGCAAACAAAAATGTGGCCGCGGATTTATCCGTTAATATTACTCACTTAGTGAGCTCTCACCCATAGTTGAAGCGACCACTTTGCAGTGGTCGCTTTTTTATTGTTATCGGGCGGCATTGCCTGAATGCACCATGAACAGCGCATTGGCCATCAGCAGTTTGCCACTTTCCCAAAAATTGCGGAACAATATATCGTCTGCAAAAAACACCACAGAGCCACGGCCCACAGGTACTTCTCCAAACAGTACACCATCTTTCAGTTGCGCCTTGGCCTTGTTGCCAACAAAACCGGCTATTTGTGCTTCTTTTTTGATAACACCAACATTCCAGCCATTTTCCATAAACTCATACACATTGTTGTCGGCTTTAAGGGTAAAATAGTGCTTATCGAAACCAAAGCCCAACGGATGAGAATTGTCTATTTCAACTTTATAAATGCTTCCTGGATTATTGTACTCCAGACTTTCTTTTTCCTGGTTTTCGTAGCGGCGAACATTGTCATACAATCCCTCTTTTTCATCGGCTTCTTTTTTGTTACTCAGGCCCCAATCGGCTTGTACCAGTTGGCTCACAGCATTTTCCATCACAATAAGTTTACCGCCTTGCTGCAACCACTTTTTCATAGCGCCATCTTTATCAAACAAGGGCTTGTAATTGTAACCTTCAGGCAAAATCACTACATCGTATTTATGCCAGGCAATATTGTTGAGGTTGGCAGCATTGATAAGTGAAACAGGATATTGCAAATCTCTTTCGAGGTAATGCCACACTTCGCCGGCACCAAGGCTGCTGGTGCCCTCGCCGGTAGCCATGGCTACACGGGGCGCATGCAAAATTCTTACATCTGAGCTACCAAAATCGGCACCCTTATCCATAAATCCGGTGGCAACGGGCACTAATGTTACCCTATGATCCGTGGCCAATTCAGCAATCTTTTTTTCGAGGTTGGCTACTTGCTGGTTAGATGTTTTGAGCAACACCACAGTACCCGCCGGGTAGGTAGTACCCTGATACTCAAACGGACGCTGAGCCACCCGTGGCTTTATGCCTGCTTTGAGGCAAGCTGCTACAAAGTTGGCGTCGCTATTGCTGCGCCATGGCAGCAAATAACCATACTGCATGGGCGGCACCACCGGCATCATCATAATGGCCGGTTGTGCTTTATTTACAGTGAGTTTCTCCCTTACTGCAAAAGCCTTGAGGCCATGTGCATACGGAATGCTCCAGGCAGTGATATCGTAAGTAGCACTATCGGTAATTTTTGAAGTGGGCTCAAACAACACTTTCGCCAATGTACCACGTGGCTGTACCGTACTAATCACAATGTCGCCTTTCTCTACATTGAAGGCTTCTTCTTTACCAGTAATATAATTGAAACCTTTGGCAGGTGCAACGGCACCGTAGCCCCAGTCAATACCGTTGTTGGTGAGCAAATCAGTCAGGCGTTTGATTTTGCCTTCGTTGCCCTTTTCTTTTACCACAAAAGTTTTGTACTCGCCTACGCCATTGGTTCGGGCGTTGTTAAAAAACTGCTGGAAGTTTTGCTGTAAACCTGAAGCATTTTTTGAAGAAATTTCTACCGTGCTGATGCCGGTAGTAAAATGATGTTCGGCACGGTCTTTCAAAGTAAGGATATCGCCATCTTCATTCACAATGCCCAAACCTGCACGAATACCGCCTTGCTCATAAGTCATACCAACGCTTCCGTTGTAAGTGGGCCAGGTATCGCCATAGCTGGGGTAAAACAAATCGAAACGTTCTCTGGTAAAAAACAACCAGTTGTTAGCATCAAAATATTTAGCATGGTTGCGACCAATGCTGGTTTGAAACTGACGCTGCCAAGGGGTTATCACTTCGTGTATTGGCTCGGCGGCTGGTGCAAAATAATAGGGCTCGTTGAAACCTTGTTCATGAAAATCGACATGCACATGCGGCATCCATTTGTTGTACTGCGGAATGCGCTGCTGGCTTTCTACCTGCGTTTGCCAGGCCCAGTCGCGGTTGAGGTCGAAGTTGTAATGGTTGCTTCTGCCGCCGGGCCATGGTTCTACGTGTTCCCGTGATGCGGGGTCGGGATTCATCTCGTTACCCACCACGCTGTTGTACCAGTTTACATAGCGGTCGCGGCCATCGGGGTTGATGCAGGGGTCAATTATTACCACAGTATTTTTCAGCCACTCTTGTGCCTTGGCATCGGTGAGTAAAAAATAGGCTGTCTTCATTACGGCTTCGCTGCTGCTGGCTTCATTGCCATGCACGTTGTAGCTCATCCACACAATAGCGGTACCATTTACCTGACCATTGCCCGCTGCCAGCCCTGCCAGTTGCAGGTTGTTTTGGCGGATGGTTTCCAGTTGGCCCATGTTGGCAGCACTGGCAAAAGTGGCCAGCAATAAGGGTCGACCTTCGTTGGTAAGGCCGTATTGCTCCAGCTTCATTTGTGCAGGGGCAGCTTTGGCCAGCGCTTCAAAGTAGCCCACAATTTTGTGGTGGGGCGTAAATCGTTCGCCAATCTCATAGCCTAAATACGACTTGGGCGAAGGAATGCTTTGTGCAATGCCGAACACGGCCAATAGCAGCAAGCAAAGAGTAGCAGTTATTTTTTTCATACCAAATATGTAGAACAACAAAGATTAGGGAAAAAACCGTTGCAGCCAGTTGGACGATATCCATCAACAAATCCAACAGATTATTGGCCAGCTTTTCATTTACAGCATGAATTGGTAATTATCATAGCAAAAAAAAGCAACCCCGGAGGATTGCTTTCAATAATGTTTAGATTATGTATTGCATCAGGCCGTTTTAGCCAGGCTACGCAGGTACATAAAATGACTGGCGATAGCTTTGCCCATTGTTTTGTATTCAATGTAGGGCACGTTGAATTCGGCACATGCCTGCTTCACTATTTTGTTGATTTCGGGATAGTGAATATGCGAAATACGGGGAAACAAATGGTGCTCTACCTGAAAGTTGAGACCACCCACCAACCAACTTACTAATTTGCTGCGGGTAGCAAAATTGGCAGTGGTTTTCAATTGGTGTACAGCCCACTCATCATCCATTTTACCGGTAGCCTCGTTGGCCAAAGGAAAGGCTGTATCCTGCACGGTATGAGCCAATTGAAAAACAATGCTCAGTACAAAACCGCTTAGCATGGTCATTACTAAAAAGCCAACCATCCAGCTCACAAAGCCATGCACGTAGATAGGGATAATCATGAAGATGGAAGCAAACAGCAATTTGCCTATCCAGAATGACAGGTGATCTTTCAACGACATTTTTGACAATGGAACAGTACCAATGCGGCCTTTGAAGTATTTGCCAAAGTCAGAATAAAAAATCCAGAACAGGTACAGCAGGCAATACAAAAACCAGAAGTAAAAATGCTGCACTTTGTGAATGCCCAGCTTTTGCTGATGCTTGCTCATTCTTAATAAAATGCCGGCATCCAAATCATCGTCTACCTCATGCACATTGGTGTAAGCATGGTGAATAACGTTGTGTTTTTGGTTCCACATGTAAGCACTTCCACCCAAAATATTGAGGGTAAGTGCCGCCAGTTTGTTGATAAAAGCATGTTTGCTAAAACTGCCGTGGCCACCATCGTGCATGATGTTGAAGCCAATGGTTGCTATCAGCAAACCCATGAGGCCGCAAAGCACCAGCGATAACCACACAGGCATTGCCACCGCCATCAGCACAATGTAAACTGCTGTAAGTGCTGCTACCAGAATAATCGCTTTAGATAAAATACGCCAGCCGCCGGTGGTGGCTGTTTGTTTTTCTTCGAAATACTTTTGAACCCGCTGCTTGAGTACTGCATGAAAAGACGGGGTAACATGGGGAAATTTTGGAGTTGCCATTCAAACTATTAATAAATGATCAGCAGTTTTACACTGCTTTTTAAAAGACGAAGTAAGTAACCGTGCTAATGTAGCTCTTAGGTTACATGTTGAATAAAACTGTTGAAGTTTTGTAAACCCAAAGTTTTATCACTGATGAATCCTTCGGCATAAGGAACCCCCACCGTTTTGCCGTACATGCGGCATCTGTCGATGATGGATTGTAAAAAAGCGGGTGAGCTGATATAGGTCTGTGGCTCATCGTCGGGCACGGTATCAAACTGTGTGGCATATGCCCTAATGGCGGCAAGTTTGCGTTCAATCACAGCCGAAATATCCATTACAAAATCTGGTTCGAGGTAGCGGTCTTGTATAAAATTGAATACGTAGGTGGGTCGCCACGCAGCTTGTTGTTCCCCGTTTCTGGAAGTTTCTATTTTGCGTAGCCCGCTCAGCCAGGCAGCATCACGCACCAGTTGAGCGGCACGGCCATGGTCGGGGTGGCGGTCGCTGGGTGCATTGGTTAAAATAATAGTGGGTTGATAGTACCGGATAGCCTCCACCACTTTGAGCTGGTATTCCCGGGTATTTTCAAAAAAACCATCGGGAATACCGAGGTTTTCACGGGCATCAATGTCCATAATTTTTGCGGCGGCGGCGGCTTCTGCAAAGCGGGTTTCTATATTGCCTCTTGTACCCAGTTCTCCTTGGGTAAGGTCAACAATCCCCGTTTTTTTCCCTTGCAGTTTTTCCATCATCAGGGTGCCGGCACAGCTGAGTTCTACATCATCAGGATGTGCCGCAATAGCCAAAATGTCCAATTTCATAGTTGCAAAGGTAAGCGAACCCGTACAGCCGCAGCCTATGCAAAAAGCCAAAAAAACTGGTTGTATCATTCATTACATCCCACTACCATGCCATTTCTATTTTCACACATTCACTCACTCAACCACACAGCCACTTCAACTGTTACCTTCGCAATATGGCATACGCATCGTTAGAAGCATGTTTGATTGACCTCGAAAAAAATGGTCATCTCATTAGAATTAAAGAAGCAGTAGACCCTCATTTAGAAATGGCCGCCATACACTTGCGGGTGTATGATGCACAGGGCCCTGCGCTGTTATTTGAAAATGTGAAAGGTTCGAAATACAGAGCAGCGTCCAATATTTTCGGCACCCTCGACCGTAGTAAATTCATTTTCCGCGATACACTGGCGCAGGTGCAGCAAATGGTGCAGTTGAAAAACGATCCCATGAAGGCGCTGAAATCGCCTATCAAAAATTTCGGTACCGGACTCGCTGCCATCAAGGCATTGCCACTCAAAAATCCGTTGAGTAAACCCGTGCTGGACAACGAAATCCGCATCAGCGATTTGCCGCTTATTCAACACTGGCCCATGGATGGCGGTGCTTTTGTAACCCTGCCACAGGTGTACAGCGAAGACATTGACCAGCCTGGAATAATGAAAGCCAACCTGGGTATGTACCGCATTCAGCTGAGCGGCAATGAGTATGAAATGGATAAAGAAATTGGCCTGCATTATCAATTGCACCGTGGCATTGGCGTACACCAAACCAAGGCCAACCGCAAAGGCCAACCGCTTAAAGTAAGTTGCTTTGTGGGTGGCCCGCCATCGCATACAGTGTCGGCAGTAATGCCGCTGCCCGAAGGCCTGAGTGAAATGACTTTTGCAGGAATATTGGGTGGCCGTCGTTTCCGCTACACTTACCGCGATGGATTTGCCATTAGCACCGATGCCGATTTTGTGATTACAGGCGAAGTATACCCCGGGGAAAACAAACCCGAAGGCCCATTTGGCGATCACCTCGGATATTACAGCCTAACCCATCCGTTTCCGCTGATGAGGGTACACAAAGTGTACGCCAAAAAGAACGCCATCTGGCCGTTTACCGTTGTGGGTCGTCCACCACAGGAAGACACCAGCTTTGGGCAGCTCATTCACGAAATGACGGGCGACGCCATCCCCAACGAAATACCGGGCGTAAAAGAAGTGCATGCCGTGGATGCATCAGGTGTTCATCCATTACTGTTGGCCATTGGCAGCGAACGTTATACCCCTTACCTGCCCACCAAACAACCGGCAGAACTGCTTACCATTGCCAACCATATTTTAGGTACGGGACAGCTGAGTCTGGCAAAATTCCTGTTCATAACCGCTGATGAAACCAACCAACTGCACACTCACAACGTGCAGGCGTTTATGCAGTATTTGCTCGAACGAATAGACCTCACCAGAGATGTGCACTTTTACACCAATACCACTATTGACACTCTCGACTACAGCGGCACGGGCATCAACAGTGGTAGTAAAGTAGTACTGGCCGCCTACGGCGAAAAGCTGCGGGAGTTGGCTACTGAAGTACCTGCTGAACTGAAGGACTTACAAGGATTTGTGAACCCACAAATTTGCATGCCAGGTGTTGTGGCATTGCAAGCCAATGCATTTACCAATTATGAAAATGCAGCGAAAGAAATAGCAGCGCTGAATGCACAGTTGGAGCCACACTTGCAAACCGCTAACTGTCAATTGCTAACTGTACAAATTATTGTAATAGTTGACGACTCAGGCTTTACCGCTGCCACCCTCAATAACTATTTGTGGGTAACCTACACCCGTTGCAACCCCAGCCACGATATGCATGGCATTGGCGCATTTACAGAGCACAAGCATTGGGGCTGCCGTGGCCCGCTGGTGATAGATGCCCGCATAAAACCACACCATGCTCCTGCATTGGTAAAAGATGCTGCGGTAGAAAAACGCGTTGATCAGTTGTTTGCGAAAGGCAGCAGTTTACATGGAGTAGCTTAATCGTTTTTTATTCAATAAATAAAGCCTGTACCAAAAAGTACAGGCTTTATTTATTGAGCAGCAAACTGCAGCTGAGCTTATTTACCCATCACATTTGTTTTCAAATCTTTTGCTGTACGGCGGTTGAAGTAAATGCCAAAACCAAAGCGGAGAGTAAACCCACCATTGCCATCTACGTTTTTAAATTTACTAAAGTTGTAACCGCTTACGCCTTCAACAGCTACTGATTCGTTTACAAAAGCGGCAAAACCCATTCCAATTAAAAAGCGGGTACCATTGGTTTTTGTTACGTTGCTTACACTACCAATTGTTTGAGTAGACTTGGTAGAAAGAAAATCGAATTCACCAACTACAAATGGCTTAGTGCTTGTATTGCCAAAATAGTAGCGGGCAAAGGGGCCAATACCAAAGGAGTTGTTTTTAACGTTGCCTAATTTCTGATTGGTAAAATTGAGGGTGCCGCCAAACACAAAATTATCGGCGAAGAAATAACCCACAGTTGGTGTAAACGCAAACTGACTATTGCCGCTACCGGTTTGCAGTGCTAAGCCACCGCCTACCAATACTGAGTTTTCTTCTGTTTGAGCTTGAGCCATAGTTGCCATAAACAACAGCGAGGAGAGTAAGATTTTTTTCATAACCAAAATTTAAGGTGCTGTAAAAGTACTTAAAGCCGCTGTACTTCATACAAAGGATGAAACAAGTACACCCGAATGCTGTGCATTTCGTGACAGCGGATGCGTTTGCGCAGCTTATCTCCGCGTATAAATGCCCGGCCATCGGGCAATTGAAAAGCCTCTCCTTCTGCAATTTCTTCAACCGTTGCAATACCGGGCCTTGGGGCATCGTATTTGCGGAGTACCCGTTGCAAGCCATCTTCGGCACTGCTGCTGGCGGCAGGGTTGCCCAGCATTAATGTAAGTTCGTGAGCTACATCGGCAGGAAAAATATTGGCCGCTAAAAAACTGCTGAGCAGTTGGCTGTACGTATACTTCCACTCTTTGCCATGTGGCGGTATGCGGTGGCCATACCGCTGGTAGGCCAGCAAATGTGCCAGCTCATGTATGAGTGTTATCAGAAAGGCATGTACGTTGAGATTTCCATTTACCGTAATGCGGTGATTGTTGTTGCGGTGAGCATGCCTGAAATCGCCGAGCTTGGTTTGCCGTTCTTTGGTAATCACCAAATGTACTTTGTGCTCGGTTATGAGCGGCATTACCATATCAAAACTACCCGCAGGCAGGTAGCCTTTCAATGCTTCAAAAGGATGCTGACGGGCGGCCATGTGTGCTTTGAAAAATAAGACGCTGCAAAAAATTAGTGATGCTTCTTTTTGTGCGAATGGGGCTGCTGTGGAGCCGGATGCGTAGCCTTGGCCTGCTTGCGTACCACCTGCGATGTTCCCAGAAAATTGTAGATGAGGTAAATAACCATGCAACTAAAAACGGCCGGCTTATTAATTTCTTTGGCAAAATAGAAATACACCATGGCCAGTATCAACAAGGCAAAAAACTTGAGGATAAAACCACCATATACCTGGCGTACAAACCCATAACTTTTGCTACTGGTGAGTGCAGCAGCGTACATCCACTGTGCCAAAATAGAAATACCAAAAATGGCGACGTTGCCAATAAGTATTACATCCGTATCAAAGCCTTTTGCTTCCAGCTGTTTGCCAAACAACAGTAACAATGCCGAAATGAGCACAAATACAACTATCAGGGGAATAAACTTCTTGTTCATGTTTTATCGTCAGCTTTTGCTGAGTTATTTTTTTTGTTGCGGGGTGTAGTTTCTTTTATCAGCTGCCAAAACAACCCAACCAATACCAGCAGCGGAAGAGAAAGTGCAAAAATGGGGAAAGCTAAGTCCGTTTTACCATCGAGCCAGCTACCCAACCAAATAGCCAGCGCCAGTGAGGCCAGCATTTGACCGGCCAGGCCGGCATACCTGGCCCAACTATGGGTGTTGCTGGTAGGTTTATCCAACTTCATTGGGCACCAAAACGGGTTTCTTGGGTTTTGTTATTTGTTCAGCTGTTGTCTTTGCTCCCATTTGGCATTTGCCATTAAAGTTTACACCGGCCTCCACTTGCAGCAGGTTGGCTTGTATGTTTCCGTTGATAACAGCGCCTTTACGTAGTACCAAACTTTCTGCAACTATAATGTCGCCAAAAAGCTTCCCGCTTACATCTGCCAGGGTGCAGGTAATAGCGCCGGAGACAGAACCGTTTTGGCCAATCACTACTTTGCTATCGCATACAATATCGCCTTCAATATGGCCGTCTATCCGCAGGTGATTGCTACACGTAAAATCGCCAAGCACACTGGTGCCAGCGGCTACAATAGTGGCCGCATCGCTACCCGCATGTTGTTCGCCCCCTTCTTTTTTCTGAAAAATCATTCCACTGTTTGTTTGGTCAATCAATCGGTTATTTCTTCGGTAGGTGGCAGGTTTTTGAGCAGGCTGGTATCCAGCGGCACGGTGGTGGGTGTGGTGCCTTGCAGTACATTCTGCAGGTTTTGCAGGTACAGTTGTTGCTGGCCCATGGCCTTTTCCAAACTGTCGGTACGCATTTTTAGCTGCCGCAGCTCCTGCAGCGAACTTTGCTTGCCATAACCGGGAATGAGAAAGCGGAGGTTGGTGAATGAGATGAGTGCAATGGTTAACCCGACGAGTACAACAAATATCGTGCTCATGAGGATATAAACGCTCAGCCGGGTGAGTTTAAAGGTGATCACTTCTTCAAACGTATCATCGTTCATAACCACCAACCGGTAGCGGTTGCGCAGCCGTTTGGCTACGGGCTTGTTTCGCAATGTTTCCATGGCTTTGTACGTTTATACAGTTACTACCTGCAAATATTAAGCAGCAATCATGAGCATGCCAATTTTTCCTTTCAACAACAGCCTTTGTTGCACGGCAATGCCGCAATGGCCCATTTTGGATAACGTTGCCGTTTTACCGTTCTTTGTTCCTCGTGTTGTTGCATCCGAAATCTAACCCAGTGACCAACCAATTAACGCCTTCATATTCCGTTTTCAAATACCTGCGCCGCTTGCTGCACGGCTGGTTGCTACTGGCCATGTGCCTTCCTGCCTTGATGGCCACAGCACAACCCAAGCTGGAGTTTCAGATGAAAAAACCCAAGCAGTTTGAAGAACGCAAGCTGGGTTCCGAAAAAATGGCCGACAAAAAGTTCACTCCCATCCGCCGTTTTTTTCAAAACACGTACACGCATTACAACTACTATTTCAATGCCAATGAAAAGCTCATCAAAATCATTGATCAGGCTATTGAAACACAAAAAGACGATTACACAGAACTGTTGTCATTTTTCCCGTACAGTTTAAAAACAACAGCTGCCAACGGCGATATTGATTCCATTTTGCAAACCGTGACTACCGGCATTTTGCTGCACGACCTGCGCAACGACTGGATAGACAACCTGTACCTGCTGTTGGGTAAGGCTTACCTGCACCGCATGGATTTTGACTCGGCCATGATGTCGTTTCAATTTCTCAACACCAGCTATGCGCCAAAAGAAAAAGACGGGTACGACCAACCCATTGGCAGCAACTCGGTAGAAGGCAGCAACGCATTTTCGATAGCTACCAAAGAAAAAACCAACCTGGCAAAAAAAGCATTGAGCCGACCGCCCAGCCGCAACGAATCTTTCCTTTGGATGATTCGCACACTCACGGCCAAAGGCAATTACCTCGATGCATCTTCTTTGCTCAGCACCATTAAAAATGATCCCGTTTTTCCGGATCGTTTGAAATACGAATTGAATGAAGTAACCGCCTACATGTATTACGGCCTGGAGCAATACGACAGTGCTGCGGTGTACACCGAAAAAGCAGTGGCTAATGCGAGCAGCTTGCACGACAAAGCCCGCCGCTACTACCTGACCGGACAATTGTATCAATTGGCAGGTATGCGCAACGAAGCATCCGAAGCATACCAGCAAGCAACCAAGTCAGCCATTGATCCGGTGATGGAAATTTATGCCCGCCTCAACACCATTCGCTTACGCAAAAGCGAAGACCCCAATATCATTGACCAGAACATTGCCGACCTGAAATCGCTGGCCAAAAAAGACAGCTACCGCAACTACCGCGATATTATTTTTTATGCCATTGCTTTGTTTGAAGTAGAACGCAATGGCTACGAAGCGGCTGATAATTATTTACAAACCAGCATCCGCTTCAATACCGATAATGCTGCACAACGCAGCAGCAGTTTTCAACTGTTGGGCAATGTGCGGTATGCCGCAAAAAAATACGGACAAGCAGCCTTGCCTTACGATAGCGTAAATACTTCGCTATCGAAAAAAGCCGACTCTTTGCAAACAGAAATGCGCCGCCCCGGCACCAAGGCAGTATTTGAAGCCGATGAAATTATCCACCTGAATGATAGCCTTTTACAACTGGCCCTTACACCAGAACCAGAACGCTCCAATGCGGTAAGAAACATTGCCAAAATACTGCGCAAACAAAAAGGGCTGAAAGAGGAACTGAACACCGGCGGCACATCTGGCGCCACACCTGCCACTACAGCCGATTTGTTTGGCAACAATACAGGCACCTGGTATTTCTACGATGTGCCCCGCAGGGCCAATGGCTTCAATAGTTTCCGCGAAAAATTTGGCGACCGTCCTAACGTAGACAACTGGCGGCGAAGTTCTTCCACATCTGTAACCAACAAGCGGGCTACCCCTGGCGGACAAACAGGCACTTTTGTAGAAACAGCTGGCGTGGATGAAAAAGAAAAGTTCGATACTTCGGATATTTCGTTTGACAACCTGTATAGCCGACTGCCAATTAGTGAAGAACGCCAACTGAAAACCAAGCTACGCATCAACAATGCTTTGTATAAAAAAGCACTGGCGCTGCATGAGCAAATTGAAGATTATCCCGAAGCCATTAAGTACTATGAAATGGTGCTGGAAAATGTAGACAGCGGACAGCTGGTGACGCAGTCTTTGTTCAACCTCATTCATTGCTACACCAAGGTAGGCGATACCGAACTGGCCAATAAAGCCCGTCGTTTGCTGCAGGAAAAATACGGGCAATCGCCACAGGCAAAAGCTGCCAACAGCAACAGCCCCGAACAAAAAGCTGCAGCCCAAAAAACAACCGCCGCTACCAATGCTTACAAGCAGGTGTACAACCTGTTTTTAGAAGGTAAGTTTAAAGAAGCCACGCAACTAAAGCAGCAGGCGGATAGCAGCTTTGGAGATAACTACTGGACACCTCAGCTGCTCTACATTGAAACGGTGTACTTGCTGCAAAGCAAGCAAGACTCGCTGGCCAACCGTCAGCTTGATAATATCATCAGCAAATTTGCCGATCACCCGCTGGCAGAAAGAGCCAAGCTGATAAAAGAAGTACTGCCCCGCCGCAAAGAAATTGAAGATTACCTGAGCAAACTGGAAGTAACCCGGGCCACAGAAGAACGCATGGTAGTGCCGGTTACAACCCATGCTACTAAGCCTGGCCCTGTAACCACTCAAACACAAAAGCCCAGCCAGCCCGTAGCGCCAACGGTGGCACCCAAGCCGGTGAAAGACACGGTGAGTACCCAACTGGTGGAAACCAAAGTGGAGAAGCCTTCCCGCTTCAACCTGCTGCCCAATGCCAGCCAGAACGTAGCCATTGTACTCGAAAACATTGACCCGGCTTATGTAAATGAAGTGTTATACTCCATCAATAGTTCGCCCCGCAAAAACTCACCGGTGGCTACGGTTACTGCAGAAAAGAAAAAACTGAAAGACAACCTGTTTCTGGTCATTCTCCGCTCACCTGCTTTCACCGATGCATCGGCGGCATACACCTACATTGACTATTTCAAACCTGTGGCCAGCAAGCAAGTCCTTACCTGGTTGGATGCTGCCAAATACCGATTTATCATCATAAACGATGCCAGCATCGAAGCCTTGGCGCAAGACCCCAATATGGCAGAGTACGAGCAACTGCTGAAACAATCTTTCCCCGGTAAATTCTGATTATGAACATCATTCGCCTTTCTTGTTTGGCATTGCTTACAGCAGCCTTTGCTATTGGTTGCAAACCCAACACCAGCGATGTAATGGTAGAAACCATTGACACAGCTTATCTGCGCCAACTGCCCAATATGGCCGATACCGTTATACCCATCGTGCCCGACACTAGCATCCGATTGCTGGGCGTGGTGCGTGGCGAAGAAATCATCATAGGCAACGGCCAAAAACAAATGCAACTGTGGTACGATGTGCAAGGCCAGGTACTGCTGATGACAGAAAAAAACAAAGGCCGCATCATTGACAGCGTAGCTTTTTATCCAAACGGCCAGCGTATTTTCAAACTCAGTTTTAACCAACAGGGAAAAGCCGATGGCTTTGCCAAATACTTTTACAGCGATGGCCGGGTGCGGGAAGACGGCCGCTTTATCAACGGCATCAAAACCGGCGTATGGCGCAGTTTCGATGAAAATGGCCGCCTGCTGGAAACACACGAATTCACCCAGCGGGGCGAAAAGCTGAAATAAGCACCAAACGCTTGTTAAAAAATGGCCTTACACACACCTGCTTCTGCTATTTTGTGCCAAATTTTACCGACATCTGTTCTTCGATAAAAATCAATTCCATCCATGACCCGTGCAGTTAGTTTGCTTTGGAAAGCCACCATTGGATTTTTGCTGTTGGTAGTGCTGCTTTTTGTAGCCACCAATTTTGGGCTATTGGGCAAAATGCCCTCCATCGAAGATTTGCAAAACCCTTCCGCATCATTGGCATCAGAAGTGTATGCCGATGATGGCACCCCCATGGGCAAATTTTATCTGGAAGACCGCAGCCCTGTTGGCTTCAAAGACATTTCGCCATACGTAATAAAAGCATTGGTAGCTACAGAAGACGAACGCTTTTACGACCATAGCGGCATAGATGGCAAGTCGTTGCTGCGGGCTGTAAAAGGCGTGGTTACGTTCGACCCCGCCGGTGGTGCATCCACCATCAGCCAGCAATTGGCCCTCAACCTTTTTGGCGGTCAGCGGGCTACCAACAAGCTTACCCGTGGGGTGCAAAAAATTAAAGAATGGATTATTGCGGTGAAGCTTGAACGCAATTTTACCAAAGACGAAATCATTACTTACTATCTCAACACCGTAGCATTTGGCGATAATGTGTACGGCATTCGCAACGCAGCCCGTACGTTTTTCCAAAAAGAACCCGACCGCCTGGAACTTACAGAGGCCGCTGTATTGGTTGGCATGCTCAAAGCCAATACCACCTACAACCCCCGCCGCAATCCAAAGGCTGCGTTGGACCGGAGAAATACAGTACTCGATCAAATGGTGCGTAATAACTTTTTGAGTGATGCCGATGCTTCCAAACTCAAGCGGGAACCGATTAAACTGAACTATAAAAAGTTGGATGCTAACTCAGGTATTGCCCCCTACTTTCGCGAAAATGTAGTGAAAGATGAAGTACGCAAACTACTGAAAGACCTGGTAAAATCGAACGGTGAGAAGTATGACATTTATAGAGATGGCCTGAAAATTTACACTACCATCAACCCGCACATGCAATTGTATGCCGAAGAAGCAGTGGCGCAAAATGTGGCGGCAAGGCAGCGGGTGTTTAAGCAGTATGGCTTTGTAAAAAATGGAACAGTATTCAACGGCCGTGATAAGGAACTGGAAAAATTCATGAAGCAAAGCGACCGCTGGCGGGCCCAAAAAGAAGACGGTCTGACGGACGAGGAAAACAGGGCTGTATTTAACAAGCCGGTGCAAATGAAAATATTTGCCTGGAATGCCAAAAGAGAAACAGACACCACCCTGTCGCCACTCGATTCTATCAAGTATTTGAAAACCTTGCTGCAAAGCGGTTTTATGGCCATGGAGCCGCAAACTGGTTTTGTAAAAGCATGGGTTGGCGGCATCGATTACAAGACATTTAAAATAGACCACGTAAACCTGAATGTGAAGCGGCAAGTAGGTTCTACCATCAAACCCATGCTGTACTGTCAGGCCATAGAAGAAGCAGGTTTTTCTCCGGAAACGCCATTGCAAAACGTGCAGCAAAACTTTCCGGGGTACGGACTGGTACCCGCCAATGGCAAAGGTGCCCGTGGTGGCAGCCCACCGATGGCCGTGGCCCTTGCTCAGTCGCTCAATGGTTGTGCCGCTTACCTGATGAAGCAAATCGGGCCACAGCGTTTTGTAGACTTCCTCAATCGCTGTCAGGTGCAAACCAAACTCGACGCCTACCCTTCGTTGGCCCTCGGTAGCTGCGACCTGAGTTTGTACGAAATGATGTGGATGTACACTATGTTTCCCGGCCGCGGTTTCAATACCAAACCGCAATTCATTAGCCGTATTGAAGACCGTAACGGGAACGTAATTGTAAACGTGGCACCGCAGATAAAAGAAGTGATAAGCGAAGTAGCTGCATATAACATGTGCAAGATGATGGGCGGTGCGGTGAAGTTTGGTACTGCCACCCGTATGAACGCCTATGGTGTAAAAGCTGAAATGGGCGCTAAAACTGGTACTACCAACGATAACACCGATGCCTGGTTTATGGTGTATACGCCAGAACTGCTCACCGGCACGTGGGTTGGTTGCGACGAAAACTGGATTCACTTCCCCAGCAGTTCTGCCGAAGGTTATGGTGGTGCAGCAGCACTGCCAGCTTGTGGTATGTTTTTGCAAAAAGTATACAACGACCGCAAATTGGGCTACGATAACGAAGCTAAATTTGTGAAACCAGCCATCGACAAAAACGATATTAACTACGACTATTTCCAAAATGTAAATGGCCCGCAAAGCCCCGATGCCGAAGGCGAAGACATGGGCAACGGAAACATTGATGATTACTTTGGCGATGGCTTAGATACCAATGGCCTTGGTCAAATTGGCGGCGAATCGGAACTGCCGGTAAATGAGCAGCCGAAAACCAACAACAAGCCCAAGCCCGACACGGGACGCAAACAGCAAGACCCCGCAGACAAAGCTCCGAAAGCAGTGCTGCCGGCACCGGTCAGAAAGAATTAAAAGAAGTGGTGGTAATTTAACTTGGATCATTACAATATGGGTTTTATCAAAAACATATTGAATATTTTCAAATCAAATAAAGTAACTGATTTGGGTAATCTTTTAGTTAACAAAAAAGACACGACTACTCAAAATCTGGTTGCTATTGAAGAATTACAACAACTAGTTTCACCACTTATCAGAAATGCTACAAAATTAGAACTTCAAAAAGCATCTTCTCCTCCTGAAAATTCACAATTAATATCACACTTTGGTGGGCAGCCATATTTTGAAGAAGGTGATTCTTGGCCAAAAGCACAAAATGGCAACGACTTAGATTTCATTTTTCAAATTTTCAATAGCGATGATATTCAACTTCCAAAATCTGTAAAACTTGTACAATTTTTCTATGATGTAGAAACATTCCCTTGGCAAACAGAAGAGGATGGCTGGTTGGTCAAAATTTATGAAACACTCAATACTGATAGATTGATAAAGATTGACAATCCAATACTACAAGAAGAGAAACCTTATTGTGAAGTTTTGTTTACACAAGTAAAGTCTTTACCCGATTGGGAAGGCATTGACCTATATGAAAAGAACACATTGAGAATTTCAAGCCTTTTAAATCTTGAAAATGATTGGGATGGTTATGAAATAGTAGTTGAAAAATTAATTGGTGAGCAAGACTTTCAAAGTCAATTAGGAGGATACCCAAGGTGGATTCAAGGAGAAAGTACACCAACGCTTAGTAATGGAGAAAACATGAAATTACTTTTTCAAATTGACTCCGAAGAAAATGCTGACCTGATGTGGGGTGATGTCGGAATGGTATATGTTTTCTATGATGAACAAACAAAAAGAGTAGATTTTACTTTACAATGTCACTAGTCGTTTAGGCAACATAATCAGCTGTTTTGGTACTTTTAAGTTAAGAGAGTATAGTGCTAGGTTATCGTATATGAGCCCAACCTACTTCCGATTATTAGAAAGTCTTAGAATAATTCCATAAAAAAATCCATTCCGAATTGGAATGGATTTTTTTATGCTGCATACTGCCGCATCCGTTATTTGCCCCAACCCCAGGTCAAAAAGTCGGGAAAGGCAAGGGCCCAGGTAGGCACATCATGACGGCCATCCTGCAACTCGAGGTAGCGAATGTGTTGCTCCCGGTCGTAGCCTTTATTCTCCAGCTCTTGTATCAAATCCAATGTATCGTCTATGCTATCAATAATGCCGTTGTTGTTGCGGTCCATGGTTTCATCCTGCGTACCTGTTTCAAAAAAGAAACGCAGGTTGTCGGCATATTTTCCTTCCCGCACCAGCTTGTGCATAATGCGGTCTGTTGATTCTTCATAGCCATCGTTCAAATCTTTCAGGCGCCACCACAGTGAGCCGCTGAAAACACCTGCTACATTAAAAATTTCGGGATGCTTCCACACCACATCCAGCGCCGACAGGCCACCCAATGAAAAACCGGCATACCCAATTTGCTGAATTACGGGCAGGAAATATTCCTGACGTATGTACGGAATCAATTCGTCCAACACAAACTTGCGGTGGTAGCGGGCACGGCTGCCACGGCTCATGTAATCGAGGATGTCTGCAGTGCCGTATTCCAGTTTGCGTTCTTCGCTGCAGTGCATGGCCACCACCATGAGCGGCCGAATTTTACCAGCGGTATACAAGCCATCAATGATGGGTGCAAAAGGCATTTTGGGTAAATCCTGCCCGTCATTTACCAGCAGTAAAGACGGCTGCATTCCTGCCTGCAATTGCGGCCGGTACACATCGACCAGCACGGCCCTGTCGAGGGCATAGCTATCCAGCACAAAATGGTCTACTTCATAATGCAGCAACGATTCCGTATGTACATTTCTCTTCACAGCAGCGGTCATGGTTTCAAAAGTAGGGGGAATGAGGAAAAGCTCATGCAAATTGCTGCAGCCATCGCCAAAATCGCAAGGCTGTGGCCGTTATCTTTGCCGCCGTCTATGATTAGCTATTGGGAAAATCTACTCATTCTCGTTTCAACGCCACTGTATGTGCTCATTATTTTGGGCGAAATACTGCTGAGCAATTACCGGCATAAACCAGTGTACAGCGTAAAAGACACGCTGACCAATGCCTACATGATGCTGCTCAACGCTGGCATTGATGTGCTGTTTCGCAGTGTGTACCTGCTGGTGCTGGTGTATGTATTCAAACACCGCTTTGGCCAAATCAGTAATCCTTTGGTGTACTGGCTGGTGCTGCTCATCGCCGAAGATTTTATTTTTTACTGGCTGCATCGGTTAGAGCATACGGTACGCATGTTTTGGGCCGTGCATGTTACCCATCATTCTTCTGAGCTGTTCAATTTTACTGTAGGCTTCCGAAGTTCGGTGTTGCAGCCATTGTATCGTTTTGTGTTCTTTATTCCGCTGGCGTTGTTTGGCTTTAACCCAACGGATATTCTCATCATGTTTTCGGCTACGCAAATCTGGGGTATCCTGGTGCATACGCAGTTCATCAAAAAAATGGGCTGGGCCGAATATGTGCTGGTGACGCCTTCGCACCACCGGGTACATCATGCCAGCAATGCTTTGTACCTCGATAAAAACATGGGCATGTTCCTGATCGTGTGGGACAAACTCTTTGGCACATTTCAGGCTGAGCTGGATGAGCAAAAATACCAGCCCATCCGCTACGGACTAACCAGCAAGCAACCCGAACGCAATGCGCTGACTGTGGTTACCCATGAGTGGCAGGCCATTGCTGAAGACTTGCAGAAACCAGTACCATTCTTTACCAAACTGAAATACCTGCTGGCACCGCCCGGCTGGAGCCACGATGGCAGCCGGCACACCAGTGATGAACTGCGACAACTGGAAGCCAAAGGGCAATGGCAGCCAGACAACAACTAACATACATCCTACCCTATTTAAAGCTGACTCTCATGCGTACATCATTTTTCAGACTGCGTTATCACCTCGGGTGGAAAAATGCTTTGCGGGTAATGTGGAAGGCAGAACGAGATCAGTTTACCACACTGAAAATTGATCAGTACAAACATCCCATTCATTTTCGTTCGTACAAAGACGATTATGATGGATTTGATTTCATTCTGGTGGCACAGGATTACAAGTTCAGATTGCCCCATCAACCGCTAACCATACTCGATGCCGGTGGTAATATTGGTTTAGCTGCTGTCTATTTTGCCAACCGCTATCCGCAGGCCGAAATTGTGAGCATCGAACCCTCTGATTTCAACTATCCATACTTGCAAAAGAATACCCAAGCCTATCCGCAAATCACCGCTTTAAAAGGCGGGCTTTGGGGCTATCCGGCGCATTTGCAATTGGTAGATAAAGGCCGCGGCCACACGTCATTTGAAGTAGCCGAAGTGCCAGCAGAAAGACCCGGCGCTATGAAAGCCTATTCCATCCCGGAAATTATGGCCCTAAAAAACTGGGCGACGATTGACCTGCTAAAAATGGATATTGAAGGCTCCGAAAAACACGTGATTGAAAACAACCCGGAAGAATGGCTGCCCCGCACCAAATTCATTGCCGTAGAGCTGCACGACCGCCGCATCCGCGATACATCGAAGGCGTTTTTCAAAGTGATGAGTCAGTACAATTTCTCGATGGAACCCTTGCGGGAATGTCTGTTGTTTTACAACGAAGATTTGGTGCACATGTTCGAACCCTACCATACGGCATAAGAGTCGCCAGCAATCCTCATTCCATCGCTATAAAAAAATCTGTGCATCTGCGGCCATAACTTTTTAGCCCCGAATGCACAGATCTGGAAAATCTATTGCAGCGGAATTATTTCACCGTTTGCTCCATGGCGGCTTTAACGCTGCCGTATTTCAGCAGCAGTGATTTAGCCTTTTCATAGTCAGCTTCACCGGTTTTTTCCATTAGCATTTTTACGCCACGGTCTACCAGCTTTTCATTGCTCAGCTGCATGTTTACCATTTTGTTGTCTTCCACCCTGCCGAGCTGTATCATCACACTGGTGCTAATCATGTTGAGCACCAGCTTTTGTGCCGTACCACTTTTCATGCGGGTGCTGCCGGTTACAAACTCAGGACCTACTACCACTTCAATCGGAAAGTCGGCTTCTTTACTCACCGGTGCATTGGGGTTGCAGGTAATGCTGCCGGTAATAATACCCCGTTGACGACATTCCCGCAAGGCTTCAATCACATAGGGTGTGGTACCACTGGCAGCAATACCCACCACCACATCTTTATCACTTACAAAATGTTTTTCCAAATCTTTCCAGCCCTCTTCTTTGCTGTCTTCGGCAAATTCTACGGCTTTAAACATGGCATCATCGCCACCGGCTATAAGGCCAATGACCAATCCGTGTGGTACACCGTAAGTAGGCGGGCACTCACTGGCATCTACCACGCCCAAGCGGCCGCTGGTACCGGCGCCTATGTAAAACAAACGGCCACCGCTCAGCATTTTATCGGCAATGGCTTCTACCAATGCTTCTATGGATGGCAAAGCCGCTTCCACTGCCAGCGGCACCAGTTTATCTTCCTGATTGATATTGGTGAGTATTTCGTGCACCGACATTTTTTCCAAATGGCGGTAGCGGGAAGGTTGCTCTGTTACTCTTGTAAATTCTGACATGAGATGTATTGAAATATAAAACCGAACGTAAAGCTATTGATGATAACGGATAAGACCTTGCATGGGCGATTGTAGCACCTGCCCCATGCTCAGTTCAAAACTGTTGCACAGGTCTTTGAGTACATCTTTAAAATGCCAGGCTACACTGCCCACAAAATGAATGGGATGTTTCCAGGTTTCGGGATACTTGTACAAATGCGTGGTAATGAAATCACTCAGGCCATCTTCTATGATGTTTTCTACCATGTAGTGGCCGCGGTTTTCACTGAGAAAGGGTGTAAAAGAAGCCAGGTAACGGTTGGGCCATGGTTCTTTGTACACATGCTGTAGTATTTCGCGGTAGTGAGTGTTGTACTTCACCTGAAACCGGTGTTGCAGTTCTTCATCAAAAGTTTGGTAAATGAAATACTGCACTGTTTTCTTTCCCAGGTAAGAACCGCTCCCTTCATCGCCGAGTATAAACCCCGGCGCAGGATTGTTTCGAACGATTTTTTTGCCGTTGTACACACAGCTGTTGCTACCGGTTCCCAATATGCAGGCGATGCCTTTATCGTGACCGCAAAGGGCTCTGGCAGCTGCAGTTAAATCACTTTCTACACTAATCTTTTTTACCCCTTTAAAAGCGCCTTTCAATCCTGCTTTTACCAGCTGTTGGTTTTCTTTCGTGGCGCAACCAGTACCATAAAAATGAATGGCTTCAACCGGAGCATCTTTCAGCTTGGGCAGTAAATCTTTTTGCAACAGTGCCGTAATATCGGCTGCAGTAAAAAAATACGGACTAATACCGGCAGTACTGACGGTTTTCGTACGGGCTCCGCCAATCAAACTCCAGGTGGTTTTAGTGGCGCCGCTATCCGCAATCAATTGTATCATGTTGGTAGTAATAACTCCCTGGGTGAATGTCGACTACAGCCAGGAGTTAATGGCATCCACCAATCGTTGTGGGTGAAATGCATGCTGTAAATCGGGGCGTTGCAGTGTTTGGTTGGGTTGCTCCCGCCAGTTCCGGTACAAGGTCTCAATCATCAACCGTATTTCTTCCTCTTTGCCATTGGTTGCCTGATAGGGATAATCATTGCCCACTACCCGCCTTGCTTCGGAAGTAGCCGGGCCAATACAAAGTATCGGTTTATCGGCCATCACCGCATCAGCAAACTTACCAAAAAGTTGAGGAGAATGGTATGTAGCTGATTCAATTACGAGGTTGGCAGCAGCAGCTTTTTGCAAAACCAGCGCCTGGCCGTAGGTTAAGCGGGTATTGTTTTCAATAATAAAATTTTTGTGATTCGCCGCAGGGTCAAATTCGGGCAGCAACTTGGGGTGCACCTGACCAATAAACACCACCTGTGTATGCGCTTCTGCCTCAGGATGTGACTCTAAAAATTGCAGCATGGCACTGATGAAATAACCGGGCGAACGCCCTTCCAGCAAAGTACCCATGTGTACCAGCAAAAAATGTGTACTGCTGTGCAATGGTTGAATTTTCGCCAACAAAGCAACTTGCTTTTCGGCTGGTGGGCTGGCGGGCTGCAGTAAAAAAGGAAGCTGATGCGCCAAGTGCGGCACTACCACCGCTTTGCTGGCCAATGCCGGATAAACAGGGCTTAAATGCTCTATCAACCGCAACGATGGTGCATAGCAACCTGTAGCTTGCTCCACAAGATGATTGAAGCGTTTCATCAGTTGGCGCTGGCCATTGTCGATGGGTACATTGTACGGCTCTGGCAGCATGGCCATGGGAAACGGATCATGAATGGAAATAACAAACTTGCCGGCATAAGGCAGCAAATTGCTGAATGCCATGTGAGCATACCAGCCCATACCACTGCCCAAGAGCAATACCAAATCGTAAGAATCCTTCGCCAGTTTATGCTTAATGGCCTGAGTCCACTGCTGCAATTTGTAATAAGAAGCATGGTTAAATCCGGTCAGCTTTTCGGGCAGGCTGCGCAAAAGTGGAACTTTTCCCATCAGTTTCCAGGCGGTTGGTTGCTGCAACTTTACCTGTTCTATTGATGCTAATGGCAGTTCAAATATAGGCTTGCCTACCCTGCCACCCACCAGCAGGTGTAGAGCAAAATGCTGGCTGAGCACTTCTGTCATCTTTGTATTGAGCAGACCGCAACTGGTGCGGTCGTATTCCAATTCTTCGGCAATAATGAGTATCCGGGCCTTCTTTTTATCCATGCTTTGCACATTGGGCTTTTTGTACAAATGGCATTAGCCTGCAACTTGTACTTTCGCTGGTCAAAAGTACAGGGCAACATATAATGGAAAATAGAAAACTGCAGGTTTGGCTACCCTTGTTTATCGGGCTGGCATTGGCACTGGGCATATTAGCGGGCTTTCAACTGGCGGGCAGTAGTGGCCGCACCAGTAGCAGCAACAAAAACCGGTCGGCCATTCAGCAGGTGCTCGATTTGGTTCAATATAAATATGTCGATTCTGTGAGTCTCGATTCCATGGAGGCCGATGGCATTCAGGCCATGCTCAACCACCTCGATCCGCATACCGTTTTCATTCCTGCCCAAGAGCTGGCCGAAGCCAATGCCGACCTTGAAGGTGGCTTTAGCGGTATTGGTGTAGAATACCAGATGATTAACGACACCATGAATGTGGTGTATGTGGTGGAAAACGGACCAAGTGCCAAAGCAGGCCTCAAAACCGGCGACAGAATTATTAAAGTATACGACAAAGTAATAGCTGGCAATAAATTGAAAGGCAGCGAGTTGCGAAAATTGCTTCGTGGTGATTATAATACTAAAGTAGAAGTGACTGCCCTACGGGATGGTAAAACCCAAACCTATACCATTACCCGTGGCAATGTACCGCTGCCTTCAGTTGAAGCAGCCTACATGGCTGAACCCGGCGTTGGCTACATCAAGCTCAACAAGTTTAGCGAAACCACTTATAAAGAGTTCATGGATGCAGCCACAGGCCTGCAGGCAAAGGGCATGAAAAAGATGATTCTCGATTTGCGGGGCAACACCGGTGGCATCCTCACCGAAGCGACTAACATTGCCGACGAGTTGCTTCCCGACGGACTTTCTATTGTGAGCACCCGTGGCTCCCATGTCAAAAACAAAGAAATACAAAGCACGAAGCCCGGCATTTTTGAAAAAGAACCGCTGGTAGTACTCATTGATGAGTTTAGTGCCAGTGCCAGTGAGGTATTGGCCGGCGCCCTGCAAGACAATGACCGCGGCACCATCATTGGACGGCGCAGTTTTGGCAAAGGACTGGTGCAAGAACAATACGATCTGGCCAATGGAGGTGCTGTTCGCATTACCGTAGCCCGCTACTATACGCCTTCCGGCCGCAGTATTCAAAAACCATACAATGGCAGCCGCAACGATTATCAGCATGAAGTACTGGAAAGAAACCCCGCAAAAGACGACAGCAGCCTTCAAAAAAGTAAGGAAGTGTACACGACACGGGCAGGTAAAAAGGTATACGGTGGCGGTGGCATTACTCCCGACATCACCGTAGCTTTCGACAGCAGCCGGGTACCTCAAGGCAGCTTGCCACTCTTCAGCGGCAACCGCATTGGTGATTTCAGCTTCCGCTTGTTTCAGCAAATGAAGGGCAGCCTGACGCAATACAAAACGCCTTCAGACTTCATCAAGCAATATCAGTTACCAGCCAACACCTGGGACATGTACACTATTCAACTTCAACAAGACAGCGTAAAAATACCTGAAGTATCGGTTTCGGTAAAAAATGATATTCTATTGATTATCAAAGCTAATATGGCCCGATACCAATGGCGAAACAATGCCTTTTATGAAACGCTGCAGCCTACCGATAAACTGTTGCAGCAGGCATTGCAAACTCTCAAATCAATCAGCAAATAGTGAAACAACTGAAAGCCATCCTTATTCAATTGCTAGGCAGACAGGCTTACCTACGCCTCACTTCCAGGATATTTTTGTTCAGCTTCCGACGACAGTGGCTGAAAAAGAATCCGGCATACACGGTACACTATTTTGTCCGCCACCTCATTGGTAAGGGCCAAACGGTGATTGATATAGGCGCCAACCTCGGCTATTACTCCACGGAGTTTGCCCGGTTGGTCGGCAGCAAGGGAAAGGTGCTTTCCGTTGAACCCATTCAACTCTACAGAGAAATATTGCTGGCCAATACCTGTCATTTACCACAGGTGCAAGTGCTACCCTATGCATTGGGCGAACAGGAAGGTACCATCAGCATGGGCCTGCCGTTTGCCGAGCAGCACCGCCATGGCCTCATGAAAGTGTTGACCGAATCGGAGAAGCAGGTTGCACCAGAAATATTTGAAGTGGAGCTCAAACACCCTGCTAAACTATTCGGACAACTCACTGATATTCATTACTTAAAATGTGATATCGAAGGCTATGAAGTACCTGTATTGCCAGCTATGCGGGCTGTGATTGAAAGCCATCAACCCATTGTTCAGGTAGAAACCGACGGCGAGAACAAACTCATTTTGCACCGCATGTTCAACGAAATGGGCTACCAGCTGTTCTATGTACAGCAGGACAAACTGGTACCCTATCCAGATGCGCAGCAGCAGCTCATTGGCGACCTGATTTGTATACCTGCCGGTAAAATCTCATCTATTGAAAAACTCATCCACCGGGCATAATCAACAGGAACCTCTTGTAGCGGTTCTCTTTATCATCCGTTACAAAAGTTTCAAACCGGGCTTTTTGTCGATGGCTTTATTCAGGCTTCCCCTTTGGCTCAACAAGAAAATTTCCTTTTGGCGGCTGATGGGCAGTGGCAGAAACGGCACTTTTGACATTGTACCCGATTGGAAACAATGGAGCATTATGGTGGTGATTCCTAAAACATGGATTGCTGACAGATGGGAAACAATTAGTCTGGAGAAACTTCAGCGAAGGTGTTTGGGAGATATCATTAGTGATCTCATTTCATTATGGAACGGTAAGGTGCAGGCTCTTTTACTGGAACCCAAAGAAGGCCATGGCCTTTGGAATGGCCGTGAGGTTTTCGGTCCTTTAGAGCGAAAAGCCGGCGACTGGGAAGGCCCGATAGCGGTAATGACGAGAGCCACCATACGGCTGAGCAGGGCCAAAGCTTTTTGGCAACATGTAGACCAGGTGGCCCGGCAAATGGCGGGGGCTCCCGGCTTTATTACCAGCTACGGTATTGGCGAAGTACCGTTCATAAAGCAGGCTACTTTCAGCATATGGGAGAGCAAGCAAGCCATGCAGGCATTTGCCTATCAAATGCATGAGCACCGCGAAGTGATTAAAAAAACCTACGCCGAAAAGTGGTACAGCGAAGAAATGTTTGTCCGTTTCCGCATCATTCGTACCTGGGAATTGCCCTCCCTTGAACAACAACTCGGGCAGACGGCGAATCATTTACCCGCCAATTAGTTTTGTATGCCCGGCGGCAAGTGTGTATTTTACCTGAAAACAAGCACAATATGGCCCGCACAAAAATTCGTATTCTTTCTTTAGATGGTGGTGGCATCAGGGGAATCATCCCGGCCACCATTATGGTAGAAATTGAAAACCGGTTGCAAATGCGCACCGGCAACCCAGATGCCCGCATTGCCGACTTTGTTGACCTGATAGCAGGTACCAGTACAGGCGGTATTCTCACCAGCATATACCTCTGCCCGGGCCCCGACAACCGGCCGAAGTTTGCCGCAAAAGACGCCCTAGACTTGTACCTAAACAATGGCAAGGATATTTTTCAAATGGAATTTCTGTCGAAAGTGGCTAAGCTTTATGTGGTATTCAACGAAATGTATCCGAGCAAGCACATCGAAAAATTGCTGGCGGAATATTTTGGCGACACGGAGCTCGACGATCTGCTTCGCCCCTGCCTCATTACCGCTTACGACATACGCAACCGGCGGGCCCATTTTTTTAATAGTGTAGATGCCAGGGGTGGCAAAAAGATTTACAACTACAAACTGAAAGATGTGTGCCGGGCTACCTCTGCAGCCCCCACCTATTTTGAACCTGCCAAAATTTCATCGGAGCAAGGTGCCGAATACACGCTGGTTGATGGCGGTGTGTTTGTAAATAATCCAGCGCTGGCAGCGTATAGCGAAGCCCGCACCATTCGGTTTAGCAAAGAAGTAGCGCCACACAAGCCTGACTTCCCTTCTGCTAAAGACATGTTGATTATTTCTGTAGGAACGGGAACGGTAAAAACGCCCTATCATTACGATAAAATTAAGAACGCAGGCTTGATTGCATGGCTGCCAATCGTTATCGACATCATGATGAGTGGCAATAGTGAAACGGTAGATTACCATTTGCAAAAGATGTTCAACACATTATCAGAAGAAGATGAGCAGGACTACTACCGATTGGAACCAGCCCTGCAAGATGCCAGTAGCGAAATGGATGATGTATCGGACGAGAACCTGAAAAACCTGCATGAAGCTGGCTTACACTATGTAGCCAAACACGATGCGTTGATTGAGGAGATTGTGACCAAGCTGATAGCTTACGCATGATTAGCAAAAACAAAAAAAGACCTGCACAAAACGTGCAGGTCTTTTTGCAACAAAAGGAAGTCATATTACGAAAGTGCCACCAATGTTGGCTTAGGTGATGCCATCCAGCGTTCCATCATATCAGTGGTCAGCTTTGCTGTACTGAAACAACGCAGCTGCGGGTGATTTGCTTTTTTGGTGGTTTCCAAATGCAAGCTGGTTTGTACACCGGCTACATTCAACATTACTTCATTGAGTGCAGGAGAAATTTCCAATTCAGCTGCATGCACCAACAAATTGCTGGTGCGATACTGTTTGCCCCAGATGTCGGTAATCCAAAACATGTTGTTTTGGTAGCTCACAGCAATGGCTTGTTGAATGTGTTGGGTTGTACCCTTGGCCTGAAGAACAACCGGCTGGGCCTGGCCCAACAACACCTGCTCACATTGCATTACGGCATCTTGGTTTTTTGCAAATACTACTGATGGAGCTAACGCCATTGCTGGCATTAGCTTCACCATATTGAGTAAGAACTGTTTGCGTTCCATCATATCTCATCACGTTTTAATGGGTTCAAGTTATTCTTTTACCAGTTTGAAACTACGCCCATCAGATAATACCAATTGGTACAAACCTGCTGACAGCGATTGCATATTGAGCTCATGTGTATTGCTGCGCATTACAAATGAGGTTACAACCCTACCCTGAGCATCAATCAACCGGGCTGATAATTGTGCAGCAGCGTTTTGTACTGTAATCAGCACCTTATCCTTGGCAGGGTTTGGATACAATGATACAGCAGCTTTTGCAGTACGATTATCAATTACAACTACCGGACTGTAGGTAAAGCTACCATCTGCATCTACCATTTGCAAGCGGTAATACCAGAGGCCCGGCACCACAGCATCGGTGTAACTGAAGCTGGCTGAAGTTGCAGCAGTTGCTGGTACTGCGCCAACCTGTGCAAATGCTCCGGTACCATTGCTACGCTGTATCTGATAGCTCCGCATGTTTTCCTGTCCGGCTACTTTCCAGTTCAGCTCTACAGCACCAGATGCCGTTGCAGATGCTGTAAACGAAACCAGCTTCACAGGCAACAATAGTGTACTTGTTTGGATGAAGAAGCTGCTGAAACCCTCCACATCAAACGTAACCTGCCACAAATTGAGCGTTGCATTCCAAACAATATTGGCATCATCAGGATTGATAACAGTACCGGGACCAGGATATGTATTGGGATTACCACTATTATCGCTACTGCTACCATTGAGTTTAGAAATACGCAGGTTTGCTTTACCGGCATTGTCTGTTGGTCCGGTGGGCAAATCCAAGCCATTGGGAACTGAATTAAAGTTGTCGAAATCGGCCTGAGAATAATACAACGTAACAGTACCAGATGATGTAGCCGGGTTAGTAGCAGGAGTAATTTCATAAATACGCCTTGCGTAGGTAATGCTCTGATAGCTGGTAGCTGTAGGCTTAACCCATGTTTTTATGGAAACAGAACCAGAAACAGGAGTTCCAGCACCTACAACTTTCGGAACAATATTGCCCAACAATTCGCAGCTGGCATTTTGAAACTTATTGTTGCTCACATTCTGACCATAGGTAAGATTTGTAGCTGGCAAAGCTGTTGTGCCTACAGTGAGTGTTGCTGCTGTGGTATTAACAGAACCCGCGGCATTGGTTAATACACAACGATAGTAGCGTCCGTTCAAACCGGCAACATTTGAAATGCTCAAAGTAGCAGAGGTAGCACCACTGTACACGCCCGTGTTGGTAAGATTGGTGGGCGAAGCAAAGCCAGCAGTAGTAGATTCTTGCCACTGATAGCCAGTAACACCCGTACCCGCTGCAGTATAACTTACCCCAAAGCCCGAACACTCGGTGGCATTAGATGGATTGGTTGTTACAACAGGCAATGCCAGTGTGGTAAACTGAAATACGTTAGTTTGATTAATGCCGGCAAACACCAAATTTGAACCCGAAGATTTAATGGCATTTCCACCTACCTCTACATATACTTGTGTACCGGCTGGCAAATTGGATGCAGGATTAATGGTAAGCACTGCTCCGGAAATACTTAACAAGGCAACATTGCTGACAACATTAATTCTTTCTACCAGCGAATTATCCGACAAACGTTTGATGGTAATATCTCCGGCACCAGTTACATTTCCTGTTCCGGCAGCCCCGTTACTCAAAGCAATGTTTTCGCTAAAAGTCATACTCAGGTTAGCAGAAGGCACAATAGATGTAGCAAAGTTTGTTGGCACGGTGCTGCTCAATGTTGGGGCAACACCTTGCTGTGCATATTGCACATTTTTACCACTGTTAAAGATGTCTACATCACCATCCTTGTCTGTATCCAACACACCTATAGATAGTTGCGTAAAATCACCTGCAGCAGTGATGATTAGCGAAGAAAAAGGATTACCAGTTGTAACCTGCGTCCATGTACTGCCGGCATCTTTACGCCAATATACCAACGCGGAATTGGCAGCATTTCTACCCAATAAATCACGGTCGCCATCAGAATCTAAATCGGCAGTAATAAATGCAGAAGCAGACGTATTGAGCGTAGCAGCAATGGCATTCATTGGATTGCTTCCACCACTCAATTCACTGAAAGTAGAACCACTTCTTGAATACACTACGTTTGCCCCTTTGTTGTAAATGTCAATGGTACCATTGCCATCTGCATCTACAAGAGCAAGGTTGCCAGCAGTAAAAGCAGCCGCTGTTGCTATTGAAATTGAATTGAAAGGATTGGAACCGCCTGTTAATTGTGTCCAACCACCTGCTCCGCCATTGCGCCAATATACTGGGGTACCCGGTAAAGTAGCAGGACGGCCAACCAAATCCAAATCGCCATCGCCATCAAAATCGCCTGTAATAAACGCACTGGCTACATTAGCCATAGAAGCTGTTATGCCATTCATGGGATTTGATGCCCCAGTTACCCTTGTAAAAGTACCGGCATCATTGCGGTATAATTCATTGGGTGCCCTGTTGTAAATATCTAAATCACCATCACCATCGGCATCCAGCACTGCCAGGTTACCTAAGGTGAAATTATTGGCAGAAGCTGTACCCCATGTAATGCCATTCACAGGACTTGATGCACCTGTCAATTGGGTCCAGTCACTAGTGTTACCATTGTGGCGCCAAAATACTAATCCGTTGTTGGTGGTGTTTCTGCCAATCAAATCAATGTCTCCATCATTGCCCTGAAAATCGCCAATAAGGAAAGAACTGGCGGTGGCAGCAATGGTTGCATTAATATTCCGCATGTTGTGCGTAGATGAGTTTACCTCGGTAAAAGTTTGGGCCATACCCGATGTCAAACCGAGACAAATTATACCTACCGCAAGCAATCCATGCTTAACGGCATGGGCAAATAGCCGTTTTACTAGTGGGTAAATTTTTTGTTGCATAGCGTGTGTTTTACTTTGTTAGAAAGTGATTATAAAAACAAGTATGGATTGTGCCAACCGGTTACGGCCTGTTTTGCACTGCTAAACAAATTGGTATCAGCACTGCTGTCGAAAACAATTTCATCAATAGATTCACGTAAAATATTCCCGGCGTCAATCCTGATTTTCTCAAGTATGACTGAACTACTTTTTTCGTGAGGTAATTGTGCCAAAGAAATGGTTCCTCTTGGCCCTTGTACCGCAGCTGCAGCTAATGCATTTTGCATGCCGGGGCTGTTTGAAAAAGTCTTGCAGGTTTCAGCCAATACTAACCCTGCTTCGAAGGACAGCAGTTGAAAAACATTGGGCAATTCCGGCTGTTGTTGCAACCAAAAAACCAAACTTTCTTCATCTCCTGTTTTATTCAATTGCCAGGTTGAAGCAGTGTAAGCTTCTTGCAGTGAGCATGTCGGAGGTATTGGTTCTTCCAGCATAAATGGTGATACCGATAGTGGCGGTCTTTGTTGCTGAGTTTTAGCATCATAGTGCAGCAGAAAATCAACAGACTCGCCTCCGGACAGCAGCGCATGAACATGACCTGTTTGCAGTGTAGCTAATGAGTCGAACAATGATGCTGTTTGAAAATCTCCGGGAGGATTTTTCAAAACGTTCAAATGCAGTTGTGTGCCACCTGCCCTGCCCAAGCCCAGTTTGTACGCCTCTATCAAGCCGTAACCACTATCAAACAATGATGTATTGATGCAGCAATCGCCGCCAAACGTTGTTTGCATCCATTCTGCTAGTACCAATTGACTACGCCAAAGTTCAGCTGTATGAAAAAACAAGTACGGTTGCCGCCAATCGGGTGATGACAGGTGTTCACCAACATTCAGCACTATTACAGGCATTTGAAGTTGCGCAATTACTGGCTGCAACGATAGCATTACTTTACTATTTACCCATGCAATAACCACATCACAGTCGTGCTGGTATTTGCATTTATTAATAGCCGACTCTACTTGTGCAACTGCACCAGCCCCGATGAACTCGGGCACAATTTCCCACTGAGTAAGTGGCTCTTTTTTTTGTGCAATACTTAGCCCAAGCATTAAATCCCGCCTGATGGCAGGAAATAATTCGCTTTGTGGAAACAGCAATCCAACTTTCATATTTCAAACGAATCCACCAGCCATTTGCTTACACAAATGCGCTGGTGGTTATACTTCTATAAATTAGTTTCTTGAAGGGAAAATACCTTGCATTGCAATGCAATAATTTACAGCGAGGTAAGGCTGCATATTATTAAAAGGCTGAGAACCGCCGGCAATGCCCGTATTGGCTACAAACGGCTTCAAAGTCCGGTCTGCTGTTGCCTGTGTATAGGTCATTACTTCCAAACCTGAGCCATCTACAGCAGCTGCAAGCGTAGATAATCCGTTGGCTGGTGCAGCCTCGGTACCAGCTGTAGAAGCTACCGGAATTGATAATGATACCTGATGGATATGCTGTGGCATATTAGTAGTAAGAAGTGTTGTAGTTGTACTTCCAGCTATTTCGCCAAGAGTATAGTTTGGCAAACCCGGCCCTTGCCCTTGGCCCAATGGTACCCGGCCCCTTAAATCTGGTAATGCAAAAGTTGTTTGACCATTGCCACCATACGTGGTGCCAAGCAAAGAGAACAATGCAGTGTTTTGTGCAATGCTCAAAAGTTGCCCCTGGCAAAAAGCCCAGCCACGTGGGGGAAAGTTGAAGCCGAAAATGCAGATCATGCCGAGAAATGGATCCATGTTTTTTGTTTTTTGGAGTGAGTAAATGAGAAAAAATATTAAGGTGCTAACCAATTTTTCATGTTTGGAAATGGATTATCCTGACAACACATGCCCCTGTACTCAAGCATGGGTACGCCAAAGTATTGACCGTTTTTAAAATTTTCGCAAATGCTAGAGCCGCCGCCTTTGTATCCATCATCATGCAATACAAACTCAGGTGGCAGCTGCAAGTGAATACAAGCGGCATACGACCATGCAATGGCCATCATCTCTTCTGCTGGAGCATCGGTGCGTTTACCAATCGTCTCTTTGTTCAACGTATGCCTTTCTGCCAAAGGCACTATTGCAATGTGTCCGGCTTCATGCAACACATCACCAGGAAACAGCAATTGTTTCTCATCTATGAAAATCGCTCCTTGCTCAATACTAATACCGGGCAAAATCTGCGCCGGATTCAGGGGTTTGAAGATAACGTTGATTCCAAGGCTCTTGATAAACTGTACAGATGCTTCAAATGCCTTTTCATTGTTCGACATGCTGAAACTTTAATCTGTTTAAGAATCGAAAGATGTAACTATTCCGCAACATCTCAAAATTTATATCTGCCCA
The DNA here is from genome assembly GCF_036803085.1 of Phnomibacter sp. Taxonomy (NCBI): domain Bacteria; kingdom Pseudomonadati; phylum Bacteroidota; class Chitinophagia; order Chitinophagales; family Chitinophagaceae; genus Phnomibacter; species Phnomibacter sp. Next base: position 355,209 of record NZ_DAIRUZ010000001.1, on the reverse strand, counting down.
AAAAAAAATGCGTCTTTTTCACATACGAAATCTCAACACTCATCAAATGTCGACCGCCCATCACATATTATTTCGGTGAAAATTTTATTGAAACCCTCCTTTACCCCTATACAAACTCAACTTGCCTTTCAGCTTTACTTCAAGCACTGTCATGTATACATCTTTTGCGGTGGCAGGTATATCATCTACATACACAATACCGGGTACATGGCTCCAACTTATTTTGCCTACTACCTTGTGTGGCAAAGCGGCATTGGTACCTATTACTTTAATAGAGGCAATCTCATTGTTCAACCCTTTTATTACCGCTTTGCCTGTGGCGTTGTACGGCATAAATAAATAGAGCGTTGTAGAATCCTTGCTCAACGTACTCGGGCCATAGTAATGCCCGTAAGGCAAACCGGCACGGGTGCCAAAAATGGCTGCTGCGTGTTTCTTGTTCCACTTACCCAATTCTTTCAACAGATGCACTTGTTCGTCAGGAATCCAGCCGTCTTCTCTCGGGCCAATGTCAAACAACAAGTTGCCGCCATTACTAATAACATCTGCAAAAATGGCAATGAGTTCGTAAGGTGTTTTATACGCCGTATCATCTGGATGATAGCCCCAGTTTTTATTGCTGGTCATGCACAGTTCCCACACATCGCCACTGGGCCGGCTTACAGGTATGTGCTGCTCCGGCGTGGCATAATCGCCATAGCCTTGTAAGCGGGCATTGATGATGGCTTTGGGATTCTTGTTCAAAATATCCTGCCGAATTTTAGCAGCATTCCATTCTTCAGCACTGTGCTCCCAATCGCCATCAAACCAAATGAGGTCAGGATTGAAGTTGGTCATCACTTCATTGATTTGCCCATGGCAAAACTGCTGAAACTGTTGCCAGCGAGTTGGTTCATCTATTACTTTATAACGACTGCTGTCTTTCAGAAAACCGGGATAATCATTGCGGCTCCAATCAATCAATGAAAAATAGGCACCGGCTTTAATGCCTTGCTTGCGAATGGCCTGAAAAAAAGGAGTCAGCAAATCTTTTTTGGCGGGCGTACTATTTACCACATCTAACGTGCTCAGCTTGCTGTCGTACAAAGCCACCCCATCGTGGTGTTTGGTGGTAATAACGCTGTACTGTGCACCGCTTTCTTTTATGAGTGCCGCCCATGCTTCGGGGTTATACTTACTGGCAGTAAACCCTTTCAGTTGTGCCATGTACTCCGGGTAGCCAATGAGTTTGTTGTGAAAGCTCCAACTTTCATCTACGCCATTTACTGAGTAAATGCCCCAGTGAATAAAGATGCCGAGTTTGGCATCTCTAAACCATTCGAGTTTGGCAGAATCAGGAGTTACCTGCGCTGTTCCGGTCAGCGAAAACAACAGGGTAAAAGCAGCAATCCATTTACGCATAGCATCATTTTTTTGCAGCGGAAAAGTACAGATACCTGTATTCGAAATCACGGGTTATCGCTTTTCAGTCATAAATAAATATTCTAATAAAAAAACGGCTGCTCCTTTTGGGAACAGCCGCTGTGTGCAACAACCAAGCGGTTGTTTATTTAACTTCTTCAAACTGTGCGTCCTCTACGGTGTCGCTTTTGGCACTACCCTGCTGTGCACCTGCATCAGCACCGGGTTGCTCGGCACCACCTTGCTGGTTCATGGCATTGTATATTTCCTGACTGGCAGCTGTCCATGCCTCGTTGAGCTTGGCAGTACCGGCTTCAATACGGGCCAGATCCTGGCTCTTATGCGCTTCTTTCAACTCAGCCAAAGCAGCTTCGATAGGTGCTTTTTTATCAGCAGGTACTTTGTCGCCGTATTCCTTCAGTTGCTTTTCTGTCTGGAAAATGAGGCTATCGGCCTGATTGATTTTTTCGATGCGTTCCCGTTCTGCCTTGTCGCTTTCTTCGTTGGCCTTGGCTTCGTTCTTCATCTTTTCAATTTCCTCTTTGCTGAGGCCGCTACCCGCTTCGATGTGAATCTTCTGCTCTTTGCCGGTGCCTTTGTCTTTGGCACTTACGTGAATGAGACCGTTGGCATCGATATCGAAAGTCACTTCAATTTGTGGTACGCCACGTGGTGCCGGCGGTATGCCATCGAGGTTGAAAATACCGAGGCTTTTGTTATCGGCCGACTTGGTACGTTCGCCCTGCAATACATGAATTTGAACACCGGGCTGGTTATCGGCAGCCGTGCTGAACACTTCACTTTTCTTGGTAGGAATGGTAGTGTTGGCAGGAATCAAAGTGGTCATTACACCACCGAGTGTTTCAATACCGAGGCTCAGTGGCGTTACGTCGAGCAGCAGTACATCTTTCACTTCGCCGGTGAGTACGGCACCCTGAATGGCGGCACCTACGGCTACTACTTCATCGGGGTTTACACCACGGTTAGGTTTCTTGCCAAAGAACTTTTCTACCAGCTCCTGTACTTTAGGAATTCGGGTAGAACCACCCACCAAAATCACTTCGTTGATTTGTGATGCGCTGAGGCCGGCATCTTTCAATGCTTGCTCGCAAGGCTTAAACATGCGGGTAAACAGATTGTCGGCCAGGGCTTCAAACTTGGCACGGCTCAGCTTCAGCACCAGGTGCTTGGGCACACCGTCTACCGCAGTGATGTAAGGCAGGTTGATTTCTGTTTCGGTAGAAGAGCTCAGCTCAATCTTGGCTTTTTCAGCGGCTTCTTTCAAGCGCTGCAATGCCATGGGATCTTTGCGCAGGTCAATGCTTTCCTGAGCTTTGAACTCGTCGGCCAACCAGTCCATGATCACTTTATCAAAGTCGTCGCCACCGAGGTGGGTATCACCGTTGGTAGATTTTACTTCGAATACACCGTCGCCCAGTTCCAGTACAGAGATATCAAACGTACCACCACCGAGGTCGAACACGGCAATCATTTGGTCGGCGTGTTTTTTATCGAGACCGTATGCCAAAGCGGCAGCGGTAGGTTCGTTTACAATACGACGCACATTAAGACCGGCAATTTCACCGGCTTCTTTGGTGGCCTGCCGCTGCGCATCATTAAAGTAAGCTGGCACGGTAATTACCGCTTCAGTCACTTCCTGACCGAGGTAATCTTCGGCAGTTTTCTTCATTTTCTGCAACACCATGGCGCTAATTTCCTGAGGTGTGTACAGGCGGCCATCAATGTCGATACGTACCGTGTTGTTGTCGCCCTTGGCTACTTTGTAGCTCCAGTGGCTGATTTCTTCGCCCACTTCATCGAAGCGGCGGCCCATAAAGCGTTTTACGCTGGTTATGGTATTAATAGGGTTGGTAATGGCCTGACGCTTAGCGGGGTCGCCCACTTTGCGTTCGCCATTTTTCAGAAAGCCCACGATAGACGGTGTCGTCCGACGGCCCTCTTCGTTGGCGATTACCACCGGCTCATTGCCTTCCATTACAGATACACAACTGTTGGTGGTTCCCAGGTCGATTCCAATAATTTTTCCCATGATTATGTATGATTTAGACTTTACAAATGTATGATGCTTGAGGCATCGCTTACTGATTGTCAATGATTATGCCACGCCATGCAAGGGTGAAAAAATGACAGAAAAGCAGCTGGCAGAATGGTAGAAGTGCCTGAAATGCTGACTGTCAGGCATGAGTAAATGGCAAAAGCTGACAGAAAAAGAGCCGTTGTTTTTTACTGTACCACTAAGTTTACAGATAAATGAACAACCATTCATGAAGACCTTAAGAAAAGTATTGCTTGTTGTGCTTGTGGCAGTAATGTTGTTTTTGGTGGCTTTTTTTATTGTCTTGCTGGGGGCTCCCCATTTTCAGGGCGATGACCTGACCATTGTTCTGACTATTGCCGCATTTGGAATGTTGTTTATATTCCTGCTTTGGCAATGGAAGCCTGAAGATTAATGGGTTATTCTGTAAGCATACAGTGCTGGTGCCATTCGCCTATCATGAGCAAAAAAACAATACAAAAATAAAATCCGTTGAAACGCCTCCTCCCCCGACACCTTCTTTTGGCCAGCGGTATTTTGCTACTGGTTATCGCTGCATTTTTCAGCAATTCATCCAGCGTTTTAGACATTCATCTTCACGATACTTACTACATCATTGCCCATCAACAACTTGTTTATTTGTTTGCCATCCTGTCTCTGCTTTTATGGGCTTTGAGTTGGCTTTGCCGGCGAATCTTTTTCTTGCGCTGGCTCAATTGGCTGCATGTTTTACTCAGCATTATTCCTCTATGGTTGCTCACGGTGGCACTTTTAACTGATGCCCGCAATTTTGCTTCCACGGCCAACAAAAGTTTCGAAGCCATGCAACAATCGCAAAATGCGATGGCAGCAATTGTACTCCTGTTTCTGCTGGCTCAACTCTTTTTTCTTACGCACATTTTGATGGGTATTTTCCGCAAGAAAAAAAATCAGCTATAAAAGATGAGTATTGTTTTTTTAAACAGCACCTTTTGGTGGTGTAACCTGCTCAATTTTGTGCGGTTGCTTTCAAAGTAATTCATGCAGGTTTTGCATACACATTGGTTATAAAAACCAATAAGGGCCAACAACCATTTCAAATATCTTTAATGGCAACTGTAATTAGCCCAAAAACAAACGTTTACATGAACTGGCATAAACTTACTATCCCCGAAACATTTGAACTGCTTGGCAGTAGTGAACATGGTTTGCGTAGCACGGCAGCTGAAGAAAAACTGATAGAATTTGGGCCCAACGAATTGCAGGAAGGAAAAAAGAAAAGTGTATTGGGCATACTGCTGGCACAATTTAAAGACGTGATGATTTTGATATTGCTGGCGGCAGCCATCATCTCCGGCATCATAGGCGACCTTACCGATACGATTGTGATTTTAGTAATTGTTTTACTGAATGCCATCATTGGTTTTTTTCAGGAATACAGAGCCGAAAAAGCCATGCAGGCACTCAAGCAAATGGCGGTAACACAAGCACGGGTGCTACGGGATGGTACCAGTAGCTGGCTACCAGCCACCTCACTGGTACCGGGCGATGTGGTGCTGCTCGAAGCCGGCAATGCCCTACCTGCCGATGTGCGTATTGTAGAATCGGTAAACCTGAAAATAGAAGAAGCTGCACTCACCGGCGAATCGCATGCCATAGATAAAATATCGGAACGGCTGGAACTGGATGATATACCGCTGGGCGACAAAAGAAACATGGCGTTTAAAGGAACATTTGTAACCTACGGCAGAGGTACGGCAGTGGTGGTGGCCACCGGTATGCAAACAGAACTGGGCCGCATAGCCAAAATGCTGCAGGAAGATGAATCACTCACACCACTGCAACAGCGCTTAGCCGCTTTTGGAAAAAAATTATCGGTGCTGGTATTGCTGCTGTGCATTTTATTTTTTGTGGCGGGCTGGCTGCGGGGAGAAGATGTGGTGAAAATGATTATGACCAGTATATCACTGGCAGTAGCAGCCATACCCGAAGCACTGCCTGCTGTTATTACCATTTCGCTGGCACTGGCCGCCAAAAGAATGATCCGGTTCAATAGCCTCATCCGGAAATTACCTGCCGTAGAAACACTGGGCTCCGTTACCTATATCTGTACCGATAAAACAGGCACCCTCACCAAAAATAAAATGCATGTAGAAGCCATTTTGGTAGATGGAAAACTGTACGAAAGAAACGCCATTGCTGATGTACAACAATCCAACAACGTAAAGCTTTTGCTGCATGCTTTTGCCCTGAACAATGATACTGTAACAGATGATGACAACAATATAAAAGGTGACAGCACCGAAGTTGCGCTGATGGAAGTAGCCAAAGATCAACACATTGCAGCAGATGCCTGGCCACGCCTCGCAGAAATTGCATTTGATGCTGACCGAAAATTGATGACTACTTTTCACAGCTACAACAATGCTGTCATTTCTTTTACCAAAGGTGCCCCCGATATTTTGCTACAACGGTGCGGAAATATTGACTTATCGGCCATGCAGCAAACGGTAGATGAGATGGCTGCAAAGGGCCATCGGATATTGGGCTTTGCTTACCGAATGTGGGATGAATTGCCCCACGACCTGAGTGCAGACCTGCATGAAACCGACCTTCAGTTTTTGGGGTTGACGGGCATAATAGATCCACCACGGGAAGAAGTGTTTGATGCCGTGAAGCAATGTAAAACTGCAGGCATAGTTCCGGTAATGATAACCGGCGACCACCCACTTACGGCGAAAACCATTGCCGAACGCATTGGCATTTTGAACAACGAAAAAGACCTGGTGATAACTGGCCAACAATTAGCGGCTATGGATGATGACAGCTTTTTATCGAAAGTGGAAAGGATTAAAGTATATGCCCGTGTATCGCCGGAGCAAAAATTGCAGATTGTAAAAATGCTGCAACAAAAAGGGCACTATGTAGCCATGACCGGCGATGGTGTAAACGATGCGCCTTCACTCAAGCGGGCCAATATTGGTATTGCCATGGGCATTACGGGTACTGATGTTTCGAAGGAAGCGGCCCACATGATTTTGCTCGACGATAATTTTTCAACCATTGTAAAAGCAGTGCGGGAAGGCCGCCGCATTTACGACAACATTTTAAAGTTCATCAAATACCTGATGACCACCAACTCAGGCGAACTTTGGACACTGCTCCTTGGGCCCATGATTGGCTTGCCGGTGGCGCTGCTGCCCATTCATATTTTGTGGATCAATCTGGTGTCCGATGGATTACCCGCCATTTCATTGTCGTTTGAAAAAGCGGAGAAAAATGTAATGGACAGACCACCACGGCCACCACAGCAAAGTGTGTTTGCCAACGGCCGCGGACTGCACATGATTTGGGTAGGTATGCTTATGGCAGGCATTGCGCTATCGGCACAGGCCTGGGCTATCAATCATGGTTTGCACTGGCAATCAATTGTGTTCAACGTGCTTTGCTTGAGCCAGATGGGGCATGTATTGGCCATCCGTTCCGAAACGCAATCTTTTTTCTCTGTAGGCATGTTTTCCAACAAACCACTGATAGCCGCTGTAGCACTGGCTTTGCTATTGCAAATAGCCATTACTTACATTCCATTTTTGCAACCCGTTTTTCAAACTGAAGCTTTGACGCTGAAGGAATTTTTACTGGTAGGTGCGGCTTCTTCGCTGGTATTTATTGCGGTAGAAATTGAAAAGAAAATTTCGAACAGCAGGCGGAAGAAACAACGGCTGCCACAGGTGGATATGTGAAGGTGACTTTGGCAGGTTGATTGAAAGTGAGCACGAATGAAGCACTGAAAACATCTTCTTGCTTCAACGGTAGATTTACAGCAGCTGGTGTTGGGCCTTTTGCAAATGCTTACCAACTTTCCAACACTCCACCTGTTAACCAACCAACATCAACCCTACTTTTGCGCTGCATGCCCCTCAAGGATTATTACAAAATACTCGACATAGCACCCGGCGCTACGGAAACAGATATTAAGAAAAGTTTTCGCCGGCTGGCGCTGCGCTACCACCCCGATGTAAACCAGGGCAATAAGTACGCCGAAGCATGGTTTCGGGAGCTGCAGGAAGCCTACGATACCCTGACGGATGTGGCCAAAAAAGATGCGTACCTGCAAGACCGCTGGCTACTGCAAAGCCAGGGTAAAAACATGGCCCGCCCGGTACCGCTTACGCCCGATACCATTGTGGCCGAAGCCCGGGAGCTGGCCAACCGGGTAGCCGACCTCGATCATTTTCGCATGGACCACCAGCAGCTGGCGCAAAGCCTGCTGCAATTGCTGGACAATGAACGGCTGGATATACTCCGCAGTTTTACCGCCACCCAAGAAGCACAAAACATTGGACAATTGTTGCTTAGCAGTTCGGAACCGGTTGATTATCCGTTGCTGCAGCCTTTTTACCAACGCATGCAATTGCTGGCCAATATTAGTCCGGCATTGCAACCGCTGATTGCCAGCAACCGCAACCGCCGCCGCCAGCAATACTTTTGGGAACGAAATCAATGGTGGATTTTGCTGCTGCTAACTGTAGGACTGTGTGCAGGCATTGCATTAATGCAATAAATGTTTCATACACAGCAGCAGCAATATTATGGCCGAAAAAGATGCCATGAAAACGAGTAGTTGAAGGGATTGCGACGCAACAGGCGATGCCATGATATTCAACTGCTGGTATCCAAAAAAATTCGCTGATACTTGTTGCGTAAAAGAAATGATGATTGGTTGCAGCCCCCTGCTGTAACTGATTATTTTGCAATCAATCAACGTGATCATGACCAAAGACGTAGACGTATTTTTTGCCGAAGGCTGTGGCCGATGCGCATTGGGCGGCACGCCTGATTGCAGAGTGCATACATGGCAGCAACCGTTACAATTGTTGCGCCAGTTGCTGCTCAGCTGCGGCCTTACCGAAACCTGCAAATGGGGCGTGCCTTGCTACATGCACGGAAAGCAAAACCTGCTGATGCTGTATGCACTGAAAGACTATTGCGGGCTGAGTTTTTTGAATGGTGCATTGTTGGAAGATGCTGAACAACTGCTCACCAAACAGGGCGAGCATGTGCAGGCCGGTCGCATTATGCGGTTTACCGATGGGGCGCAGGTGGCGCAACATGCCGCTACTATAAAAGCCTATGTGTTTGAAGCCATGGCGGCAGTGGATGCGGGCATGAAACCCGTGCTGAAAAAAACAGCCGAACCTGTGCCAGAAGAGTGGCAACAACTGCTGCAGGAAAGGCCCGATGTGGCAAAAGCTTTTGCATCATTAACGCCGGGCCGGCAGCGGGGTTACCTGTTGCATTTTAACGGGGCCAAACAATCGGCTACCCGCAGGAGCCGTATGGAAAAATGCGTACCGAAAATATTGGCAGGGCTTGGGTTTCATGATTGATGGGACGCGGAATTATGGGACGCGGATGAAGGCGGATGAAACGGATTTTCGCGGATTGTTTTGGGGTGAGGGATTTGTGTAGCCGCAGATACACTAATTATTTCATCTCTCGCAGGCCCCCCGGCCTGTGAGCAACGGTTACTTATGCATAATGAAATTCGAGCCGCAGATACACAGATTATTTTATAGCTATACCAAAATTTTAATCTGTGAATTCGTGGATATAGAATCTCTCCTCTCTCGCAGGCCCCCCGGCCTGTGAGCAACGGTTACTTTTGCATAATGAAATTTGAGCCGCAGATACACAGATTATTTTATAGCCATACCAAAATTTTAATCTGTGAATCTGTGGCTAAATAAAAGCCTGTGTTCTCCCACTCCAAGCCAAAAACAGTGCTGCGGCGCAATTCAGTTACCTTCGCGGCTATGCAACTTTCTTCTGATCAACTCGCCGTCATTCTCGAACGATTGTCTATTGCGGCACTCAACCCCATGCAGCAAGCCAGTCTGGCAGCCTGCCAGCAACACGATGAAGTGGTGCTGCTGTCGAACACCGGCTCGGGTAAAACACTGGCTTTTTTATTGCCGCTGTTGCCACAACTGCAGCAATCGCCCAAAAATAGTACTACACTTATTTTATCGCCCACCCGTGAGCTGGCGCTGCAAATAGAAGCCGTGTTTAAGAGCATGGGCACTGGCCTGAAAGTAACTTGCTGCTACGGTGGCCACAAAGTAGAGATTGAAGAAAACAGTTTGAAACAAGCCCCTGCCCTGCTTATAGGAACGGCCGGTCGCATCGCCGATCACATTCGCCGCGGCAATTTGCAAACGCAACACATTACCACACTGGTGATTGATGAGTTTGACAAATCGGTAGAGCTGGGCTTTGAAGAAACCATGGCTTTCATTGTGGGTGAACTGCTTGCGCTGCGCAAAAAAATACTCGCCTCGGCCACCAATATTGAGCCACTGCCCGCCTTTTTACACATGCAGCAACCGCAAGTGCTCAACTTTGTAAATGACGCAGAACTGCCGCAGGAAAAATTAGCATTGCAAGTATTGCATTGCAAAGAGAAAGACAAGATTGACAGTTTGTTTCGCCTCATTTGCCACCTGGGTAACCGCAGCACCATTGTGTTTTGCAATCATCGTGAAGCGGTAGAACGTACCGCACAACTGCTGAAAGAAAAAGACATCCTCAATGTGTTTTACCATGGCTCAATGGAACAACGCGACAGAGAAACGGCGTTGTGCAAATTCAGCAATGGAACGGTCAACGTATTGGTGACAACCGACCTGGCTTCCCGTGGTCTCGACATTGACAATATCCGCTACATCGTGCATTACCATTTGCCACATACCGAAGCCAGCTTTACGCACCGCAATGGCCGCACTGCCCGTATGGATGCCAGTGGCACCGTCATCATGATGCTGGGCCCGGATGAAAAAATGCCAGCCTATGTAACCACCACACACAGCAGTATTGAATTGCCTGCTACCGCAGAAATTCCGGAGAAACCAAAATGGACAACGCTGTTTATTGCTGCCGGTAAAAAAGACAAAGTGAACAAGGTAGATGTAGTAGGCTTGCTGACACAAAAAGGTCAATTGAAACCGGAAGACATTGGCCTGATAACGGTAAAAGATTTTTACACGTTTGTAGCCATCCGCAAGTCGAAAGCCAGCCATTGCCTTACCCTTGTTCAGCAACAAAAAATAAAAGGCATCAAAGCAAAAATTGCCATCGCCAAATAAGCCGCATGAACTTTTTTACCGCAAAAGGATTGGTGACGATTACCTGTCACAAACGCATTGCTCCTTACCTGGAGCAGGAAGTGAAAGCACTGGGTTTTACTGTGGAAGAAACCTTCATCACCGGTGTAAAACTGCAAGCCAGCATCAACGATTGCATCCGGCTCAACCTCAACCTGCGTTGTGCCAGTCAGGTGCTGTACCAATTGAAAAGTTTTACCGCCGACAGTGCCGATGATATTTACCATGCACTTAAAGATTTTCCTTGGGAGACGGTGCTGCCACCGAATGGTTATTTTTCGGTGACCAGTAATGTGCAACATCCCAGCATCAACAACAGCATGTTTGCCAACCTGCGGGTGAAAGATGCCATTGTAGACCGCATTCGCAACTTGACGGGCAACCGGCCTTCGAGTGGTGCGGCACTCACGGGCACGGTAATTCATTTGTTTTGGAAAAATGAAGAAGCGGCTGTGTTCATCGACACCAGTGGCGATAGTTTGGCACGCCATGGTTACAGAAAAATTCCGGGCCTTGCACCTATGCTCGAAGGTTTGGCGGCAGCTACCATTTTGGCTACGCAATGGGATAAACAATCGCCCTTCATCAACCCCATGTGTGGCTCCGGCACACTGGCTATTGAGGCAGCATTGATTGCTACCAACAGAAGGCCCGGCCTGTTTCGTAACAGTTTTGCCTTTATGCACTTACAGGGCTACGATGATGCCGTGTATTTGCAGGAAGATGCCCGGCTGGAAGAACAAATTGTTGATGTGCCCGGCTTGCGCATTATTGCCAGCGACAACAACCCCAAGGCTATTGACAATGCCCGCAAAAATGCAGTGGCTGCCGGTGTGGCACACCTCATAGAATTTGTGCTCTGCGACTTTGCGGCAACACCCGTGCCTGCCGATGGCAAAGGCATAATGATGATGAACCCCGAATACGGTGAACGATTGGGTGAAGCAGCTGCACTTGAAGCCACATATAGCAGAATCGGCGATTTTATGAAGCAGCAATGTGGCGGTTATTGGGGCTACATTTTTACCGGCAATATGGAGCTGGCCAAAAAGATTGGCCTCAAAGCCAAACGCCGCATTGAGTTTTACAACAGCACTATTGACTGCCGGTTGCTGGAGTATGAACTGTACGCCGGTAGCCGCAGAACGCCACAATAAACTGACCAACATCAGGATTTGATGGCTGCGTTTACCATTCATTTACAAATGAATACTGTTGACTATTTTCACATTACGGCAACAATGCCGTTTGTTATATTTGGTTGGTAGTGAATAATTGTATGCGCCATTTTCTTTTGATATGTGTATTACTGAGCTGGGGCTGGTTTAGCCTGCAGCAAGGCAGCATTGTAATACAATCAGAAAGCATAGGTGTAACCACCAACATGGAGCAGTGTGAAACTGAAGAAGAACATTGCCCCATGCAAAGCAAAAAGCCTTTGTGCTGTAGCGAAGAAGGCTGCGCCAGAACCAACTGCACTGCGCAGTGGGGCATTTGGTTGCAGCAATGGCAAACTGACGAAAATGAACTTATCAATACTGTTTTAAGGACTACTAAAATCCTGCAAGGTCGTTACCTCGCATGGAGTCCGAATCCCAATATTGATGTAGCCACACAACCTCCCGATTGCTAAAGCACACCACACTCAACACACTGTTTCTACATCATTTCAAAAAAAGAATCACATGAAAAAAATAACCATCCTCGCTTCAGCTTTGCTGCTGACTACTGCCATTGCATTTGCTTTCCAAACAAAACCTGCCGCACAAGAAAAGCCTGCCGCTGAAAAATGCGAAAAAGGCTGTTGCAAAGGCAAAGAAGGGGAAAAGAAAGAATGCAGTAAAGACGAGAAAGATGCCAAGGGTTGCTGCGAAAAAGGCGACAAGGGCAAGAAAGGAAAGAAAGGCAGCAAGGCATAATGCCGAGCTTGCATTTTTATACAACAGCGCCGGGGCCATTGCTCCGGCGTTTTGTTTTTACAAGACCGAAAGAAAATCCTTGTTTGAAAGGTGGTAGTCATTTGCAACCCGCCCTTTTTGCTTTCAAAGAATTTTGTGCTCGTAAAAAGGAAAACGGCCAACTCGATACTCAACAAGACGCAAAGAAGAAAATAGCCAAAATGCCCACCAGAAAAATGCTACCAAAGAGCAGCATTTTTTTGCGCCATTGAAACCGACGCAATTCGTCATCATTTGAAAACTCCGGCATACTGTTCGTATTGATGCTGATGATTTTTTAACCATGAAAATGCAACTGCACAGGCAATGCAGGTGCCTATCAACACTACCCACAACAAGTTGTAACCGCCTTTTTGTGCCAACCATGCACCAGTGGCTGGCCCTACCACCTGTGCAACGCTCCAGCTGAGTGTGTACCCGGCAGCATATTGTCCACGGTTCCAGGCATTGCTGCGCTGCATAATGAGGGTGTTCATAAATGGCATCGCCAGCATTTCGCCCAAGGTAATCAGCGACATGCAAGCCAACGCCAACACAAGCGGTGTAATATTGGGCAGCAATAAAATTCCAAAGCCAACAGCGTTCGCAATACATCCTACAACAATGTATTGCATGGGCTGACGCTTGCCATCCCAACGATTGACCAGCAACATTTCAAACAGGGCGATGATGATGCCATTCATACCCATGACCAAACCAATTAACGATTCGCCCAAATGCCAGCTTTCTTTCCAAAACACCGGCACCAACCTGAACACCAGAAAAAAGCAGGTATTGAACAATGCCGTGAGTAAAATGAATCGAACAAAGAATGCATCCTGCCAGGGCTTTTTTACCACAGCTGGCGGCGTTTCCTGTGGTTGTGTGGCCGCCCTTTTTTTAGCCGAAGGCAACAACAACACAATCAGCAAGCCGGCAATAATATTGGTACCACCATCTACAAAAAACAACCAGTGATAATCATAGGCAGCTATCAATCCACCAAGGGATGCACCACTGGCCCAACCAATGTTGATGGCCAACCGGTTGAGGGAGTAAGAACGGGTGATGTTTTCTGGTTTGCTGTATGCAGCAATGGCCGTAAAGTTGGCTGGGCGAAAAGCTTCTGCCACAAAACTGAGCACCACTGTGAGCAAACACAACTGCGAAAAATCTTGCACAAATGCAAAACCGATAAACAACAGGCCGCTGACGATGCTGGTAAAAATTTGCACTGGCCTAAAGCCGATTTTATCAACCATAAAGCCACCTGCAGAAGCACCCAACACCGATCCCGCACCAAACAGTGTAATGATAAGGCCTGCATCAGCGAGGCTTCGGTGCATGCTTTGTGTAACATACATACTCATGAACGGCACCGCCATGGTACCGGCACGGTTTATCATCATTACCAAACTCAGCAACCAGGTTTCTTTTGCTAATCCGGTAAATGATTGCCGATAACTATGAATGATTTTTGCCAGCATACAATAGCCTGCGAAGTAAATCGGGATTGCAACAGCAGCCAACGCAGCCGCATGAATTGTGCATAAACAATTGCCGCTGGCTTAGTACAAATGTTTGTTGTCCAGTTGTTGCCAGCGCTTAAAAGCAATTTCCTGATTAGGAACTTGCAACGCAATGAATGGAATGCGCCGCTTTGTTTTGGGCAAATTAATTTCGTCGTAAATAAATTGATCGTCGAAGCCTGACGCTGCGGCATCGGCAGCTGCATTGGCATAGTATACTTTATCTGGCCGGGCCCAGTAAATAGCACCCAGGCACATGGGGCAAGGTTCGCAGCTGCAATACATTTCGCACCCATCCAACTGAAAGCTACCCAGCGCTGCACAGGCTTTGCGGATGGCCACTACTTCGGCATGTGCAGTAGGGTCGTTGCTACACAGCACTTCATTGTGTGCACGGGCTATCACTTCATCGCCTTTTACAACAATGCAACCAAATGGTCCGCCATGCCCTTCATGAATGCCCATGCTACTTTCTTCAATGGCCAGTTGCATGAAATGTTTTTCTCTGTCGGTAATCATACTGGTGAAAGGTATAAAACGCTCCGCAAATGATGCGTCAACAAATGGACAACCTTATATTACATCACTTATTTTTACCATAACAATTGTCCCGCCCTTATGGAAACTTACGGAAAAGTGTTGCTGATTGCCATGCCTGCTTTTTTGGTATTGGTGTTGTTTGAAAAATGGTACGGTTGGCGCAAAGGCTTTGATACCGTAAACAATATGGATATGATTTCGAGCCTCAGCTCGGGCATTACCAATGTAACGAAAGATGTATTGGGGCTGAGTGTTGGCATACTTACCTACGCTTATCTGGTAAAACATGTAGCCATTTTTCACATCAGCAACCATGTGCTCACGTACATCATTGGTTTTATCGTTATCGATTTTCAAGCATATTGGGTGCATCGCTGGAATCACAAAATCAACATCCTCTGGAACCACCACATCATTCACCACAGCAGCGAAGAGTTTAATCTGGCTTGTGCCTTGCGGCAAAGCATTTCGGTGTTTGTCAACTTCTTTGCGTTTTTGCTATTACCAGCGGCACTGCTGGGTGTGCCCACCGAAGTGCTGGCGGTGATAGCACCCTTGCATTTGTTTGCCCAGTTTTGGTACCATACCCGGCACATTGGCAAAATGGGTTGGGTAGAAAAAGTATTGGTAACCCCCAGCCACCACCGTGTGCATCATGCTATCAATCCAGAGTATCTCGATAAAAATTTAGCCGCCATTTTTATCTGGTGGGACAAATGGTTTGGCACTTTTCAGGAAGAGCTGGATGATGTTCCACCGGTGTACGGCATCACCCGCCCGGCCGCTACCTGGAACCCTATCAAAATCAATTTTCAGCATTTATGGCTGCTCATAAAAGATGCATGGCGTACCCGCAATTGGTGGGATAAAATGCGCATCTGGTTTATGCCTACCGGCTGGCGTCCGCAAGATGTGGAGCAACAATATCCGGTGTATAAAATTGAGGATGTGTACCACTTCGAAAAATACCAACCACCACATCATGCATGGCTACCTGCATGGAGTTGGGTGCAGCTCACCTTTATGTTGTGCATCATCAGTTTTTTCTTTGGCAATATTGCTAAAATAGGTGCGCCCAACATGTTTGTATATGGCGGTTTCATTTTTCTGAGTGTATATGCCTATACCGAACTGATGGATCAAAATAAAAATGCCGTGCTGTGGGAAGCTTTGAAAAATGCGCTGGCCATTGGCTGGATTATGCGCACCGGCGATTGGTTTGGTATGGGTACTTGGCAAAGCTGGACCATACCCGTTCTCATTGCCTATTGCATTGTAGCAACTGTTGTAGTGGCATGGTTTTGCTGGCAGATAAAGCCAACACAACACAAGCCCGTGCTGGCAAATGCCTGAGGCAGCCATCGATTTGTGATGTGCTATTTTTTGCGGTCAGATGGTAACGACTGTTTAGCTGATGTTTAAGTATGGTGGAATTCTTTCAATCATTTATAAAATGAGGGCCAATATGTGCAACAGCCCGCTGCTACTGCATACAACCTGTTGTTGATTGCTGACCATGCCAATTATTTTTACAGCATCAAACCAAACACATGGCAATCAGGATATTCATCACCGGCGGCACATTCGACAAAGAATACGATGAGATTACAGGTCAGTTGTTTTTTAAAGAAACACACCTGCCCGAAATGCTGAAGCTGGGCCGCAGCAAGCTGAATGTAGACATCCGCACCCTGATGATGATTGATAGCCTGCAAATGACCCCCACCGACCGGGAACTGATTGCCGAGCAGTGCATTCGTTGCGAACACAACCGCATCATCATTACTCACGGCACCGATACGATGGTAGAAACTGCCGCGGTGTTGGCTGGCAAAAACATTGATAAAACAATCGTCATTACCGGCGCCATGATTCCTTACAAGTTTGGCTCCAGCGATGGATTGTTTAACCTCGGCAGTGCCATGGCCTTTGTACAAACCTTACCCAAGGGCGTGTATGTAGCCATGAATGGCCGCTGGTTCAATTGGAATAATGTATGGAAGAACCGGCAGACCGGTATTTTTGAAGAACTACCATAATAGTCGGGAAGTCGGAATAGTCCGGAGTCCGTAGACAGACGACCAAAGTCAACCACCATACTCTTTGTCTCCTCTCCTTTGGAGAGGTTGGGAGAGGTGAAATGACAGAAAGATAGAAAGTCCGAATATTTGTAGCCACTGGTTGCTTTTTCATCATTTTTTCAAAAAAAATTACTACCAGCTGTTGTCGGTGGTCGGTAGTCTGTGGTCCATAATTATCCCCATCTTTGCGGGCTTCTGTCATTTTTCAATTGTGTCAAGTTGGTTCAGGAATTCAAACAAACACTGCGGTTATCCATTCCGCTCATTGTGAGCAATGTGGCACAGGTAGGCCTTGGCCTTATTGACAGTGCCATGGTGGGTTCTATCAGTTACAAGCAGTTAGCCGCCAGTAGTTTTGTGATTAATGCCATTGGCATTCCACAGGTTATTTGCATTGGTATGACTATTGCCATCTCGGCATTGGTAAGCATTGCCCGTGGGCAAAAAAACACTGTTGCAGCGAGTAGTTATTTCTACAACGGTGTTTTTCTCAGCACTTTGGTGAGCATTGCCATTGCCAGTATTTGCAGCATTGCCTCGCCCCTGCTTTGGCACATGGGGCAAGAGCCCGAAGTGGTAGCCATAGCAGCCCCTTATTTTAAGGTGATGATCTGGAGCCTGGTGCCCATGACTTTTTTCCTGAGCATGAAGCAATTCAGCGATGCTTTGGAAATGACCCGGATTGGTATGTTTCTGTCATTTTTGAGTTTGCCCTTGAATGCCCTGCTCAACTGGCTGTTCATTTTTGGCAACCTGGGCCTGCCACGAATGGAACTGCTGGGTGCCGGAGTAGGCACATTGCTCACCCGTGTAGTGGAAGCAATTGTAATGCTGTACATCATTTTCAACAGCAAAGCATTTACACAATACATAGCTGTAAAAAAAGAAGCCTGGAAAATACAACGCAAACGCATAACTGAACTGCTACACATTGGCATTCCCAGTGGTCTGCAGTTGGTAATGGAAGCGGGTGCCTTTAGTGTGAGTGGCATTATGGTTGGTTGGTTAGGTGCCACGGCACAAGCTGCTCATCAGATTGCGCTGAACTGTGCCAGCACTACGTTTATGGCGGTGCTGGGCCTTAGCATGGGCGGCAGCATTCGCACCGCACATGTCTATGGCAGCAACGATGTACCAAGGCTCAAACGCATAGGCGTAAGCACCATCGCCGGCGGTTTAATTTATGGCGTGGTCACAGGTTTGTTGTTCATTTTATTCCGCTATCAATTACCCTATCTATTCAACTCAGAAGCGGCGGTTGTAACGCTGTCGGCGCAACTGTTATTAGTAGCGGCTTTGTTTCAGGTGAGTGATAGCCTCCAAGCCATTGGTGCAGGCCTTTGCCGGGGTATTAAGGATGTAAAAGTGCCTACTATACTGGTGGCAGTAGCCTATTGGGTCATCGGCATTCCGGTGGGTTATTGGCTGGCTTTTGAGCAAGGCTGGGGTGCCAGTGGTATTTGGTGGGGTTTTGTGGCCGGCTTAAGTATGGCTGCGTTACTTTTGAACCGTCGTTTTTTGAACATGGTTTCAAAAAAGATTATTCAATAATTCGCATCCTGCATGTATTACATTCCTTTACAACAACCGCTTGATCCGGCATTTATGGATGGCCTGCTGGAGTTGGGATGGTACAGAATGTCGCAGTCGGTTTTTACTACGCAATACATTCATTTGTCTGAAACGGAAGTGTACGAGGCTCTGTGGGCAAGGGTAGATTTGAAAAACTGGGAACCATCGAAAAAACACCAGCAATTACTGCGCAAAAGCAGTGGATTTCAGTTGACTGTACAGCCCTTTTTGCTGAATGACGAGATCGAATATTTATATCGCCGGTACCGTCAATCCATCAATTTTGATGTGAGCAATACGGCCCGGGCCTACCTGCTCGACCAGCAGGATGCCAACTTTTTTCCTACTAAAACCTGGACACTCTACGATGGTTCGGAACTCATTGGCGTAAGCTATTTTGATGAGGGGGCGGTTTCCAACGCAGGCATTCTTACTTTTTTTCACCCGGATTATAAAAAGTACAGCCCCGGCCTGTTGCTCTACCTCGAAACCGTACGGCTTACCAAGCTTCAAGGCAAAGAATATTTCTACCCCGGATACATTGCCCTGCAAAATCCGAAGTTCGATTATAAACTACAGGCTGGCAGCCAACATGTAGAAATATGGGACCCAATTGCAATGAAATGGCACAGCTACGCCAGTAGCCGCCATGCTAAGGCCAGCACTCCCAATGAAATGAGCTGGTAACATTTCAAACGTTTGCAGCATTCAAGTGTATTGAAAGTCAATCGATTGCAAATAAAGCTATCAATTCCTTGTCGAACCAAAACCACAGAAGTCGTTTATTGTAGTACGATTACTACAAAACATGTCACCGCTTCGTCATATCCACATATTATGCCAGTTCAAAATAGTGACTGACATCACGTGTATTGGCAGTTTGTAGCCGCATCTTTACATCAGTTTAAGGGTTTAGGGTATTAATGATTCCCCCGGTCTTCACCGGGGGTTTCGATTTTTATAAGGACAGCATTTCTAAAATGCAAACCTGCACTTCACCATTTGAATAATTCTCTAAAAAAGAAGTGGCGCCACCCTCTGGCTTTTATAGTTACGGCTGTTCACTTTGACTAAATAACACCTGCCAGCAGCTGTTGTTTAGCTAGACAATACTCATCATACAGATTTTACCGCAAGATTTATCCAGCATTTTTTAATGTCGGAACAAGAATGCATACTTTAACCTTTATCAAACAATAACAAACAAAAAACACCTATAGTTAGATGAATAGTCAGAAAAACAATTATTTCATAGAAGACATCAAAATTTGTTTTTAGACGTGTGCAGAGTTGTGCACATTCCCCCTATCTTTACTCCAGTTTAAGGGTTTAGGGTTTTGAAGAGTCTTCCAGTCTCTACTGGGGGACTCATTCTTTTTTAGGGTAATTCACTTTTATCCATAAAAAAACCGCCTCTTTCGAAGCGGTCTTTTCATACATTTTCTGGCCTTACTTCGTCGATTTCCGCACAGAGCCCCCACTATTTACATCAATATTCCTGATGATGGCCTCGCCTTTGTAGGTCACGAAGCCTCCACTGTTTGCCTTTGCAATTATTTCTTTTTTCACAGTTACCTGAGCACCGCCACCGCTATTTACATTCGCCTGCAAATAATCAGTGGTAAAATCATATCCTTTAAAAATACCGCCGCTGTTTGCTTCCAGTTCCAGCTTGTTTGTACTCCCAGTTATCGCTATCACACCACCGCTGTTTTGCTTACAAATGAGGGCACTACCCTCAAATTGCCCCTTAATACTTGCACCACTGCTGGCTTTAAGTTCGTTGATCTTGATATAACTCACGTATACTTTTATGCGCCAGGTTTTAGTCATCTTCCAAAATTTCCAGTCGTTTTCAACGCCTATTTTAAGCACTCCGTCTACCACTTGCGTTATCACTCTTTTATCAACTTCCTCCGAATTGGTACTCACCGCCAACCCAATTTCCTGTCCGTGAGCAATTACTACCTCTATTCCAGAGCTCACTTCAATGGCATCAAAGGAGGAAACGATGCGTCTCTTGGCATTGGCATCTTCAAATGTTTGGGCTGCTACTGGCGCTGTTATCAGCAACAAAAAGTAGGCAATCAGTTTTTTCATAAATACTTTTTTTCTGGTGTGAAAATGTAACGGGAATTATTCCTGAATCTTTTTACGCTGTCGTGAAGGCATTTGTTACAATATGCGACAATAATTACTGATAACATTTCCCCCAAATTGAATTCCACAAAAGCGGACCCGGATATCTTTATTCATACACCAAAAACGGTGGCTACAAGGGCATAATTTCAATGTTGCTGCAGTGAGTATAAATATTATTCGACGAAAGTTGAACAAGATTGAACATTCTTCGAAGCGGTTGTAGTAGTTATCCACAAGCTTGTAGAGCACACCACTACCTGCATGGGTTACCCATTCTACAATGTCGTATTAAAACGGTACACACTATTGTTCACCAAACAAAAACAAATGGTACAAAAGACTTACTTCAAAACAAAAGATTACGCAAAAGTAAAATTTACGCTCAGCCCGGAAAATGCTGATTCAGTTGAGATATTCGGTTTGAATAACGACTGGACAAACAGCGTTGAACTGAAAAAGAAAAAAGACGGATCATTTGCGGTTGAAGTATCGCTGCCCAAAAATTCTACACACGAATTTAAGTATCGCATCAACGGTCAGGAATGGCTGAACGAAGCAGAAGCTGACGGCGAAACCCCCAATGAATTTGGTGGAAGCAACAGCCTCATTAAGATAGACTAAGACTCCGCTTGCGGGCTCCCAGCCAGAGCGTTTTCAAACAAAACACATACAACGAAATGCTGCCACTATGCTAGTGGTGGCATTTTTTGTACGTATGCAAAGTGCTGCGGTGCTACATTGTACTGCATGGCAATTTCATGCCTGTAATGAATGGCTATTTTTTTCTATATAAACGATAGGCAAAATAGCTTAATCCGGGTATGATGATAACGCTAAACCGATCGAGGTACCGTGCCTGTGTGAGTTCGTATTCCGTCATAAACCAAGCCAGCAAACCGCTGCCAATAGCCAGTATCCAAAACACTACATGGGCTATTGGCCGTTCGTAAAAAGAAGGCTTGCGTTTGATGGTAGTATTGGGTGCAGCTGCAAGAAGTGTATTGGATGAAGACGATGAGGATACAGGATTTTTTTGTTGAGTAGCCTGCGCTGCAATCTGGGCTTCAAAAGCCTGTGCAAAATGCAAAAAAGCCTGCTTATCCCATTGATGATCGGACAACCGCAACTGATAAGGAAATCGCCTGACTGAAATGTACAGATAATTATATTGCTCCATCGACCTCGACAGATCGGAGCCCATTTTGTATGCCTGTATGTCTTGCCAGCTGAAATGCCTGACCGTTGTTTTTTTAAAAACAGGCATCCATGAAAAGGAACGAATTTGCTGCGTAATGCCCTGTGGGTGCAAGCTATAACTACAATGGCCTGCCAGCAAGCCAATAGATAGAAAAATACTGGCAAACAAAACGCCTGCACTTATCCAAATGGGAGCCCCTACAATAATGGGAAAAAACATGGCTCCCATACTGATTTGCATGATAATGAAAATGCTCAACAGAAATGGCAGCCGAAATGAACGGCTGTTAAAAACCGCAATCGGATCGGATGCTTCATTTGTGGTGTTCATACCGTAAATGTCGGAAACAACTCAACGCATTTCATACCCGCTTCATGGTATAAAAAAAGCATGGTTTTCACCATGCTTCTCCTTTCCGGTGTGTTCAAGATTATTTCTTTTTGGCCACTGCTTTTTTTGGTGCCGCTTTCTTGGCGGCTGCCTTTTTGGGGGCAGCTTTTTTTGCGGTGGCTTTTTTCTCAAAAGCATCGGGCACCTGCGCTACAATGATTGACTTCACTTCTTCTAAATCAATCACAGCAGCTTCTTCCTGGGTATACTTGCTTTTGCCGGGCTTACCCAGTTTCAGCATCTTCTTGCCGAAGCGGATGTACGGGCCCCAACGACCATTTTCAATACTGATTTTCAACTCCGGCCATTGCTGAATGTAGCGGTTCGATTCTTTCTCCACCTTGGCGGCAATGAGCTCATCGCAATCCTTCTGCGTCAGCGCATCAAAGTTGTAGCGGCGGGGCACGTTGATGTACAAATCGCCCCATTTGATGAACGGGCCAAAGCGACCTTTACCCTTCGTTACGGGTTGTCCCTGATAAGTAGCGATTGGTGCATCTGCCTGAACCTTTTCGGCTATCAAAGCTTGTGCACGGGCCATATCCACCGCCAGCGGATCTTCTCCTTTTGGCAGGCTGATGAAAACATCGCCGTGCTTTACATACGGACCAAAACGGCCAATGCCGACACTCACTTCTTTGCCGTCAAATTCACCCAATGTAAAAGGCAAACGGAACAAATCCAATGCCTCTTCGAGGGTAATGGTTTCAATACTTTGGCCGGGGCGAAGGCTGGCAAACAATGGCTTTTCTTCATCATCCACACTGCCAATTTGTATCATGGCGCCAAAGCGGCCCATGCGGGCAAAGACGGGCTTGCGGCTTTCGGGGTGTTCGCCCAAATGACGCTCCCCTGTGGCACGGTCGGCATGCTCCATGGTTTCTTCTACTTCCTTATGAAAAGGATCGTAAAAGTTGCGCACCATGCTGTTCCACTGCTGCTTGCCTTCGGCTACCTTATCAAACTCTCCTTCTACCCTGGCGGTAAAGGAATAGTCCATCACATTTTCAAAATGCTTGTTCAAAAAGTCGGTCACCACAAATCCAAGATCCGTTGGAAACAGCTTGGCTTTTTCAGCACCATAGTTTTCCATTTGCGTAGCGGAAAAAACCTTATCAGATTTCAATTTCCAAATGACTACGCTGCGTTGCTGGCCTTCGCGGTCTTCTTTTACCACATAGCCACGCTTGAGTATGGTAGAAATGGTTGGCGCATAAGTAGAAGGACGGCCAATGCCAAGTTCTTCCAGTTTCTTTACCAGCGACGCTTCTGTATAGCGGGCTGTTGGGCGTGAATATTTTTCAGCAGCCGTCATTTCCAGCAAGTCAACAGACTGGCCCACACTCAGGTTAGGCAGGCGGCCATCTTCTTGCTCGTCTTCTTCATCGGTGCCTTCGAGGTATACTTTCAAAAAGCCATCGAACTTAATGACTTCACCACTGGCAGAGAGTTCTTCGCCATTGGTGCTGATGCCAATTTTGGCCGTTGTTTTTTCCAGTTCGGCATCGGCCATTTGCGAAGCGATGGTCCGTTTCCAAATCAGGTCGTAGAGGCGGGCACCTTCTGCATCATCAATGCTGGAATGCTCCATGTACGTGGGGCGTATGGCTTCGTGTGCCTCTTGTGCACTTTCGTTTTTGTTTTTGTACTTGCGTATTTGCAAATATCTTTTACCATAGTTGTTTTCGATGGTATTGCCGATGGCGCCAAGAGCTGTATCACTCAGGTTCACACTATCGGTACGCATATAGGTAATATGACCCGCTTCGTACAACTTTTGGGCAATGAGCATGGTTTTGGCCACGCCATAACCTAGTTTGCGGCTGGCTTCCTGCTGCAAAGTGGAAGTGGTAAAAGGTGCTGCAGGCGTACGCTTGCCGGGCTTCACCACAATGTCTTTTACATTATAAGCAGCGCCAATACAGCTATTCAAGAATTTTTCTGCCAGTTGGCCGTTGGCAAAACGAGCTCCTTCAGCAGAAAAACTTACGTCTTTGCCATTAAGATCTTTGCCGGTGAAATGTGCTTTTACTACAAAAGCACTTTCAGCTTTGAATGTGTTGATTTCTCTTTCCTTATCTACAATCAGTTTTACAGCAACGCTTTGCACACGGCCGGCACTCAAGCCACCCTGGCGACCAATTTTGCGCCACAGCACCGGGCTGATTTCAAAACCCACAATGCGGTCGAGCACCCGGCGGGCCTGTTGGGCATTTACCAGGTTCATGTTTAATGTGCGGGGGTTGGCCACGGCCTTTTGAATGGCGGGCTTGGTAATTTCATGAAACACAATCCGCTTGGTGGTGGCGGGATCCAAATCGAGCACTTCACACAAGTGCCAGCTGATGCTTTCTCCTTCACGGTCCTCATCGCTTGCCAGCCAAACTTCCTCAGAAGATTTTGCCAGTTTGCGGAGTTCGCTTACCACTTTCTGTTTTTCATCCGGCACTACGTACCTTGGCTGAAAACCATGGTCAACATCAATGCCCATGTCGTCCTTTTCCAGGTCGCGGATGTGGCCGTAGCAACTCTTTACCTGAAAGTCTTTGCCCAGAAATTTTTCGATGGTTTTGGCCTTGGCCGGGCTTTCTACAATGAGTAAGTTTTTTGCCATGATGTGCGAATAGCGGGGAGTAAGTTCTATGTTAATGGGTGGAAAATTACCGGGGGTGAACCAGCGTTTTCCACGGCAATATTAGGATAGTTTGTAAAAAACAACGTCCTGCGGTTGTGAGCAGCTTACAAAACCGGAGCAGTTTACCAGCATTCGAGGATGCGTTTCCGCACTTTATTGTCGCGGTAAATGCGACTGTGGCCCAGCCCTTCCGTCACCATCAGTTCCACATGCCCGG
Organism: Phnomibacter sp.; assembly: GCF_036803085.1. Lineage (NCBI taxonomy): Bacteria > Pseudomonadati > Bacteroidota > Chitinophagia > Chitinophagales > Chitinophagaceae > Phnomibacter > Phnomibacter sp. The sequence goes on along the minus strand of NZ_DAIRUZ010000001.1, from coordinate 330,369 downwards.
GCAAATGCGGGATGGCGGGCTCCACATCATCAAAGGGTGTGGTATCGTCGAAGCGGTCGTGTATCCACAGCACCTGCCCCTGATGCTCCCGCAGCAGGCGGGGCAGCGAAAACCAATCCATTTTGTGACCGGCCCGCTTTTCCAGTTCCTCCACAAACAGGGCTTGCAGGTTGGCAGGCAATTGCAAAAAGCGGCTGAAGTTTTGCGTAGCCGACCGCACTTCTACCAGCGGCGCCACCAGTGCAATTTTGTTTTGCTGCTTGTGGCCGAGGGCATCCAGCGCCAGCATCAGGCTCATGCCGCCAAGGCTGTGGGCCAGGTAAGCATCAAACCCTTGGTGATGGCGAATAATATCTTCGAGCACCCATTTGTAAATGATGAGGTTGAGCCGGCTGCCATTGCTTTTACCATGGCCCGGTGCATCGTAGGCCAGCACTTCGTAGCCTTTTTTCAAAGAGGGGTAAATGTATTTTTCGAAAGACTTGCAGCTGCCGGCAAAGCCATGCACAATGAGCAGTTTTTGCCCGTTCGGCTCTTTGGGCAACCAATGATAGCCGGCCAATTGATGCTCACCCGAGTTAAGCCGCAGCCGCTTGGCTTCTTTCCAAATGGGCGGGTCTTTCCGGCGGGGCCGGGCGTAGGGCTTTTGAAACAAATCGATGGCCGAAGCCGCTGCCCAGCGGGCATTGAGCACATGCATCAGGTTAAGCTTGGCCTTGTAATATTCTACCACCAGTTTTTGCGCTGCCGTCATCCCACGTTGTGTTGCCATATCCCACAGAAGCTTTGCGCAAAGAAACAGTACTCTGAATTGCTTTACTTTGAAATGATGGAAATAGTATTGATAGGAACAGGCAATGTGGCTACGGTGCTGGCCGGCATGTTGCAGCAAGCCGGGCATCAGTTGGTACAAGTGCTGGGGCGAAATGCAGCAGCCGTCAAGCAGTTGGCCGATAAATATGAGGCTGAGGGCAGCACTGATTTTTCTGCCATCCGGCAACATGTACCATTATATATTATAGCCGTTTCCGACACGGCCTTACCCGAAGTGCTGGCACAGTTACCCAAGCTGAAAGGTTTGCTGGCACATACGGCAGGTTCGGTAAGCATGCAGGTACTGGCAACTGTATCGCCCAACCATGGCATTTTGTATCCGCTGCAAAGCCTGCGGAAAGAAGCGCCGCCCAGCGCCCCTGTGCCATTGCTCACCGATGCTTCCACGCCCGACGATCTGGCGCTGCTCGATGATGTAGCCCGCAGCCTCAGCCCCATTACGGGTCATGCCAACGATGTGCAACGCCAGTGGCTGCACATGGCTGCCATTTTTGCCAACAATTTTACCAACCTCATGTATGGGCAGGCGTACAACATTTGCGCAGCGCAGCAAGTGCCTTTTGAACTGCTGCAACCGCTGATGCAGGAAACCGTGAACCGCCTCACCAACAATGATCCGAAACAGTGGCAAACCGGCCCTGCCGCCAGAAACGATCACGGCACCATTGCCAAACACATTGCGCTGCTGCAAACACAAGATGAGAACATGGCCAAGTTGTATGAATACCTTTCGCAGCAGGTGAGCCACTGGATGCAGCACAAGTGCTGATGTTGAGAAACGGAATTTTTTGCGCCCTGTACCCCAACCAAAACAGGATTTACAAGTTATAAGCAGGCGAAGCGAAACGGCAACCCTTATTTTTGCCGCCCCAATACGAAACGAACCAATCATTATGTATACTATCCATTTCAAGTTTGAAGAAAAAGGCCTCGAACCTGTAACACTGACCAACATAGAAGCCGGTGATTCCATTTTGGAAATTGCCCTGAAAAACGACATTGAACTGCACCACAACTGTGGCGGGGTATGTGCCTGCAGCACTTGCCATGTATACGTTGAAAAAGGTGAAGATTATCTGCCGGAAATTACCGACCGTGAAGAAGATTTTATTGACCGTGCGGTGAACCCCCGCCTCAATAGCCGCCTCGGCTGCCAGTGTGTGCTGGAAGCCGGCAGTGGTACAATCGAGGTAACCGTGCCTGACCAATCACAGTTTTTGGGAGAGTAAAACAATGTGCCGGTTGGCGAATGTGCTGACAATTGTTTTCTTACCTGAGTATTCTAATTATTCATTTTCAAATTCCCCCATTCTTATATGAGCTACGAACCGCCTATTCACTGGAACGACTACGAAGACATTGCCATTAAACTCTATGAAAAGTTTGGCGATGAGTTCAACGAAGGCAAAATCTACCGCATTCGTTTTACCGATTTGTTGGAGTGGGTGTTGCAAATTCCTGGCTTTGTGGGTACCCGTGAAGAAAGTAACGAAGGCCATCTGGAAATGATTCAGAGCAGCTGGGTGTACGAGTGGAGAGATAACCAGAAATAGGATGTCGGATTTCTGATGTAGGATGGCTGATGGCTGATTTTCTGCCATCTTTACTACCAACTATCATCCACCATCTATCAACTCACCAATGAATGTACTAAGCCTTTTCCCCAACATAAAAGTGTTTGCCTTTGATGTAGACGGAGTGCTGACAGACGGCACTTTGTACCTGATGCCCGAGGGTGAAATGGTACGCCGCATGAACATCAAAGACGGCTATGCTTTGCAACTGGCGGTGAAGAAAGGCTATGAAGTCATCATCATTAGTGGTGGCCAATCGGAGTTGGTAAAAGAGCGGCTGCACAAATTGGGCATCCGTCATGTGTACATGCAGGTGCACGATAAAAAGCAGGTACTGCAAGACTTTTTGCAACAGCGTCAATACAGTTTGTCGCAAACGCTTTTTATGGGCGATGACATTCCCGATTTGGAAGTGATGCAAACAGTGGGGCTCCCCTGCTGCCCTGCCGATGCCTGCAGCGAAATACAACAAGTTAGTCTGTACATCAGTCCACAGGTTGGTGGTGCCGGAGCCGCCAGAGATGTGATAGAAAAAGTGCTCAAACTCAATGGCGATTGGGTGCATACCACGCAGGTGCAGAGCCGGTAGAAATAATTTTGCCTGCTCCCCTGCCCTCGATATTTTTACAACATGCAACTATTAGGTCATTTTTTCCGATTGCTCCGCTGGCCTAATCTGGTGTTTATCGCTATTACACAAATCCTCTTTCACTACTTCATTGTTTTACCTGCTGCCAACAGCCATGCTTTTCCATTGCATTTGCAGCAGCATTTGTTTTGGCTCATCGTAGCAGCCAGTGTGCTCATAGCTGGCGCAGGCTATATCATCAACGATTATTTCGACATCAATATTGATCAGGTAAACAAGCCCGACCGCATGGTGGTAGACCGCATCATTACCAGGCGCATGGCTATATTTTGGCACCTTGTTTTTTCTGGCATCGGCGTATTGCTGAGTGTATATGTTGGCTACAAATTGCACAATCCGCTTATTGCCATCGGCAACATACTGTGTGTAGTGCTGCTGTGGGTGTATTCTACCACCTACAAACGGAAAATGATTATTGGCAACGTACTCATTTCGCTACTCACTGCATGGGTTATTCTCATCATGTTGGTGGCTGAATTACCCGGCTGGTGGAACAGTATCATCACTGCCGCCGACACACAAGCTTCGGTAGCGAGGCTTACCCGCATTGGTGTGCTCTATGCCGCTTTTGCTTTCATTATATCGCTTATACGAGAAGTGGTAAAAGACATGGAAGACATGGAAGGCGACCGTCGGGCACAATGCAAAACATTGCCCATTGTGTATGGAGTAAATGCATCGAAAGTATTTGCCGGCACATGGCTGGCAATCCTCATTGTAATGCTCATAGTAATGCAAACCTATGTGCTCATTTTTCAGTGGTGGTATGCTTCATTGTACTTACTGATAACCGTTACAGTGCCGCTGATAATGTTATTCAAGCATTTATTTAAAGCCATCAACACTACACAATTTGCACAACTGAGCAGCAAGCTCAAGTGGATAATGTTGGGCGGTATTTGCTCTATGGTTTTCTTTATGTTGTATACCCGATAAGTTTATGAGAAGTTCACTGCCCCGCATCATCTTGGCCAGCCAATCGCCCCGCAGAAAAATGCTGCTCGAATGGGCTGAAGTAGATTTTGAAGTCATCGTAAAACATACCGATGAAATAGAAGACCCCACATTACCAATAGACCAAGTGCCTGTAGCCATAGCCCGTGAAAAAGCATTGGCTGTAAAAAAAGAACTTACCCGCTGGGATGAGAGCCGCACGGAGAACAGCAACCATTTGCCCATACTGGCGGCAGACACTATTGTAGTGCTCAACAACCATATTATTGGCAAACCTGCCAGCCGCGAAGATGCTGTACATTTTTTGCTGCAATTATCCGGACAAACACATGAAGTAATTACCGGTGTTTGCCTAATGACGGCCACCGAAACTTTTGAATTTGCTGACACCACTTCGGTTACTTTTCATGAGCTTACACAACAGCAAATAGAATACTACGTAGACAAATACGAGCCCTACGACAAAGCCGGAGCCTATGCCATTCAAGAGTGGATTGGTGTAACAGGCATTAAAAGTATTCAGGGTGATTTTTACAACGTAATGGGGCTTCCGGTGAGTCGTGTTTTACAGCTGCTAAAGGAATTGTAGCCTCGTCAGGTTTATGTACATTAGCGGAGACACACCCTATACCCGCTATGAACGAACGTTTGCTACAATTCATCTGGCAGTTTCGCTATTACAATGCGCAACAACTGCAAACTACATTACATTATCCTATAGAAGTGATTCACCCCGGTGAATGGAACACACATCAGGGAGCTGATTTTCAAAATGCAAGAATCAATATTGATGGTACGCTGTGGGCAGGTGCTGTAGAGCTGCACTTACGCACCAGCGATTGGTACAAACACGGGCATCATCACGATGACCGTTATGCAAAAATTATTTTGCATGTGGTGTACGAACATGATGTGCCAGACTGGCCGGCGGAGGTTCCTGTTTTAGCGTTGCGCAATCGTATTTCGGGCATGATGCTGCAGCAATACAGCAGCTGGATGAGTAGCCAGCAAGCCATACCCTGTGGCACACAAGCTTCAGCGGTGCCCTCTCTCATTTGGCAAAACTGGCTCGACCGGTTGCTGGCAGAAAGATTGCAGGAAAAAACAAACCGCGTTGCCAAACACATTCAGCAAACACAACAGCATTGGGAAGAAGTGTGCTGGCGCATGATCAGCCGGGCTATGGGTGGTGCTGTCAATGGCGAAAGCTTTGAACAAATGGCGTCATCTATTTCTGTAAACATTTTAGCGAAGCACAAAAACCAGATTCACCAACTGGAAGCGTTGCTCTTAGGTCAGGCAGGTTTGTTGCATAAACACATGACCGATAAGTATGCACAAATGTTGTACAAAGAGTATCAGTTTTTACAGCAGAAATATCAGCTGCGGGTCATTCAACAGCCGCCCTCCTTTTTAAGAATGCGGCCAGTCAATTTTCCTACCATCCGATTGGCACAGCTGGCCATGCTCATTCATCGGAGCAGCCATTTGTTTTCGCAACTGCTGGAGGCAAATGAACTCAAACAAATTCACCAGTTGTTTGATGTAACAGCCAACGATTATTGGCAAACCCATTTTAAACCCGACCACGAAAGTGATGCACAGCCAAAGACACTCGGCAAGCAGGCTATCGATAGTGTTGTGATAAATGCTATTGCGCCGCTATTGTATGCTTATGGCAAAGCTTTGAATCAACCCGCACAAACCGAAAAAGCATTGGGTTTTCTGCAAGCAACTGCTGCCGAAAAAAATACGTTCATGACCGCTTTTGCTGCCATGAACGTACCTATCGAAAATGCCTATACTTCGCAAGCCTTACTACAACTGCGCAAACAATATTGCGATGCCCGACGCTGCCTCGAGTGTGCCGTGGGTAATCGCTTATTGCGCAGCGAAGCCCTTAGCCCCACTGGTAGCTAATCGCCTGCTCCAGATCGGGGTGCAGGCTACGGGCCACCGGGCATGCATTACCTGCAGCTTCCAGTATTTGGCGGTCCTTATCGCTCAGGTCGAGTGCTGGCAGTTTTACCCACACTTCCATTTTTACAATGCGGCGCGGAGGTTCTTTGCTCATGTGTTTTTGCACATCTACAGTTGTACCTTCCAGCTCTATGCCCATATCAGTTGCCTTGATGGCCATAGTTGTAATGAGGCAAAGACCAAGAGAAGTAGCCGTCAAATCGGTGGGCGAAAACCTTTCTCCTTTTCCCCTGTTATCTGTTGGTGCATCGGTTTCCAAACCCGATCCACTCTGATTATGCACAGCTGTGCACCTTAACGCTCCATTGTAAATTAACGATGCGGTCATACCTTATTTTTGGGCTAAATTTACTGTTACCTACAACACTAATACATGGTCATTTCAAAATTGATTCCCGCCTCACTTTGTTGCCTGCTTTCTTTAGCTTCTCTTTCGCTGTTAGCACAAGACACCAACGAAGGCTCAGACAGAAAGTCGAGACAGGCCAAGCAACAGGCCCGCAGAGACAAGGTGAATCAAATGGCCAAGGCCGAAGAAGAAGGTGCCATCATATACCATAAGGAATGGGTACTTGGCGGCAAGTTGTACAACGATGGTTTGGCAGCCCATTTTCAAAAGGCGAAAATGAAATCCAATTACAAATCACATTGGTACCTGGTAGAAGTAGGTGTAAGAAAGGCCAACAATGAATACAAGATTGGCAGCGAAAACATTAGCATTGGTTTTGCTTTAACCCGCCCATACATTTATGCAAAGCAAAACGTGTTTATGCAAACTAAAATTGGCTTTGGACAACAATATTTAATTGGTGGCAAAGGCAATAAAAACGGGGTTGCTGTAATGGCCATTTACGGTGGCGGTTTATCGCTCGGTTTGCTCAAACCATATTACATCGAAAAATTTGATGTTGCCAACAATGAGCTTATCAAAATAAACTGGATGGGTGGAGCTAACCGCACAGATACGCTGTTTTTAGACCAATCGGTACAGGGTACCAGCGCCGGTTTTTTCAAAGGTTTTAATGAGTTGAAATTCAGACCCGGTGTGTTTGCCAAAACCGGTTTACGATTCGACTATGGCCGCTACAACGAAATGGTGAGTGCCATTGAATGTGGCGTAAACGTAGAGTTCTACCCACAGGAAATGCCCATTATGGTAGACAATCCCGCCAAACGCTTTTTTGCCAACATATACGTAGGCATAGAATTTGGCCGGCGGAAATAACCTTTTGCACAGGATGCTGTTTATTCAGCAACTATTACCTTGCACAAATTATGAGTTGTATTACACAGGATCAATCCGTAGAAAAAATAAAAAAACCATCGTGGCTGCGTGTAAAACTGCCCATTGGCGAAAGTTACAGGCATGTGAGAGGATTGGTAGACAATCATAAACTGCATACCATTTGCGAAAGCGGCAATTGCCCTAACATGGGCGAATGCTGGGGTGCAGGCACTGCCACATTTATGATTTTGGGAAATACCTGTACCCGCAGCTGTGGCTTTTGTGCCGTAGCTACCGGCCGACCCGACCCCGTAGATTGGGACGAACCACAACGGGTGGCCGAAGCCATTCATCTCATGAAAGTGAAGCATGCAGTTATCACTTCGGTAGACCGTGATGAAATACCCGACGGAGGCAGCATCATTTGGTACAACACCATCAAAGCGGTAAAAACCCTCAATCCGGAAACCACGCTGGAAACGTTGATTCCGGATTTTAAAGGAGAAACAGAAAATATTTTGCGGGTAGCCGAAGCTGCACCAGAAGTGATTAGCCATAATATTGAAACGGTAGAACGCCTCACCCGTCAGGTGCGCATTCAGGCCAAGTACTGGCGCAGTATGGAAGTATTGCGTACACTTAAGCAGGCAGGCATCCGTACCAAGAGTGGCATTATGCTGGGCCTTGGTGAAAGCATGGATGAAGTGAAGCAAACCATGGAAGACCTGCGCAATGTAAATGTGGATGTTATCACCATTGGTCAATACCTGCAACCCACCAGCCGCCACCTGCCAGTCGATCGTTTTGTGCACCCTGATGAGTTTGGCATGCTTCGTGAGTTTGGCTACGAACTGGGCTTCGACTATGTAGAAAGCGGCCCGCTGGTACGCAGCAGCTACCACAGCGAAAACCACGTGATAGCAGGCTATGGCCGTAATGCATGGATGCAAGAAAAAAAGGCTGAAGTAGTTTCAGCATAAATAAATAAAAACATTAATGATACAGCAGGCACCCGCAATGGGTGCTTTGCTATTTTTAGGCCATGAAGCAATTAATGGTTCTTGCGGTACTGCTCAGCACTACCCTTTTTGCAAATGCACAACTCACCTGGCAAAATGTAGATTCAGCTTTCGGGCCATTGCCCAAAGGCGTACATGTATACCGCACCAATACGGCATTGGCTGGCAAACCCAACATTGCGTATTACATCGAACTACCACTGAAAAACAAACAGCTTTCATTTGATGCCCTTACGGGAAATGGAAAAAGGTTTACCCCTACCCAATACTTCGAACAGCATGCCTCGCCACTGGTGGTAGCCAACTGCACTTTCTTTTCTTTTGCCAACAATGCCAACCTGAACATGGTGGTAAGCAACGGACAATTGAAAGCGTACAACACCCCTGCGGTAAAAATGGGTAAAGACAGTTCCCGATACTACTACATTACCCGCAGTGCCATTGGCATCGGCAAAAAACGAAAAGCAGATGTAGCCTGGACTTATACAGATACGGCACTGCGCTACGCTTATGCATGGATACAACCCAGTGTGGCCACGGGCAACCTTGCCGATCCTTCTCTGCAAGATGTAATAACAGCCAATGCCAGCTTGCCCAAGCCTGTTAAATGGAAAATGCGAACAGCTGTAGGCGGTGGTCCTGTTGTGCTGGAAGCCGGGGCAGTAAAAGTGTACAACAAGGAAGAACGCATGTTTGTAACAGGCCTGCAAGACAAGCATCCCCGCACTGCCATGGGTTATACCCGTGATGGACGTCTGATTATTTTAGCGGTAGAAGGCCGTAACCCCGGCATTGCCGAAGGCGCCACCTTGGAACAATTAGGCCACATGTTGCTGCAAGCCGGCTGTGTAGAAGGCCTCAATCTCGATGGTGGTGGCAGCAGCTGCTTACTAATCAACGGAAAAACTACCATAAAACCATCCGACAAAGAAGGCCAACGGCCGGTACCAGCTGTGTTTGTGGTTACAACTACAAGCTATTAGTTGATCTGACTATTGCACATCACTCATATCCTGAGGTACTTTGGCACAGATTTTGGGATAACTATTGCGAGTTTAAGGTTAAAACATTAAATTCGTTGTTCCAACGTCAAATCCCCACACGGATATGAAAAATATAATACCCCTTGCAGCCCTCATGGCTGCATTATTTTTTGTCGGATGTCAGAAGTTCGATGGCAATCAGGACTCGAAGCTATACGTATATCTCACAGATAACGCCATACTTGCAGATGAGGTAAACGTAGAAATACAAGGCGTTAAAGTAAAATACAAAGGCACCGTAGAACCTGCGAGTAGCACCAACCCGGGCAGCAGCGAAGATTGGGTTTGGCTGGATGTAAATGAAGGCGTATACAATCTTCTGAACTTCACCAACGGACGTAAAACACTGCTGGCAGTAGGCGGCGTACCCGGTGCCAACATAAAAGAAATGCGGTTTGTGCTGGGCAAAAACAATACAATAAAATTTGATGGACAAACCTATCCTATGACATTGGAAGCAGGCAATGAGTTTGGCTATAAAATAGATGTGGTGAAAAAAATGGGAATCCCCCGGGATTCTATCACCATTGATTTTGATGCAGCATTATCAGTAATTGAAGTTGGTGTACATCAATACAAACTGGTACCGCATTTGGTAGTAAAATAATGACAACGGATAACCCTTTCTAATAAAAGCGGGGCATTCATTAACAATGAATAGCCCCGCTTTCTTATGGTAAATGTGCTATGTTATTTCTTTTCCCAAACCAACGCACTGGCACCTAATATTGCCGCATCGCTTTCTTTGAGCAGGCTAAATACAAGCTTCACTTTATTGCGGAAAATGGGCAGCAGGTTTTCTTCCATATGGGTGCGTACAGGCTTCATAATTAAGTCGCCTGCCTTGGTGGGTCCGCCAAATAGAACAATGGCTTCGGGCGAAGAAAACATCACAAAATTGGCCAGAGCCATGCCCAGAATTTTACCGGTGTACTCGAATACTTCAATAGCAATTTCGTCGCCTTGCATAGCGCATTCGTACACATGGTAGCTTTCCAGCTCTTCCACCGGCACATTGCGCAGCAGAGAAGTTTTGTTGTGGTGCTTCTCCAGCAACTCCAATGCTGTAAGCCTTATGCCCGTAGCAGAAGCATACGCTTCCAGCGATCCATGAGCACCTGTTCCCCAGTGCAAACGCCCATCAGGTATGATGATGGTATGGCCGAGTTCGCCGGCAAAACCATCGTGGCCGTAAATCAATTGACCATTTGCCACAATGCCGCTACCCACACCTGTGCCCAACGTAATCATGATAAAATCTTTCATACCACGGGCCGCTCCATACATCATTTCGCCTACGGCTGCAGCATTGGCATCATTGGTGAGGCTGGCATCGAGGCCAAACCTGGCAGCAATCATATCTGCCAATGGAATCACTCCTTTCCAGGGCAGGTTGGGTGCATACTCTACCGTTCCTTTGTAATAGTTGCCATTTGGAGCTCCTACCCCAATGCCTTTGATTTCTGTAACGCCGCCTACCGAATCGATAGCTGGTAAAATGGCTTCGTACAAGGCATCTATAAACTTATCAACCGACTTATGTTTTTTGGTACTGATAGCACCGCGATAAAAAATATCGCCACGTGTATCAACCAAACCAAACTTGGTATTGGTACCACCTATATCGATACCGATGGCATATTGTTGCGATTTATCGATGGTACTACTGTCGTTCAAATTACCGGATTGCTTTGCCAAGGTTCCTAAAATTAATGGTGAACATTTAATGTGATGCCGCAACAGTTTGATCGAAATCGAGCCCCTGCTTTTTCAGCACACTTTTCAGTTTGAGTGCAAGGAAGGCGAGGAATGCAAAGCAGGCTGCAGCAACCAAATAAGAATTATGCAAACCTACAGCACCATCACCTACGGCACCCTGCAAAGGTGGAATAATGGCGCCACCCAGAATCATCATGATAAGCAAAGCCGACCCTTCGCTGGTGTATTTGCCCAAACCACCCACACCCAGCGAGAAGATACAAGGCCACATAATGGAGCAGCACAAACCACCGGCGATGAATGCAAATACAGAAACCAAACCGGTAGTGAACACACCCACCAACATGGCAATGGTAGCGAGGATAGACAAGGTGAGCAATGTTTTCACTGGCTTCTCTTCGCCATAGAAGAAAGCAGCTACGGCAATGGCAATACAGATAGCGTATGGCAGCAGATTGCCCACTTCATTGCCATACAAAACGTTTACACCCAGCACCACGCCAAATGCAATAAATGGCACTACAATGGTGGCAATTTTTTTGGCTGTTTTACCCAGGTTGAAAACACTGATGGCACCCGTCCAGCGACCGATCATAAGGCTACCCCAATACAGCGAAATGTATTGAGAAATTTCACTTTCATCCAAGCCTGTTTCGTTGAAATAACCCGGTGTTTTTAGCAAGGCACCAAAGTTGTTGTCGATGGTTACTTCTACACCAACGTATACAAAAATGCCAATCATGCCATAAATGAGTTGAGGATACTTCATGGCACCCCAACCATCGGGGCTTTTGTTGGCAGCACCATTGCTTATAAACAATACAGCGATAATGAGCACAAACGTAGCCAACAACAATGGCAGTTTAGAAATCTCAGTAAATGTGCCCAGCAAAATGATACCCAAAATACCAATCGTCATTACCACCAACGAACCCGATGCTTTGCTGGCTTTTTCAAAAGGCTCATCGTTTTTGCCATCGGGCAATTTGGAAAATAAAAAGAACAAGGCAACGGCAGCAAACACACCCGCTACAATGAGGTATAAATTATTGATATTGGTAACAGTTACATCTTGCTTTGCACCAATACCACCAAACAGAAAAAAGCTAACGATGATGGGCCCCAGTGTTGTACCCAACGAATTGACACCTCCGCCAAGGTTGAGGCGATGCGAACCGGTAGCTGGATCGCCGAGGCTAATGGCAAAAGGCTGTGCACAGGTTTGCTGCAGCGAAAAGCCCAATGCTACAATAAACAATGAGCCCAGAATAGCATAGTAAGAATTAGCGTTGGCTGAAGGAATGATGAGTAAAGCACCTACAACAGAAATAAAAAGCCCGTAGATAATGCCCCGCTTGTAACCTATTTTGTTTACAATGTCGGTGCCAATCAAATTAGACACTACAAAAAGAATAAGTGACCCAACAAAATAGGCAATGTAAAAAGCTGAACCGAGCAACTGCGATTCAAACTGTGTCAATTCAAAATGAGTTTTACAAAAAGGAATAAGAATACTGTTGGAAGCGGCGATAAATCCCCAAAAAAAGAACACCATAACAAGTGTTCCCAACGCACTGTAATTAGTTGGTTTTGCTGTTTGATTCATAAGGCATCGATTAAATAAGAAGAGGCGTAAATGTAGCCGCTTTTGCAACGCAGAAAAATTTTTTAAGATGGGCTGCACAATGGCAATCTTAGCCTAAATTGTCGGGCCAAGTGTGGTCAATTATTAATAAAATAATTAAGTAGAATAATCTGGATTTTACCAGGCCATTTACAAATGCCTCAATCATGGAAATAGTACACATAAGTGCCGAATGCTACCCCGTAGCCAAAGCCGGCGGGCTGGGCGATGTAGTGGGAGCTTTGCCAAAATACCAACAGCAGTTAGGGCATTTAGCAAAAGTGGTAATGCCCATGTACCGCAGCAAATATTTATACAACCATGAGTGGGAGCTGGTACACGAAAGCGGCACCTACCTGGGCAATACCTGGTTTCGCTACGCCGTCATCAAAGAAAAAACCAATGAGCTGGGTTTTGATTTGTACCTGCTCGACATCAACGGATTGCTCGACCGCGAAAAAGTATATGGGTACGATGATGATACGGAACGCTTCACCGCATTTCAAATAGCCGTGGTGCATTGGCTGGCTACTTGGGAGCACCGTCCCGATGTGGTGCATGTACACGACCACCATACTGGCCTTATCCCCTTCATGATGAAATATTGCTACGCTTATCAGTCTTTGCGTAGCATTAAAACAGTTTTTACCATACACAATGGCCAGTATCAGGGTTGGATGGGTTGGAACAAAAGCCATTACCTGCCCAGTTTCGACAATTGGAAAAGCGGCATGCTCGAATGGAAAGACAGCATCAATGCTTTGGCAGCAGCCGTGAAGTGTGCCGATAAAGTAACGACGGTGAGCCAGAGCTACATGGAAGAATTGCGTATTCAGGCCAATGGATTAGAAGATTTGTTTGAATACGAAAAAGGCAAATGCTCCGGAATCCTCAACGGTATTGATACTGAAGTTTGGGACCCGGAAACCGATCCACTCCTCCCCTACAATTATGGCATTGCTGATGTAGTAGAAGGCAAAGAACTGAACAAGAAATCTGTTTGCCAGCATTTTGGCCTCGATGCAGATAAGCCATTGTTCATTTTCATTGGCCGATTGGTAGGTGAAAAAGCAGCTGAAATTCTTCCATCGGCTATTGGTGAAGCCGCAGCGGAATTCAATGGTGCCCTGAATTTTATTGTGCTCGGCAGTGGCGATCCCAAACTGGAATATGAACTGCAGGCATTGCAGGAACTCATACCCAATCAGATGAGTTGTTACATTGGCTACAACGAAAAACTGGCACACCAGTTGTATGCCGCTGCCGACTTTTTGCTGATGCCCAGCCGGGTAGAACCTTGTGGCCTCAACCAAATGTATGCGTTGCGCTATGGAACCGTGCCCATGGTTCGCAATACCGGCGGTCTTCGGGATACGGTGATAGACATTGGCGCCCCCAATTTTACCGGTTACGGTTTGGTATTTGAACATCCGTCTGTTGGCGATTTAAAACATGCCATTCATCGGGCTGCCTCGTGGTATTTTGAAAAGCCCGACATCTTATTGGCAGCAAGGCAAAAAATGATGGCCATCGACAACAGCTGGACAAAAAGTGCAGCAGCTTATATCGACCTTTACAAATCATAATTGAATAGAACAACGAACATCAATACTCACCTTATAAACTCATTACAATGGCAAAATCAACGGTTGCAGTTATCTTAGGTGGTGGCGCAGGAACCCGGCTTTATCCGCTGACGGCTACCCGAAGCAAACCCGCCGTACCAATTGCGGGCAAGTACAGACTGGTAGATATTCCCATCAGCAACTGTATCAACAGCAGCATAAACCGCATCTGGGTGCTTACACAGTTCAATAGTGCTTCGCTCAATAAGCACATTAAAAACACATATCAGTTCAGCCAGTTTAGCAGCGGCTTTGTAGATATTTTAGCTGCAGAACAAACGCCCGACAACCCAGGTTGGTTTCAGGGAACGGCCGATGCCGTACGCCAAAGCCTTCGCCATATTCAGCAGCACGAATCGGAGTATGTGCTTATCCTCAGCGGCGACCAATTGTATCAGATGGACTTTCAGGAAATGATTGACAAGCATGCCCAATCTGGTGCCGAAATCTCCATTGCTACCATACCCGTTTCAGACCGCGATGCTTCGGAATTTGGAATTATGAAAGTGGATGAAAACGGCGAAATTTCTGCATTCATTGAAAAGCCCAAAAAGGATATTTTACACGAATGGATAAGTGATACTGGAGACGAAATGAAGGCGCAGGGACGTAACTACCTCGCCTCCATGGGCATTTACATTTTCAACAAAAAACTACTGTTCGATCTGCTGTTAGAGGAGTACGAAAAATCAACCGACTTTGGTAAAGAAATCATGCCACAGTCTATTGAGAAGTATAAAGTAATGTCTTACCAATACGATGGCTATTGGACAGACATTGGTAACATTTATTCCTTCTTCGAGGCCAACCTGGCATTAACAGATGAAATTCCGCCTTTCAACCTGTACGATAAAAAGAACATTGTGTACACCCGTGCCCGCATGTTGCCTCCGGCAAAAATCAGCGGCACCACTTTAGAAAAAACAATCATCGCCGAAGCCAGCATCATTAATGCCAGCCGCATAGAAAATAGTGTGATTGGCATCCGGAGCCGCATTGGCCACGGTACCACTATTGTAAGCTGCTACATGATGGGGGCCGATTATTTTGAAACCCTGCAGGAAATTGAAGCATCTAAGCGAACTGGCAAACCCAACATCGGAGTTGGTGAACGCTGCTACCTTAAAAACTGCATCATAGACAAAAACTGCCGCATTGGTGATGATGTAAGAATTATTGGAGGTAGCCATTTAGAAGCAGCCGACCATGCTTTGTACACCGTGAAAGATGGCATAGTGGTATTGAAGAAAAACGCAGTTATTCCAAGCGGCTTCCAATTAATGTAAAGTACAGATGTACATACAACGCCTTGCATTAAAAAAGACCTGCCAGTCAGGTCTTTTTTAATGCAAGAAATAGTTTGTGTAAAAAATACACATTTACAAAAAAATGCTACATTGCGTAGCCGCTTTTAGGTACATTCATTTTAAACAACGATTGCATATGGCAGCTCCTGTCGCTTCTTCTTCGTCGGGCTCGTCGAGCCTCAAACCCATGCTCAATTTTTGGAGCATCTGGAACATCAGCTTTGGTTTTTTAGGTGTGCAAATTGGCTATTCATTGCAAAATGCCAACACCAGCCGCATCCTCTCTGCTATTGGTGCCGACCCGCATCATTTGAGTTTGTTTTGGCTGGCAGCACCGGTAGCGGGGTTGATTGTGCAACCCATTGTTGGTCTTTCCAGTGATAAAACATGGACCCGCCTCGGCCGTCGTATTCCATTCATTTTAGGCGGAGCCATTGTATCGGCAGCCGCCATGTTCTTCATGCCGAATTCTGAAAAATTTGCTTCCCTTTTAGCACCGCTCATCTTCGGAGCTACCATGCTCTTGTTGATGGATACTTCTTTCAACGTAACCATGCAACCCTTCCGGGCATTGGTGAGTGACATGGTGCCCGATAAGCAACGCAACCGCGGTTATGCCATTCAGAGCTTCCTCATCAATTTTGGTGCAGTGGTGGGTTCGCTACTTCCATTTATACTTACCAGCCTTGGCGTGGCCAATGAGCCGGGCGAAGGAGAAAAAGTAGCGCCTACCGTTATCTGGTCTTTTTATTTTGGTGGCGCTGCCTTGCTGCTTACCGTACTTTGGACATCGCTGCGTACAAAAGAATATCCACCTGCTGAGTATGCCAAATACAACAATATATCTGAAGCAGATCAGGCAGAAAAAGTAAGTTTCCTTCAACTGCTGAAAAACATTCCACCCACCATGATGCAATTAGCTGTAACGCAGTTCTTCTCATGGTTTGCATTGTTTTTAATGTGGGTGTACACTACCAACGGCATTGCCCAAAGCATATGGGGCACTACTGATGCGAAGAGTGCTGCCTTCAACGAAGCAGGCAACTGGACAGGTGTGATTTTCGCAGCTTACAGTGTATTTGCAGCACTGTTCTCTTTGGTGCTTACTCCATTGGCCGATAAGTTTGGCCGTCGCAATACCTATGCCCTTTCATTGCTGGCCGGTGGCATTGGTTTGGTATCAATGATGTTCATCAGCAATAAGTATGTGTTGTTTGCATCCATGATTGGTGTAGGCATTTCATGGGCAGCCATCCTTGCCATGCCATATGCTATTCTTTCATCATCATTACCTCCCAAGCAAACGGGTGTGTACATGGGTATTTTCAACGCCACTATTACTATTCCGCAAATTGTAGCTGGCCTCATTGGCGGATTGGCATTAACCGCTTTAGGCGGCAATGCCATTTATGTGATTGGCCTTGCGGGTGCTTCTATGCTCATTGCCGGAGTAATGGCAAGGGTAGTTATCAAAGCAAAAGATTAATTAACCAAACGCTTATACAATGAACATGAAAAAGATAACGAGTCTGCTGTGTGTGTTGCTGTTGCTCTCATGGCAAGCCTTTGCACAAAAAGCACAGCTATACCCTACACACTGGTGGACGGGCATGAAATGGAATCAGGTGCAACTCTTGATTCATCAGGAAGGCATCAATGCATCGGCAGCTACAGTGCAGCTTCAATACCCGGGCGTTACTATCAAAAAAGTAACCCGTGCTGAAAGTCCCAACTATCTGGTGGTAGACATCAGTATTGCGGCTACTGCCAAGCCCGGTGTACTGAATTTTAAAGTAAAAAGTGCAGGCAAAACACAAACCATCCCTTTTACCCTGAAAGCCAGAACCGGCAAATCGGGTAAAGATTTTGCACATGGCGTTACCTCACAAGATTTGGTGTACCTCATTATGCCCGATCGTTTTGCCAATGGCGATGCCAGCAACGACCGCATCCCCGGATACAAGGATACCATTTGCGACCGCAGCAATCCTTCGGCACATCATGGTGGCGATATTCAGGGTGTCATCAATAATATTGGTTATCTGAAAGACATGGGCGTTACCTCCATTTGGATGTGCCCCGTTACTGAAAACGACATGCCATGGAAGCAAGAGCCGGCTGGTGCCATTAGTGGTTATCATGGCTATTGGATTACCAACCACTACGCCATCGACAAACGCTACGGCGGTGCCGATGCCTATAAAAAACTGGTGCGTACTGCTCATGCACAAGGCATGAAAATTATTCAGGATGCCGTGTACAATCATGTGGGTGATGAACACTTCCTGTTTAAGGACAAGCCGTTTGCCGACATGTTCAACAACTGGCCTGCATACACGGGCAGCAACCACCGCGAAGAAGCCTTGTTTGGTGCTTATGCCAGCCAGGCCGATAAAAAAGTAATGCTGGAAGGTTGGTTTACACCGCACCTGCCCGATCTGAATTTGCGCAATCCTTACATGGCCAATTTCATGATTCAAAATGCCATTTGGAGCACTGAAGAATTCATGCTCGATGGCTGGCGGGTAGATACATACAAGTACTGCGATGAGCAATTCATGAACAATGTGAATGCAGCGCTGCTGAAAGAATATCCGACCCTCAGCATTTTTGGCGAAGCTTGGGCCAACTCTGTTCCGGGCAGTGCCTACTTTACCAAAAACAACATGCAGGTGCCTTTTAAACACAACCTGCCGGGCACCACTGATTTCCCCATGCAAAGCGCCATGTTGAGTGCCATCAACCAACCATTTGGCTGGACAGAAGGACTGAACAAATTAATGATGACGCTGAGTCAGGATGTGTTGTATCAGGACCCCAAACTGAATTGCATCTTCCTCGACAACCACGACGTAGACCGTTTTATGACCATGATTGGTGGCGATGAAAAAAAGTATTACATGGGCATTGGCCTGCTGCTCACACAGCGTGGTATTCCACAATTGTACTTTGGCACTGAGATACAAATGAAGAATGATGATGTACAGGGCGATGGTAAAAAACGGAATGATTTTCCCGGTGGCTTTGCAGGTGATGCGCAGAATAAATTTGTAGCGAGTGGAAGAAACGCTGCTGAAAATGCCGCTTATGAGTACGTAAAAAAACTCGCCAATTTCCGCAAGCAATCAAAGGCATTGACACTGGGCAGCACTACCGATTTCTTACCACAGGATGGCGTGTATGTGTACTTCCGCAAGCATGGCAATGAAACGGTGATGTGTATCATCAACCAAAACCAGCAAGACAAAACCATTGCGCTGAACCGCTTTGCAGAAATGACAGGAAACTATCAGCAAGCCACGAACGTGATAACTGGCAGCAACGCCGTATTGCAAGGCGAATGGCGCATTCCTGCACAAACCATGTGGGTGATGCAACTCAAATAATGCCATTTAAGTAGCATATAATAAGGGAACGATTTGGTATCGTTCCCTTTGTTATTAATACACGAGAATGTTTACAAAACCGTATTCCAAAACACCCGCTGTCGTTCTTCTTCTGTGCCCCATTCAAATACTTTCCGCACCTGATCCATCAGTTCTTTCCGGTTAACCTTGGTGGTTTTTCCGGAAGGAATTTTCAGCTCGTTCATCTTCGGCTCTACTAATTCTACTTTCGTAGCAAACCAGGTAATGTAGTAGCGGGGAAAAGCCAAACCTAAAATCATACCGGGCAAACCATTGTACAATTCCGGGCCACCCGGCACTGCTATCTGATCAGTATAAAATGCAACTACATACAAGGAATCGAAAAACTTACCTACAGCCTTTCGGCAATCAAAACCTGCAATGGTGCGGGTTTCGTCGGTAATGCGCCATTCGATATTCAAGGCACTATCCTGCACCAAAAACTTTTTTTCAAACACTTGCTTGTAGGCGGTTGATTGCATGGCCATCAGGTTGTGCAAAACCACATCTTCTTCCCCTCCGGATGAACCCCAGAAGTCTTTCCATTTATCATCGGGCACTTCACGGCCACGTCTGTAAAAAGTTTTCGTACTATCAAACATTAAATCGTAATACTGTACCCGATATGGTGGAAGTCGGTCCTTCAGTTCACGGGTCCATGCATTGTCTTCAATCCACTTGTGCATGTTTGTTTTTTTCTCAAACTCAATTTTGCCGGTCGACAAAAAACGGGTTTGTGCCAATGTCGGCAGCAACATGCAGCTGAGCATTACAGTGAGTAAGCTGTGTTTTATAGCAGTTCTAGATAGCATATTGAATGTTGATGCTGTGAATAATGAATGTGATTACCAGTTGTCTTCTTCCGCTTTTTGCGGGCCTTTGTTAAACGACCAGCTAAACGTAACCATCCAGTAGCGGCGAATGACATCGTAGGTTCTTTCTGACACAAAGTTGGAGCTGATGTTTCTTCTGAAACCGATGTTTTGATTCAGCAGGTCTCTTACGCTAAAGCCCATCTTTACATCCTTCTTCTTGAAAATCTTTTTCTCAACAGAAGCATTCCAGATAAAAGCATTGTTGTTTTGATCAAACACCGATGTACGCTGGCGCCAGTTGTAGTCAAAGTCGGTATTGAATACAATTTTCGCAGGCAAATCAATATTGGCCGACATGCCTACAACACCGGTCCAGTAGGTGGTATTGATATCAGGACGAATAGAGCTTTTGCTACTGTTGTAGGTGAAGCGCTGATTGAAACTCAGGTCGTATTTATCGTCTTTAGACTTACGCAGGTTATACCCAAATTCTAAAGCTGTAGAGTTGGTGCGGTTTTCGATGCCGTTTACAAAATTGGTGAAGCGGTTGATGCTCGGGTCGAAGCTCAAATCAACTTGAATATCGGGCTTTTTAATTTTGAAGTTATATCCCATGTAAGCGCCAAAACTGTAGTTGCCGTTCACGTTCACCGTTTGCGAAGTGCGTTTGCCAAATGCATCCACTACATCTTTTGTACTAAAGGCATTGCTGGTAGGATTGAACCACGCTCCCATCCACATGCCTGTATTCGACAGTACTTTCCAGAAGTTGTAGTTGAGAGAAAAGCGATGATTGAATGACTGCAGTAAGTTGGGGTTACCAATTTGAATGTTAAGCGGATCATTGTTGTCAGCTACAGGTTGCAACTGGTTGGCCGATGGTGCCTGTGTGCTACCATTGTACGAAAGGCGAACACGGCTATACTGTCCTAGTTTGTAGGATGCTTCGGCACGGGGAAAGAAGTTGGTGAAGTTGTAATGACGGGTGGTATCTCTGAAACGATCATCCTGACGCCAATCGGTAAATGCGACATCGCCACCGAAGCCAAACTGAAAGAGCTTGCCGCTGTAGCGATAGCCGGCACCTGTGCGGTTTGTAATCGTCTTAAATTTAAAGTCGTTAGAAAACACACTATCCAAATCATCGTATTTACCAGCCAGTTTATTATAGCTCAACCGCTGCTGATTGCTCACACTTTGGTTAATGCCATAATTGATTTCAAGAATACCTTTTTTACCAATGGGCTCTGAGTAAGCCAATCTTGCATTCACCGCATTAGAACGGGTGGTATTGAGTTTTTTCTGATCAATAGTGTCTTTGCTATACAAGCCCGATGCATTGTAAAATTCGTTGTAGGTTAGCAGCAATCCATCGGAGTTATTGTCGCTGTACTGATTGCCCAAATTGGCAGAGAAGGTTCTGCCCTTCTTTTTAAACTTGAGCTTGTACAATGCTGTTCCGTTGAACTGTGCCTGCGTACCAGCACCTTGTGTAGTACGATCACTTTTATTCACCGGCAACTGCTTGCCCGTGAGTGCTTCGCTAAATGTGCGGCTGTAGTTGCTGCTTTCGCCATAGCTGCCATTCAAGTCGAACGTGATGGATTGCATGCTATCGATAAACAACTCCGAACGAATGAGGCCTTTATGCCGCCAACGACTGGCTTCGTTTTGTGCCCGCTGGTTATTGAAGAATTGCGTGTCGGGCAAAATGTTTTGCGTGGTATTGTAGGAGTTGGCAACTGTTTTAATTTTTTGATACCTGTATGCACCGGTTACATTGCTTCGGTTTTCATTCCACTTGTTGGCGTAGCTGGTACCAAGCGTCCAGCTGCTGGGCAAGCCTTCGCCATAGTAACCGCCCGTGCCGCCAAATTCATCGCCACTGCTCCACATCATTACACTGCCATCATCACCTACTTGCGTTTGTGTACTCATATTGCCACCAAACTGGCTCTCTTCGCTCCAGCCCAACGAGTTGTTGTTGGTGTTGGCCATAATGCCATACACACTCAACTTTCGTTTGTCTTTAAAAGCATTGAGCATGGCCTGGTTTTCCCATCGGTTGGGCAAACCTCCCGCCAGTTTTACTTTACCGAAATAGCCTTTCTTAAATTCGTCTTTCAGTTTCAGGTTGATGGTCTTTTGCGTTTGCCCATCATCTACACCAGTGAATGTTGCCTGATCACTTTTTTTGTCAAACACCTGCACTTCTTTTACTGCCAACGCCTGCAAATTGCGGGTGGCCAGTGTTGGGTCATCGCCAAAAAACTCATCGCCATCCACCAACACTTTCTGCACTTTTTGACCTTGCGCCGTTATCTCACCTTTCTGGTTGACACTCAGGCCGGGCAAGCGTTTCAGCAAATCTTCCACGGTGGCACCTTCCCTTGTTTTAAAGCTATCTGCCACAAAAGCAAGAGTGTCTCCTTTCATACGAACGGCACTGCCACGTACCACAACGGTTTGCAGCAATACAGCCTTCGTTATCATGTTTACAAGACCCAAATCCTGCGATGATTGCAGGTCTACAAAATCGGCATAGTCGGCATAGCCAGGATAACTGATGAGCAAAATGTACTTGCCCTGTACCGGGACGGGCAAACGAAATTTGCCGTCGGGCGTGGAGCGTACAAATTTCAGCAGCACAGAATCTTTTGCCCTGAGCAAGGCAATGGTGGCTTTGGAGAGTTGTATGTTTTCGGAAGTATCGCTAACCGTACCGGTTAGTTCAATGTTTTGGGCTACAGCAGAAAAGGCAAAGAATAACAATGCCAGCAGCAGTTTGGCTTTTATCATAGGTTGGTGTGTTGGTGCAAGGGCGCTGTACAAACGCCTTTGCGCCGACTAAAGTATATGACTAAAACCTTCGTTACTGTTAAAAGAAGGTTTTTACTGCTATGTTTGGATAAACGGCCGATATCCGTGATTACATGCGGGCGGGCACAGCTATGCCCAGCACCTGCATACTGTTTTGAATAACATGCGCAGTGAGTGCACAAATATGCAAACGTAATTGCCTGGCTGCTTCATTCTCTGCTTTTGTAATAGAATGACGGGCATAAAATGAATTGAACTGACTGGCCAATGTAAATGCATAAATAGCTACCAGTGACGGATTCATTTCGGCACATGCGTTGTGCAATACTTGTGGAAACTGTTCCAGCAAAACGATGAGCTGTTTTTCTAAAGGCTGCAACACTGTATCCGCAGCTAATGAAGCAGGAGCAGTGGGCTGCTCCCAGCTTGCTTTGCGCAAGGCACTTTGTATACGGGCAAATGAATATTGTACAAAAGGCCCGGTGAAACCATGAAAGTCGATTGACTCTTCAGGGTTGAAAACCATCCGTTTTTTAGGATCTACCCGCAGCAAGAAAAACTTCAACGCACCCAAACCGAGTGTGTGATACAATTGCTGCAATTCCTCTTGTGTAAAGCCTTCTACTTTACCCAGTTCTTCTGTTTTAGCAGCGGCTACTTTTTCCATTTCATCGCAAAGGTCATCGGCGTCTACCACTGTGCCTTCGCGACTTTTCATACGGCCGGTGGGCAGGTCTACCATGCCGTAGCTCAGGTGATGTATGCCATCGGCAAAGGGCATACCCAGCTTTTTACAAATCAACTGCAATACATGCATGTGATAGTTTTGCTCATCGCCAATCACATAAATGCTTTGCTCCATCGGGTAGTCTTCGTACTTGCGTTTGGCCAGGCCTATGTCTTGCGTAATGTATACGCTGGTGCCATCCTTCCGCAGCACCAGTTTTTCATCAAGGCCTTCTGCAGTCAGGTCAATCCATACACTGCCGTCTTCTTTTTTATAAAACACGCCGCTGGCCAATCCTTCATCTACATATTGCTTGCCCAACAGATAGGTTTCGCTTTCGTAGTAAATGGTTTGAAAATCGCTGCCGATACGTTTGTAGGTGGTATCAAAGCCAGCATACACCCAGCCGTTCATCATGCGCCAGATATTCACGGTTTCTTCATCGCCTTGCTCCCATTTGAGCAGCATTTGGCGAACCTCTTGCATCAATGTGGTTGCATTTCGGGCAATGTCTTTTAGCTCGTCTGTTATCTCTGCTTTCTTTTCAGCTGGCAAACCGGCTTCCTGTAATTTTTGAAAGAGCAACGTTGCTTTGGCAGCAATGGCTTCATCCAGAGCAGCAATGCTTTCGCCTGCCAGCAGTTGCTCTTGTAGTGGAGCTGCTTCTTTGCGTAAGGCATTTTCAAACTGCACATAAAAATCGCCCACCAGGTGGTCGCCTTTCTTGCCTGTGCTCTCAGGTGTAGCACCGTTGCCAAACTTTTGCCAGGCCAGCATGCTTTTACAAATGTGCACACCACGGTCGTTTACAATGCAGGTTTTGCGTACATCGTAGCCATTCCATTTGTAGAGTTCAGCAATGCTCCATCCCAAAAAATTATTGCGCAAATGGCCAAGGTGCAGCGGCTTGTTGGTATTGGGCGATGAATATTCCACCATCACTTTTTTGCCATTGCCGGCATGGCGACCATAGTCAGGCTGATAGTGATTTTCCAAAAAATGAATCCAGTAAGCATCGGCCACACTCAGGTTCAAAAAACCTTTGATCACATTGAAAGCGGTGAGGTTTTCCTCGCTGTTGGCCAGCATCCATGCACCCATTTCCTGGCCCATGGCTTCGGGCGATTTGCGGGCCTGTTTTACATATTGAAACAGAACAATGGTATAATCTCCCTCAAATTCGGGCTTGGTTTCGTTGATAGTGACCTGTGCCGCATCGGTTTCTATCCCGTACAGCGCTTGCAGTGCTTGAGCGGCCAGTGCTTTCAGGTATTGAGCTATTTGCATAAAAGTATTTTTTGGAAAACCTGCCGGCACTGCCCCCAAAAACAGTGGCCATACAGGGGCTGCAAATGTATTGCAATCCGGCTACCTTTGGCCCCGCTTATGCTGGCAAGAATCATTACGCAAATACTCGATTGGATTTACCCCTTGTTTGGGCGATTGATGCCCAAGCAAACCTTTTATTATGCTGCCTGCGGTGGCGGTAATACCTTGCTGGGGCTGGTTATTTTTTTTGTATGCGAAAACTATGTGTTTGATAAACAACCGGTAGACCTGTTGCTGGTAGTGCTCAAATCGCACAAGGCTGCTATGGTAGCCTCGTTCCTGTTTTCATTTCCTACAGGGTTTTACCTGGCCAAAAATGTAGTATTTAGTGGCAGCACCATGCGGGGCAGGCATCAACTGTTCCGGTATTTTGTAACCAATATGGTGAGCCTGCTGCTCAACTACATCAACCTGACGGTGATGGTAGACTGGCTGGCCTTTTATCCCACCATTGCGCAGGTCATCAACACGGTGATTGTGGTTATTTTCAGTTATCTCTTGCAAAAACATTTTGCGTTTCGCAAAAGCAAACAGCCTGTTACTTCAAAAACTGTTTGAGTAATTGCTGCGCTTCAATGTTGAGAAATAGCTTTCCTTCTGCTGCACCCTGAATAAATAAACCATTGGCGGCGGCTTCAATTTTTTCAAGCACAAATCGGTTCACGTAACCTTTGCTTTGTATGCCGGGATATACTTCGCGGTTCATTTGCTCCGCAATGGCCGTGGTCATCTCCGTCATCTTTTCTGTAAAGTTGAAACGGGAATAGTCTTTTAATTTATTGGTGATGGTGCCATCCAGCAGATAGCTGGCCGATTTTACCAACCATTGTTTCGATTCAATATGGTAATCGAGTGAATCCATGTAGAGTTCCTGTTTCAGCATGTCCCATTTGGGAATGCCTTCCAAAAAGAAAACACCTTTAGCCGCTTTGGAAACATACACTTTCAAAAACATTTTTCGCCCACCGCCCTGCATGCGAACGGAATCAATACGCACTGTTTTTTTAAACAAGCCTTTGCCTGCAGTAAATTCTTTACCTGCAATGTTTGTATTCATCAATGTGCTCAGCGAATCGTAATGCAAATTTTGGGCTATGAATAAACGGAAGCCACTGCGTTGTTTAAAATCGGTAAGATTGGGCAATGGCTTTTTGGCCATATCTGGTGCGGCTTTCAACTCGGGGCGGGCACTCAGGCCAACACTTACAAACATAGAATCACGCACCAACTGTATTTGGCTAATGCGGATGGCAGAAGGCTGCACACTCAGGTAGCCAAAGCCGGGCAAACCATAAGGCACCTGCAAACTGTCCCATGCAATTTTCAGGTAAGGCTTCAGGCTGAACTGCTCCATCTGTTTTGTAAAACCTTTGATGGATGCATCGAGCTCTGCTTTTAACTGACTGGCTACCGTTTGCGTAATGTCTTTCCCGAAAAAACATACTTCGCATTTATCAACGGCAGTTGGATTTACGCTATTGACTACCATACCCAGGCGGAAGTCGGGCAACACTTTCAATTGAATCACAAAGCCAGCATCAATGCGGCGGGGCTTTTCGCTGCCAAAGCCGCAGCTGCAAGCCGGTGTCCACGGCGTGTTGCCAATGCCGGTACATACTCTTGTACTACCCCGCACTCCATAGTACCCGCTAAAGCTAACGTACAACACATTGTTGACGGCTTTGAACTGCATGGGGCCACGCACAAACCGATACTGATACCGCACACTGCAGCCATCCATTACCCAATCGTTGGGATAATTGGGCGACGTGTACAACGTATCAATAAACTGATTGGCAAACTGAAAAATAGGCCGCAAATCCATGCGAATAGGTATGTCGATTTCGCTTTGCGGCAGTGAATTAATCACCACCGCATTTTTAGTAGCAGTATCGGGCGGCGGCGGTGCTACCACATCCTGAGCCGCTACAAATCCTATTGAAAAAGCGGCCAAAAGGGCCAGCATTATAATCCTGCGAAACATGAAATGAATATCTGTTTTCTTTACTTGCAAAAAATAAAACTGCGTTGATTTAACGAATACGCAACGCACTATCTATGCTATGCTTATACAACGGCGAAGCCGCAATATCATTGTGGTTGGCACCGGGTATCATGTAAAAAACATCGTTGGGTTTGAGCCGCGGCAACAGTGTGGCGGCTTCACTCATGGGTATGAGTTCATCATGAGTGCCATGCCAAAGCAAGATGGGTGCCGTGATGTTGTCGAGATAGTCTTCGGTGGTCAAATCATCCTGCATCAATACAGGCACCGGATACATAAATAAAAACTCCTGCGTTAATGCAGACAAAGATGCATAAGGCGTTTCGAGCATCAGCAGTTTACAATCCCTTTTTGTAGCCAGGTAGGCCGCAACACCACTGCCCAACGATTTGCCATAAAGTACAATAGAATCAGCAGCGTATTGTGTAAGTGCCAGCTTATGCAATTGCATGCTCAGTTCTTTCAGAATGGCTACGTTTGTTTCGCCGCTGGAGCGGCCAAACCCCGGATAGTCGGGCATCCAGCATTCGTACCCAAGGCTGGTAAAATAAGGGGCGTACCGGGCATAGTGTTCTACATTTTTTCTGTTGCCATGAAAGAATAACACCACCCCTTTGGGCTGTACATCGGCGGGTAAAAATTTCACTACATCAATTACTGTAGCCGAGTCGAACGGTAATTGAACCGTGCTATGCGGTTGCTGAGCTGCAAATGAAAAACGGTGTTTTTCATCCAGTTTTTTAGGATGGAAATACAACGACTGCTGGTAGAAATAATACAAGCCGCCCAACACCAGGTAAGCCAGCAACAGATATTTGACAATGCCTTTCACCGCCGCAAGGTAAATTAGTCGAGCAGTATATCTCTGATGAAATTGTGGTAGGCAGGAAAAGCCGTAAGGTTGTTGTGCCCGCCGCCCACAATACGAATGAGGGTGATGCCCTGTGGATGTAGCCGCTGCAAGGCTTCGCTTTGTGCAATGGGAATGAGCCGGTCTTTGGTGCCGTGCAAAATGTATGTGTGGCATTGCACCTGTGTTATCCATTTATCGGTACGCAGGTGAAACCGCAGCAGCCAGCGGTGAGGCAAAATAGGCATGAGCCGCTCCGCCACTTTTCTGAAACTGTAATACGGCGCATCTAAAATGAGGTACCGTGGATTGTTGTCGCTGGCTATTTTGGCAGCAAAGCCGCTGCCCATACTTCGCCCGTATACAATCAGGTGATCTTCGTGGTAATTTACTGCCAGCGTTTCGTACACAAACTGCATGTCGGCCAGCATCTTTTTTTCGTTGCGTTTGCCGGTGCTTTTACCAAATCCACGATAATCAACCAGCACCACATCGTATTGGTAGCGAAAAAAATCACGGGCATATTTTCCCCACCCTTTAATGCTGCGGCTATTGCCATGAAAATACAAGATGAGCCCCTTGGGTTTGGGTACGTAAAAATGCAACCCGTTGATGGTAACGCCCTGCTCCGGTTCGAAGTTGAGCTCCCGAAAAGGTGCATCGTATTTATAAGCAAAATTGGCGGGTAGCTTTTCGGGTTTGAAAATGAAACGCTCCTGCACCAGGTACACAATTACCGCCAGCACCACGTAAATGATGCCCGCTATCCACCAGGCCGAAATAGACAGTAATACCAAGTGATTGCAATTGAGTACCGTTTAAAAATAACTATATCCTTTAAGCCGGATTGTTTTTTTACAAAGGCAGGCCCAACTGACGGATGGCTGTAAGCCCGCCCGATAAATTGTACAGGTTGTGCATGCCGTATTTTTCCTGCAGGCGTTGTATGATAATGGCACTTCGAACACCCCTGCGGCAATACACCACCAACGGTTTATCTGCCGGCAGTTCCTGTTGGCGTTTCAGCACTTCATCCATGGGTATCCATTCGCCGCCAATATGGTCGTGCTGGCGTTCGTCTTCTTCACGTACATCTAGCAGTGCAAAGGGCCGCTGTGCCTGCATCCAGGCCATTAGTTCGTAGGGTGAAATGTCCTGTAACTTACTCATCGTTATTAATACGGTGCAGGTTGAGGTTAGGTGCCGGCGATACAATCAGCGGAAACTTTTCAATTTGTACATAGCTGGTATCGAGGCCAAAACCTTTTTCTTCGCTCAGGCTAATGTCTTTGATAGCGAAGTAAGTTTTCATAATCAGGCTTTCCACAAATGGCAGCTGGTTATCGGCACTCAGGTATTTTTCCATTACAATGAACTGGAAGTCGCCCACCACATTGTTGCGTTCCAAACTTTCGTAGCGGCTGGTAATGTTCACTTCTTTGTTTTCTACCAGGTCTTCTATGACCTTGCGAAACAGCATGTTGATGCGTGGTTCCATACGGAAACCCAATCGGAATTCTACACGAATAATATCGTTGGGAATAATGTGGTCTACCTGATACTCGCAGGTGTACGGATCATCCAGTGTATCTACGTGTACAAACCAATAAATATCGGCCCGTTTGGGTTTGCGGTTGAGGATGGAGTAAATGATTTTGTGCTCAATTTCTTTAGGATTATTGGCACTGGTGAGGTAGATAAGATGGGTGGCATACTTAGGCACACTCTTATCATTACTCAACTCTTGTATTTGCGGAATGTAGTTTTCCAGCCGCACAAATTCCACATAGCGGTTTTTGATTTTGCGGGCCCGGTACCACACATACATCACCAGGAAAATACACATGCCAATGATAAGTGTAACGTAACCACCATGCATGAATTTTTCGAGCAAGGCAATGAGAAACGCCACTTCGATAATGAAGTAACTAACCAGAAACAGGTAAATAAATTTCGACTTTACCCGATGCAGCACCAGATAGTTCGCAAACAAAATGGTGGTAGCAATCATGGTCATTACAATGGCTAAACCATAAGCGGCTTCCATTTTTGATGACTCACGGAAATACAACACCACACCCAAACAGCCCAAAAACAAAAACAGGTTGATGGCAGGAATGAAAAGTTGTCCTTTGGCTTCGGATGGATAGCGGATTTTGAATTTAGGCCAGAGGTTGAGGCGCATGGCTTCACTAATTAAAGTAAATGAACCCGAAATCATGGCCTGGCTGGCAATGATGGCCGCCGTGGTAGCTATGATTACACCAACCAATACGAACCAGTGCGGCATTAAATCATAAAAGGCATTGACATTATATTGCGCTTTTGTGGCTTCATCTATAAGCATACCCTTGCGGTGTGCCAGTAGGTAAGCCCCCTGACCAAAGTAGTTGAGCAACAAACTCGTTTTTACAAAAGCCCATGAAATACGAATGTTGCCACGGCCGCAATGGCCCAAATCGCTGTACAAAGCTTCGGCACCTGTGGTACACAGAAATACAGCACCCAACAACCAAAATCCATTTGGGTAAGTAATGAGCAGCTTAATGCCATAGTATGGATTGAAAGCTTTTAAAATGGCAAAGTCATCTGCAATGTGAACGGCTCCTAATACAGCCAGCATGCTGAACCATACAAACATAACTGGCCCAAAAAAGCGGCCAATAGAATGCGTACCAAACTGCTGCGTCAGAAAGAACAGCACCATGATACTTATCACTATGATGACAATAGTATCTGTAGTAATATCGTGCAAGGCCGGAAGTTTGGCCAAACCTTCTACCGCAGAAGTTATGGAAATGGGTGGCGTAATAATACCATCTGCCAGCAAGGCGGCTCCGCCAATCATGGCGGGTATCACCAACCACTTTTTGCGTCTTCGCACCAAGGCGTATAAAGAAAAAGTGCCTCCTTCCCCATTGTTATCCGCACGGAGAATGAGTATGACATACTTCACCGTGGTTTGTAACGTAAGAGTCCAGATGATGCAGGAAAGTGCCCCAACAATGAGCTCTTCTGTAATTACCCTTCCTGAAATAATGGAGTTGAAAACGTACAGCGGAGAAGTACCGATGTCGCCGTAAATGATACCCAGTGCCACCAGCAGGCCGGCTGCGGATACCTTGTTAATGTGACTACCCACGAGAGTTGTTCTGATAAGTGAACAACAAATGTATAGGTGAAATGAAATTCGCAACAACTATTCGTTGATCAAGCTTCAGTTTCTGTTGAACGGCAGCTTGGATGAATGCTGTACTTTCGTGCACATGAACCGATTTTTCCGTTGGGGATGGCTGCCCTTGCTGCTGCTACTGGCAGCCTGCAGCAGCTACGAAGCGCCAGAAAGCGGCATCGATTGTGGCCGTCAGTTTATCAATGCCACCTATCAGGGCAACTTTAAACGTGCCAAACAATTGCTGGCACCGGGCGGTTCCAATGAAGAACTACTCAACACTCGTTTTGAGCAACCCTTCCGTAGCCTCGATGGGTTTGGGAAAGAACGGCTTTCGCAATCTTCCATAGTCATTATTTCCATCAAAACCCTGAGCGAAAATGAAGTACAGGTGACTTATCAAAATGCATACGACAACCAGCCAAAAACCCTGCAATGTGTTCAGCAAGGCGAACAGTGGTTAATCAATCTTTCTTTTACCTTTCCTCAGTAATGATGATGGGCATCAGTATTTACCATATTTTTTTAGTGGCCATGGGTGGCATGCTGGGCAGTGTGCTGCGTTTTATAGCCGGCACTTTCATTATGCAAAAAGCTGGCACCGCTTTCCCGTGGGGTACATTTGCCGTTAACATTGCCGGCTCATTGCTCATTGGCTGGGTGGCCGGGCAAGCGGCTAAGCACCCGGGCTTTCAAGCATGGCAACTATTGCTGGCTACCGGATTTTGTGGGGGGGTCACCACGTTTTCAGCACTCAGCAATGAAAGTTTGCAAATGCTGAGGCAACAGCAATACGGTTTACTGAGTTTATATATTAGCGCTTCATTAATTTTAGGCATCGGCGCAGCCGCATTAGGATTTACTTTATCAAAATAAACTATGACTTCAAACACTTACGTTCATCACCCCTGGCACGGCGTTCCTTATGGCGATGCAGCCCCCCGTACCGTAAATGCCATTATCGAAATTCCGCAAGGCAGCAGGGCCAAGTATGAAATCGACAAAGAAACCGGCCTGTTGAAACTCGACAGGGTTATTTATTCCAGCTTCTATTATCCTACGAACTATGGCTTTATACCACAGAGCTACGGCGATGATAAAGACCCGCTGGATATTCTCGTTCTCAGCAGCATCAGCGTACAGCCATTGTGTATTGTAGAAGCCAAAGTAATTGGTGTGATGCAAATGATTGATGGTGGCGATGCCGATGATAAAATTATTGCGGTAGCGGCCAACGATATGAGTGTAAACCACATCAACAACATTGAAGAACTGGGCCCGCATTTCTTTAAAGAACTGCGTCAGTTTTTTGAGGACTACAAGAAACTCGAAAACAAGAGTGTGCAGGTAGAAGACTTTGGCGATAAAGCCACTGCCCTGCAAATCATCAATGCCAGCATTGAAGCATACAAAGTGAAATTTGGCTCTTAATCATTGCCATTTCTCTTACATACAAAAGCGACCAGCATTTAGTGTTGGTCGCTTTTTTTGTGAGCTCACTTCGAGGTTAAATGTTTCGCACAGAGGGCACAGAGCACACAAAGTAGTTTATTAAAATCCGTGTGCATACGCCCTCATCCTCTGCTTTCGCAGGCCTCCCGGCCTGTGACGTATGGTTACTCATTTACCCATTCAGCCAGACCTCATAATGCCGCCCTTTCAGGGCTTGCTTCAAAATCCGTGTACATCCGTCTTCATCCGCAAAATCCGCAGCCCATTTTCCGCGGCCCATCATCAGAAATACCTTTTCAACAACCGCAGGTGGTGTGTACGGCGGCCGCTTTCGGCATGAATGATGCCTTCATTGTCGATGGGATCGATACGCACCACACCCGATGCATGCAATATTTGATGGTCGTTGAGCATAATACCTACATGCGTAATGCGGCCTTCGTCATTGTCGAAAAAGGCAAGATCGCCGGGCTTTGCTTCCTGCAAAAAACCAATGGCATCGCCGCCCTCGGCCTGCTGCCAGGCATCGCGGGGCACAAACATGCCGTTTTGCTTGAATACCATTTGCACAAAGCCACTGCAATCAATACCCCAAATGCTTTTGCCACCCCACAGGTATGGCGTACCGAGGTATTGCATGGCACAGGTTAGGATGGCTTCGCTGTTGGGCGTGGTTGGTTCCAGCGGCATCAGCGGCAAAGGGTGATGGTAAAGGATATTGTATCCGGGCAATGCCAACGCTTCTCGGTTTACTTTACCCCTGCCACTGGCGGGAAAGTAACACTCACTGCCCGGCGACAAACGCAACGGCCGGTCATTTACCCATACATGTGCATCGAGGGGGGCTGTGCATACCATGCTTTCATCGAACATACCAGCTTCCAGCGGTACCAGTTGTGTAGCCTGCACCCAGCCTTCGTAGCCATCGTAGCGGCTGCGTACCTGGTAAAAATCGCCTTCACTGTTCAATATGTCGCATTGCTCACCAAACAGCAACTGGCTCACCATTTCGGAGCGGTGTGCTGCCTGTGCCCGCATGGGCGCCACCGACACTATATTGATGCACATCATACCACACAAAGTTTGCTGCAATAATAAACTAGTGCCACACCGCCGTGCATATCTATTTAAGCAGATTGCCGTGGCGTGTGTGGATTTTTCCTTTATTTACATCTCTCTGAAAAGCTTTTGCCCGTGGCCGAATCTCCACAACAGTTTTCTGACCAAACCTTGCTGCAACTGTACAAAGACAGTGGCAACAACCAGTATGCCGGCATCTTGCTGCAGCGCTACACCCTGCTGCTGTTTGGTGTGTGCATGAAGTACCTGAAAGATGAAGAAGAAGCCAAAGATGCCGTGCAGCAGGTGTTTATAAAAGCACTGGGCGAAATGGGGAAATACGACATCACCTATTTCAAAAGCTGGATATATACCGTGGCCCGCAACCACTGCCTGATGGCGCTACGCAAAACCCACCGCATAGTACCCGAAGACAGTGTGGGCGAAATAGCCGACCACGACCAGTACGAAGCCAAACAACAAGGCCAGCAAAAAGAACAACTGCTGGTATGGATAGAAGAAGGCCTGCAGCAATTGCAAGAGCCGCAAAAGCTTTGTGTAACTTTGTTTTACCTGCAAAAGCAAAGCTATCAGCAGATAGCCGACCAAACAGGCCACAGCCTGATGCAGGTAAAAAGCGCCATACAAAACGGCAAACGCAACATTAAAATTTGGGTGGAAAAACAACGTCAACATCATGCATCCTGATTTGCTCAACATATTAGCCAACACCGATCAGCCCATCGACAATGAGCAGCTCATTGCGTACCTCACGGGCAAGTTGTCGCCTGCCGAAAGCCAGCAGGTAGAAGCGCAGCTATCGGCCGCCGGTATAGATGCAGAAGCACTGGAAGGCCTGATGATGTTACAAGACCGCAAACGCCTGCCGGCCATACAGCATGAGCTGGATATGTTTTTGAAAGCCCAAACCAGCCAGCCCAGCAAACGCAAGCATAAAACAATGCAGGTGAACTGGCTGTGGCTCTCGCTGGCTACCCTGCTGCTGATAGCAATGGCCGTACTGGCCTGGTATGCTGTGCATTTTTTGCAGGGGAAATAAATAAGCTTGCTACTCCGTTTTTCATTGTTCGTTGCAGCCAGCAGGTTGCAGGAATATTCCTATGCGTTGAACAATTGAAAAGGCTTAAGGCAATGTGGATTGGCTTACAATGAAGATTGATTTTCAAAGTGGAGAATGTGGTGAGTGTCGGCTATTTTTGAGTTGTGCGTCATTTTTCCATGAAATTACAGACTACTTACATATTGTTTTCATTGACTGTTCTGTTTAGCTGCAAGACAGTACATAATCCAAACTTCATTAAATCAAAGAAGGAGAAGCACATCATGTTAACTGGTGCTCCTAAACCTCATGTTCTTTTCTTCCTTGAAAGTTGCGACACGCTGAAATTTAGTAGCCATGACATTTATTCAATGCTTGACAATAACATAAAAAAACAGATTAAGAGCCAAGGCTATTTGACCAGTCAGACATGGCAAGACCTTGCGAACATCATGAAGAACCAAAGCAGAGATACCCTTGTTTCTCAGAATTTATCTTCAGTTGACGACAAAACAATCAGTGGCATTTTGGATATTTGGGTAGTAAGAGAACTGCTGTTAAAAGGACAAGCCATAGTAGCTTTAAAAGGTGAGACGAACATTCCAAAAAGATTGAAGTATGTTTTCCTGCGTGACAATTTAGGTGGTCAGCAAGGAAACTTTTACACGGACGACAACAAATTGATTTACTCGACTGTCATTGCTTTTGGTGAATAAAACGAACGCACAACAAAAGTATTTGCAAAAGCAGGGCTGAACAATGTAACATCAGCTATGTGCAAGCATCAGCAGTAGTTCCAGCTCGACGTACAATTTTCAGCTTTAGTTCATAACTTCATCTTCAATATTTTTAAATGGGCATTTGTACCTGGCAGACGAGCAATGGATCCCCTGCCTTCGCAAATACTCGAACGTTACCTCTATTTCTAATACGAAGTATTTAGCCACAATCCCAGCCCTAAGGCTGGGATGGCAGCTGTCCGATTTTTTTCCCGGCAACCTCTCCCGCAGTGCCCGCAGCGTAGCAATACATCATTGGTGGCTAAAGCCAACTACGGACACCATCATTTTGCCTACGGCTTAAAAGCCGTGGCTATGCATAGGCAACCCACAAACTGTCGCAGGCCTCCCGGCCTGTGACGGGCACGTTACTCAGCCAGCACTACAACAGGCAACAGCACTCACCGCAAGTGTAGTAACTACTATTCTCTGGCCCGGAGGCCTGCGAAGGTGTCCTAAGTTTACTTTCCAGCAACGGCTCCCTCAAAGCTGATTGCGTAGCAATAAACCATGGGTGACAACAGCATCAAGTATCGCCCTCCGTTTCTTTCATGCCCAGAAAGTGAAATCCAATAAGCCAACTTCAATGCGCAACTTGCATTGCAGGCGACTTTGCAGGAAACAAACTGTTTTAAAGCGGCTTTTCTCTTCAATCAGGCGTTGTTGCCCGGAATCTTTTTTTGCCATCAGCTTATAAAAAATACCGCCTGCACGGTATAGGGAGGCTTTGCGGTCAAGAATACATTCGCCGAAACAACAGTAAACTGTATGAAAAGACTTTGCCTCATTGCCACCCTGCTCCTTTGCATGAGCGGTGTGTGGGCCAACAACATTACCGTTTCCAATACCAACTTATCTGGCCAAAACACGGTCAGCGATTTTACGCTGATTAATTTTGATGTGGCTTGGGAAAACAGTTGGCGTACCAGCACCAACGAAAGCAACTACGATGGTGCCTGGATTTTTGTAAAGTTCAGAAAAAACGGTACCAGCGACTGGAGGCATTGCACCATTTCCTCTACCGGAAACACCCCTGCAAGTGGTGCAACTTTTTTCATTCCTTCGGATAATAAAGGTGCTTTTATTTACCGCAATGCCAATGGAATTGGCAACGTAAACTACACCGGCAACAAACTTCAGTGGAATTATGGTGCAGATGGATTGCTGGACAATGAAACAGTGGAGGTTAGAGTATTTGCGTTGGAGATGGTTTATATTCCGCAGGGTTCCTTTCAATTAGGCAGTGGCGGTACAGAAACACACAACTTCCGAAATGGAACCGTACAAGCACCCTACCTGGTGGCCAGCAACGCCGCCATTACTTTGGGTACCAGTGCAGGTACGCTAAATCCCAATGGCGCAGGCACGGCCAGTGGCACTTTACCCATTGCTTTTCCGAAAGGTTTTAATGCTTTCTGGATCATGAAGTACGAAATCAGCCAGCAGCAATATGCGGATTTTTTAAACCATATTGATGAGGCCAGGGCCACAACAAATGCTGCCAGTAGTGCTGAAATCAACGGCACACATCCAAACCTTGTAGCACAACAGCCCGAACGGGCAATTGGCAGCCTGAACACGGCACGCCTGGCTGCGCATGCCGACTGGAGTGGCTTGCGCCCCATGACAGAACTGGAGTTTGAAAAAGCCAGTCGTGGTTATAACACACCTGCCGTACCCAACGAATATGTATGGGGCACCACCCAGGTGTTTTATTTACTATCTACTAATAATCCTGGTTTGGCCACAGAATCAGTAAACTCTCCGGCGATGGCCAATGCCAACATCAACAACCAGCTTGGCCGGATGACACGTACCGGACTTTTTGCCCGGAGCACTGGTTCTACCCGTGAGCTGAGTGGCGGCACCTATTATGGCTTAATGGATATGGGCGGAAACGTGAACGAAATTTGCATAGGCGTACATACAACCCCCGGCCGTGCCTTTACTGACAACGTGCATGGCGATGGGTATCTTGCAGCGTCCGGCACCACAGATGTTGCTAGCTGGATAGATTTTAATGCCTATGGATGGCGGGGTGGCGCCTTCAACAGCGATGCCGACAATGCCCGCACCTCAGACAGGGGAGCCATTACTATGTATTCAAACATTTACTATTACGATGCCGTTACCGGAGCAGCAGGCGGCCGTTTGGTACGCACAGCACAATAACCCAAAACTTAGTTACATGAAACAAATTATTCTTTTACTAATGGTGTTGGGTAGTCTGGTGGTGCAGGCACAAAACAATGCCATTTTTAATGGAGGTTTTGCCGATGGCTGGCATAAAAATGCCTACCAGCAGTCAGCCAATAATATTTACATAGGTGGCAATGGAGATGGCTGGCATTTTAATGCATTTGCTCAGTCAGGTAATGCGCTTTTCAACGGTGGCAATGGAGATGGCTGGCATTTTAATGCATTTGCCCAGACAGGCAACAGCATTTTTGGCGGTGGCCAAGGCGATGGATGGGCTAGCGTATATCGTCCGCAAGGATCATTACCCGTAACCTGGATTTCTTTTACAGCCCGCAAACAAGGAGCCACTTCTGTGTTACAATGGCAAACAGCAGCAGAGCAAAACAGTGCCTACTTCGATATCGAGAGAAGTAGTACAAGTGATGACTTTCAACGCATTGGTGCCATGAGTGCAAGCGGCAACAGCAACAGCACGGCAACTTATAACTATGTAGATGCTACCCCCCAGAAGAATGCCAATTTTTACCGAATAAAACAGGTAGATAAAGATGGAAAGTTTACCTACACCCCCGTACGTCTGGTAAACTTTGATGAGTCAAACAATGGAACACTTCTCGCCTATCCAGTACCGGCAACAACAAAGCTCTTTATTTCCGTTCCGGCTGAGTTTGCGGGCCATATGATTATGTTAAGTGTGCTCAGCAGCGAAGGCAAGTTGGTAAAGCAACAGCAAGTAAATATGCTGGGGGGCGGTCAACTATTGCAATTGGATGTTTCTTCATTGCCTTTTGGAGTGTACCATGTAAAAGTGGCAACACCAAAAAAGCAGGCATCCACCATGTTTGTAAAACAATAAGTAACCGAGAGGCCAGACAATAAAAGCTTTTCAGAATATGCTCTATACCTGATGTAAATGAGGTGCTACATACTCAGATACATCAGGTATTTAGTTTTGCTAAAACATTGGTGGGCCATAGCGGAGGACTACATAAAAACCCAGGCGAATGATGCTCGTTAGCTTTACTCCAGCTTACATTTATTAATGTAGCTTTTCCTCGCATCCTCAAATTTGGCTTATGTTTTCCTCCACTGTTGCATGCCCGCGGCCTGTGACGGGCACGTTACTCAGCCAACACTACAACAGGCAACAGCATTCGCCGCAAGTGTAGTAACCACTATTTTCTGGCCCGGAGGCATGCGAAAGCAATCACTAATTTTTTACCGGCCACACCTGCCATCTTTCTATCATTGCCGACACATCGTTACGTGAACATTTTTTTGTGAACGTTTTCATTTGAATTTTTAAAACGTTCACAAAATGGCCGCAGGCCTACAGCTGTATCTACCGACTTCTGACTACCGACTACCGACTCAATCAAACAAATTCAACCGGTGAGCTCTCGCCGTGTCCTTCGCTATGTCGTAGCCGGCATCGGCGTGGCGGATAACGCCCATGCCCGGATCGTTGCGCAGCACCCGTGCCAGGCGGGCCGCAGCAGCATCGGTACCATCGGCAACTATCACCATGCCTGCATGTATGCTGTAGCCCATGCCTACGCCGCCACCATGGTGTAGACTCACCCAACTGGCACCACCTGCGGTGTTTACCAGCGCATTGAGCAAGGGCCAGTCGGCCACGGCATCACTGCCATCCAGCATGGCTTCGGTTTCGCGGTTGGGCGATGCCACAGAGCCGGTATCAAGGTGGTCGCGGCCAATCACAATGGGGGCTTTCACTTTGCCGGTACGCACCAGCTCATTAAAGGCGAGGCCGGCTTTTTCCCGTTCACCCTGGCCCAGCCAGCAAATGCGGGCCGGCAAACCCTGAAAGGCAATTTTTTCTTTGGCCAATTGCAGCCAGCGTTGTAGGCTCTGGTTCTCCGGAAATAATTCGGCAATCATGGCATCGGTCACTGCAATGTCATCGGGATCGCCGCTGAGTGCCGCCCAGCGAAACGGGCCCTTGCCCTCGCAAAACAACGGCCGGATATACGCCGGCACAAAACCCGGGAACAAAGACGCATGACTGCTTAATGGCGGAAACTGGGAATGATTGCCGTGATTCTTTTCTTGCTCCAATGCACGGGCCCGCAGGTTGTTGCCATAATCAAAAGTGATGGCGCCTTTTTGCTGTAAGGCCATCATGAGCTGCACATGCAAATGCATGCTTTCATAACTCCGCGACAGATAGGCTTCGGGATTAGACTGTCGCAGTGCATTGGCTTCTTCTATACTGAGGGTATGCGGGGCATAACCTATCAGCGGATCGTGGGCACTGGTTTGGTCGGTGAGGGTATCGGGCACAATGTCTCTCGACAACAAATGATCGAGCAGGTGCACGGCATTGCACAACACGCCAATGCTTTTGGCAATGCCTTCGCGGCGGTAGTGCAGCGCTGCATTAATGGCATGGTCGATGCTTGTATATTTTTCGTCGAGGTACTTGGTTTCTATGCGTTTGTCAATGCGCCATTCTTCTACTTCGGCTACCAACGCCACGCCTTCGTTCATGGTAATGGCGAGTGGTTGAGCACCACCCATGCCACCGAGTCCGGCAGTTACATTGAGGGTGCCTTTGAGGCTACCGCCAAAATGTTTGTTGGCAATGGCCGCATAAGTTTCATAAGTGCCCTGCACTATGCCCTGGCTGCCGATGTAAATCCAGCTGCCGGCGGTCATTTGGCCATACATCATGAGACCCTTTTTTTCGAGCTCTTCAAAGTGCTGCCAGTTGGCCCAGTTGGGCACCAGCTGGCTATTGCTGATGAGTACCCTTGGTGCATCGGGATGTGTTTTTAAAATGCCTACTGGCTTGCCACTTTGTATGAGCAGACTCTCATCATTGTCCAGCACTTTGAGTGCTTTGATGATGTTGTCGAGGGCTTCAAAATTGCGGGCTGCTTTGCCACGACCGCCATATACAATCAGGTCTTCGGGGCGTTCGGCTACCTCGGGGTCGAGGTTGTTGAGCAACATGCGAAGGGCGGCTTCTTGTATCCAGCCTTTGCATGTAATGTTGGTACCGGTTGGTGTTTTGTATTGGATGGGATCGTATGGCATAAACAACGTTTTATTTTTTTACCACAGAGGTATCAGAAGTTTGCACAGAGGAACACAGTGTTTTTAAGAACCAGCAAGCCTCCTATGCTCTTGAAGCATTACAAAGGTTTAGGTAATTGGGATTGGAGTTGTTGACTTTCATCATGCGTTTTTTTTAACCACCAACACGCTAAGGCAAGAAGATTACAAAGTTTTTTTTACCACAGAGGCAAAGGAGTCTGGCACAGAGGAGCACAGTGTTTTTTGTTTGAACTACTAAAAAACTAAAGGCTCCAAGCAATTCATCACTACCTCAACTTTCTTATTGCTTATTCTGTGTTTCTTATTCCTTATTTCTGTTTGAACCACTAAGACCCGAAGGGCGCCAAAAAATTCATCATTCATCACTCCTCATTCATCATTCCCCAACTTTCTTATTTCTTATTCTTTATTTGTTATTCCTTATTGCAGAATACAAGTTTTCATTTATTTTCTCCAACTGTCTTGCCCAAAGGTATCGTCTTACAACACGTATCTTTTCAAAAATGAATTTGTATGTGTATGAGAAAATGGATGAGCCTGTCGGCCCTTCTTTTTTTGGTTGCCCAACTGCAGGCACAACCCACCCAAAAACCTGTATTGCATGGCAAAAACTGGATGGCCATTACGGGTAAACCATTGGCGGCTACGGCAGGAAGTATGCTTTTTCAGCAGGGTGGCAATGCGGTAGATGCTGCTTGTGCTATGCTGGCAGCCACTTGCACCATGTGGGATGTGCTGCACTGGGGCGGCGAAACCCAGGTGCTGCTCTACAACCCCAACACCAAAAAAGTAATTGCCCTCAATGGTCTGGGCGTAGCCCCCACCGGTGCCACCCCCGAATTTTTCAAAAGCAAGGGCTATGCCTTTCCGCCGGAGTATGGTCCGCTGGCGGCAGTTACGCCCGGCACCCCCGGCAGTATTTGCTACCTCATAGCCAACTATGGCACCAAAAGCCTGAAAGAAGTACTGGCACCCGCTATGCAACTGGCTGCGGGCTACCCCATAGAAGCACAAACGGCCAACAGCATTGAGCGGCAAAAAGACCGCCTCAAACAATGGCCTTACAGCAAAGCTGTTTTTCTGCCACACTTGGGTGAAAAACGCGAAGCCCCCGAAGCTGGCGAAATATTCACCCAGCAAAACCTGCTGAACACCCTTACAAAAATGGTGGAAGCTGAACAGGCTGCATTGAAGGCAGGCAAAACAAGAAAGCAAGCCATCATGGCGGCGTACGACCGCTTTTACAAAGGCGATATCGCAAAGGAATTTGTGCGGGGCTGTCAGGAGCAGGGCGGACTCATTACCATGCAAGACCTGGCCAACTGGAAACCCATTGAAGAAGAACCTGTGAAGGTGTCGTACAAAGGCATTGATGTGTATAAACTACAACAGTGGACACAAGGCCCCAGCATGTTGCAAGCGTTGAACATCCTCGAAAACTTCGACCTGAAAAGCATGGGCTACAACAGTGCTCAATACATTCATACCGTTTCGCAGGCCATGCACCTCAGCTTTGCCGACCGCGACTTTTACTACGGCGATCCATACTTCAACAAGCACCAACCCATGCAGGGTTTGCTGAGCAAAGAATACGCTAAACAAAGAGCTTCCCTCATTGACCCTTCAAAGAATTTATCGCCAGCACTGCCCGGCGACCCCTATCCTTTCGAAGGAAAAACAAACCCTTTCAGTAAGCTCCTGCAGCAATGGGCAGAACTGGCCGATACCACGGCCAGCGGTGGCGGTGCCATCCCTTCGCATGATGTACGCCAGCTGGCCTATCAGCACTCTGCACAAGATGAAATGTACATGGATCGCCTGCTGCGGGGCACCACCAGTGTAGAAGCAGCCGATGCCAGCGGTTGGGTAGTGAGCATTACCCCCAGCGGCGGTTGGGTACCAGCCTGCATTGCAGGTAATACTGGCATTGGCATGAGCCAGCGCATGCAAAGCTTCGTGCTCGATAGTGCGTTGAACCCCTTTAACGTAGTAGCACCGGGCAAGCGGCCACGGGTAACGCTTACACCATCTTTTGCCATGAAGGATGGTAAGCCCTTTCTGAGCTTTGCCGTGCAAGGTGGCGATACGCAAGATCAAAACCTGTTGCAGTTCTTTTTGAACGTGGTGGAGTTTGGCATGAACGTACAGCAGGCCAGCGAAGCGGCTAACGTAAATACAAACCAGTTATGGCTGAGCCTGGGTGGCACCAAAATGAAAGACCGTGCCCCACGTGCCGGTGATATCATCCTACAAAACCGTACCCCCGAAGCAGTACGCAAAGCCTTGCAGGCTATGGGTTACAAGCTGAGCTTTACCGAACGCAGCAGTGGCCCAATCAATGCTATTTTCTTCGACTGGAAGCACAATAGCTTTTGGGGCGGCAGTAGCAACCATGGTGAGGATTATGGTATTGGATGGTAAAAGCAATGATGAATGATGATTTTGGAATGCTGACATGAATACATAGAAATAAATCATTTAACCTGCCAACAAACCAACGTATGAACTCGTAATCTTGTAAACCGTAACCTTGTAAAAATTAAATTCATGAAATACTTCTTCTACTTTCTGCTGCTGTTGTTGCCCGCCAGCCTGCAAGCACAAACCAAAGCTGTGAGTGCTAAAGATGCGCTGGCAAAAACAGGCAAACTCAGCAGCATTATTGA
The DNA here is from genome assembly GCF_036803085.1 of Phnomibacter sp. Taxonomy (NCBI): domain Bacteria; kingdom Pseudomonadati; phylum Bacteroidota; class Chitinophagia; order Chitinophagales; family Chitinophagaceae; genus Phnomibacter; species Phnomibacter sp. Next base: position 287,395 of record NZ_DAIRUZ010000001.1, on the reverse strand, counting down.
CAAAACCGGTTATGAGTTTACCAAAACAGAAGGCGGCATCTACGTTACCAAAGTAGAAGGCAAACACAACAAAGAAATTTACATTATTGCTACCGAAACGGAAGGCATGATTGTGCTGTTTAGCATCGTAAAAGAAAAAGCAGGCCCAAGTATAACAACCGCACAATTCAAACAGTTGCTGAAACTTTCCCTCGACCTCGACCGCATAAAAGTAGGGTTGGATGATGAAGATGAAACACTGATGGTGCGGGTAGATTTCAGCAGCCGTACCATTGATGCCGAAGAACTTACAGAAGGCCTTGATCAGATTGGTGTGGCTTCCGATGAAGCCTTTGGTATTATCAATAAAAAATAAACCGCCGCCGAGATTGCTATGCATTTGTTTGCATTGATAACCTTGTTCAAAAACAGAAGTGCCAGCAATTAAACCAGCGTAAAACAAATACCTTTACATGGCTGCCTTTCACCAATTGAAAGGCAGCCATTTTTATGCTGAATTGTTTTTTATTGGCCATACAACGCACAGCTCTTTCAGCAGTTTTTTGTTTATCCTTTTTTTGCAGTGCAGCGCAGGAACAGCCCAAAAAACCAGCCCCCCTTTTTAGTAGTGATTCTATTTTGCACATACAATTGAAAGGCCAGGTAAAACAGTTGCTGAAAGACCGGGACGACAACAATCAATACCACGATTTACTACTGATACATGAGCAAGACAGCATTCAGCTAAAGGCACGTACAAGAGGGAAGTTTCGCAAGAATCCTGAAAACTGTGGCCTGCCCCCATTGCTGCTCAACTTTCCCAAATCGGCTATACCTAAGCAGAGTGTGTTTGCCAAACAAGACAAGCTGAAGCTGGTTCTCCCCTGCCAGCAAGGCAACTATGTAGTAAGAGAATATGTAGCATACAAAGCCTATGAAATAGTGGCCCCTGTTGCCTTTCAAACAAGGCTGGTACACATTACACCGGACGACGAAGCACTCAGCGGAAAAAACAAACAACCATTAACAGGTTTTCTCATAGAAGCCGACGAGGCATTGGCCAAAAGAGTTGGCTGTATGCCCATGAAAGATGCTAAACTGACCGCCATTAGCACACAGGCAGAGAGTTACTTTACCATGGTATTGTTTCAGTACATGATTGGTAATACCGATTGGTCGGTAGATTTTGAACACAATATTTTATTGATTGGTAAGCCTGCCGAACGGCCCATTGTTGTGCCTTTTGATTTTGACCAAAGCGGCTTGGTGGATGCACCTTATGCAGTACCCTCACCAGAGCTGCCCATACAATCTGTTCAAGACAGGCTGTATCGTGGTGTTTGTCATCCCGAGTGGCCCGTGTTTATGAAAGTGGCCAAACGCTTTCTGGAAAAAGAAGTTGCCATACGTGCCATTTTTGCCAATGCCGAAGGCGTAGATGGCAGTTTTAAAAAAATGACCAGCCAGTATCTCGATGTGTTTTTTGAAGAGCTTCGCAGTGAGAAAAATGTGGCAGCCATTTTTGCCAGCAACTGCAATGCCGAGCAAAAAAAACTTATCAAAAACTTTGTGTACTAGCAATCGGCCAGGCTAATGGGAATATGAATGGCCAAACCACCGTCTGCGGTTTCCTTGTATTTACTGTTCATATCCAAGGCCGTTTCCCACATGGTTTTTATCACTTTATCCAAGCTTACAATTCCAAAGTCGGGAGTACTTTGTAACGCCAGTTGGCAAGCCGTTATCGCTTTAATAGCACCCATGGTATTGCGTTCAATGCAAGGCACTTGCACCAATCCACCAATGGGGTCGCAAGTAAGGCCGAGGTGATGTTCCATCGCAATTTCAGCAGCCATCAGTGTTTGTTTTTGCGAGCCGCCCAACGCTTCCGTGAGGGCCGCTGCAGCCATGGCACTACTCACCCCAATTTCTGCCTGGCAGCCACCCATGGCAGCCGAAATAGTAGCGCCTTTTTTGAAGATGCTGCCAATTTCGGAAGCAGTCAGCAAGAAACGGTAAATCTTATCTTCCAAATCTGCACTGCTTTCTTTGCCGTTGCAAAAAGCAATATAGTACATGAGCACAGCGGGTATTACACCAGCAGCGCCGTTTGTTGGTGCGGTTACCACACGGCCAAACGCTGCGTTTTCTTCATTTACTGCGAGGGCAAAACAACTCACCCAATCCAGCGTGTATTTAAAATGATCGCCACCAGCCCTGATGGCCAGTAGCCAGCTGACAAAATTGGAGTACGATTGCTGCGCCAACAGCTTTTTATTGAGGTCGGCAGCACGGCGTTTTACCTGCAGCCCACCGGGTAAATACCCGGCAGTGTGACAACCGCGGTACACACAGTCACGCATGGTGTGCCAAATGCGCAACACACCTTTTCGGGTATCCGCTTCGCTGCGCCAGGTGCTTTCATTTTCTTGTACTACTTCCCACACAGGCATACCGGTTTTCATGCACCAGTGGCGTAGTTCCTCAGCTGTATTGATAGGAAATGGCAATACCACGTTTGTTGCATTTGTGCCGGCAGTTTCGCCTTCCTGCACTACAAAACCGCCGCCAATGCTGTACCAGGTTTCGCTGTATTGTTCGCCTGTACTCAGGCTGTACAAAAATGTAACTGCATTGGGGTGAAAGGGTAAAAATTCATTGGCCAGAAAAAGCAAATCATCGGCATACAAAAAATCAATTTCCTGCTGACCACCGAGTAGTAATTTTCCCGACTGTTTGATGTGTTCAACTTTAGGATTAATACTGTTTACGTCAATGGTTTCTGGGTCTTCGTTACACAGGCCCAGCAAAATAGCCACATCGGTACCATGGCCCTTTCCTGTTTTGGCCAGTGAACCATACAGTAATACTTGTACGTTCTGCACAAATGCAAGCTGGTTGCGTTGCATCAGCCCCTGCACCACCCGCTGTGCGGCCCGCCATGGGCCAAGGGTATGGCTGCTACTTGGGCCAACGCCTATCTTAAACATATCAAATACCGAAATGGCTTCGTGTGGCATAGCAACAATTTTCTTGATGGCTCAAATGTCTGTAAAAAAATATGGCACGCCGCAGCATGCCATATTTTATCAGTAGAAATAAATGATTAGTTGAAGAAATCAACCAAGGTCATTTCGAAATACAATGGCGAGTTGGCGGGAATATCGCCACTGGCTTTGCAACCATAGCCAAGGGCACTGGGCAATACCATTTTAATGGTGCCACCTTTACCAATTAAAGGCAACGCTATTTTCCATGCCTCAATAAGGCCGCTGAGTTGAAAACCGGTGCGTCCGGGATTGGTTTGCTGATCAAACACTTTATCGTCTAGTAAAGTGCCTTTGTAGGTACAATAAATGACACTGGTGTTGGTAGGCCTGCCAGTACTACCGGGGTTGATAATTTGATAGTACAAACCACGACTATGCTTGGTAGCTGTAATGCCTTTTGCTGAAATGAAAGCCTGAATAGCAGCTTCCTCTTTTGAAGGATCCTGCACCTGGCAGCCAGTAGTAGAAGACTTGGTACAACCTGCCAGCAATAGAGCAGCCATGGCCACAAAGGCAAATGCGTTAAGCGTTTTCCTGAACATCGTTTTCATGCGTTTCCTGATTCTTGTTTTCGTTTTTTTGTTGTTTGTGCAGCAGTTCTTTGTATCGCTGCTCCTGCTGATCCCATTGAAATTTTTTGGAAAACACAGCAAAAAAAACAGCGATTAAAAGCACTGCGATGTACAACACCCAGGGATTAAACTGGCTGTTGGCAATCATATCGGCCCGCTTGTACCAACCCGAAAAAAAGTTAGCCATAATAATGGCACCCAGCAATAAACCAAAAGGCAAGCCAACGGCAAGCTGATAGAAGAGCTTTTTTTGGCGATCCCTGTTTTTGGCCCAGTAATCCAGGAACATTTTTTCTTTGTCGGTGAGCATGTCGGGGGCAAAAGTAGTGGTTTGGCAATGCCTGCCCACAAACTGCTGCACGGGCTGTAAAAAAACATCCAATTTTAAGAAATGATTTAGCCCTGCCTGCCACTGCTTTAGATACCCCAAGCGTTTGGCAAATGCTTACATTCGCAATCAATAAAAAATAGCAACGTGACCGTAGAACAACTGATTACCCTTTTTGTGTACCAGCATGGTGAAATTTCGCTGCAAGGCATTGGCCAAATCCGGCTGCTGGATGCAGTACCCGATGCAGAATACATACAGAAAAACAAGTCAGTTCCCATTACAGGCATTGAGTTTAAGCATCTAAAAACTGCGGCTACCTCTCCTGATTTTATCCGTTTTTATGCCACCCAACGGGGCAAAATAGCCAGCCTTGCCGAAAATGATATTGAGGCTTACCTGAGCATGGCAGTACAGTTTCTCAACATTGGCAACCCCTTTGAAATAAAAGGCTTGGGGGCTTTGGCAAAAAATAAAGACGGCGTTTTGAGTCTGACACCCGGTTATTTTTTGGCCATTAAAGCTGAAGAAGCCATGGGCAAACTAAAAGAACGCCACGTAGAAGACCCGGCACACCATGGCCCCGGCGCTGCTTACGATGAAGAAAAACGCAACCGCATGTCGCCGCAAACAAAGGGCATTCTCGCTATTGTTTTGTTGGTATTACTGGTAGTTGTGGGCTGGTGGATGTACAAAGCATTTGTAGCCACTCCGGAAACTGCCAGCACCGAGAGTTTGAGCCCTGTAAATACCGATACACTTGTTACCCAGCAGGTAGATTCTGCTGCCACCACACAGCCAGCCCCTGCCCTGCCAGACAGCCTGCAGCTGCGCAACTGGAAAGTGATTTTCAGGGAAACAAGCAATGTGAAAAAAGCCATTGTGCTCAATCAGTTTGATACGCTGAAGCAACAGCTGAAAACACCCGTGTATCTCGAAACAACCGACTCCGTTCGGTTTACCTTTTATACTTTGTCGAGCAGTGCGGTAAAAGACACAGCACAACTCCGCGATTCGTTGCGCCGGTATTTCAAACGCCCTGTGAGGTTGCTACCAGCGCAGTAAATGCTTACGCAAAATTGACATCGGCATGCGTAGCAAAACTGGTATCCTGAGCATCGTTTTTTTCGCCCTTTTGCTGGGCGATATTTTGGGCAATGCCTTGCCCAATGAATGGCTGCATCTTATTTGCAAGCCATTGCTCATGCCTGTTTTAATGATGTTGCTGTTGCAATCCGAAGCAGTTCGTTATCATGCGCCGGCTAAATGGATGGCAGCAGGTTTATTTCTCTCCTGGCTGGGCGATGTGCTGCTCATGAAGGGTGAACAACCTTTGTTTTTTATGGCCGGATTGGGCAGTTTTTTATTGGCGCATATTTTCTACATCGTTTACTTCAACAAGCTGCGTACTATTTCTTTTGGCCAGTGGGCCAAAGCCTATTTCTGGGTGCTGATTGCCGTGCTACTCTATGCGGTGTCGCTGTTTGTGCGGCTCAAACCTTTCTTGGGCGACATGTTTATTCCAGTGTTGTTGTACACTGCGGTTATTACCAGCATGCTCCTGCTGGCACTGGCTTTGCGTGGACAATTGCCCGGTAAAGTGGCGGTAAAGTTTGGCGCTGGTGCGGCTTTGTTTGTGGCTTCTGATTCTATTTTGGCCTACAACAAATTTGCTGCCGCTGTACCACAGGCTGGCTTGCTTATAATGCTTACCTATGGCGTAGCACAGTGGTTGCTGTGCATGGCCGCAGTAGAAACGGCGAGGTATTTTACCAGAAAACAGAATTAAACAACTATAGCTTGTAATCTGCTTCTGCAAAAGACTAGCGTTTATTTAGCGGATTCATGTAGTTGCATTGTTACTTTCTTTTTCTTGAAAAAAAGAAAGTAACCAAAGAATCCCGATAGCTATCGGGATCAAGGCAAACCCCATGCCTCCGGCTTCCCGATAGCTATCGGGATTGCCCAGCCAACGCCTCCCCCAGTGGAAATGCAAGCAGGTTAGTTAGCTCGTCTATAAATTGAGCCGAGCAAATTGAAAATTCAACTTGCTATTCTGAGTATACTTATCGCTCATTTCTCAGCCATGGCTAACAGCTGCTCATGCAACTGCAGCACTTGCGGTATCAGCATTTCCTGTTCGTTGTTGGTAATCACTGCATCGCAGAGTTTCATTTTCACGGTCTCGTCTATTTGCCGGCTCATGCGGGTGAGCACTTCCTGTCGGCCGAGGCCATCCCGCTGCATTACCCGCTGTATGCGCAAGGCCTGCGGGGCATACACGCCAATCATAAAATCGATATCGGTAGCAGAGCCGCTTTCAAAAAACAAAGCGGCTTCTTTAATGGCATAAGCTGTTTGTTGCTGCTGCAGCCAAAGCGTACCGTGTGCTATAACTGCAGGATGAACAATGCTATTAAGCAATTGCGTTTTCTCAGGTTGCTGAAAAGCCTGCGCTGCCAACCAGCTGCGGTTGAGTCCCGCTTCATTGTAGGCTTCAGGACCAAAAGCAGCAATGATGTTGGCACGAAGCGTAGCATCGGTATTCATTAACTGCTTGGCTTCGGCATCGGAATAGTACACGGGTATGCCCAGTGTTTCAAAAATGCGGGCCACAACAGATTTGCCCGAACCAATGCCTCCTGTAATGCCGACCCTGAGCATAATTGTATGTTAGTTACGGCGTTGTTCCTGCGTTACCGAATCTTCCTGCATGGGTTTCATCAGGGGTTCGGATTTGTCTTTTTTACCAAACACACTCACATTCACGTAGCGTTTGGGATGCAGGCGTAAATCTTGCATCAGCAGGTTGAGGCTATTAACAGTAGAGTTGAGGTTGTTGTACAATTTCTTGTCGTTGAGCAATGAACCTACTGAATTGTCCTGACTGTTAAGTTTGGCCAGCGTGGCTTTCAGGCTTTCCATGGTACCTGCCAGTTGGTCGAGGGTTTGCTGCAGGTTCAGCTGGCTCAGCTTTTGCGAGGTCGTTTCCAGATTGCCTACAATGCTGTTGATTTTTTCTTTGTTGGCAGCGAGAGTACCAGATACCTGTTCGAGGTTGTTGGCCGTTTTGGCAATGGAACCGTTTTGTGCATCCAGCATGGCATTTACCGAAGCAATAGTGGTATTCAGCTGCGCCGTTGCCTGACTCAGGTTAGCCACCACATCCTGAATATTGGCCTGAGTGCCGGGCGTCATTGTTTTGTTGATTTTGCTGGCCACTGAATCCAGCGAGGTCAGCAGTTTATCCAGTGCAGCCTGCGTGGGGCCGAGCTTATCGAAAATACTGCCGAAGAAACCGGGGGTGCTTTCGCTCAGCAAAGTATCGCCGGGCACTAAGTAAGTTTTGGCATCGCCTTTTACAATTTCGATAGAAGGCGTACCCAACGGGTTGCTTTTGATATGCGCCACAGAATTGGCGGGCACTTGTATGTCTTCGGTTAACCGAATGGTGATGAGCACCGCATTCAGGTCGCGGTCGGCGGGCACTATTTCATACACATTGCCCACATTCAACCCTTTAATCACAACCGGGTTGGATGCCTGCAAACCGTCTGTCGATTCAAACTTTGCGTAGAAGTATGTAGCCTTTTTCAAAGGGTTTCTACCCTTCAAAAAGTTGAAGCCGAGAATGAATAAAGTAATGGTAATGGCTGTGAGAGCTCCTACCTTGGTTTCGTTCGATACTTTGAATGCCATACGGCAAAATAAACACAAACCACTGTGAACCACATAAAAAAAGGATGCAAGGCTAAAAACCTGCATCCTTTTTTAACGAGTATGGAGGCTTAGTTGCCCGTACCAGTGCCGCCGGGTATACCGCTGGCAGCAGGCTGACCTACGCTTTCCAACATGGCCTTGTATTTTTTAACCGCATTTACGATAGCCCTGGCCACTTCTTTCTGGCCATCCAAACTGGCGAGATAGGCTTCTTCATCGGGGTTATCTATAAATCCGGTTTCTACCAAAATTGACGGCATTTGCGTGGCTTGCAGTACCCAAATGCCATCCCAGTCGCGTTGCATAACGCCCCAACTACGGCGGCCAGTGGCAGCAAATTCTTCTTCTACCAACGAGGCCAGTGTCATGCTTTTCTGAAAGAAATATTTGGTATACTGTGCAGCACGAATACGGGCTTCCACCGGATCCATCTGCATCATTTCTGTATCCAGCGAATCGTTTTCGCCCATGTCATAGATTTCTGATTTATTGCCTACGCTTTTGAGCTTGAGGTTGTACCAGTCGCGGGCCAAAATGTAGGTTTGTGTACCGCTGACCGTGGCGGGTAGTTTGTATTTTTCATACACGGGCACGGTTCTTTTCTTGGCTATTTTCTTACGTTTTTTACCCTTGCCACTATATACGTAGTAGGTTTCTTCCTTAGTACCCACCTGCTTGCGGCCATATTTCTGGTTGGCCAAAGTGGCATTGAGGTGAATGGAAATAAACAGGTCGCCGCCACTCTTGTTGGCATAATCGGCCCGCCAGCGGAGTGCCGCAGGTATAGACGTCTGGTTGCCCGGCAGGCGGTCTTCTTCACGGGTCATCAGTACATTCAAATCAGGAATTTCCTGCTTCATTATTTCCCGCACCTGCAGGCTTATTTCCAATGCCAGCAAGGCCTCTCTTGAGAGGCTGCCTCTGGCGCCACCATCGTGCCCGCCGTGGCCGGCATCAATAATCACCGTTTTTAATGGCGGCTTTTGGTTGGGTGTTTGCCCATCTTTTCCACTGGCAAAACCTACCACAGCACACAGCAACCCAGCCAAAACCCATGTTATTCGCAGCATTATATCCTTTTTACACTTTAGACAATTCTTCACAGGGGCGTTCATCTTAAATCTTACTTTCGCTAACCCATTATTTATGAAAGCCACCAGTCGTGAAAATACCGCAAATGTACTCCGTTGCTTTCTATGGTTTTTTCCACTTTTGTTTATAACGTGTTACAGTTTTGGTCAGGCATCTAGCAACGGGAGAGTTACCGATAGTTTAACAAAAACAACCACTGCCGATACTACGAAACGCATTCCCGGCAAACCCACGGTTACCACCAAGACAAAAGACAGCCTCATTACCAAAATTGATACCTTTTCGTTGCCGGTATCGGCCGATAGCCTCGATGGGCCCGTGAGCTACGAAGCGGCCGACAGTGGTGTGCTCGATATTCCTGGCCGCAAGTTTTTTTTATACGGCAAGGCACATACAACGTACAACACCCTCGACCTGAAAGCAGGCCGCATAGAAATAGACAATGGCAACAGCACGGCCAAAGCTTATTTTGTAAAAGATACTGCAGGCAAAGTACTCGACCGGCCGGTGCTGAAAGATGGCGACATGGAATCGGAAAGTGATTCGATGTTTTACAACTTTAAAACACAACGGGGCCTTACCAAAAGCACATATACCAAGCAGGGTGAAATGTTTGTGTTTGCCGACCGCATTAAAAAAATTGATGCCCAATCTTTTTATGCCTCCATGGGGCGGTTTACCACCTGCAACCTCGATACGCCACACTTTGCCTTTAAGGCCCGTAAAATGAAGTTGGTAAACAACAAGTGGGCCTACAGTGGCCTTGCCTACCCAGAGTTTGAAGGCATCCCCATGCCCATTGGTTTGCCATTTGGTATTTATCCACTCAGCCAGGGCAGGCACTCAGGTTTGCTGGCACCACAGTTTACCGCTACCGAAAGTTTTGGCCTCGGCCTCGAAGGGCTGGGTTATTACAAAGTGCTGAACGACAACTTTGACATGACCGTTCGTACAAACATTTACAGTTACGGCGGCTATGCCATCAACATGAGCCCCACTTACAGAGTTCGCTACAAATACAACGGCGGGGTGCGGTTTAATTTTCAAAACACCCGCATCAATTTCAAAGGCGATCCGGACTACGTCAATACAAAAACGTTCAACTTTTCGTGGAACCACAGCATGGATAGTAAAGCCAGGCCGGGTACCAACTTTAGTGCCAACGTAAACTTTGGCAGCACCCAATACAACCGGTTTATACCCAATAATAACCAACTCAACTTTACCAACCAGATTGCATCGAGTATTCAATACTCCAAAACCTGGGGCGATGGTAAATACAACATGAGTGTAACGGGCAACCACAGCCAAAACAACCAGACTGGCCAATACAACGTTAGCCTGCCCAACCTCAACATGACGGTGAACACTTTTTATCCTTTGCAGCAAAAAGAAAGTGTGGGCACCGCCAAGTGGTACGAAAAACTGGGCATTGGCTACAGTGGTCAGGTGCTCAACCAGTTTTCTTTTTTCGATAGTGATAGCCCCTATCTGAAATACAACCTACGTGAAATTATTGACACCATGCAATGGGGCGCACAGCATCAAATTCCCATTAGTTTGGCACTGCCTGCACTTGGCCCCATCACCGTATCGCCATCCGTTACATTTAGCGAAAGATGGTACGGACAGCAAGTACTTTTAAGCTGGAACGAAAGCGGCAAAAAAGTAGATACCACCGTAACCAAGGGCTTTTATGCATCCCGGGAAATGAGCTTTGGTATGGGTGCACAAACAGCCATTTTTGGTACAGTAAATTTTGGTAAAGAAAAACGCATACAAGCCATCCGGCATGTGATACGCCCATCTATTAGTGCCAACTACAAGCCCGACTTTGCCCGCAAAGACCACTACACGGTTCAAATAGATTCGAACAAAAACACCGACAGGTTTAGCCTTTACCGCGGCTCTGTGTTCAATGCTTTTGGCGAAGGCAAATTTGGAGGCCTGAGCTTTGGTGTGCAAAACAACCTGGAGATGAAAGTGCGGGATAAAAAAGACACCTCCGCAGGTGCTACCAAAAAAATCAGGCTGCTCGATAACCTCTCCATCAACTCGGCGTACAACTTTATGGCAGATAGTTTGCAGCTTTCTCCCTTCAGTATTTTAATGAGTACTACCTTGTTTGAAAAAATAAACATCACCGGTTCTACCAGTGTTGACCCTTATCAAACAGACAGCATTGGCCGACGCATCAACAAGTATATGTGGAATGCCGAAAAATTTGCACTGGGCAGGTTTACCTCCGGAAGCTTATCCATCGGTGCTTCTTTTCAGAGCAAGAAAAAAGAAGATGCCAACAAAGAAGGAGCAAAGGAAACCAACGATGATTACATTACGCCGGATGAGCAATTGCGACAGCAGGAATACATTCGGAGCAACCCTGCAGAGTTTGCCGATTTCAACGTACCCTGGAGCCTCACCGTGGCTTACGCACTTAGCTTTACGCAGCAGCGCAAACCCGATTATAGTGGTTTTACCACCAGTACTTTTCAGAGTGTAAACCTGAACGGCGACTTTAACCTGACACCAAAGTGGAAAATGGGTGGCAGTATGTTTTATGATTTAACCACCCGCAAGTTGCAAAACCTCACCATGTTTTTAAGTCGTGAGTTGCACTGCTGGCAACTATCCATCAACATAGTTCCGGTGGGTTTGTACCGGTCATTCAACATCAGCATCAATCCAAAGTCGGCTATACTGCGAGATTTGAAAGTGAATCGTACCCGCTTCTTTTACAACTAAGCATGGGCGGCTATCGCATTCCACATTACATCGTACACTTCAGCCTTTACTTCATCGGCTGTTTTACCCGCAACAGGTATGGCAGGTAACAATTCCATTTCTAAAGGTACGGGCAGCAAATAAAAAAACTGACTGGGCGGCAAAGCCTTTGCTGTATTGCGAATGATGACTGGAATAATGTCTTTCTGCGTTTCTACCGCCAGCTTGAAAGCCCCGTCGTAAAAGGATTTGAGCGGTTGCCCGGTACGGTTGCGGGTTCCCTCAGGGTACACGGCCATGTTCAGTTTTTCTTGTTGCAGTACTTTGCGCATGTCGTCAAAACTGCGCTTGCGGCTGGCATCACTTTTACGGTCTACCAATACCGAACCACGGGTGTACACCCAACCAAAAAGCGGTATGCGAGACATGGATTTTTTGGCGATGGTTTTATTGGGACCGGGAAAGAAAGGCGTCAGCAACGGCACATCTAAAAAAGAAGAATGGTTGGCCGTTACCACATATTGCTTGCTGCTGTCGTAATGCTGCTTGCCTTTAATGCGCATGGGGCAACCAATGGCATACAGGTAAATGGTCATCCAAAACTTAGACGTGTTTTTGAACACCATAAACCCTCTGGGATCTTTAATAAAAAAAGACAACGCAATGGGCCACACAAATATGAGCAGCGTGGCAATGAAAATAACGAGCCCCCACAAAGCCCATATCCGGGCAAATATTTTCTTCATCATACTACACAATATTATTCCGGCAATTTCCAATCGATGGGGTCCAACCCTTGTTTCATGAGGTATTCATTGGCCTTGCTGAAATGCCTGCAACCAAAGAAGCCTTTATCGGCACTAAACGGGCTGGGATGCGCCGCCTTCAACACCTGATGTTTGGTGCCATCTATCAATACCTGTTTGTCTTGCGCAAATTTTCCCCAGAGCATAAATACCAAACCGGTACGTTCGTCCGACAATTTTCTAATGACAGCATTCGTAAATTCATGCCAGCCAATTTGTGCATGGCTGTTGGGCTCATTGGCCCGCACCGTCAATGCCGCATTGAGCAACAATACACCTTGGCTAGCCCACGTAGTAAGGTCGCCATGCGCAGGAATATCCATGCCAATATCCTGACGCAGTTCTTTGAAAATATTACCCAGCGATGGCGGGGCTGTTACTCCCCTTGGCACACTAAAGGAGAGGCCCATCGCCTGCCGTGGCCCGTGGTAGGGGTCTTGCCCAATGATGACCACCTTGACTTTATCGAAAGGCGTTAAAGCAAAGGCGTTGAAAATTTGGCTGCCCGGCGGATAAATGGTTTTGCCTGCTGCCCGCTCCGTTTTGAGGTGCAGCACAATGTTGTGGAAGTAAGTTTTGCCAAACTCATCTTCCATGCGTTGTTTCCAGCTATCGGCTATTTGTACATCCATGTGCAACAAAAATAGCAGAAAGCAGCTACGAAGCTATGCGGTAAAAACTCAGGCAGCAGAAGTAGCAAACTGATGGTGTAAATGGCAGGCGGCTAATGCTGCGCCAATCATTTGCATTTCGGCAGGGGTTGGCTGCACGGCTTCGAGCACACTAAACTGCAAATGCAACGATTGCTCATTGGTCAGTACCGCTTCTACCTGCTGGCCCTGCTGAAAGTCAATGCTGAAGCTTTCACCACCGCTGTGCTGCACCGTCCACTGCTGCTTGTTTTTGTGCTGGGCATGTAGTTGAAACAAAGGTGACCCGTAAGAATTGGCCACCGTAATGAGATGAGGATTGAATAACTGATGGCGCAGCTGAATAAGCTCGTGGTACGGCGATGCAATGCGAACGTACTGATCGGCCATGTTCAGCTTTACTTCAATTGGTTCGTCCGACAGCGGACTTTTCAGATGGAAGACGTTGTACTGTGCCATGGCCTAAAACTACTGGGCGAATGTTAAGATAATGTTACCAACCGCCTGATTTTTTGGTACAGGTTTTCCACAGTTTTCCTTAAAAATTGTAACTCACTCCCGCCACCAATGCCCGGCCCATACCGTTGATGCCGCTACCATGGGTACGGTAATCTTCGTTGCTGATATTGTGCAGCGACAACTTCACACCGAACGATGAGGCTTGATATCCGGCATGCATATTCCACAGCATCCAGGCGGGTGTGCCCCCCTTTGGAATGCGGTTGTCCTCTTTATCACCCTGTGCCAATCGTTGTTGTGCAGCCGCCCATTGGTGCTCCACTGCAACGTACCATTTGGATGCCTGATACAGCAGACTGCTAAAGCCATTCATGGGTGGAATGCGACGCATGGGTTCGCTGCGGGTGAGGTTTTGCCCGTACTGATACGCTACATAACTCTGTGCCCGTAGTTGTTTGGTAATTTGATATTGTGCACTAATTTCAAAGCCACGTACAAATGCCTGCTGATCGTTGGTTTTGATATACACAGGATATCCTTGTATGGAATCTGTTCCCCTGCGTACCCTGCTGATGAGATCACTGATGTGCATGTAAAAGAAAGTAGCCGATGCCTGCAAACGCCTGCCAGCAAAGCGATAACCGAATTCAACGTTGCTGTTTTTCTCGGGCTTCAAATCGTAAGCGGGCACTTCGTATCGAAAATCTACTAGGCCCAATGTGCCCATATCATCCAAACCCGGTGCACGATAGCCATTGCTGAAAGATGCATACACTATATGCTTCGGGTTGATATTGTACAACAAGGAAGCATTACCCACCAACGAAGCCGGCGTCAACTTCACCGCATTTTCTTTTGGCTGACCGGGCAATTGTGTAATAGCACCGGGCAAACTATTGATGAAATGATTGTAGCGAAGTCCGGCTTCTGCCACCCACTTTCGCCAACGGAAATGATGTAGGCTGTACGCAGAAAAATTATCCTGCACAGCAGCATCCGGATATAAGCCCCGTTCGTTAAAAACGCTGCTACCATTAGTGCGTATTCTACTGCTGCGAACTTTATCGCTGTACCATTCTATACCACTGTTGGCTGTCCACCACTGGTTGAAACTGCTGTATACTTCAGCCGTAGCACCTACACTATTCACTTTGTCCAGTTCATCATAAAAATTGGCATTGCCATTGCGGTTGTATTGGCGGCCTTCTTTGCTGTATTTATACAAAGCAGTAAAACTGGCTTCATTTACCAAACGCATACCCGGCTTCCAGTTGAGCCTCGCATACGATACCTGCATCACCTGTGGTGAAAAGCGGTAATAAGCAAAGTTTTCCAACTTCACCCGATGGTACAATGGCACGTGCCGCTGCACTACCTGCTGACTCGACACAATCAATTCCGTTTTATCAGAGAGCTGCATTGCCATCTTTACATCCCAATCTCTTTCGTCATAACCCGAAGGACGTTGCACTCCCGTTGTATCGCCCCCTACCAAATCGCCAAACTGCCGAAACGTGTAGCCTGCTTGCATCATAAAATGATTACTGCTATAAGCTGCGGAAGCTCGGCCTGTATATTCCATGTCTTGCGTGGTAATACGCCCGGTGGCATTGGCGTGCCAGATTGGTTTTGCTGTGTAGTCTTGTTTCTTTGTCAACACATGAATTACGCCACCCATAGCATCACTACCGTACTGCACACTGCCGCTTCCCTTCAGCACTTCAATCCTATCAATGCTAAATGCATCTATCAGATTGAAATATTGATTAGGGCCAAAACGAAAGCTGGCATTGTTGAAACGAATGCCATCAATCATGATGAGTGTTTGATTGCCCGTGAGACCACGTAAAAAAGGTGAGCCGCCGCCATGATTGGTCTTTTGCACAAATACACCTTGTACGTAGGCCAATGCTTCGGGAGTGGTACGGGCCTGCTGCATTTGTTGTGCTGGTTGTTGCAGCACTTCAATGCTGTAGGGCGTTTGGCTGCGTTCACGGGCTTTGTGTGTAGCACTCACCACCACCTGTTGCAGTGTGCTGTATGTAGAATCTTTTGCATCAACGCTCTGTTGTGCAATACTCGTTTGCGCAGCCAATGCTGCTATAATCATTAATCCTGTTCGCTGCATGAATTATCGTTTGGTTTTACCCGAGGCCTTTGCAGGCAATGGTTGCTTCACATTGGCTTTTTCTTTTTCTTTTTCTTCTTCCTCTTCATCGCTCCATACAAATGCACTGCGGCGGGGTGCTGGCATCACACTATTTTCTCCCTTCACCGCTTTCCAAATCACTTCGCTGAATGCCACATCCGGCGCCATGTCTTCTTTCGAAAAATCAAATGTTTCACTCAGTTTGGATAATGCATTTACTTTCTGATTCTTTTCATTCAAATCAACATTGGGTGCAATGGCAGTGAATGCTGTTGTATTGGCTTGTGGTGTAAAACAACGCCACATGGGCATGGCAGCCGCATCGTACTGACTCATGGGTGGCAGCCCCAAAATAAGCTCGATGGTACGCAACATAGAAGAAGTAGAATACATGGTATGATCTACATAACTCCGTTTTACGTGAGGGCCTACCACATAGGCGGTAGAGCGGTGTGCATCCACATGGTCGGGACCGTTTTGCGCATCGTCTTCCAAAATGAATACCACTGATTTTTCCCACACCGGGCTTTTGCTCAAATGTTCAATAAACAAACCCACGGCATAATCATTATCGGCAACGTGAGCAAAAGGTGTTGGCCGGCCTACACGCAATCCTTCTGTGTGATCATTGATGAAACGAAGTGTATTCAACTGTGGCAGCGAATTGGCCGCTACTAATGAATCGAAATCGTGGCGCCACTGATAAAATCTCGTTGTATCTCTCACACTTTCGTCCCAGCTGGTGAAGTTGGCACACACCCTGCCCACCAACGCTGGAATGTTTGGCTGACCATCATCGGCAAACTCGCCATAGGTGCGGTAACTGATGCCTGCCCGCAAGCAATGATCCCAAATGAAACCACCACGGGGATGCGCAATGGTTTTCTGTCCTTCAAAATCATAGGTACCGCCACGGCCGCCATAGCTGGTGGGCCAGTTTTTTTCGGTGTAATCATTGGCATACGCAGCCGTGCTCCAGTTGTGGCCATCGGCACTTACTTCAGCATCTACATAAAAGTTATCGAGCAACACAAACTGCTCAGCCAACGCATGTTGGTTAGGGGTAATTTTTCTACCAAACAATACCAGCGATGTATCGCCATTGCCTTGTGGTAAATCGCCCAATACCTGGTCGTAGGTTCTGTTTTCTTTGATGATGTAAAACACATGCTTGATGGGTGATGCATCGCCAACTTTCATGGGAATGGGATTGCCAGGTTCACCTGCTGCCATTAATTCTTTCAGTTTGGTATAAGGTGTGTTGTCGTACACCTGTTTGGCCATCACTTTCAGCTGTTGTGCATCGGGTTCAGGAATAATACTGAGGGTACCTTTGAACAAGCCGCCAATGTATTGCACTTCCTGTGGCTTTTTGGCATCGCCTGCCTGATAGGTAACGGCCTGCTTACGCACTGCAGGATTGGGCCCGTAAGGATTGGCGAGTGAAGTAACGCCCTTGCCATTGCTGACGAAGAGTTTCTTCCCTACAACTTTCACACTGGTAGGATACCAACCGGTTGGGATAAACCCTTTGCTGCGGCTCTCTCCTTTTTCTTCCACATCAAAAACGGCCAGGCAGTTGTTGTCGGCGTTGGCTACATACAAAGTGGTTTCTGTTTCATTCAATGCCATACCATTGGTAGTAGAACCATTGGGCGCATTGGGATACAAAGCGGTGTTCAACACTTCTACAATAGCAGTCGTTGCTGTTTTAATAACAGCCACACTATTGTCATTGGCATTGGCCACATACAAATACTGACCGTCTTTAGTCAGCAGCAATTCATTGGGGTTATCACCCACGGCAATGCGGCTGATTTCTGTTTTGGTTTGCGTATCCCAAATCAACAACCTGTCTGCCCCCCACAATGAAATGTAGAGTTTCTTTCTATCGGGACTCAGCAAACAGGTATACGCTTTCGCACCCAATGGAAACTGCTCCATTTTCTTGGTGGCCAAATCAATAATGTACAAGGCATCGTTTTCTTTGGTCACCACGTACATCAGGTTTTTGGCTTCATCCAGATCGAAACCAGCAGGTGAAATTTTGTTGGGCCATTTTTTACCTAGCAAAAAACTATCAGTCAACTGCAGTTGCTTGTTTACAATATTGTACTGCACAATGCGGTTATCGTTACCACCCGATGCATACAACTTTTTGCCATCGGCACTAAAGTGTAAACCATACCAACTCTTTGGAATTTCTACGCTGTGCAATACTTTATCATTCACCGCATCTACGAGCTGAATGGATTGCACACTTTGTCCGTTGTTGGTAACGGCCAGTAATTTCTTGTCGGGCGAAACCACCACGTTCAACGGCAAATCGCCGAGTGGGAGTTGCTTACCTGCAGGCGTGAGTGACCAGCCATTGGGCAAGGTTACTTTTTTTGTTTGTGCCTGCGCTACTCCGGTAGTACCCGGCAGTATGCCCAACAGCAATGCAGCAAAGAGTAAATGTTTCATATCACAGCAATTGTATGTTTCCCGAAAAATTATTGACCACCTGTTTTATAATGCTCCACCCGTTGTTCACCGGCATCATCCATCTTGGGTCCTTGCTGAATTTTACGCCAGTCGATGGGTTGCTTGTATTTCTCCATGGCCTTGTCCCAATCGAACACCCGCTTGTCGGGCAATACCAAATCATAAGGTGAAAAATCGGGTATGTTGGTAAAGAAATCGCTGAGCAAACTGGCCGTAACATCATACTGATTTACATACGGCACGCCCAAAATATTGTACATGGTTTTAAGAATGGTACCGAAGTTGGCATGCGTATGCGACACATGGTTTTTCTTGACATAAGGACCCGCCATCATGAGGATACTGCGGTGACCATCCACATGGTCTACACCTCCCTGCGGATCATCTTCCGTTACAATCACCAGCATGTTTTTCCAATATGGAGTTCTGCTCAAAAAATGCAGCATTCTACCTAGAGCCAAATCATTGTCGGCCATGTAAGAATGTGTAAATGGATAGCCGTCTTCGGGCCTTGGTCTGGCACCATGATCGTTGGGCAACATCACCGTAAGCAATTGAGGCAAACTATCCTTTCCGTTCAACCATTTTTTGGTAAACTCTTGTTCAAATTGTTTCATCCGAAACTGATCGGGAATGTTGGTGTTGTAGCCGGCAAAGTTGTGAGAGGTTCTGGTCCACAAGGCGTTTTGCATGGGCACCATTACCAAGTGTGCAGCACCAGTGGCAGTGTCATTCCACTCTTCCCGTACATGGGCTGTTTCATTGGCCTGACCAAAGTTGTAAAACGAAATGCCTTTGCGTTCCAATGCTTCCCACAAGCCGCCAATTTCGGCATAATCTTCGGGATCAATACTTCCGGTACTACCCGGAAAACGACGGCCCGGTGCATTCGAAAACAGCTTTGCCGTTTTGCTCACACTCGAGTTGGCTTCCACCCATTCGTTGGGAATAACGCCCACCATCCAATGATGCCCATGAATGGAGGCATCGCTATCGCAATAAAAATTGTCGCTGAATGCAAACTGGCTGCCAATGCGTTTGTGATTGGGCATTACGTCTACATTGTACAACGAATCTGTTTTGGTTATAATGTTGACACCTGTACCAAACCGGGCCAGTGTAGCATCACCTTTTGCCCTGCTCATTTGGCCAAACACTTCATCGTAGGTACGGTTTTCTTTACTGATGAAAACAATGTGCTTGATAGGCGTTGCACCCAAACCCGGCAATGCAGGCAGCGGTGTATTCGCCACCTGACTTACCGGAATTTTCTGATACGTATTCTGAATGGCTTTTGTAGTGTAAGCCTTCAATTGCGCTGCATCGGGCATAGCAATTTTTTGAAAAGTAGCCAATTGAATATCGCCCACAAAAGTACCCTGTGGCGGTGCTACAAAGTTTTTACCACCGTTAGGTCCCGCACCATAACCACGGCAAGAAATCACGTACAGGTATTGCTGCTCTTTGCTTAGCAGCACTCTTGTCGGTCCCCAACCAGTGGGCAGCAAGCCCTTGGTGGTTTTGCTGGCAATGTCTATCACTGCAACAGCATTAAAACCCAACAGTGCTACATACAATGTTTTTTCATCAGCACTCATAGTAATACCGAAGGGCAACAAACCGCGGTATTTATCCAACAGCGGGTCTACTTTAATATCGATATGGTCAACGATTTTTCCCTTGCGGTAATCAATCACCGAAATGTTGTCGTTGGTAGCATTGGTTACATACGCATATTGCTTGCCCATCACAATTGAGTTGGGACTGACACCGCCAATCACTTCCGCATCTTCCACCAGTTCACCAATCAGGTGGCCGGTCTTTAAGCGATGTGTTACTTTATTAGTAGCCAGGTTAATGCTGTACACACTCATGGCTTCCGGCGCATTGGGATCGCCTACGCCTGGAATTTCTTTTCCATCAATGATGGTGCCTTCTTTTGAAGCTTTTGTGTTGTTGCCGTAAGGATGATAGTCAATCATTTTCTCATTGGCATTTTCAGGTGTAGCACCTTTTACCAACGGATAACTATACATGCCCACATTGGCTACCAACACTGTTTTTTTATCTGGCGAAATGGCCAGACCAAAAGGCTGTCGGCCGGTTTCAATTGAAGCCGTGATTTTCTTGTTGGCCAAATTAATTCGCACCAAACGAAAATTGCCTCGATCCAACACCAGCAGCTCGTTGTTGGCTGTATTAAAAATCAAATCGCTGGTAAAGCTGTCGTCGAATGTTTGTCCTGCAAACACGCCGTTCAGCGAAATGGAATCTACTTTTTGCAGGCGTTTGTAATCGTACACAATGACAGCGCCGTTATCGCCACCACTTAAATACACGAGGCTTTGTGTGGGATGAAATGCTACTCCCAAAAAAGAACCATTGCTCAACGGCGATGGAATCTTACCAGCATAATCGGGCACACGGGTGGCTTGCATCGATGCAACATCAATGATGCTGAACACACCATTGTGCAATGTGATGACTGTTTTGCCATCGGGCGAAACAGCCATACCAAACGGATCATGCGTAATGCGAATGGTTTGACCCACGGGCGTTACATAGCGGCCACTGGGCAACACAGAAAAGCCGGCTGTATCAATTTTGGCATATTGGTTTACACCGGGCACCGACAAGATGAACGGATTGGATTGTGCAGCTGCCTGCGCATACACAGCAAGCAATACAACAGAGGCAAGAATTCTAAACATGGCGAAATTTAGGAAAGAAAAAAACAGCCTGCATCAAAAGCGACGCAGGCTGCAAAACTTGTGTGATAATTATTGGGCAATCCAGGTGCGGGTGTTGATATCATCAGCACCCTGACGAGTTACCGCTTCGGCACGGAAAGTGCCATTGAGTGATTGCTCACTTTGCGGATAAATGAAACGCACAGGCACTTTGTTATTGTTCAGGTTGTTGGCGCCGGGTACAATTTCAGGTTTCCCGGTACGCTTCCAATCGTGCCATCCTTCCAAACCGGTGAAGTACAAGGCCACCCATTTTTGCAAATAGATTTTATCGAGTTTTTCTGTACTGGTGCCGGTGTACGCTACTGTAGTTTGCGTGTAGTAGCTGGCAGGCACATCAAGGTTGATGTTGTACTGCACTGGCACCAACGACTTCCAGTAAGCCATGTTGGCATCGATACCATTGCGATAAAAAGTAGCAGCATCACCATTTGTAATCATGCCTTTCTCTCTTGCTTCTGCCAAAATAAATTGCAACTCAGCATAGCTCATGAGTACGGCACGTGCCGCTGCAGGATCGGGCACAGCCTGTCCGTTATCGTTGCACACCAGACAAGCAAATGTGTAACCTACACGAGATACTCCTTGGGGGCCACCATTGTAGTTCAATGCTTGAACATCGCCCAAGCCATTGGGAATACCTTCAATCACCGGCGTGCCAGCCGCTACTGATTTTTGTGAAGGACGACCAAACACCGCCAAACGTGGATCGGCCATTGAAGACAAACGATCGGCCAATGTTTTGCTCACCCGAAACTCATCGAAGCTACCCACACGGGTGCCGTACAGCGGCCATTGGTTGGGTGCTGCGGCCAGGTACTTCATTTCTGCATTATCAGCATTGCTCATAAATACAGGATACGTGTTGGCATCGTTGAGAATCGCCTGCATATCTGCATTCACGTTTTTCTTTTTCGACAACCGCATCAGCAAACGCAAACGCAGTGAGTTGGCGAGTTTCCGCCATTTCAAATTGGCAGATGCACCACCTCCATACAGCAAATCGCCAGAGATGGTATTGGTGCTGGCAGCCAGTATTTCGTTGGCCTTTTTCAGGTCAGCCAAAATGCCGGTGTAAATATCTTCCTGCTTATCATACTTTGGTTGATACAAACCGTCTGTTTTGGCTTTGCCGGCTTCGCTGTAAGGAGCATCGCCATAGGCATCGGCCACCAGACTAAACATCCACGATTTCAAAATCAATGCAACACCGTGGTAGGCATTTTTATTATCGCCACTCACCTGTGTCAAAATATTTTGCAGGTTGCGGTAGTTGCCATACACACTGTTCCAAACACCGTTTTGCTCGTTCCAGAGATAGCGGTCTTCGTTTACAAACTGAATTTTAGCATGGTATTGCACCACAATATTGCCAATGCCCCATGCATCACTCACCTGTTGGTTCATGATGTTGCGGATAACGCCACTCAACAGCAAGTCTGGCGTTACTTGTGTAGGCACGTTGGTATCGGTATTGATGCTACGGAAATCTTTATCGCAACCGGTAAGCGTGGCCGCTACCAAGGCTACTGCAGTCATCATTTGTACAAGTTTCATATTCGTTGGGTTGATCTTCTTGTTAGAAATAAAAGTCTTCATCAATCTGCTTGCGTGGCAAAGCGATTAAAGTTTCAGGCTCAGGTTGAAACCATAGCTTCGGGCCGAAGGAATGGCCATGTATTCTATACCAGGCAATGCAGTACCACCGGAGTAGCTCATGTTTTCAGGATCTACGTGAGGTACATTGTCCCACACAAACAGGTTGCGGCCTACCAGTGAAACGGCAACACCACGGAATGGCAACTTGCCCCACACTCTATCGGGAATGTTGTAACCAATTTGTAGCTCACGGAGCTTTACGAATGAGGCGTCGTACATCACACCTTCAGCAATACCACGACCGCCAGTCCAGGCAGTGTGCCATTCACGGGCACTCACTTTTTTGGTATTTGGAGAAGGCACACCATTTACAAATACCACACCCTGGCCAACTACACCATTGCCTGGCTTGCTTAAATCATATCCATCGGCACGGCCTTCGAGTGATTCGATGATGATACCGCCTTCACGACCTACGGTTTGTGTGTGGCTGTAGATTTCGCCACCACTGCGGATGTCGAAGAGGAAGCTGAGACGTACACCTTTGTAATTAAAGCTGTTGCTGATGCCCATCAGCCAATCAGGATTGTAGTTGCCGAGCTTAATGCGGTTGGTGGTTCTTACCGGACGGCCGTTGGCATCGAACACCATTTGACCAACGTACTGACCACTGGCATCGTAATAAGGAGCATTTTTATCGCTGTTTTGTACACGGGCAAAACCAATGCCGTACAAATCACCCATGCGTTCGCCTACACGGGCCTCTACGCTTACGCTACGACTGGCCATTACAAAGTTGGTGAGGCCATCACGTAATTCAATTACTTCGCTTCTGTTGGCGCTGAAATTGATGTCGGTAGTCCAGGTGAAATCTTTTTTCTTGATGGTTTGGAAATTCAACATGGCTTCCCATCCCCAGTTTTTGATTTTACCGGCATTGATGCTGCGGCTGTTGTAACCGCTGGTAAGCGACAATGGAATATTGAGAATCTGGTTTTTAGTGGTACTGGTGTAAAATGTTACATCAACACCAATACGGTTGTTGAGAAAACGAACATCAGCACCCAATTCCCAAGCCGAACTAATTTCAGGCTTCAGGTTCAGGTTGGTGAGGCGATCGGTTTCGCCATACACTTGTGATGAACCATAAGGAGTGCTGGGGTTAAACGATTGTGTGAAAGTGAAAGGATCTGTATCGTTACCCACCTGTGCAAAGCTACCCCGAACTTTTGCAAAGCTGATGGTCTTTGGTAGCTTCACCATATCGCTGATAATGGCACTCAGGGCAACTGATGAATAGAAATAAGAATTGTCTTCGTTGCCAAATGATTTCAAATCTTCGGGCAAAGTGAGGGCACTACTCCAGTCGTTGCGACCAGTAAAATCGAGGAAGATTTTATTTTGGTATGCCACACCGGCTGAACCGTAAAAACTGTTGATACGCTTGGCTACATTACGTTGTGCAGTTTCTAATGCAATACGGCTGTTGGTAAGGTTGTAAATACCGGGAATATTTAATTGCCCCGCAACGGTTTCGTTGAAGCGGCTGCTCTGGCGCATTTGGTTGCCACCAGCGTTGGCGGTTACAACAAAATCAGTTCCCAGTTCTTTATTGAAACTCAATAAGACGTCAGCGTTACGTTCTTCGTTGATGATGCTTACCTCACGGTACTGACCAAAAGGAAAACGCTGTGTGCTAAAGCCGCGGCGGTATTCCCGACGTTCGTTGCTCCAATCGGTGGCAGCACGAACCTGCAGGTTCAACCACTTTGTAAAATCATATTTCAATGATGCATTTCCAATGATGCGATCATAGTATTGACCATTGGTATTTTCGTACACGGTGAGGTACGGGTTGTCGTGGTAGTTGTAGTTCCAGCTGTACTGACGCAGGCCGTCTGCACCCTTCATCCATAA
This sequence comes from Phnomibacter sp., assembly GCF_036803085.1. Taxonomy (NCBI): domain Bacteria; kingdom Pseudomonadati; phylum Bacteroidota; class Chitinophagia; order Chitinophagales; family Chitinophagaceae; genus Phnomibacter; species Phnomibacter sp. The sequence continues at coordinate 263,113 of NZ_DAIRUZ010000001.1, read as the reverse complement.
GCGTTTCATGTCAGACACTTTTACCGATGCTGGCAGCCAGCAGTTGAAGAGATACATCAAACTTTCGGTACCATAACTGATAGAAGGACGGTTGCCACTTTCACTTTTGATATAGCTGACAAAAGCCTTTGCAGATAACTTATCGTTGAAGTTGTAACCACCAGAAAACGAAACTGTATTCCGTTTCAAATCGGTGTTGGGCACCATGCCTTTTTGATCGAGGTTGGTATAGCTCAAACGGAAATCGCCGTTTTTATTACCACCTACCAAGGCTACGTTGTTGGTGAATGTTTTACCTGTTTCCAAAAAGTTTTTCAGGTTGTCGATATCGGGCTCCCACAGTGTTGGTGTAATGACACTACCTGCAGGTGCATTCAAATCACCACCAAAAAAATCAATGGGCTGACCATTGAGGGTACGGGGCGAGTTGAACTGCGGATACAACTGACCACGAAAAGCAGGGCCCCAACCTTCATCGGTACCATCGGTAAGGCCTGCACCACCACCGTTTACAAAAGCAAAATCGCCACCGTTGCCATTGCCCTGTCCATATACTTTTTGATACTCAGGCAATTTCAATGCCGTTTCGAAAGTGGCGTTGGTATTGATTTCTACGCCAATGCCTTTTGATTTTTTACCTGATTTTGTTTTAATCAAAATCACACCATTGGCAGCACGTGAACCATACAATGCAGAAGCCGCAGGTCCTTTGAGTACACTCATGCTTTCAATATCGTCGGGGTTGATAAATCCGGCGCCGTTACCAAAATCCACTTCCATATTGCCACGGCCGCTGGCACCGGTAATAGCGTTGCTCACAGGCACACCATCTATCACATACAAGGGCTGGTTTTTATTAAGATCAACAGAACGTTCTCCACGAATGGTAACACGAGAAGAACCACCCACACCCGATGCACTACCCACCACAGTAACACCGGCCACTTTACCAGCCAGTTGGTTTACTACGTTGGTTTCACGGGCTACAGTCAGGTCTTCGCCTTTTACATCCTGTATGGCGTAGCCGAGCTTCTTTTTCTCTTTGCGAATGCCCAAAGCCGTTACCACTACTTCACCCAATTGCGAAGCATTAGTACTGAGGTCAATTTCCAAATAGGCTACACTACTTACTTGAACTGTTTCAGTAACATAACCTACATAACTAATTTCAAGTCGATCACCTTTTTGTGCATTCAGCGTAAACTCGCCTTCACCGGAAGTAGTCACGATACTTCCTTTCGATAACAACTTAACGGTAACGCCTGCCAGCGGCGCATTGGTATTGGCATCAATCACCTTTCCACGTATGCCGGCATCCTGCGCCAGCACTGCATTTGCCGTAAATAATACACATAAAAAAACAATGGAGAAAACCCACTGCCAAGGGAGTAGTCGCTGCTTCATAAACAGTTTTAATTTGCGGCAAACCTATCCGGCGTGTATTACCGAATCGTTGTGGTGGCATTAACAAAACATCATTGGAATGTTACCAGAATGAATGCTTTACAATTCAGTAATTATTTCATAACAAACAACTGAAACTGTAATACAACCATTGCGCTATACTTACCACCCGTAGCAAAACGATTGGCAGTATTTTCTACCCAAATACCGTTGTGTGGGTATTGGGGTGTAGTTTTAATGAAGCACTTTAGTAAATATGAAAAAGCAACTTCCGCTACTCCGCTATTGCATCAGGTGTTGTATGCTGCTGCTCATCACAGCAAGCTCATTACATGCAAACGCTAAGAAAACACCTACCCATTTTGGTACGGTACAATCTTTTTTAGGTTCCTACACAGGTGAAATTGCCATTGACTTAGATGGCCCCAACGATGAGATGCTAAGTATTACACTATTTGAAGAAAAGGTGAAGGAAAAAGGCGGCTGGCAAAAAACGAAGCAATCTATTAAGCTCAATATGGCATCCATATTGTTGATCACCATTGACAGCATCAGCTACAAAATAGCCAGCATAGAGTATGCAGAAAACAAACGCTACGAATACTGTTGCCTTCGGCTGAAAGAAGGCAGCCCAAAACTTGGACTTTATCAATGGGGCACAAAAGACGATCCTGAAAAATGGATTTTACATTACAGAAATCTTTCGAGCTACACCATGCTCAGCAGTCCTACTCTCGAAGGCAATAAAATTAGTATGTATGCCTTGTTTGTAAAATGCCCGGCAATAAAAGAACGATTGAGACTGACAAAGAATGGATTCATTACTGCAGAAATGAACACCGCAGAAAGGCTGGCAGCCGTTCGCCAACTTATACAGGAGTCGGCAGGGTGCTTACAATAATAAAACAGCCGCTCACCTTATTGGCAAGCGGCTGTTATGTAACACACACACAATTGCTTAGCTTAAAATACTTCTGCTGATTACAATGCGCTGCACTTCGCTGGTGCCTTCGTATATCTGCGTAATCTTGGCATCCCGCATCAGGCGTTCTACATGAAATTCTTTTACATAACCGTAACCACCGTGCACTTGTACGGCCTCGGTACTGCACCACATAGCCGCTTCGCTGGCAAATACTTTGGCCATGCTTGAGCTAAGTGTGTAATCAATGCCGTTGTCTTTTTCCCATGCGGCTTTCAGGCACAGCAATCTTGCGGCTTCCACTTTAGTAGCCATATCGGCCAACTTAAACTGAATGGCCTGGTGGTGCATAATTTCTTTGCCAAACGCTTTCCGTTCTTTTGAATATTTCAGCGCCAGCTCATAGCTGCCGGCGGCAATACCCAGTGCTTGTGCGGCAATACCAATGCGGCCGCCGGCCAGGGTTTTCATAGCAAACTTGAAACCAAATCCATCTTCGCCAATGCGGTTGGCCTTAGGCACTTTTACATCGGTAAAACTAATGCTATGTGTATCGCTACCGCGAATGCCCATCTTGTTTTCTTTGGCACCCACCGACACGCCGGGCCAGTTTTTTTCTACAATAAATGCGTTAATGCCCTTACTGCCCTTGCTGGCATCGGTTTGGGCCATAACCAAATACACACTGGCACTGCTACCATTGGTAATCCAGTTTTTGATACCATTGAGTAAATAGTGATCACCCATATCTATAGCGGTGGTACGCTGGCTGGTAGCATCGCTTCCTGCTTCGGGTTCGCTCAGCAAAAACGCCCCAATGTAGAGTTCGCCATCTTTTTTGCCCTGCGCCAATGGCACCAGGTATTGCTGCTTTTGCTCTTCGGTACAATACTCTTGCAAACCATAGCACACCAGGCTGTTGTTTACACTCATGCACACACTCACACTCGCATCAATCTTGCTGATTTCTTCCATGGCCAATACATAGCTCACCGTATCCATGCCACTGCCGCCATACTCCGGTTTCACCATCATGCCCATAAAGCCCAGGTCGGCCAGCTGGCTCACCTGCTCTTTTGGAAAAATCATCTTGTCGTCTCGTTCTATTACACCCGGCAAGCATTCCTGCTGCGCAAAATCACGGGCTGCCTGGCGAACGGCCAGTTGCTCTTCGGTTAATTGAAAATTCATAAGGCAATCGATAATAAGTGTCAAAAATAGCGGCGATGGGTGCTGCAAAATTGTTGACGATTGAACTATTTGTGTACAATTAGCAATTCTTTTTCTCCAATCAGCTACGGGCAAACAGCCATCCAACCCCCTCGCCCATTTACTGATGTATTTCTGCCAGAAGGCTGTAAAAAAATAGAATTCGTTCAATGGCAAATTTTCCGGCCCATTTACACACAACAGTTTTACAGCATATTTGTAGTCAACGATTGAAGTATGTCATTACAATTAAGCCGCCAGGAGTTTGGCCGCCCCGAAGATGCCGGCCGTGTGCTCAGCCGCCAAGAAGCCTTCCAACTCTTTCATGATTGGGTGCTCAACCCCAAGCTGCAACTGCACATGCTGCAGGTGGCACAGCTCATGCGTAGCTGGGCGGCTGCAAAAGAACAAGCCACCGAAACCGACCAATGGCGTTGGGAAATGGCCGGCCTGCTGCACGACGCCGACTGGGACCAATGGCCCGAGCTGCATTGTAAAAAAATCATTGAACATCTCGAAGCCTTACACATCGACCCTGAAATTATTCGGGCCATTGCCAGCCATGGCCATGCTCATTTTGGAGTTGTACCTGTAACCCGCATGGACAAAATGCTCTTTGCATTTGATGAACTCAGCGGCCTCATTCATGCCTACAGCCTGATGCGACCAGGTGGCTACGAAGGCATGGATGTAAAAGGCGTAAAAAAGCGGTTGAAAGAAAAAAGCTTCGCCGCCAATGTAAGCCGCGACGACATCAACGATGCCTGTGAAAGAGCCGGCATTGCATTGGAGGATTTGATTGCCTTCATCATTCCCATACAAGCAACGGTAACCCTTTAAACGACCAATTGTTTCATGAAAAAAGCAAAGAAAATACTGCTGTACATAGCCGTTTCGTTAGCAACTGCTACCCTGCTGGCCTATGCCACAGGCAACAGCTATATGGTAAAATCTGCCCTGTACAATTTTGCCAATGTAGATGACTACAAAAAGTTTGACAACGACACGGTAGCCATTGCGGTACCTCAGCCCATTGCCAACAGCAGCCGTTACAACAAAGCCACGCTGCCAGACTCTATGAAAGCCTATCTGCAATCCATTGAAACGGGTGCATTGCTGGTCATCAAAAACGATTCGGTGGTATTTGAAGAGTACTGGGATGAGTTTAGTGCCGATGGATTGTCGGGTTCATTTTCTGTAGCCAAAAGCATTACCAGCATGTTGCTGGGCATTGCCGTGCAAGAAGGCCACATTAAATCAATCGATGATAAGGTGCAACAATACCTGCCTTGGTTTACCGGCGGCGGCAAAGAAAACGTAAGCATCCGCCACCTGCTCACCATGAGCAGTGGCACCGATTTTAGTGAGTCTTACATCAATCCTTTTTCCATTACCGCCAACTTGTATTATGGCGATGATTTGGTAAGCACCGCCAATGATGTAAGCATGGCCACAAAGCCCGGCACTTTGCATAAATACAAAAGTGGTGACACTCAATTGCTCGGGCTGATTGTAGAAAAAGTAACCGGCAAAAAACTGGCACAATATGCATCAGAAAAACTCTGGCAACCATTGGGCGCCACCCATGCAGCTTTGTGGAGCACTGATAAAGCCGGCGGCAATACCAAGGCCTATTGTTGCTTCAATACCAATGCCCGTGACTTTGCCAAGCTGGGCCAGTTAATGCTGCATGGCGGTCAATGGAATGGTCGTCAACTCATTGACTCGGCGTATGTGGCGGCCAGTGGCAAAGCTTGCAACATACCCGACGAATCGGGCCAACCCTGCCAATACTATGGTTATCAGTGGTGGGTATCGCCAGAGCATGATGGTGTGTTTTATGCACGGGGCATCCTGGGGCAATACATCATGGTGATTCCCTCTCAAAATGCAGTGGTGGTGCGTTTGGGTAAAGTAAAAAGCCAGGTGCTGCGCAATGCCACACCTAAAATTGTGTACGATATCATGAACTGGATACCACAACTCTGATGCAACCCATTTTATTTGATGACGAATATTGGAGCCAACGCTACCAGGCACATACCGATGCATGGGACATGGGCATGCCATCGCCACCGTTGACGCAGTATATCGATCAGCTGACAGATAAAAACCTACGCATGCTCATACCCGGCTGTGGCAATGCGTATGAAGCCATTTACTTGCTGCAGCAAGGTTTTACCAATGTTACCCTCATTGATATCTCGGCCTATCTGGTACAGCAATTACAACAAAACCCTATGTTGCAGCAGGCCCGCATTTTGCACCAAAACTTTTTTGACCACACTGAAAAATATGACCTCATTTTGGAGCAAACCTTCTTTTGCGCCTTGCATCCATCGCAGCGAAAAGCGTATGCACAGCATATGCATCAGCTGTTAGCGCCAAATGGCAAGCTCGTAGGATTATTATTTAATGACCATTTCGAACAATCACCCCCATTTGGCGGTTCCGCAAACGATTACTTAGCATTGTTTTCAACAGATTTTCACATAAAACAAATGGCAGCCTGCTATAATTCTGTTCCTGCAAGAAAAGGAAGAGAACTATTCTTTATCTTAACCCGCAAATAAGGAACCCTGCAATTCTATGATTTCACCTGAAACACTGGCAACAGCCAAAATTTCTATAGCTGCTATCGGTATTGGGCTAATTGTGCTGAAAACAATCAACATCCTTCGTTACAACAGTGGCAAAGAAGATGAACCTGTAGCGTTTAATCTCTTCGGCCGTTTTTCCAATATGGAAATTGACGGGTCCTATTCAGCCAAAAGACGGAGTACGCTGATGCTATGCAACCGGCTTACGTCATTGTTTTACCTCTGCATTCTTGCATTTATTGCAGTCATGATGATTCCAATTCTTGCTGCCAAAATGGGCATTGTATAACCACCGGTTTTCTACGTTGACATTCTTGAACAATCATTTTGTACACCTGCCAACCTAAAGCAGGGTGAGCGGTTATATTTGCTATACAACAGCTTGCCTATGAACCTGGAATTCAATCGCAATGAAGATGCGATGAAACTGGCCTGGAGCCAGGTAAAACAACGTGTAGCACAAATAGCCAAAGGTGGTGGCGACAAAGCCATAGCCCGCCAAAAAGAACGCAACAAACTCACCCCGAGAGAACGCATTCAATACCTGATTGATAATGACAAACCTTTCATAGAACTCGGTGCTTTTGCCGGCTATGAAATGTATGAAGCCGAAGGTGGCTGTCCTGCAGGTGGCACGATATCCGGCATTGGCTATATCAGCGGCAGGCAATGCATGATTGTGGCCAACGATCAAACGGTGAAAGCCGGTGCGTGGTTTCCTATTACTGGCAAAAAGAATTTACGCATGCAAGAAATTGCCATGGAAAATCATTTGCCTGTGATCTACCTCGTTGATAGTGCCGGTGTATACCTGCCCATGCAAGATGAAATCTTTCCCGACAAAGAACATTTTGGTCGCATATTCCGCAACAATGCCAAAATGAGTGCCATGGGCATTCCGCAAATTGCAGCGGTAATGGGCGCCTGTGTGGCGGGTGGTGCCTACCTGCCCATCATGAGCGATGAAACGCTGATGGTAGAAGGCAATGGCAGCATTTTTTTAGCAGGCCCTTATTTGGTAAAAGCGGCCATTGGTGAAGACGTTGATGCAGAAACTCTGGGTGGTGCCAACACACACAATGCTATCAGCGGTATTGCTGATTACAAGTTTGCCACCGAGCAGGCATGTCTCGATCAGGTAAAGCGGTTGGTAGCCAAACTCGGCCCAACTGCAACTGCAGGTTTCAACCGCAGCGCAGCTGTTGCGCCAGCGCTGCCTGCCGATTATATCTATGGCATTCAGGCGCCCAACAACAGCAAGCCCTACGATATGCAAACGCTCATTGATTGCATTGTAGATGCCAACAGTTTTGATGCTTTTAAAAACGATTATGGCAAAAGCATTATCTGTGGTTATGCCCGCATTGATGGCTGGGCAGTGGGCATTGTAGCCAACCAACGATTGGTGGTAAAAAGTGCCAAAGGCGAAATGCAAATGGGCGGCGTTATTTACAACGACAGTGCAGATAAAGCAGCCCGCTTCATCATGAACTGCAACCAGAAAAAAATACCGTTGCTGTTTTTGCAGGACGTAACCGGCTTTATGGTGGGCAGCCGCAGTGAACACAGCGGCATTATAAAAGATGGTGCCAAGTTGGTGAATGCGGTGGCCAATTCTGTAGTACCAAAAATCACCATCATTGTAGGCAACAGCTTTGGTGCGGGCAACTATGCCATGTGTGGCAAAGCCTATGACCCACGGTTTATTTATGCATGGCCTTCGGCAAAAATTGCGGTGATGGGTGGCGAACAAGCCGCCAAAACATTGCTGCAAATACAAGTAGCCAATATGAAAGCACAAGGCAAAACGGTGAGCCCCGAAGATGAACAGCAATTGCTGAACGACATTAAAAACCGCTACGAAAAACAAACTAGTCCTTATTATGCAGCGGCCAGACTTTGGGTAGATGCCATTATTGATCCGGCAGCAACACGAACCGTTATTAGCGAAGCCATTACAGCAGCCAATCACAACCCGCAGCTGGATGATTTCAAAACGGGGGTGTTTCAGGTGTAGAATAATGATTATTGGATGTTGAGGATACCAGCCGAAAATACATTCGGCTCGGAGTGATGTTAGTTCAGGAATTGTACACCCCGAACAATGAGATTGTTGAACATCATAAGCCCTGTAGATGAGCTGGATGTGTACAGCCGAAGTTGTATTGGCGAAAGTTTTTTGCGTTTCGCAATTTGTTACAACGAACGAACGGACAATGAGTTATGAAAAATTGCGAAAGTGTAAAGGGCTGAAAACTTTCGTCTATTTTTGAGTTAGCGGCAAGCGTAAAGACGACACCACGAATTAATAAACAGTAAAACAAGATTTATATGACAACCCTTAAATCGGCAGACTACAAAACCATTTTTGAAAAACTTGAAAAGACTTTTTTTTCCCAGTCCGACTTAACAGCAAGTGAACTAACTAAAAGCCTTGAAAGCTTCAAAAAGATTAAAAAACAAAAACGAGAAGACAACGACTATTTCTGGGTAATGGTTTATGTGACTTTTTATTCAGGTTTTAAAGCCAAAACGGTTACGGACAAAATACAAGAGATTGAAAAAATATTCGGTGACTATGAAAAGGTTGCCAAATATGATGAAACAAAAGTTCAGAAAATTATTGCCAGCAAAAAGGTCATTGGACACAGGCTAAAAATTAATGGAATTATTCATAATGCAAACCAAATTAAAGTTATCAAAAAGCAATTTGGCACATTTGACAAATATCTCAATTCATTTGGCGACACAGACAATGACAAAAATTTATTTGAGCTTATCAAAGACTTAAAAAAGCGGTTTAAATACCTTGGCGGTATAACTGTTTTTCATTTCCTAACTGACATCGGATATAACGTGCTAAAACCCGACAGAGTGCTCTGCCGTATTTTTTATAGACTGGGATTAGTTGACAGTGAAGAAGATTTGTTAGGAGTAATTGCAGCAGGACGCAAGTTTGCATCAGCCACAGGACTTCCAATTCGTTACATCGACATTATTTTTGTTGCTTATGGACAAGTAGATGCAAAACCTGAATTTGGCTTAAAAGAAGGAATTTGTTTGTCAAGTAACCCTAAATGTGAGCTTTGTGGTATTTACAAATTCTGTCAATTCAAGAAAAAGAAAAAATTAGCGTGACATCCATGTACAAAAATGGTCGAATAGAAAGAACGCCAGCCTGTAACAAGGTATTGCCAAAATCGGGGGTGACGAGCTACTATGACACTTTTGTGCTTAACCGAACTTTAGTTTTTCAAATCAAAAGTAGTGCAGAGACGCCCCGCCTTCGGCAATACCCGAACCGTTGGCATCATTGATCCGATTGTATCCTGGCCTTTAACACAAAAAGGCATTGGGCAAGTGTTATCCTTAATCCACCTGTGTGGGTATCGCATGCCGCTGCCCTCTCCATTTTTCCTACATTCGCCGCCGCTATGATGGCATCCAAAGAAGTATTTCGTCCACAAGTAATTATTTACACCGATGGCAGCAGCCGCGGCAACCCCGGCCCCGGTGGCTATGGTGTGGTGCTCATGGCCGGCACGCTGCGCAAAGAATTGGCCGAAGGCTTCCGCCGCACCACCAACAACCGTATGGAACTGCTGGCCGTTATCAAAGGGCTTGAAGCACTCAAGAAACCCAACACCAGAGTCGTAGTATACAGCGATAGCAAATATGTGGTGGATGCTGTGGAAAAAGGCTGGCTCAACGGATGGCTGCGCAACAACTTTGCCGGGGGCAAAAAAAACCCCGATTTATGGCGGCGTTTTCATGCCATTTACAAGCAACATCAGGTGCGTTTTGTATGGGTAAAAGGCCATGCCGATAACCCCTACAACAACCGCTGCGACGAACTTGCTACATCTGCGGCCGATGGCAGCAATTTGTTGGTAGATGAAGAATTTGAAGCCAATAATTAGGAAATACAACGTACTTGCTTGAGGCTGCATTTGCACTATGCTATTTCATACTGATGTAAATACAGGTTTCCGACTTTCCCCCACAAAAAAACCCCTCAGATGTACATCCGAGGGGCCAATGTCGTTTTTCGCGTTGGAGCGAAATCCGTACATATTATCCCAAATTATGAGCTACCGCTTCGCTTGGGATACATGCAGGGGTGCATTATCCCAAATACGACTTCAGCGAGTTGCTGTAGCGGGCTTTTTGCAAACGCTTAATAGCTCTTTCTTTAATCTGACGGATACGCTCCTTGGTCAAATCATACTTCTGACCAATTTGCTCAATGGTTACACCATTTTCTCCATCCAAACCAAAGTAAGCCGATACGATTTCTGCTTCACGAGGGCTCAACGATTTCAGCACACGGCGAATTTCTTCACGAAGTGAGTCTTTCATCACATCGTCGTCAGTGTCGTCGCTACCTTCCAGCAGGTCACCCATGGCCACGTCTTCGGCTTCGTGCACGGGTGCATCGAGGCTGCTGTGGCGGGTGTTGCTCTGGAAAATGTTGTTGATTTCGGTTTCGCTCATTTCAAGAATATCAGCCAGTTCTTCTGTAGAAGGTTCCCGCTCATGTTCTTGCTCGAAAGCCATGTAAGCCTTGTTGGCTTTGTTGTAGGTGCCAATTTTGTTTTGAGGCAGGCGGACTAATCTACCCTGCTCTGCCAACGCCTGCAGGATGGACTGGCGAATCCACCATACAGCGTAAGAAATGAATTTGAAACCCTTGGTTTCATCAAAACGCTGGGCTGCTTTGATCAGCCCCAGATTACCTTCATTAATCAGATCGCTCAGCGACAAACCCTGGTGTTGGTACTGCTTGGCTACTGATACCACAAAGCGCAGGTTGGCGGTGGTCAGGCGTTCCAGAGCCTTCTGATCACCCATTTTGATGCGTTGCGCCAAAATGGTTTCCTCTTCCGGAGTGATCATGCCAATTTTGGAAATTTCCTGTAAGTACTTCTCTACCGCCTGCGAATCACGGTTCGTGATCTGGGTAGCAATTTTTAATTGCCTCATATTAAAATGGTTCTCCTTTTACGAGTTTGGAAGATAGGTGCTGCCCCACTTCTTTTTCATGCCCTGTATCATTGGTTTGTTCACAATGTGAATAAAGCCATTGCAAAAGGGCTGCAAAGGTACTGTTCATTTTCTGCTTTTCATAGCCTGTTTTCATTTAATCGGCCGGCACCTGCTGCATTCCTGGTGTATAAGACGCTATTACCAACAGTTTTACTGCAAAAAGGTACAGGAAGCTCCAAAAAATGACAGTCCATTAACGAAACGGGAAGCATTGGGGTGGAAAACTTTTGCCCGCATGGGCCACAAAAGGGCAAAACCGGTAGGGGCCATCGAAGCCCCGCAACGAGTTGACTGTGCTTGGTTATTTTCGTGGCCGTTATTCTTCAACACAAGCAAATAATATGGCCATAGAACTCCGCTCCGATACATTTACCCAACCCACGCCCGGCATGCTGCAAGCCATGATGGCTGCACCTGTAGGCGACGACGTGTTTGGCGAAGACCCCACGGTAAACGAACTCGAAACCATGCTGGCCCAACAATTTGGCATGGAAGCAGGTCTGTTTTGTCCCAGTGGAACCATGACCAATCAGATTGGCATTAAAATGCATACCCAGCCCGGCGACGATGTGATTTGCGACCAGCTGAGCCATGTGTACCAATACGAAGGCGGTGGCATTGCCGTTAATTCTGCCTGTTCGGTAACGCTGCTGCAGGGCAACCGTGGCCGCATTACTGCCCCACAAGTGGCCGCAGCCATTCAACCCGATGATGTACACAAACCGCACAGCAGCCTGGTGGTACTGGAAAATACCAGCAACCGTGGCGGTGGTGCCTGCTACAACTTCGCCGACATTGAAGCCATTAAAGAAGTGTGCGTAGCCAATGGCCTGAAGCTGCACCTGGATGGTGCCCGCCTGTGGAATGCACTGGTAGCCAAGCAGGAAACACCCGCCCAATATGGCCGTGTGTTCAACAGCATTTCTGTTTGCCTGAGCAAGGGCATGGGCACTCCCGTAGGCAGTGTGCTGCTCGGCACTGCTGCCGACATAAAAAAAGCCCGCCGCATACGCAAGGTGCTGGGTGGTGGCATGCGGCAGGCCGGTTATCTGGCAGCAGCAGGTATCTATGCCGTTAATCATCATTTGCCGCTGCTAGCCAAAGACCATGCCCATGCGGCAGCCGTAGCGCAGGTATTGCAAAGCAAGAGCTGGGTAAAAGAAGTGCTGCCAGTAGAAACCAATATCCTCATTTTCAACACTACCGATGCCATGCCCGCCGCCAAGTTGGTGCAGCAATTGCAGGAGCAGGATGTGCGTTGCCTTGCCATCAATTCGCAGAGCATACGGTTTGTGTTTCACCTTGGTGTAAGCGATACCGACACCGATAAACTGTGCGACATACTGCAGCAAATGCCAGCGTAAGCCATTTACCGAAACATGAGTTACATCAGGCGGCAGTTGGCATTTCTGGCTAACTTGCGGCCGCAAATCACAAGCAAAACACAAGCAATCTATGTTCCCGAAAATAGCTCCAACCAATACGCAGGCATGGCAACAGCTGGCCACGCATGCACAACGCATGAAGCAGCTGCACATCAAAGACCTGTTTGCACAAACGCCCGACCGTTTTCAACAGTTTAGCCTCAGCGAAGGCGATGTGTTGCTCGACTATTCTAAAAACATCATTACCGAAGAAACGCTGACACTGCTGCAACAGTTGGCCAATGAATGTGGCCTGCCACAAGCCATTGAAGCCATGTTTGGCGGCGAAGCCATCAACCATACCGAAAACCGCAGCGTATTGCATGTGGCTCTTCGCTCCAACCCTACTGATACATTTACAGCACAGGGCGAAAATGTAGTGCCGCAAGTGCATGCCGTGCTGCAACAAATGGAAGCCTTTTGCCAACGCATCCATAGCGGCGAATGGAAAGGCTACACCGGCAAGCCCATCAAATACATTGTGAACATTGGTATTGGTGGCAGCGACCTTGGCCCCGTGATGGTCACCGAGGCATTGAAGCCTTACTGGGTGCCCGGCATACAAACCTATTTTGTAAGCAATATCGACGGTACGCACATGGCGGAAACGTTGAAAAAAGTAACGCCGGATGAAACGCTGTTTTTGGTAGCCAGCAAAACCTTTACCACGCAAGAAACCATGACGAATGCTCACACGGCTCGTAGCTGGTTTCTGGAGCATGCGAAGGATGAAGCTTTTGTAGCCAAACATTTTGCTGCCCTCAGCACCAATGAAAAGGCCGTTACAGCATTTGGTATTCACCCCAGCAACATGTTTGCGTTTTGGGATTGGGTGGGCGGTCGCTACAGCTTATGGAGTGCCATTGGACTGAGCATTGCCCTCACCATTGGCTACAACAATTTTGCGCAACTACTGCAGGGTGCCCGCAGCATGGACCAGCATTTTCGCCACAGCTCGTTTGATAAAAACATGCCCGTACTGCTGGCTTTAATTGGCCTCTGGTACACGAATTTTTTTGATGCTGCCAGCGAAGCCATTTTGCCTTACGACCAATACCTGCACCGCTTTGCTGCTTATTTCCAACAAGGCAATATGGAAAGCAACGGTAAAACCACAGATCGCAATGGCAACCGGGTGACCTACAGCACTGGCCCCATTATTTGGGGTGAACCCGGCACCAACGGGCAGCATGCTTTTTACCAGCTCATTCATCAGGGCACACAGCTGATACCCTGCGATTTTATTGCACCCGCTATCAGCCACAACCCCATTGGCGATCATCATGAAAAACTGTTGAGCAACTTTTTTGCGCAAACAGAAGCCCTCATGAATGGCAAAACGGCAGCAGCCTGTGCTGCAGAAAATGTACCGGCGGATTTGATTCCATTCAAAGTGTTTGAAGGCAACAAACCTACCAACAGCATTTTGGTAAAACAGATAACGCCCTTTGTATTGGGGCAACTGATTGCCATGTACGAACACAAGATTTTTGTGCAAGGCGTCATCTGGAATATTTACAGCTTCGATCAGTGGGGTGTAGAGCTGGGCAAGCAGCTGGCCAATAAAATTTTGCCTGAGTTGAAAGATGCCGACAGCATCAGCAGCCACGACAGCAGCACCAACGGTTTGATCAACGCCTTTAAAAATTGGCGTAAAGGATAACTGACAATATCTATGAATATTCATCGGCCATGGCAGCAATGCCATGGCCGATTTTTTATGCGAGAAGATCGCAGAACCGTTCACACCATTCATCGTAGGTGAGAAACACGGGACCTTGCAGTGCAGGTGATTGAAAACCGGAAACTTTTTCTACTGCCCGTTGCATGGCTGCTGCCCAAGCGGCAGGCATGTTCGGTGTTTCAATGGCTTCGCCAAAACGGGCCGCATCGAAATAATCTTTTACACCTCCTACCCAAGACGAAATGCAATACAAACCACAACTCATTTGCTCAGCCAGGCTCAGGCCAAAGCCTTCCGTCCATAAGGGTGAGAACAAACCAATATCCGCCGCCTGCAAGTAGCGGTGTACTTCGTGGTTGGGTTGGCGCCCATGAAAAACAACACCCGGAATTTGCTCACCCGTATCGGCACCTACCACATGCAGGGTTGCGTGTAAGGCCTTATGATCGAGTTGTTTCCACGCTTTCAAAATCACTTCCAATCCCTTCTTTTTGCGGTGCTGGCTCGACCACACAAATTGGCATCCGTTATGCATGCCGAGTTCTTTCCGTAATGCTTGCTTTGCCGCAGGCGTCAGGGGAAAGCATCGCTTGTTGTCAATAGGATTGTGCAACACATGCGCCGTAAAAGGCAATGATGGATTGTGCTCCAGTTCGTATAAATAGGAATGCTTGCTCAAGTAAATGACTTCATCCACCCCTTCCATCAACGCTTCGTATTTATCGCTGGGTAAGTAGGTAGAATAACCACACTGGTAGTAAATGATTTTGCATTTGTGCCGCATATTCATTTGCCCCAAAAAATGCCACACAGCATGCTTGGTACGAATGGAATCAACAATACAAATGATTAACTGCTCATGTTGGGCGGCTATCTCCTGCAAGGCTGTTTTGTAGGCCTGAAATTTCCAGTGTTTCAGCAACCGGTTCATGAGTCGGTTGTGGCGCAGTTGCAGGTTGTACCTTTTGGTGCGGGCCGAATGAAATGCATCGGCACCATTATTTCCAATCACATAATCCACCACATTGCCCGGATACTGCTCCAGCAAATATGTAATGCGCTGCGACCATGATCCATAGCCCGGCGAAGGGATGGGTGCATCAGCAATCAATACTCTGGCTACAGACATGGGTTAGTTGTTTACAATCAGTACAATGTTACAGCAAAAGCAGTTGTTGAATGGTCATCAGGGAAAGCGCAGGGTGAGTTTTTCCAAGGCCACAAAAACAGCCGGGCAAAAGCTGGCATTTTTCAAGGTGATGTTTTTGCGCAGCAGCAACACATCTTCATCGGTGTAGGGAAAACGGCTACAATCGGAAGGGCGATCTTCGTAAATGCTGCAAAAATTATCGGCACCCAAAAACGGGCAGGGCGATTGCTTCACCACATAGTCGCACTCATCATCCAGCCGCAGGTAAGTGTCAATAAAGGCCGACTCCTTCATCCGGAGCACCTTGCTGATGCGTTTGATATCGGGTGTTTTAAACCGCGGCGAATAGTTTTTGCAGCAGGCCGCACAGCTCAGGCAGTCCACTTCTTCAAATACGGCCTCATGTACTTCGGGCAGCACTTTCAGCACCTTACGCACTTCTACTTTTTGCAGCCAATGCTTGTATTTCTTCTGGTATTCGGCCGCTTTCTTTTGCCAGTTTTGCGGCAGTTCATTCGCCATGTTAAACGCTATTCAATTTTATGCACACCAATGCTCACACAAAGATGGCCTTCGGATGCACTATGTTACCTTTGCAGCGCAAATTTTCAAACTTTCTACGGTCTTACTGGGTTAAAATCATGGTTCGATGCTGCTTTAGCGTCCAATCGTCATTGTTTCCGTTATCAACCGTATATCATTTTTAAAATAACAACCGGGTATGAACTTGTTTGAGCAACAGTCGAATGAATTTCAGGGCAGGCATATTGGCACACTGGGAAGCGAAGCCGCAATGCTCGTAGTGATTGGAGAAAAAAGCGTAGATGCATTGGTAGACAAAACCGTTCCTGAAGCCATCCGACTGCAGGCGCCGCTCAACGTACCCGATGCCCTCAGCGAGGCCGCTTTGCTGCAGCACCTGCATGAGCTGTCGCAAAAAAATGAGGTATTCAAAAGCTACATAGGTCAGGGCTATTACGATACGCATACACCGAGTGTGATTTTGCGCAACATTTTTGAGAACCCAGGTTGGTATACACAATACACGCCTTACCAGGCCGAGATTAGTCAGGGCCGTTTGGAAAGCCTGCTGAACTACCAAACCATGGTAACCGACCTGACAGGTTTGCCCATTGCCAACGCCAGCCTGCTCGACGAAGCCACCGCTGCTGCAGAAGCCATGAACCTGTTGTTTCACAACGTGAACAAATCGGATGTAGCGCAGGCCCCTAAGTTTTTTGTAGATGCACAAGTATTTCCGCAGGTGGTAGACGTAGTGATTACCCGTGCTACTCCGCTGAACATTGAAGTAATAATCGGCGATTACAAAACAGCCACCATCGACAACACTTTCTTTGGTGCGTTGCTCCAGTACCCCAATGCTTCGGGCAGCATCGAAGACTATCGTTCTTTCATTGATAAAGTACATGCAGCAGGTGCCGGCGTAGCCATGGGTACCGATTTGTTGGCCCTTACCCTGCTCACCAGCCCCGGCGAACTGGGTGCTGATATTGCGTTTGGCTCTGCTCAACGCTTTGGTGTACCCATGGGTTTTGGTGGCCCGCATGCTGCATTCTTTGCAGCCAAAGACGAATTCAAAAGAGCCATGCCCGGCCGCATTATTGGTATCAGCATTGATGCACAAGGCAAGCGGGCCTTGCGGATGGCGCTGCAAACCCGTGAGCAACACATCAAGCGGGAAAAAGCCACTTCCAATATTTGTACGGCACAGGCATTGCTGGCCAATATGGCCGCCATGTATGCCGTGTACCACGGCCCCGATGGCCTGAAGAAAATTGCCAAACGTGTAAGCCTGCTGACGAATGTGTTGGCCACTGCGCTTACAGAGTTAGGCTTTACCGTAGCGCATACACATTATTTCGATACGCTGAGTATCAGCACAGATAAAGCAGCAGCCATTAAAGAAATAGCGGAGGCTTACAAAATGAACTTCCGCTATGCAGGTGCTACGCAAATCAGCATTTCGCTGGATGAAACCACCACGCAGCATGATGTGCTCGATATCGCACAGGTATTTGCGCTGGCCGTTCAGCACGAAGCAGCCAGCATTGTGTTTGATGATGAAGCATCACTCAGCAATATTCCAACATTTGCTGTTCGCACTTCTGCGTTTTTGGAGCATGCCGTGTTCAACACACACCGCAGCGAAAGCCAGATGATGCGTTACATCAAGAGCCTCGAAAACAAAGACCTGTCGCTCAATACCAGTATGATTAGCCTCGGCAGCTGTACCATGAAACTGAACGCTGCCAGCGAAATGATGCCTTTGAGCTCTCCGAACTGGAGCAAGTTGCATCCGTTTGCACCGGTAGCTCAGGTACAGGGCTATCATGAAATGATGGCATCGCTTAATCAGTACCTGTGTTCCGTTACAGGCTTTGATGAGTGCTGGTTGCAACCCAACAGTGGTGCACAGGGCGAATACGCTGGTTTGCTGGCCATTCGCAACTATCACCTCAAAAACAATCAGCCGCAGCGCAATGTGATGCTGATTCCGATTAGTGCCCACGGCACCAACCCTGCCAGTGCTGTAATGGCTGGTATGAAAGTGGTTGTGGTAAAGGCTTTGGATAACGGCTACATTGATGTAGAAGACTTCAAAGCAAAAGTGGCTCAATACAGTAATGAGCTGGCCGGCACCATGATTACTTACCCCAGCACCTATGGTATTTTCGAAGAAACCGTAAAAGACATTTGCGCCCTGGTGCATGAGCACGGCGGACAAGTGTATATGGATGGTGCCAACATGAATGCGCAGGTTGGCCTCACCTCACCTGCAGCCATTGGTGCCGATGTATGCCACCTCAACCTGCACAAAACATTTGCTATTCCGCATGGCGGTGGCGGTCCTGGCATGGGCCCCATTTGCTTCCGCAGCCATTTGAAAGATAGCTTTATGAGCATGCCCATGCAAGAAATTGCTCAAAGCAATGGCAGCATGCGTGGCGTAAGTGCAGCCCCGTTTGGTTCTGCTTCTATCCTGCTCATCAGCTATGCGTACATCCGTATGCTGGGTGCGGTTGGTTTGCGCAAAGCCACTGAGTACGCCATTTTGAATGCCAACTACATGCGGGCCCGCTTGCAAGAGCATTACCCCATTTTGTACACGGGTATCAATGGCACTTGTGCCCATGAATTTATTGTAGACCTGCGGCCGTTTAAAAATACAGCCGGTGTAGAAGCAGAAGATGTGGCCAAGCGTTTGATGGATTATGGTTTCCATGCGCCAACCATGAGCTTCCCGGTACCAGGCACCATTATGATTGAACCTACCGAAAGCGAAGACAAAGCAGAACTCGATCGTTTTTGCGATGCATTGATTAGCATTCGGGCAGAGATAGCGGCTATTGAAAACGGCCAAATGGACAAAGCCAACAACCCGCTGAAGCATGCACCACATACGCTGGAAGTAGCCATGAATGATGGCTGGGACAGACCCTACAGCCGTCAGGTAGCCGTATTTCCGCTGCCTTATGTGATGCAAAACAAGTTTTGGCCAACCGTAAGCCGCATCAACAATACGCATGGCGATAGAAACCTGATATGTACCTGTGAGCCAACATCAGCCTATGCAGATGCTTCAGCGTAAGCCATTATTGATACAATAAAAAAGGCCTCCCCCCGGAGGCTTTTTTTATTGTATACGATTTCCACAGCAATCCACAAAGCCGTTAAATAACAGGTTGCGACCTGATGTTTGTCATTAATTAAACATATGTATGCAGATTAGATTTGTACCATAACATCTAACCAATGAAAAAACATTTGATTGCCGCTTCGGTTTCAAGTATTGTGCTTGTTCTCTTTGCATACTTGTGCCTCATTATTATGCCCAACTTGCCAGAGAGCATAGTTGAAGATTATTTTAAGCCATCATTCACCAATGATGAAAACCGAAACCTGTTGTACTTTATACAACCCATTGTATTAGCATTTGCGCTGTCTTGGTTCTGGACTCGTTTTAAAGAATCATTTGCCGGCAACTGGATGCTGAAAGGTTTGGAACTGGGCTTGGTGTATGCATTGATTGCTTCTTTGCCCGCCATGATTTTATTGTACAGTGCCATTGATGTATCTGCCACTACAGTGGGTACCTGGTTGCTCTACAGTTTTGCACAGGCTACCATTGCAGGTGAAATTTCTGCCCGCATCGATCCATAAGCATTTTTCTCAGCTATACATTACCCCTTCGTTTGAAACAGAGCGGAGGGGTTTCTTTTATTGGTCAATCCCAAAAGCAATTTGCACATTTGCGTATGGCAAATCTTCATCCTTACTGCATCATCAATGGTAGCCTGCAACCCCGCAGCACAGCAGCCATCGGGCTCGATGATATGGCACTAAACAGAGGCTACGGTGTGTTCGATTTTTTTAAAGTGATGCAAGGCATACCCATGCACCTCGATGCACATTTGAAACGATTGTTTCACTCTGCCCAACACATGCATTTGCCAATAGATGAAGATGTGGAGCGTTGGAAAAGTCTTATTCAGCAATTGCTGAACGCCAACCATGTGCAGGATGCCGGTGTTAAAATATTGGTGACTGCCGGCTATGCACCCAATGGCTACAGCATTGCCAGTCCTAACATCATCATCACTACACAACCATTGCCTGCAAAAAAAGAAGACGATTATGCCAAAGGCATCGCAGTTATCACCCATGAATACCAGCGGGAAATGCCAGATGTAAAAAGCATCAACTACACCCGTGGCATTTGGCTGCTGCCGCAGATAGCCGCAGCCGGTGCCAGCGATGTATTGTATTATGCCAATGGCTTACTCACCGAAAGTCCCCGTAGCAATGTGTTCGTTGTAAATGTAGAAGGCGTGTTGCTTACCCCTGAGCACAACATGCTGAAAGGCATTACCCGTCAGCAAGTATTGAGCATTGCCAGCCAACATGTTTCTGTTGAATGTACCTATGTAACGATTGCTGATTTACGCAACGCTGCAGAAGTATTCATCACCAGTACTACTAAGGGCATATTACCCGTTACTACAATTGATGGAATGCCAGTGGGCAATGGCCAACCAGGCAAAGTAACACTAGAATTAATGCAGGCTTTGCATCAGTATGAAATGGAACTGCTGGCAAATACATGAGCTATTAACGCATAGCACCAGCTTTAATAAACAATGGCCAGCGAACGATGCGCTTTTCTGCAGCTGGCCAAATTTTCCATAATTTTTCTGAGGCGTCGTCAAGTGGATTGACTTTTGTTTCAGCCATGCATTTTTGCACAGCAGACCAGGTGTTCAGGTAGTGAATAAACTGCGTTGCTGTCCATTCCATTTTCATCTGTAGTGAAGGAAACGACACTTCCCGAAAAGGAAACGGTAAAGAGGCATAACCATCATCCAACATTTTTCTTTCAGGCTCCCAGTAGGCGTGTATCGTATTATAATAAAACTCATGCAACCAAGCATCTACTGCTTTGTTGATGTTGCACAAACCATACCCAATCACTACCAGGTGTCCTTCCGGTTTGGCTACACGGCGTACTTCATTGTAAAAAGCTTCCAAATCCAACCAGTGAATGGCTTGCGCCACGGTAACCACATCAAAATAATGATCGGGATAATCGGTATGCTCGGCAGGCTGCACACTGTAGTGAATGGAATTGTTGGCCGGTGCTTGCCGGAGTTGCGCAGCACTGGTATCAGAAGCACACACCAAGGTGAAGTGCTCAGCCAGTTGCATAGCCAGCTGACCGTTACCAGTGGCACAATCCCAAGCCACCCCTTTGTACCGCTGCAGTTTTGCAATGGCTTTACCCAATGCAACCGGATAAGTTGGCCGGTAAACTGCATAGGCTGCAGCATGTGCTGAAAACAAATCTTTCATGTTTTATTTAAACGTCGTTCCCTTGGCCGTCCACCAGGGATGAATTTCATAATCGAGCCTGCCTGCTTTGATGGCCGGATCTGTTTGCAATAATTTTTCTACTTCTTCTTTGCTGGCGGCATCAAAAATAAAAATACCCCGCCAGTTGCCGTCGTCGCCAAAAGGCCCGGCTACAATGAGTTTGCCCATATCTGCCATTACCTGCATATTGGCCATGTGCCCTGCCTGCAACTTATTAATGACAGCCGTGTCTGTAATCTTATCCCGGTCTTTGCCTTTTGTAAGCATTACAAACCAGTATTGCTTCATTTCGTATTTCGGCGTTTCTGCTTTGTTGGTTTGTTGCGCATTGGTTGGCGTTATCAGCAGCATGCACAGGCATGAAAAAAGAATGGCTTTCATGAGGGTTGATTTTACAGGAAATGTACGGTACAAAACAGCCCGACACAAACGTGCCGGGCTGTATCAATAACTATTGTAAGATTTAGCCGCTAGTTCCAGCGCCACTCACTTTTAGTTTTGGCCCGAGATAGATTTTTTCTTTTTCAAAAGCCTGCATTACTTTTTGATGATACTGTTGCATCACAGCTTTGGTGGCTCCGTCCTGCTTTTGCAAATCTTGTTTCAGCAAATCAATACGCTGTATTTGCATGTTGCTGGGTGCAGCCTCATTGCCTGCCACAGCCGTGTACACTTCGCTGATTTCTTCTTTCAAACGCTTTTCATCGGCAAACATGCTTTTGTTTTTGGTAGCCATTAGTTTGCCCCGCAGTTCTTCCAGTTTATCGTAGTACTCCTGAGCAGCCTGTCGGTTTTTTTTGTTTTGCAGTTTTTCAATATTTCCCTTCAGCTTTTCTTGTGTTTTGCTAATAGTGTCTACTAAAGCTGCCAGCTCCTCCTGCATGTTGAACAACTTCATAGCAGCATCATATTGCTGCTTGCGTTCTTCAAGTGTCATGTCGCCTTTTTCATCGTGTACCACCGTTATCTGTTCCGTTACCACTTTGTCGCCTACCACGAGTTTTACGGTGTACTCGCCGGGCAATACCATGGGGGCAGTAAAGGCGCCAAAGTCGAGCTTCACACCGCCTTCTGCCATTTTGGGTGGCGTACCCCGCAGGTTCCAGGTCACCATGTTGATGCCCTTACGCTTGGTAGCAGGAATGCTCTGCACCAGCTTGCCATCTTTGTCTACAATTTCCACTTTTACATCGCCACTGCTTACCCTGTCTTTCAGGTAATACTTAATGGGCTGAATGCTGGGCGGGTTGCCACCATTCCAGCCGCCGGTGCCTGGGAAACCACCACCACCAAACTGACCATCTCTCAACGTGAGTTTTTCAGGCTTCAGCAGCACAATGTCTTTTGCAGCTACATCTTCAGTCATGTTACGTATCGGGCTGATATCATCTACGACAATGACACCACGGCCATGCGTACCCAACACCAAATCATGCTTGGTTGGATGAATGGCTATGTCTCTTACCAAAGCATACCATGGAATGTTGTTCTTCATGCGGAACCATTCTTTACCGCCATTGGTAGAGCAATACAAACCCATTTCGGTACCGGCAAACAACAGGTCTTTGTTCTTCAGGTCTTCTTTTATTTTATGGGCAAAACCTTCCATGGCTTCACTGCCTTTTAGCAGGGTCCATGTTTTACCCATGTCGTTGCTACGGGCCACATAGGTTTTGTGATCGCCGTACATGTGGTTGTCAAACGTAGCGTACACAACATTTTTATCAAACCCGCTGGGCTCAATGCTGCTCACCCATGTTTGTGCAGGTATGCCCGCAGCGGCATAGTTGGCAGCCACGTTGGTCCAGGTTTTACCGCCATCCAATGTGTATTGCAAATTGCCATCGTCGGTGCCGGCCCATATCATGTTGCCATCCACCGGACTTTCGGCTATCGTAAATACAGTACAGTGATTTTCGGCAGACGTGTTATCTGCACTCAGGCCACCACTCTCTTCTTGCTTTTGTTTGTTTTTGTCGTTGGTAGTAAGGTCTGGCGAAATGCGGGTCCAGTTGCGGCCCTGATCGGTGCTGCGGTACACGTACTGCGCCCCGCAATACAATGCCCCTGTATAAGTACCTACATACAACGGCGTATTCCAGTTCCAGCGCAGGTCTTCATCGCCGGGGCCCTTTTGGGGTTGAATGGCTACTGCTTTTCCATTGGTAAGGTTTACACGGGCCATGTTGCCACCCTGATATTCGGCAAAGCAAATGTTGGGGTCTTTGGCATCGGGCACGGTCCAGAAACCATCGCCACCATATACATCTTGCCACACCGCATTGCTTACACCACCGGGTGCAGCACTGGGTGCTACCCAACTGCCATTGTCTTGCAAGCCGCCATAAATACGATATGGGTTAGCATTGTCTACAGCTACATGATAAAACTGACCCACGGGTAAATTGCCTTTGAACGACCAGGTGGCGCCTTTATCCAAACTCAGATAAACGCCCCCATCGGTACCTAACCAAAGTTCGTTGGTAGCGTTAGGATTAATCCACAACGCATGATGGTCGCTGTGTACCCAGCCACCTTCGCTGCTGGCTTCGGCAAAGCTGTAGCCACCGTCTACGCTGTACGCAAATGAAAATGCAGGACGATACACCCGCTTGGGATCTTTCGGATCCACTTCTATGCAAGCAAAATAAAAAGGCCGGCTCACCACATTGAGCGAAGCACTTTGCGCCTTCCAGTTTTCGCCACCGTCATCGCTGATGTACAAACCGGTTTTGTTGTTTTCCAACTCGGCAATGGCCACCAGATTTTTGGGTGAAGATGGCGCCATGGCCAGGGCCACACGGCCAATCAAACCTTGTGGCAATCCGCTCTGAATGCGGCGCCAGTTTTTACCACCGTCGAGGCTTTTCCAAATGCCGCCACCGGGGCCGCCACTGTTGAAAGAGTATGGCTTCCGGCGAAACTCCCACGTAGTAGCATACACCACATTCGGATTTTCCGGATCGATGGCTACATCGGCAGCACCGGCTTTTTCGCTGATGTACAACACCTGCTTAAAAGTTTTGCCACCGTCTTCGCTTTTGTACAAACCGCGGTGTTTGCTATCGCTCCACAATGGGCCGGGAGCAGCCACATACACTTCGTTGCTGTTCTTGGGATTGATGACGATTTCTGCAATGTGTTCTGTACTATCGAGGCCACCCACTTTGGTCCAGTTGTCCCCGGCATCGGTGGTTTTGTACAGGCCATTGCCAATAGATACCGAGTTACGCATGTTGCTTTCGCCAGTACCTACAAAAATTACTTTCGGATTTTTTTGATCGACTGCAACGGCGCCAATGCTTTGGCAATATTTATCGAAAATGGGTTTGAAAGAAGCGCCACTGTTGGTGGTTTTCCAAACACCACCACCGGCTGTGCCGATGTAAATGGTTTTGGGTTCGTTATTAACGCCCTGAATGGCAGTAATGCGTCCACTCATGGTGCCGGGGCCCAGCCAGCGGGCTTCCATCATACCAAAAGTGGCGCTGTTGATTTTGGTTTGTGCCATGCTCAATGTGGCAGGCACACACAACAGGGCCGTGAGTAATTTCTTCATGCAAAAAAGTTTTTGGGTGAAGAGAAAAACAAGAGCCACACAAACATGCAGTCATCAGCGGCAATGAATGAGTGGCTCTATTTATCTCAATGAATGAGGAGATGAATTATTTAGTAGGATCAGCAAAGATTTTTTCGTCCACCGATTCATTTACTTTCACACTGGTCATTACTACAGTACCAAAAGGCTGGGTAATAGAAAATGCTAGCTTGATGCCATTTACATCGCGGTAGTCGCTCATATCGGTTTTGGTTTCAATTTCCTGACCGTTCATGTTAATCTTCGTACTCGTACGAATCACATAAAAAGTTTCAGCGTCGATAAATACTGTTTGATCGCCGCTGTTCTTACGGGTTACTTTCAGCTTGTGGCACTCAGTTCCTTCAATATCTTCTGTACCCAGGTACTCAACAGTGTGGCCCTTGGCTTTGTAGTCAATAAAATTGCCCTGTAAATCGAGGTCGTCCAGGCTGGCTTTTACAGCATCGGCAGGCAATGGTTCGGGTTTGGTTTGGCCCTGAAAAGGCATGAACTGCCAGCCATTGGTAGGAGTAACAATGGCGTAGCCTGTCATACCGGCTACAGAAATATCCTGGCGTGAACCTATATTGTGCACATTGGTCACTTTTACACCAACTTCGCGACCCATTACATTCACAGTACCTTCCATTTGTACCGATTTTACCTTGAGCCATTTTTCCTTGCCGCCGATGGCCGCAATGTGTTTGTCGATGATTTCGTCAGCGGTTTGGGCCATGGCCGTTACTGCTGAAAAAATGAGCATGAGGGGTAGCAATACCTTCTTCATAAGTGTTGTGTTTTAGATTGTAAAATTAGCAGGCCAGGTGCATCGTGCTTTGCCGTTCGACCATTGCCAAAACAGTTTCATCAGCCTTTTGCACCAAGAGGTTTCAATATACAATGCAAAAACAAAAAAGGATAGCCTTGTTTACGCAATGGAGAATAAGCAGTCGGCCAATGCACCAATTCAGTAGGTTTGCGTCCCAAATGACACTTCAGCATGGCCGCCAAAGAATGGTTTGATGACTGGTTCGATACGCCTTATTATCATCAGTTATATTTTCAACGAGATGCACAGGAAGCCGCCGCTTTCATCAACCGGCTGTTGCAATATTTGCAACCTGCAGCCGGTAGCAAAATGCTGGATGTGGCCTGCGGCAAAGGCCGGCACAGCCTGCAACTGTCACAACAAGGTTTTGATGTAACCGGCATTGATATTTCGGCACAATCCATTGCTGCAGCCAACCAACAGGCACATGATCAGTTGCAGTTTTTTGTACACGATATGCGCCAGCCTTTCTGGATCAAT
This sequence comes from Phnomibacter sp., assembly GCF_036803085.1. Classification (NCBI taxonomy): domain Bacteria; kingdom Pseudomonadati; phylum Bacteroidota; class Chitinophagia; order Chitinophagales; family Chitinophagaceae; genus Phnomibacter; species Phnomibacter sp. Next base: position 236,896 of record NZ_DAIRUZ010000001.1, on the reverse strand, counting down.
TACTTCGATTACGCTTTCAACTTTTTTACCAGCTTCGGCTACTTTAACACCCGGCGTGAACACGATGCTGCATTGCGGACTATTGCACAATCCATCAAAATGAACGGCACATTGGTGATTGATTTTCTCAACGTGCATTATGCCGAAGATCATTTCCAATACCAGTCGGATACTACTCTGAACGGCTACAATTTTCATGTCACCAAATGGATGGATGAAACCCATTTTTACAAAAAGATTGAAGTAGAACACGACGACTTTACTGAGCCGCATGTGTACACCGAAAAAGTGGCCAAGTTTTCGCTGGGTGATTTTACTGACATGCTGGCTTTTCAGGGCATGCAAATCACCGAAGTGTTTGGCGATTACAACCTTGGCGCTTACGATGTTCGCCACTCGCCCCGTATGATTATTCTGGCCAAAAAAATACGCTTCTAACTTATGTATACGCACAGTACCCAAATCCGCATTCACTATGCCCTTACCGACCAAATGGGCGTGGTATACTATGGCAACTATGCTCAGTTTTTTGAAATAGCCCGTACGGAAGCCATCCGGCAGTTGGGTTTTACCTACAAAGAATTAGAAGCGATGGGCGTAATGATGCCCGTGAGTGACATGCACATTCACTACCGCAAACCCATCCGGTACGATGAATTGATTACCGTATCTGTTACGGTAAAAGAATGGCCCATTGGCAAGAAGATTACTTTTCACGGAGAGATTCACAACGAAGCTGGCGAACGTTGCACCATGAGCGACATTACCCTCTATTTTGTAGATGCCAAAACCATGCGCCCCATCCAAATGCCGGATGCGTTAGTGACGGTATTACAACCATTTTTTGAAACCGCTCATTAACCCGGATATTCTGCATTCATATCAGCAGCCTGCACCATATCAAAAATGAGTGCAGCGGCCAACCTAGCCGTGCGGTTGTCAATATCGTAGGCAGGGTTTACTTCTGCAATATCTACCGAGGCTACCTTGCCGCTCAAAATGATATGCCGCAGCAACCGCTTGAACATGCTGTTGGGCGCAATACCATTGAAAGATTGGGCACTTACACCCGGTGCATGGCAAGCCGCAAATACATCCAGATCGATGCTGAGTTGCAGCACATCGCTGTTGGCTATCACGCCGTTGATGGCCGTGATGATGTCTTCCAACTGATCGTTGGTGAATTGCTCTGCTAAAAAATACCGGCAGCCGGCATCATCGGCCGTGGTAAATAACCGCTTTGTATTACTGTACTGCTGAATGCCCAATACGAGATAATGAAATGGATGTTTTGTTTCGCGACACCATTGCAGCATTTGCCAAAAACCGGTGCCGGAACTAATGCCTTTTTCGCCAGGCTGGCGCAAATCGAAATGCGCATCAAAATTGATAACGCCCATTTCCTGCTTGGGTTTATCGGGTTGAATACCGAGGAAATTGGCCCAGGCTGTTTCGTGGCCGCCACCCAATACTATGGGTAAATAATTAGCTGCTTTTACTTGTGCTACCAGCTTGCCGAGTGCTTGTTGTGCGGTTTCCAAATCGCCGTCATCACACACAATATCGCCGACATCGGCCAGCACAATATGCGAGGCTATCAATGGAAAATTTTTGCAGGCTTCACGAATGAAACGCGGCGCCTGCATGGCACCCACCCGGCCTTCATTACGCCGCACTCCTTCATCACTGCAAAAGCCAATAAAAGCAACACCCTGATGCTTGCTGCCAATCACCGGTAGTGCATCGGTCTCCAGATTGATGCAATGCATAATTTGATGCCAGCGAAGCACATCGGGTTCGTCGCCATCAACGCGGCCACGCCATATTGCCGCATCGGAATGTAGATAGATAGCCATAACGGTTGGGATTCTTTTAAAGGTACGCCCAACCGTTGAAACATCCTGCAGTCAAATGCATCAATCAACGAATAAAATTTGCTACTTCTTGCGGCGCTTTTTCAGCAGGTCTTTTGGTATGGGTGCTTTGGCGGAAACGGCTTTCTTTTTGGCCGCAGCTTTCTTCGCTGGCATAGGCGGCATCATCACGGCATCAGGATTGCTGATAACGGCGCTGCCTTTTACCCATTCAAAATCCAGCTGGCGTTTTTCCAGATTGGCGGCTATCACTTTGATGTGTACCCCATCGCCCATGCGGAACTTGCGGCCCGTTCGCAGACCTACCAAACTGTAATCAGATTCAATCAACCGGAAATCATCGTGGTCGCTCAGGTCTTTGATGCTCACCAAACCCTCGCATTTATGTGCCACGGTTTCGGCCCAAAAACCAAACGTAGAAACACCACTGATGACTGCATCAAATTCTTCACCAATGTATTGACCGAGGTATTCAACTTGTTTGTACTTGTTGGCATTGCGTTCGCAATCCATAGCAGCACGTTCCCTTTCGCTGCAGTGTTTGCATTTTTCTTCCAGCTTTTTATCGGGCTGCAACTGATGATCGAGCACCTGCTGCAAAATGCGGTGCACCAATACATCGGGGTAGCGGCGAATGGGTGAAGTAAAATGGCAGTAGTATTCAAAACCCAGCCCGTAGTGACCAATGTTTTCTTTGGTGTAAATGGCTTTGGCCATGGTGCGAATGCCCAATTGCTCCAGCACATGTTGCTGTGGTGTGCCTTGCGCAGCCTTCAGCATTTCGTTGAAAGAGTAGGCAATGGCGTCAGCATCTTTTGTATCGAAAGTGTAGCCAAACTTGCGGGCAAAGGCGATGAAAGGCATGAGCTTTTCTTCATCGGGTTGGTCGTGTACACGATATGGAAAAGGCAATGCTTTATCACCCACTTTTATTTTGCCCACTACTTCGGCCACGGTACGGTTGGCCAGCAGCATAAACTCTTCAATCAGTTGGTGCGACTCCTTGCTTTCTTTTACCACTATGCCAATGGGAGCACCTGTTTCATCAAGTTTAAACCGCACTTCCTGCGAACTGAAATTGATGGCCCCTTTATCAAACCGGTCTTGCCGCAGCTTGCGGGCCATCGTATTTAAAATCAAAATTTCCTCGCTGTGCAATCCTTCTTTTGTTTCGATAATATCCTGCACTTCTTCGTAGGTAAAACGATGGTTGGAGTGAATCAGTGTTCTGCCCAACCAGTGGTCCTTTACCACGCCTTTTTCCGTGATGGTAAACACCGCCGAAAAAGTAAACTTGTCTTCATGCGGCCGCAGTGAACACAGCTCATTGCTGATACGTTCGGGCAGCATGGGATTCACCCTGTCGGGTAAATACACACTCGTAGCCCGTTGGTAGGCTTCTTCGTCGAGCTTGCTGCCTTCCGTTACAAAATGACTGACATCGGCAATGTGCACACCCACTTCATACAAGCCATTGCTGATGGGGCGAATGCTCAATGCATCATCAAAATCTCTTGCATCCACCGGGTCGATGGTTACGGTAAATACATCACGGAAATCTTTGCGTTTTGCCAAATCAGCAGCAGTAATATGGTCGTTCATGCGGGCTGCTTCTTCCATCGCATCTTCGCTAAACTGCAATGGAAAACCATTCTCCATCAGGATGTCTTTCATGGCCACATCGTTGAGGTCGTGCATGGCTACTTCCTCAATAATCCGGGCGATGGGTCTGCGGTCATCATGATCCCAACGTACAAACGCTGCAATCACTTTCATATCATCTTTTACTTCAAAATCGGGTTCCTCTTCTACTACAAAATTGGGCATGGGCCGGTCGCTGTCGGGCATAAAAAACCATCGGCCCGCATGGCCTTTCAACGTGCCCATGTATTGCGACAACTTGCGTTGTACTACGGCCACCACTTTGCCCTCCCGCTTGCCGCCACAAAAGCCGCCGCGGGTAATGCGTACCCTTACTTTATCGCCATGAAAGGCCCGGTTGAAATCGTTGGGGCGAACCAAAATATCGCCATCACCTTTACCTGTAATCACAAATCCTAAACCCGAACGAGTGATGTCGAGTGTGCCAGCCACTTCTTCATTGAATGACTTCTTTTTATGTTGATCTTTCTTATGCATGTGTTTGTGTTTTGCCGAAATGCAGCACAAAGTCTACCACGGCTTTTTTAAATAAATCAGCTTCGCCAAACAACACCTGATGCTGCACGGGCTGCACGTACAAGGGCAGTCGTTTCAATTCGTCGCCAAACTTGAGGAGGCGAACCGCATCCTTTTCTGTTGTCAGCAATAGCTTTTCGTTATGCTCCAGCTGAGTGAAGCGTTTTTCCATCTCCCGCAAATCATCAATGCTGAAAATATGATGATCGCTGTAACTGAGCTGATGATACTCGGCTACATGTTTTTCCAAATGTTTTTTGAGTGGCACCGGATTGGCAATACCACACACCAACAACACCGCGGCTTCTACAGGCAGCGCTTTAGTTTCGGCCGTGAGAATATGGTACGGTGTAGCATATTGCAAGCAGGTAAAAAACACTTGCTGATGCGTCAAGGGTTTAATACGCTGAATGATTTTTTGCTTTTCCGTAGGGCCCATATCCGGCGGGCATTTGGTAACGACGATTATCTGTGCCCGTTGTGCACTGCGGCGTTCATCCCGCAAATCGCCGCTCGGCAAAAACCAATCGTACCAATATGGATTGCTATAATCAGTCAGCAAAATATTGAGGCCTGCACTAATGGCTCTGTGCTGAAATGCATCATCTAAAATAATCACATTGGTATCGGGACGGTCTTGCAGCAATTGCGGTACAGCTACAATACGTTCCTCACCCACAGCCACGGCTACATGCGGAAACTTCTGATGAAACTGCATAGGTTCATCGCCTATTTCCAATGCAGTGGTACCCTCGCCTGCCAGCAGGTAGCCTTTCGTTTTTCTTTTGTATCCACGGCTCAAAGTGGCCAGCTGAAAATCTTCCTGCAGCCAGCCAATCAGCATTTCGGTCATGGGGCTTTTGCCCGTACCACCTACACTCACATTGCCCACACAAATGAGTGGCAGATTGAACGATGTTGTTTTGAAAAAATTCCAGTCGTAGAGCTTGTTGCGCAGCATCACCACCAGCGCCATTACAAATGAAAAAGGGAACAACAATAACCGGAGACCACGTAACAGGTAAAAATTAAAATGCATAGATCCGTTGCGGCGTGATACAATATTTTAAAGGTACATCATTAGCATGGATATCGTCAATGCTCTCAACTGGCGGAAACCAACTGAGCCCGATTGTTAACACATCCTTCTTACAGCGTGTTAAAAAACGGTCATAAAATCCTTTGCCATAGCCCACCCGAAAACCACAGGTATCAAAAGCCAGCATGGGCACCAGCACTACATCAATTTTTTCCGGCGAAACAATATTGCCTTCCACCGGTTCTTCCAAACCAAACACGGTTTCTTCCCACTGCACAGCATCATCATCGGCAATAGCATCCATGCTACCATCGGCCATTTGGATGCGGGGATAACAGAATTGTATGCCCGCCACTTCATCGCTCAGTACCGATTCAAAATAATGCACGGGTACCTCATGACGATTGTCCATGCTGCGGTAGCTCATGTACATAGCAGGCGCTGGCAACGACAAGGATAAAAACTGGTGCAACATGGGCGTCAGCATTTCGTGCATGGCTTCGGTGGTCAACGCCTGGCGTTGCGCCGTATAGCTTTTGCGAATGCTGGCTTTAGTCATGTGCGGTTAGTCTACTCTTTCAAAAAATGAAAAAACGGTGGTACCGTAGTTGCGCTGTTTTACAAAACCCGCATACTGCTCGTAATTGTTGCGGGGCGTATGCTCCAGCACAAATACGCCATCCGGTGCAATCAGTTTTCTATCGATGATGATGCGTGGTATATCATCGATGGTAGTGAGTGCATACGGCGGGCCTGCAAAAATGAAATCGTATTGTTCGGTACAGGTTTCCAAAAATTTGAACACATCCAGGCGAAACATTTTTACCGGAGGTGCACCCAGTTTTTTCAGGTTGTCGCTGATGAACTGATACATCTGCACATCTTTTTCTACAATGGTGCTATCGGTAGCGCCACGGCTGATGAGTTCGTACGAAATGGCACCGGTGCCGCCAAACAAATCGAGTGTTTTTGCTCCTTCAAAATCAACCTGATTTTGCAAAATATTGAACAGGCCTTCTTTGGCAATATCTGTAGTAGGCCTGGTGTAAGGCATTTTGGTTGGCGGATGAATTTTTCGTCCTCCCCATTCTCCTCCAATAATTCTCATGACACAAATGCTAAGAGGTGAGCAAAATAATGTGTGGTGGCTTCTGCCGGCATCGACACTTCGGTTGTTTGCAACTGAAACTGCTGGAGATATTTCTGCAGAGCAATGTACAGGTCGGCATCGGTGGCTATCAAACCCGAGCATTGCCATTGTACATCGGCCGCATCGGGCCCGTATTGCTGACAAACCTGCAACAATCGATACGCCAAATCATCAGCATTCAATACCGGCAGGCAAGCCGCAAAAATCAACCGGCCATCTTGTTGCAATTGCAGCATACATTGTTGTGGCGCCAGCAGCAGTTGACCAATGGTGCCCTTAGCTACAGGTCGTTGCAAGAGCATCGACTGCACATGTTGCACCTGCATTACCTGAAAATGTTTGCGCATTCTTTGCAGCAACAATTCAGGCATTTGCCAAATCACCGCCATGTCGCGGTGTTGCAAAATATCGGAGCTGGTATGCTGCCACAAGACAGCCCCCAACAGCAAATCGAGTTCTTGTTTGCAGCGGTCGTTATCAAGCACTTCCAGCGGGCAGGGCAAAAAACGTGGCGCCGCAGCCACCAGCTTCACGGCTACATCGTGCAATTGCAGCAGTTTGCTTTGGCCCAACAGCACATCCCATTCGTCCTCGTCATCAATGCTTCCGCTAAACGATTCGAGGGCTTCTACCGAGGCCGTATTGTTGTTGAAGAGTAATACATGCAAGTGCAGCGGCGACCACTCCAGCAGCAGCTGACGGTTGTGCGCCTCGTAAGGCAGCAGTGCATGTGTTCCGATATCCATTGATTTAGCAACCATTGCAGCAAACCTAAAGTTTTTTGCCGCACGGCATTCACTTGTGCTATCAACCTGTGTGCAATTCTGTGCAGCGCAAAGCCGGCTTCCCGCATCTTTGCAGTTCATGAATGCCATTTCTACACATCGTCGTTGGTTGTTGGGCAGCTATTTGTTGTTGCTCATTAGCCTGTTCATACCCGCCGAAAGCATCCGCCTGAATGGCGAAACCCATACTGTGGCTATGTATTTCCAGCAGTCGGCCTGGGCCATGGTTGGTGTAGCTGTAGTGCTCATTTCCCTGCAGTGGATTTGGCAACTTAAAAAACAGCAATGGCTCGTTTGGCCGGGCATTATTAGCGGTCTATTGCTGCTGGCTTTTGCCTTGCTGCGCATGGTTCGGTTGTGGCAAATGCCCGAGTTGGCAGACAAACAATTCAGCGGTCAGCCGCAGTTGGGCTTGTACCTGATGGCAGTAGCGGCGCTGGCGTTGCTGCTGTTGGAAGGACTCGAATGGCAGCGAAAGGCCAAATAATCCACCGATTTTATCGTTAGTTATACACATCGGGACCAATCGGCTGTTGTTAGGGCTGCAATAAATCCCCACCCCGTGGGTTTCTTGTATTAGCCGCTACATTTGGGCGGCATTTATCTTTGGTACAATGGCAGTAAAAGCAAAGCAAAAGAAGGAAACCAGCACCCCCGGACTGAAGCAAGAAAAAGAGCAAACCGTGAGTGTGCAGGAAGTGGTGAAAGATGAACGCACCCACAAAATCAGCGGGTTCAGCCTGCTGGTGCTAAGTATTCTATTGCTCATTGCGCTTGGCTCCTATTGCTTTACCTGGCAGGAAGATCAGGACAAGGTATTCAAAGCAGGCGCCGACTTTTTGTTTGCAGACAATTTACAGGTTGACAATATGCTGGGCCGCCTCGGTGCGTGGACGGGCCACACCCTCATTTACAAAGGTTTTGGACTGGCTGCCTTTCTGCTGTGCACGTTGCCGTTTGTAGCGGGTGTCAACCTCATTTTTGGTAAAAAACTTTTTTCTGTTTGGCGCAATGTGAAGTACACATTCACCGGGCTGGTGTTTTTTAGCGTAGCACTGGCTTTTGCGCTGCCCGACAGCGGCTTTAGCTATGGCGGTGCCGTGGGTGAATTTTGCAGCAATTACCTGAGCAACCTGATGGGTAAAGCCGGCACCGGTTTGCTGTTGTTTGTAGCTGGTTTCAGTTGGTTTATTTGGCGGGTCAATCCTGTTTTCAAACTGCCTAAGCGTTTGGAAAAATCCGGTTCCACCGATGCCGAAGCCAACCTCACCAAACCCGAAGCGGTAGCTGCAGTGGTGCCGGAAGCAGTGGAAGAAACAACCATTCCAGAATCGCCTGCTGCACAAAGTGATGCCCGTTTTCAGCCAACGCCCATTCCTTCGGGCAAAAGCATCAACGACTTGTATGCTGAAGGTAAAACGCCTGCCATGCAGGTATTTGTACCCGAAGAAATTAATCCGCTGACCAACCAGCCGGTGGCGGCCAATGGCAACAGCATGGATGGTGATGGTATTGCCGTGGTTTTGCCCCAACCATCAACGCCGGTGAATGAAGACCCGGTGAATGCGCTGGATGTAATGGAGACCGATGAATCGGTAGAAACCATAGCGGTAGCACTTCCGCCCAAGCCCAATCCACCAGCACCTGTAGCGGATTCAGAACCGGAACCAGAACCCGTTCAACCTAAAAAAATTACGCCCATCGCCGTTCGTGAAATACTGCCCAATCAACTGCCCAAAAGCGATTTGGAACTGGAGCTGAACAACGATCTGGACGAAGAAGAAGACATTGACGAAATGGTGGCCAATGCAACCGGCAGCATTCCTGAAATTACGCAGGATTTAGAGCCCTACGATCCTGCTCTGGATTTGAAAGGCTACAAGTTTCCCGGTCTTGATTTGCTCGATACACATGGCAGCGAAAAAGTAATTGCCGACCCCGAAGAACTGGAGCAAAATAAGAATCAGATCATCGGCACCCTCAAGAATTACGACATCACCATTCAGCGGATTTCTGCAACGGTAGGTCCTACTGTAACACTCTATGAAATTGTGCCGGCGCCGGGTGTCCGCATCAGCCGCATCAAAAATCTGGAAGATGATATTGCGTTGAGTCTCGCAGCATTGGGCATCCGCATCATTGCACCCATTCCGGGTAAGGGTACCATTGGTATTGAAGTACCCAATGTGCGGAAGAATGTGGTAAGCATGAAAAGCCTGCTGAGCAGCGACAAGTATCTCAACAACAAATACAGCCTGCCCATTGCCATTGGCAAAACCATTGCCAACGAGCATTTCGTAGCCGACCTTGCCAGCATGCCGCACTTGCTGATGGCTGGTGCTACCGGCCAGGGTAAATCGGTCGGCATCAATACAGTACTCGTTAGTTTGTTGTACAAAAAACATCCTTCGCAACTCAAGTTTGTACTGGTCGATCCGAAGAAGGTAGAACTGAGTTTGTACCGCGTCATCGAAAAACACTTTTTGGCCAAACTGCCCGGTGAAGATGAAAGCATCATCACCGATACCAAAAAAGTAATCAATACACTCAACGCTTTGTGTATTGAAATGGACAACCGCTACGACCTGCTGAAAGAGGCCCATGTACGCAATATCAAAGAGTACAACGAGAAGTTCATCAAACGCAAACTCAATCCGCAAAAAGGACATCAGTACCTGCCGTTTATTGTGTTGGTGGTAGATGAATTTGCCGACCTCATTATGACTGCCGGCAAAGAAGTGGAAATGCCGATTGCCCGATTGGCGCAGCTGGCCCGTGCTGTGGGTATTCACCTCATCATTGCTACGCAGCGTCCTTCGGTCAATATCATTACCGGTACCATCAAGGCCAACTTCCCGAGCCGTATTGCTTTTAAAGTGAGTTCGAAAATTGACAGCCGTACCATCCTCGATGCAGGCGGTGCTGAGCAGCTCATTGGCAAGGGCGACATGCTCATTAGCCACAATGGCGAACTCATTCGTTTGCAATGTGCGTTTGTTGATACACCCGAGGTAGAGAAAGTGTGTGAATTTATTGGCACCCAACGAGGCTACCCCGATGCCTTCCTGCTGCCCGAATATGTAGATGAAAAAGAACAGGAAGGCCGCGACTTCGACCTGAGCGACCGGGATGTATTGTTTGCCGATGCAGCCCGCTTGATTGTACAAAACCAAATGGGTAGCACCAGCCTAATCCAACGCCGCATGAAGCTGGGCTACAACCGTGCCGGTCGGCTGATGGATCAATTGGAAGCTGCAGGCATTGTAGGTGCCAACCAAGGCAGCAAAGCCCGTGAAGTATTGGTAAAAACCGAACACGAACTGGAACAAATTCTCGAGAATTTTTAAAGCTTCCTCTCCCCTACTGCGCAAAGTTTTATATTCATGCCGCTTTGAAAGCTTCATGAAACCATTGCTTATGCGTATCGTACTTTGTATTGCTGCATTTTTTATGACCGCACAATTGTCGGCACAAACGCTGGCTGCGTATCAAATTTTTACTGCTAAGGGCAAAAAAGCCAAATGGGGCGATGTGGTAAAAGCCATGCAGCAACAAGAAGTGATTTTGTTTGGCGAATACCACGACAATCCCATATCGCATTGGTTGCAACTGGAGCTGACACGCAGCCTTGGCGATCAGCAACAAATTACACTGGGTGCCGAAATGTTTGAAGCCGACAATCAGCAAGCCCTCAATGCTTTTTTAGCGGGAAAGTTGTCGTCCAAAGGGCTTGACAGTAATGCACGGCTTTGGAAAAATTATCCCACCGATTATGCGCCACTGGTAAAATATGCCAAGGAAAAAAACTACGTTTTTATTGCCACCAATATTCCGCGGCGCTACGCCAGCATGGTAGCCAAGGGAGGATTTGAAGTGTTGGACACCATTTCGGCAGAAGCCAAAACCTGGATGATGCCATTGCCGGTGGCATATGATTCTTTATTGCCCTGCTACAAAAACATGTTGCAAATGATGGGTGGCCATGGCAGCAGCAACCTGCCCAAAGCACAAGCCGTAAAAGATGCAACGATGGCGTATTTCATTTTGCAACACCTGCAGCCCGGCGTGCCTTTCATTCACTACAATGGCGCCTACCATAGCGACAATTATGAAAGCATCAACTGGTATCTGAAACAAAGCCGGCCTGGTCTGCGCATTGGCACCATTAGTACCGTTACACAAAAAGACCTTGCCCGGCTCGAAAAAGAACACCTGGGCAAGGCCGATTTTATTATTGTGGTAGACGAGGATATGACCAGAACATACTGAGGTAAGAAGGACGAGGTAATAAGTGAGAAGTACGAGGTATGTTTTATGTCAACTTTCCAACCTTACTTTACCGAATTTATCGCTTTTTGAATAGCACTTCGCAATGCTTCTTTTGAAAGCGATTCTTCGTAAAACTCATAGTAGCCTGTTGATGGCCTGATGATAACGGTGGCCGGTATAGCACCACTCCAGCGGGCATCAAGAAGTGGGCAGTAATAGTCGGCGTTTGTTTCATTCAGCCATAGCATATTGGCTTTCCATTTTTTCTGTTGTACGTATTGTTGCAATGCACCGCTTTCGTACAGTTTTTTTGTATCCTGACTGACCAGCCACAGCTGCACACTATCCTTTTTGTATTGGTTAGTAATATCTATAAAATGTGGTATTTCTTCAATACAGGGCGGGCACCAGGTGCTCCAGAAATTCACTACCAGTATGCCCTTAGCCTGCTTGTAGTGTTGTACAAGCTCAGGCATTTTCATAGCACGAATCGTTTGCGCAGCAGTAATATTCACTGCTGCACAAATACAAAGTAGAAGTATGACTATTCGCTTGGTCAACATACTACGCTCCTCTTTCATATTTCATTTTCCATTCCAGCTCCAGCAGATGCCGTTGCTCCAGCGTAAGTTTCGCTTGGTTGTAATGTCCGGCGTCTCGCTTTTGGCGGAAGGCTTCGTAAATAGTAACGGCACAGGCGACTGAAATGTTGAGCGACTGAATGATACCCACCTGCGGAATGCGTAAATGGCCATCGGATGCTGCAATCATTTCAGGTGTACAACCATGTTGTTCATTGCCAAACACCACTGCCATCGATGGGGTAAAATCTATGCTGTACAAATCTGTTGCATCATCGGCCAAATGGGCGGTGATGATTTTGCTATAGCGGCTTCGCACCATTTGCATGCAAGCATCAAAATCTTCAAACTGATGCACAGTCACCCATTTGCTGGCACTGCGGCTGCTTTTGAATCCCCAGTTTTTATGCCGTGCAATCTTCGTATTGAGCACAAAGATTTCTTGTATGCCTACGCAATCGCAAGTACGCATCACTGCGCTTACGTTATGCGGATCAAATACGTTTTCTAAAATAACCGTCAGATCGGGCTGACGCTTGTCTAATACTGCATTGAGTTTTTCGGAGCGTTCTGGCGACATGGTTTGCGAACTTTCGTACTGATATCAGACCACAAACTTACTCTACAATTTTTTCTGTATAAATCAATTGCCCACTGGCTGTGATTCCTTGTATGATGAGCTTGATTTTTTTACTGATATCGTTGTGAAAATACTGGAAGCGATAGGTGCCGTCTTTACCCGGCTGCAGCTTGCTACTCCAATAGAGGGTATAGCGGCTATCAGTTGACATACTATTCAATCCGGGCATTGCAATATAATCAGGCATATAAAACTCTCTAACCGCAGCATAACCCTGAATAGTGGTACGGGTGTAATTTTTCTGGTAAATCGCATCTGTGGCATTTACTGCATTGTTCTTGGTATAAAATGCCAATACACCTGCTGATGCGCCCAGCATGGCACCTTCGTTTTTCAGCACCTTGATAAGGGCAACTTCATTGGGGTTGAGCGTATTGATGACATCTTTACTTACGTTCACTTCGTTTAAAAAATAGGCGATGCCATTGCTCTCCAGCAACATGTTTACTTCTTCACCATTAGAGCCGGCAATGATGTTGGCCGAATTACTGTTATTGGAACTAAACATGTTTAATCCCTGAAAACGATTGAAGAAAACAGTAGGATTAAAGAAATCGCCTTCTACAGTAATACCGGGCAGACTGGCCTGCAGCACCTGCCATACTGTTCTGTAGTTCTTCATGTCTTCAGGATTCACACTTTGTCCCATGGCAAAAGGACCTGTCGTATACTCATTGTTCAATGAATCGGTTGGCGACAATTTTCTTGCTTTCACTACCACATTGCCCAGAAAATTAAATCCATTAAAAGAAGGCGTATCCAGCAGGTTTACTTTGGCCTGCAAATAATTGGCCCATGCACTGCTACGATTACGCAGGTCGGCTGTATCAAATGATACGAGTGGTAAACGGGAGCTTCGCTTTAGCGTATCAATAAAGCGGGGCTTCAGTTTAACATCTACTATAAATCCTTCTTTTTTCCTGTTGGTACCCATGTACGCTACTTGCGTTTTGCCATTCAGGTCCAGGTTATTCAGCAAAAATTGTCCTTTGTCTGTAACGCCTGCTTCTGCCAAAATAGATGCCGAATCTTTGTTTTTAATGATGAAAGAAACATAGCCATCCGTCACTGCTTCTTTGCGGTCACTTTTGGTCATTTCACCCATCAGTGCAATGCCGGTTTCTACAGGGTAACGGATAGCAGGAAATTGACCAGTCAGCAATTCTTTCCACACAAATCTGCGCCAGCCATTCGTCATCATGAGTAAATCAATTTTGGCGGCGGCGGTGGCAGCAGTATCAGTGATGTATTGCCCCGGATTGTGCACATAACCTTTGATATCGCTGGTGAGTATCAAAGAAGACACAATCGTTTCATCGCGACTGTCTTTGTGTAAATCGCCATCTGTAACCAGCACTGATATCGATCTGGCCTCTTGTAGTGGCATTTTAAAACTGACCATACTTTTTGCTCTTGCTTTGAGATGAACACTATCTGTATTTACCAAAGCCTGTTGATATGCTACTCCGCCGATAAAGGCTAATCTTTCGGCCAACGGGCGATTGATGGCATCAAATAAGGTGACTTGCACAATACCCGGTGGCAGATATTTTTTACTGATGGGTACAGCCATTTCGCCTTCCGCCACATTGAGCCAGGCCCTGAAACAAACCTGCCCGTGTATTTGTGCAACCACTTGTATTTTCTTCAAACTATCTGTTACCATTGCAGGGGCTTCCAATAGCACAAACAACTTTCCAGGCTGATCATTTTCCAACCGCATACTGATGCCGAATGGCTGAACAGCAGGCAGCGGAAACTGCAACAGTTGCCCGGAAGTACTCATTACTTCCGCCACATACTTTTCACCTAACTGTGGTGCCTCGTATTCAAACATTCCCATACCGTCGTGCCAGGCATCGAGGCTATAGCTGCGAGATCCATTGGCATTTTTCACTATAGCTTTCACCGCTACAGGCAATCCTTTTTCGTTGGTGGCTTTAAATGCCATTCTACCCGCAGCACCTGCTACCCATTGGCCTCCTTCCGGAAAAAAATGCAATTGAATTTTAGCGACTGCCTTCGATTGCTGTTGTTTTTCCAAAAAATCATCCGCATAAATGTAAATAGGTTTGGAAGCGACAAACTCCGGAAAATTGAGCATCCATAAGGTATAGGCATTGATATTATACTTTCCTGATGCAATGTTCTTGGGAAGTTCAATATCGGCGCCAGTGCTACTCAAGCTATCCAGCTTGTACATATTCTTGGCTATTACTTCTCCCTTTTCATTAACCAGATCTACATATATTATGCGACTCAAAAAACTGGGCTCGCCGTCAACACTACACCACGCTTTCATGAAAATAACTTCGCCAGGCAGGTAATGCGCTTTATCCGTTTGCAGAAACACTTTTTCCTGCGGATAATCTTTCTTCCAATTGTCGAGCACTTGTTTGTAATCAATTGTTTGTGACAATGCTGCAAAGCAGCTGCAAATAAGGCTGAGAGAAATCAGCAAACGTTGTAGTGTGGCAGACCTTTTCATACTCATTGAGATAAAACAGACATAAAAAAACTCCGGTACAAGCTACCGGAGTTTTTTGAAATTTCTACAAGATTAACGGTTATAAATCAGGCTCACCAATCGTCTGCGGGGGTCCGTAGAAGTAGTGATTGCGTTGTACCCACGGGTACTAATCGTAAATACACGTTGGTTAACTACCGAACTGGTGCTGGTGTAGCTGGTGAGTGCAGTGGTTGTAGCAGCGGCACCTGCAGGGCGAATAGACCAAACGCTACCGGAGTTGAGGGCCACATTAAAATAATCACTGAGCTCCTTGTACTTTACCGGTCCAGCCACTTTTGTAGACGTAGTAGATGTAGCACCTGTACCAAAGTAGAGATCCACCTCAGGCAAGTCTGGCATCAGGTTGATGAAGCGATAGCGGCAGAAACCTGAGTCAGGTGAATTCAGATTGTCTTCAGCCAATACTGAAATTGTATTAGCAGCAGTATCTGCCAGGTACAAAGAGTACACTTTATCTGCAGCAATACTAATGGTGGCGCTGGCCAGTTCTACAGAATCGCCGTTAGTACCCGTGAAAGGACGGGCAATGGTTACCTTATGTGTACCTGGCTCTACAGAAAGGTAATCGGCATAACTACCACCACCGGTATTGAGACCGCCGCCTGGGAATGGCGTGGCATAGGTCAACAAATTACTCACACGTATTCCATCAATTTTGATATGGAAAGAGGGGTTGCTTTGATAGCTGGAAAAAAAGTTGATTTTTAGCTTAGACTTTCCTTCTACAAAGATGTTGTCTTTTGCCGCAAAGCTATTTTTCTCACAGGAAACCAACCCTGCAAAGCCAACTGCTGCCAGAAGGAGCATGAAAAGATTATTGCGCATAGTTTCTTTTTTTCAGTTGATTAATTAGGGTTTGCTGAACCATACTTCATATGTATGATAATCTGCTTTATCTCCACCGTATTTCTTTAGTTCCTCAAGGTTCCATACATATTCTGAGTTGAAACGAGGACGAACCCGCTGTACAGGCTTGTTCAGGTTATTGGCAAAGTAACTTACAGGCAGGGTGAAGTTTTTGTACACCTGTTCACCAGTTTCAGGATCTAAATCAGTGTAGTGGAAACGACGGAGGTCAACCCATGTTTCAACCCAACCCCAGCCCCACAAGGCAATGTACTTCTGCTGCATGATGTCAGAAATATTGAGTGAGCCTGCTGCGCTTTTTACATTGGGTGACGCCAGATAAGCTGAACGTTGCGCAGCTGTAATAGCACTACCGTTAAAGATGTTGGAGTTGCCACGGACAGATGAGTAGCTACGGTTGATGAAATCGAAGTGACCATTGATACCAGCCAGATAAGCGGTATAGGCCAGGTTCTTATCCCCTTTTCTAAAAGCAGCTTCAGCTTTGATGAACTGAATTTCAGGATAGCAAATTACCGGCATTACCGCTTTATCGCGGAAGAGATATTTACCATACTGTGTAGAGAAGACAGCAACACTTGGGTTTACATACAAGCTGTCAGCCCAAGGAACTGCAACACGCTTACGAGCATTTACCCAGTTGGCAGAACCTACTGCATAAGTACCGGTAAGAGCACTGAAAGGATCCCCCAAACCTGGATCTACACCTCTGAAACCACCATTACCATTTGTGGTATCCTGCGATGCACTGAGCATATGACGCAAACGAGGGTCACGATTGGGGCCTGCAGAACTTCCTGTCATTGTTGTTCCATCCAACAACTTCACAATAAAGTTGCTCTGACGGAATGAACCAAGGTTATCGCGGTAGGTACCGAAGAAGTTGGTGTCGTCGTTTTTGGTACCGTCGAATGGCACTACAAAATCATCTTCCACGGAGGTCATTGCCAAATCGCAATACTTAATTACAGAATCTGCCTTATAATCTGCTTTGAGGCTATAGCGGTGGAAGTTTTTTGCCATGATAGCATAGGTAAATTTCTTCCACTTGTCGAGGTTGCCACTGTACACAATATCACCACGGCCAAGCGTAATATTACCCGTGGCTGCTTTGGTAAGATTATCGATAGCAAGACGGCAAAGAGAATCAACACCACGATACACTACATCCTGATCGTCAAATTCAAAATAATAACGTCCTTCTTCAAATGCCTGACGATAGATAATCATGCCATGATAATCGGCCGCCATTTGGAACATCAATGCTTTCAATGCGTAAGCCGCACCTACATAATCGAGTTCGTTTTTGTTGAGGCCGTTTTTAATCATGTACTCCAGGTTGCCACCCAAACCAAAATAGGTTTGGCGCCAGATATCACCGGAGGCATCGCTGGAAGCAACGTAGCCATGGCGGTCCCATGTATCGTTGTTGCCGTTGGCGACAGCCAACCAGTTTTGAATGTATTTGCCTACGTAGCGGGCATCGTATTGTACGCCCCTGGGAATACCAGCCAGCATGGCAGGCATTACAGAGCTATTAGAGGGTGCCTGAGTGGTATCGGGGTCGGTGTTTACATCAAGAAACTTTTTGCAACCTACAGTCCCTACCAGCATCAAAGTCACCAGTGCAATATTTAGTGTCTTTTTCTTCATAAAGTAGTCTTTTGAAATGATTTAGAAAGAAGCCCTGATACCGAAGTTGATACCTCTGGGAGTGGGAATAGCACCGTAGTCGATACCGGCACCACCTACACCACGAGAGGTAGCAGCATTCAGGCCGTTCACATTTGGATCCATACCACTGTAGTTAGTAATCAGGAACAAATCAGTAGCGGTTACAAAAACTGAACCGGTACGGAATACTTTTTGACGCTTCAAAAACTTGTCGGACAAGTTGTAAGAAAGTGTCAAATCACGAAGTCTTACCCAGTTTACTTCTTCTATAAAATCAGCTTCAGCAAATGCTACATCGTAGTAATCGTTGCGGTAGTAAGGTGTTATAGAAATGGTGTTTTTGGTAGGTGTTTCTGAGTTCTGTAATCCATCGGCCAACACACCATTGATAATACGGGGCTGCAGGCGATCAAGTGTTTTCATACTGGTACCTGTTAACACCATCATAGCTTCGTTTCCGTTGAATACATCGCCACCTTTGCGTATATCGATGTTGAAGCTCAGATCCCAGTTTTTAAACAGAGTAAAGGTGTTGATAAATCCAATTTTGAAATCAGGCGTACGGTCGCCAATAGTTTCGTAAGTAGACAATACCAAAGGCAAACCTGTAGTTGGGTTAATCAGCAACTGACCCTGGTTGTTGCGCTGGAAGTTGTAACCCACCAGGTTGGTGATAGATGTACCCACAGAAACCTGAGAACGTACGTTGCCAAACAACCAGGTATCGGAATCATAATACAGAGGCAGGTCAGCAGGCATTTTCTTAACGATACCGCGGTTGCGATCGAAGTTGACAATGGTATTCCACACAAAGTTCTTCTTTCTAACGGGCGTGGCTTTCAGCTGAATTTCAATACCCTTATTTTCTACTTCACCACCGTTGATATACTTGAGTACACCACCTGTACCATAGCTCAGGCGGTTGGCTACAATCTGGTCTTTACTGTTGATGAGGTAATAGGCAACATCGAGGGTAATGCGCTTTTTGAAAAACTGGAATTCACCACCTACTTCAAGGTTTCTGGAAAACTCAGGCTTCAGGTTGCGGTTGCTGGCAAATACATCATAAGCGAATCCACCACCTGTTGTAGTTGCTACTGTAAACTGAGGGTCGATACGGTAAGGAACAATGGGGCCTTTACCGGTAGTGGCATAAGACACCCGGAGTTTACCATAAGATAACCAGTCTTTAGCAGGTTCGAAGAAATCCAAATCGCTGAACACAAAGCTTGCAGAAGCACTACCATAATTGTAGAATGGTTGATTGTTGTACAAGCGAGAAGACAGGGTTGAGATACCTTCACGAACACCTGAGAAGTTCAGGAACAGGAGGTCTTTGTAACCAAAAGTATAGTTGGCAAAAAAGCGAACCTTACGAATTTCTTCCTGTGTCAACTTAGCATCACGTGTAAGCGGTGCCGTATTGTTGATAGACACAAAATTGGGCTCATAAAATTGTTCACCACGTTGTGCATTAATGGTACGGCGGCTGCTTTCAGCATAACCGGAAAGGCTGAATGTATTGCTGATAATCTTGCCAATGTTCTTCTTCATGGTCAAACGGAAAGTACCGTTGATGTTGCGGAAATTTTGCACGTAAGAAGAAAGGAAACCCTTGGTAGCAAAACCATATCGAGACTGTGGGTGAGTAACATAATTACCCTCGGTGGCAAAATGATCGAGACCTACAATGGTATTCATAGTGAGCCATTTGGTCAGCTGAGCATTCATGTTCACGTTACCTGTCAAACGGTCGGTACGGTCCTGACTTCTGTTTTTGTTTACATCCCAATAAGGGTTATCAAACTCAGTAGCCAGGTTGGTAATGGCCCGCACTGTTTTACGAGAACCATCAGGGTTTATGTACTGACTTGCATCATCATCTTGAGGCCAGGTAATGAGTGTATTGTAGTATGAACCAGCACCTTTAGGAACTTTGTCGTTTGTGCTCAGGATATAAGCCCAAGAAGACGACAGGTTCACTTTCTTTCCGAGCTTGGTAGAACCAGACAAACGGAAGGTAAGACGCTCATAGCCGGTGTTTGGCACTACACCATCACTACTTACATACCCTGTAGAAAAGCGGAAACTTGACTGGTCGGTACCTGCTTCAACACCCAGATTGTACTGCTGAGAGAAACCACGCTGGAAGAAGTCTTTGATGTTGTTGTAAAACTTTGTATTGGCAGGGTACTCTGGTCCGAAGTAACGGAAACCATAAGTAGCTGAATAAGCCGTAGGATCGAAGATACCATTGGTACCACGGGCATACTGCTGCTGAATTTGAGGGAAGCGGTACACTTCATCAAAACGATAAGAGTTGTCGAAGTTTACCCGAACCCGGCCTGTACCACCCTTTTTGGTAGTAATTACAATAGCGCCAGATGCACCATCAGAACCATACAAAGCAGTGGCTTCGGGTCCCTTCAGGATGGTTACGTTCTCAATGTCTTCGGGGTTCAAATCCGCAATACGGTTAGTGTAGTCACTGTTTCTGTTGGCAAAACCAACGGCGTTGGCGTTACTGGCAGCAATCAGCGATTCCTGGTTCAGTGTAGAATTGTCCAAAGGCACACCATCTACCACAAACAGCGGTTGGTTGTTACCACCAATAGAGGTAGCACCACGCAGAATGATTTGAGCACTAGCACCGGGCAAACCACTGGTAGAAGTTACTGTAAGGCCGGGTACCCGACCGTTGAGTGCATTGAGAAAGTTGTCGCGGCGGGTAGCGGCAATCTCCTCACCTTTCACTACTGGTGCCTGATAAGAAAGTTCCTTT
This sequence comes from Phnomibacter sp., assembly GCF_036803085.1. NCBI lineage: Bacteria > Pseudomonadati > Bacteroidota > Chitinophagia > Chitinophagales > Chitinophagaceae > Phnomibacter > Phnomibacter sp. Next base: position 216,527 of record NZ_DAIRUZ010000001.1, on the reverse strand, counting down.
TTACTACGTACCTGACCATAACCGGTAACTACTACGTTTTCCAAATCTTTTTCATTAGGTACCATTCGTACACTAATCACCCGATCATCACTTAACGGCACTTCTTTGGTTGCATACCCAATGTAGCTGAAACGCAACACCTGGCCCTTTGAAGCTTCGAGGGCAAAATAGCCGGCTTTGTTGGTTTGGGTTCTTTTACTGTTAGCCAGATTGGTTACTGTAACACCTACCAAGGCGCTACCATCATCATCGGCTAAAACTGTACCGGAGTACTGTGGTGATTGTGCTACCGCAAACAGGCCGGTCAATAACAGACCGGAAAGCAGCACCAATAGCTGAATCCTTCTCATAAGCAGTTTTTAGTTAGTTCTACCAGCATTGCTGGCGTTCGGGTTAACATTTAGCTCTCGCTATTATTCTAAATTGGCAACATTTTGGGGTTTCTTGAAAAAACCGCAAAAAGCCGCATAAAAATAGACGTAAGTTATATTGCATCCAAACCATTGACCATTTTATTTTAATCAACTGTTAACAACTATTCCATGTGTGGCGAAATCAGCTGTTACACTTCGCTTACAATAAACTCAGGCCTTTATTGTGGTAAGGAGCAAGCAATTCATCATCCGGTGCCAGTTCAGTTATGAGGGTATCAATTTCTCCGATACCACATACCTGCATGGGCTGAATCGTATTCAATTTTTCGGCAATCACCATCGAAACAAGCTTATCGGTCGCTTTAATCATGGCTCTTTTTACTTCCACTACTTCCCAGGAACTTTCGGTAATGCCAACACCTGCCTCAATAGCGTTGGTACCCAAAAAGCAAAGGTCGGCCCTTATGGTCGACAACATTTTCACAACCTCAGCTCCTGTTGCCATTTGAGCGTTCTTATTCAATTGATTACCAATAAATATCACATCCACACGGGGGTGATTCATCAGCTCCAGCGCAATCGGAATACTGGGGGTAATGAAGGTAGCTTTGAGCATGGGCGACAGCTCATTAACCATTTCACGAATAGTGGTGCCTCCCGTAAGTAGCACAACCATATCGTTGGCAATGAGGTGGCAAGCTTTCCGGGCAATATCCTGCTTGGCCTTTGAGGCGTAAACATTGTTGTTAGAAAGTGTAAAATGAAAACTTTTCGACACCGCACCACCATGCACTTTTATCAACAAGCCATCTTCAGCCAACTCTTGGAGGTCGCGGCGAATGGTATCTTCTGATACATCGAGGCGTGTTTGCAAATCGGTACTATACACCCGGTTGTGTACGTTCAGTTGCTGAATGATAAAAGCGTGTCGTTCTTGTTTGAGCATAAAAACCTGCATAAACCTGCATAAATATAGGATTTTGACAATGGGTTGTTGTCATCGTCCAAAAAATATTGGTTTAGGCGGCCTTCTTAAGAGGTGCTGGTTCTTTTTGCTGAAACAACTTTTTGAGCCAGGGATTGGTAAACCAAAAGAACGCCAGCAAGACACTAAGAAGTGCAGCGGCTAAAATGGCAATTTTCCCAATTTGCTGATCGGCATTATTAGTAAATGCCAATGCTGTAATAAAAATGGACATGGTAAATCCGATCCCCGCCAAAATGCCGGCCCCTACAATATGAAACCATCCAATGTTCTTGGGCAGTCGGGCCACCCGCTTTTGCACCATTAGCCAGCATGCCAGCAATATGCCTACTGGTTTGCCCAATACCAAGCCAACCATTATGCCCAAACTCATGGTGCTATGCATGGCATCGGCTATCATACCGGTGTTTACTACTATAGCTGTATTGGCCAACGCAAACACCGGGAGAATGAAAAAATTGACCGGGTTGTGCATTTTCATTTCAAGGGCGGGCAGCTGCTTACCGGGAATCATAAAGGCAAAAAGTACTCCTGCTATGGTGGAATGAATGCCTGAGTTAAAAATGAAATACCACAGGAACAGGCCTAGCAGTATATGAAGAACGCCGAAAGGCATTTTTCTTCGATTCATAAAATACAATAGCAACATCACAAAAGCTGCCAGCAATAAATAGATGCCATTGATAGATCCGCCATAAAAAAAAGCAATTACCAAAATGGCACCCAAATCATCTATAATGGCAAGGGCAGTCAAAAATATTTTTAGTGCTACCGGAAAGCGGGATCCTAACATACTGGCCACTCCCAATGAAAAAGCAATATCGGTAGCGGTGGGTACGCCCCAACCGTTTTGGTACATCGTACCCTTATTAAACAACAAATAAAATACAGCTGGAATGAGCATGCCGCCGATGGCCGCACCTATGGGTAACACCGCTTTTTTTACAGATGACATTTCGCCAAACAGCAGTTCTCTTTTTATTTCCATACCCACCAGAAAAAAGAAAACAGCCATCAGCCCATCATTAATAATATGCAAAGCAGAATGAGGCAAATGCCAATGATGCAGAAAACCGAACTCCGTATGCAGTGCATCCAAAAAAGACTGGCCCCACGGAGAGTTAGCCAAGGCTAGAGCAAGTACGGTATTCACCAACAAAATGATGCCTATAGCCCTGCTATCATGTATAAACTCTTGCAAATAATTTATGAATCGTCTTTTCAAAAACAGCACAGGCATACGCTGAAATTTTTGAGATGATGGATGAAAAATAACACAGCTAAATGCTATCGGCCCAGCAGCTCTACAAAGCTTTTGGGGCGTTTAGCATCCAGCCAGTTAAAACCTTTCAATTGGCTTTCGCCGGGTGGAATTTTTCGTACAGGATATGTGGTTCCTTTCAAGTCGTTGATGAACTTTACTTTCACTGCTTTTTTGTTTTCAAAAAACATATCGATAGCATCGGCAGTGCTCTTGTTCATGCCTACAAATTTGTCGTAATCATCCAAAGCATAGTACACACTTTCTGCACGGCCTTTTGTTCTTACATAACTAATATTTCCATCTACAAAAAGTGCATTAATGGTATTGCCTTTCACCTGATTGTATGCTTCGCCCTGCACCCTGTTTATCACAAATCCGTTGTAGTATGCATACAGCCTGTCGGCTTTTTTATTCTTTGTAAACAGGTACATTGTATCTGCGGTAATCTGGCTTTGGTTGGCCCATACAATTGGTTCGGTAAATAACCGGAAAGCCGAGTCGGTGCCGGCATAATACATGCTATCGGCCACGGCTTGCACCGAGTCGGAAAAGATGCGTACATGATGCCAGGCTTCAAAAAAACGATTCATACTGCTGTCCTTTCCTGTCAGGTCGGGGGCTATATAATCTTTGCCTGCCGTATCAAGTATTATGGGAATTTCCCTGTTGGGCTGTGCTGTTATTTTTCCACTGAATAAAGTATCTGCAGTGATGAAAACGGAATCCTGATCCTGCTTCAAAATGAGCAAGGGCATTTGCGTAGCCAAGAACGACGACGTTTTTTTATTGGCAAATAATTGATTGGATAAAACAGCCACTCCGTTGGCAGTATCTCTGTACACCACATTGCCATTAAACTGCCCCAAACCTTCTTTGTCATCAAAAGCCATATCGTCGCTTACAATGGTGTACGTACTGTCTTCAATTACCGGTCTTTTACCAAATACAGCCTTGCTGTTTTTAAGATCGTAGTAGCCGCTGCTGGTATAAATTTTTCGTTTGCCGTTGATGATGGTGGTTGGAGCAATAAAGGTGGCTACTTCGGTACGGGAGTTGTACTGCAAAGAATCTGTAGCCATGTTGTACTCCGGGTCTTTAAGCACTACATTTTTCGAAAACACTACGTCTTTAGTAGCCTCATAGTAACGGGCGTTTTTACTGGTGAGTACCGTTTTTTTATTCAGCACTTTACCACCCGAAATGTAATCTGCTATGCCCAGGTTCATGTCATAGTTAAGTTCATTTGTAGTAAGTACCGAACCTTTGTTGTCTACCAACCGTACATTGGTTTTTAGGTAAGCCTGTTTTTCATTGCCTTTATAGCGGAGATACTTGCTGTAGGTATGCAGCGAGTCGCCATCGTTGATATGGATGTTGCCAAAGGCTTCCATTACGTTAGTAATTTCATTGAGCACAACACTGTCAGCAAAAAACAACGTGCCTTGCTGACGTAGTTGCACATTGCCCGCTAATGACAGGAAGCTGCTGGCTGAGTCCCGTTTTTCGAAATTGTATCGCTTTGCCTGCAATATTTCCAACCGACGGGTACTATCCACCGCTACGGGTGTTTGCGCCATGCTAAGGGCAGCCAGGAGTATAAAAAAACAAATACCGAGTAATCGCATAAGTGGCGGTAAAGAAACAGAATGTTGGGTAAGCGGGTGGCAGTAGCAATGTTAAACCGCAGCAGCTATTGGCGTTGGTAGGTTTGCACCTGATCGGGGTTCATGGCTTTGGGCCTTACTTTATCGGTTTTACCGGGTTCAGCATCGTATCGAAAACTGTCTTTCTTTTTGCTCCACTCTACAATGCCGTACAAAGTTTTTCCTTTTAAATAACCACGGTTAAATGGTCCTAAATCGAGTATGCCCGTTGTCTTACTCGTTTTTTCATAGTGGTAGGTAATGCGAAAAGTATCGCTTCTGCCGCCTGAAGATAAAATCCATTCGCATTGGTTGCCTTTGGTAAAACACATGGTTTGGCCGTTGGGATTTTGCCACGTGCCTTTAAGAGGTTCAAACAAGCCGAAGCCCAGTAGCAGCAGGGCCATCAGCGGCAGCGCAGTATAAGCAACAATCTTTTTCATTCCTCATTTTTTACAGCCACAATAATAGCACAAACCCCGCCATTGCGTTGGCGGGGTTTGTGTAAAAAAAATTACAGGCAATGATTACTTGGCTGCGGCTTGTGGCTTGTTGATATTGGCCGTCCACTCCATGCTCAATGCACTTTTTTCAATTTTGATGTAGCTACCGGGGCTCACTTCCAGTTGGAGGGTGCCGTCTTCATTCACCTTATTTACCGTACCGTGAATGCCGGCGATTGTTACAATTTTATCGCCCTTTTGCAGGTTCTCTACAAACTTCTTTTGCTCTTTGGCTTTTTTTGCCTGCGGACGAATCATGAACAACCAAAATACAAGGATCATCAATCCTAAAAAGATAAACTCGAAACCACTGCTTTTGCCGCCGGGTGCTGCCAACAGCGTTAATAACTGACTCATTATACTTTGCTTTTATTGGTTTAAAAAAGTTGATTAAATCCCTGTTTTCACTGGCTGAATGTTGGTGGCTTTGGGGCCTTCTTTACTGCCAATTACTTCCACATTAAATTCTAATACGTGGTTTTGATTGCCAATGGTATTGGTAACTACGGTGATGGTTTTATGGTTGGTACCACTTCTGCCCTGGCTATCAAATACTGCTTTTATAGCAGCTTCTGCACCGGGCATTACAGGTTCGTCGGGCTTAGATGGAACTGTGCAACCACAGCTGGCTGCCACGCTTTGTACCACCAACGGTTTGGTGCCGGTGTTTTTCATTTTAAATAACACTTCCAGTTTCTCACCTTCACGTACTGTGCCGAGATTTTGAATGCTGTCGCTCCACTGCACGGTGGTATAATTGGCAGAGTCGTTTAAAACTGTAGCCCTGTCTAAACCAGCTTGGGCAGCAGCCTTACTTTCCTCTTCGCTAATGCAGGCTGTAAACCCAAGCAGTGCTGCAAAAAGATAAACGAATTTCATGTGTACAATTTTGCTTTGTTGAAGTGCTTGCAAATTGCTGCATTCACTGTCAATTTCCTACTATTTTTTATAGGCTACCTTCTCCATTTTTCCCGCTTCTTCCAACTCCTTACGGATGTTGTCTAAAATACCATTGATGAACTGGCCACTTTGCGGAGTGCTGTAAGCTTTGGCCAAATCAATGTATTCGTTGATGGTAACTTTTGGTGGAATGGTCTCGAAAAACAGGAACTCTGCCACACCCAGCTCCAGCAAAATCATATCAATTTGTGCCAGGCGATCGGCATCCCAGTTGCGCAGTTTTGGGGTAATCCATTCGTCTAATACAGCCTTCTTTTTTTCAGCTGCATCCAACAGTTGGCATGCAAAAACAAACTTTTCATTACCCAGCATTTCTTTCAGCTGAAACACACCGGGCTTTTGCAAAAAGTGCATGAACAATAATTGCAGCATTTCGGCATCATCATCCCAGTTGGTGTAAAGTTCTTCTACAAAACCCACCCAATCTTCGTTGGCCAGCATCAGGTCGTTGTAAATGAACTCGAGGATTTCTTTTTCGGCTTTTTTATCGCGGCCCTCTGCAGTGTTGTACACGGCATAAGGAGTGCTTTGTGTAAGAGATGTGTACACCTTCTTCACCCACTCATTACTTTCCTCAATCAGCTCCGGTTGAAACTGCTCTACACCCTCTTTGTACAAACTGCTTTCCAGGATGCGCCACAGCAAATCGTTGCCGGCAATTTTTACCGGCACTGCCAAATCTTCGGCCGTAGGTAAATGTTTGGCAGCTTTGTTACGGGCATCGGTTTCGGCATAGCGGGCTACTTCGGTTAAAAACCAAACCTGATAAATAAACAATGAAATGGTGTAATCGAACTGGCGGCGAAGCAACTTTTCTGCTGTGCTTTCGCTGGCGGCCGGTGTAAGTGGCTTTTTGCTGTTTTGAAAAACTTTTGATGGAAAGGGCAGCTCATTGCCGGTACGCAAAGCATACAAGCATTGCATCACTTTCACCCTGATATTTCGCCTGCTAATCATAGATAAAGAACTTTTTTGAAGGCGGGCAAAGGTAATGGTTCGCATTGTAACCCCCATTGCTAAACCCAACATGGCTGCAATTGCTGCATTTATTTAACCACAGCTCCGAGCCGCGATTAAAAAAAGGGCGGCTCCTGTTGAAGAAACCGCCCTTGGCATTAGTGATTGTTTTCAAGCTTATTGCTTCACAAACCGCAGTGCTTGCTGTGTGCCGCCAGTGCTCACCCGAAGGATGTAGCTGCCGGCCGGTAATGTGCTTACATCAATGCCGGTTTGAACAAAATTGCTCAGGTTGGCACTACGTTTCAGCAGGCGCATATCATTGCTGAAGATCTCCCACTGTACTTGTTGTGCCACCAGCTGCCCCATGTTAAGGGTTATGCTACTTGTAGCCACCGTTGGGAAAATAAATGGCTGAACGCTTGCCGTAGCCACACTTCTTACAGATACAACTTTGCTGATACTGGCATCGCCGTTGGCATCAATCTGGCGAATGCGGTAGTAGTTGATACCCGCTTCGGGCTTCAGGTGTTTGAAACTGTAATCCTTTCTGCTATTGCTATGGCCTGCACCACCAACTGTTCCTAAAGTGGTGAATGTATTGCCATTGCGGCTGATTTGTACCTCAAAGCGGGCATTACCCTGCTCGGTAGCAGTAGCCCAACTAATAAGGTTATGATCGGCTTGTGCTTTGGCAGTCACATCCAGCCAGCTTACGGGCAAGGTTGCGTCGGGCACGCCTACACCAAAGCCGGAGAAGCCACTGGCAAAGTAGCCCATAATGGTTCGGCCAACACTACCATACAACCCCTTGGCAGTAGTAGCGTTAATAGCTACCTGATTTACAGGTACAGCACCCGGTGTGTAGCTGCTAATGGGGTTAGTGGTTTTTACCAACTGGGCTTCGCTCCAGTTGCGGCCGGTAGCGGTTTGCCAACCGGTTACTTCTGCTTCTGTGTAATACAGGGTTATTTCAAAAGCACCGTTTGGATTATTGTTGGCCGGCACTACAGAAAGGGTTTTGTCAGCAATTTGGTTGCTGGCAGTGCCATTCCAGAAGGCTTTAGCAGTGGCTCCACTTCTGTCAATGGTGATTTGCGTACAACCATAGTCGTGGGCACTCAGGTTTTTAATACGGGCTACCACTTCGTTGCCGGCTGTATTATAAATGTAGATGTCGGAGAAAGGCCCGAGGTAATATGTGTTTGTGGTATTGAGCGTAGATGCGATGTTGACAGAACCGCTGGCTGTAGCCCTGAAACGAACCACAGGACGGATGTAACGCGTAGGATCGCTTCCTGCACCGGTAAATAATGAACCTACTGAATTGAGTCCATCACATGTACTGCTGTTTTCCCGGTTCCAAACCGCCATTATGAGTGGGTTAGCATCATTGCTGGTACCAGTTATTTCAACTTTAGCTGCATCTGGGGTGCCGCCTGCAGCCGGTGTAGAAAACTCATTGTCGAAGCACATTTCCACCAAAATATTGCTTACGCCATCCCATACAAATGGCGTTTGTAGTATGAAGTCGTTGATACCAACTTGACTGGTAAAATTAGCAGCAGTATAGACTGTTGTAAGACCGGTTTGAAAGGCTAGATTTTCATTGAAACTGCCAAGAGCCACTTGCTTCATTCCCAAACGGAAATTTTCATAAGTACCTAAAGTGTTTTTGGTAGCAATATCAAAACCAAGTTGCGTAATGGTACCTGCACCAATCCCAAGTGCATTCAACTCTGCAGCAGTAAAAATCATTTGTGTTTTAGAGTCAGTAAACTCAGCACGGAAGGGTTGTGAGAATGTGGCTTCATAAACACCTGCCGTTACAGTGATGGCGCTTCCACTGGAAGGCAGCACATCATTATCTGGTAGAGAAATACTTACTGTTTGCGGACCAGCACCAGGAATGGCTGTGGTACTGCCACTCAATGAGTAAGTAAGTCGCACCACTTCTTCTCCTTCAATTTCAGTATCATCAAATACACGAATGGTAATGGGCTTGGAAGTAGTAGAACCACTGGCAAAAGTAGTCGTCATGCTGGGGCTGGTAAAGTTGCCATTGGTGGTAATTAAATAATCGGTACCAGGTGTAGCTGTAGAACCAGCCGCAACCTGTACAGTTACCTGTGCATCGCCAACAGGCGCAGTGGCTATAGTAAGGTTAATGGTATAATCACGGTATTTACGACAATCAATAGTACCCGTTACCGCTTCTGCAGCCAGCAGTTTTGGCGCTTCAAAATTAATATCAGCCGTAGTGCGGGCTGGTACCAATGAGGTAAACAATCCGCGGCCATGCGTAGCTGCAGACAATACCCTTGTACCGGGGGTGTATTGCAGCATGTCTACACGAACATTGGCCAATCCTGTATTGGTAGGATCCCATGCGGTACTGCTGCCATTCAGGTTATCGGTACTCCACACACCCATGTCTGTAGCCAGTAAAGCCTGGTCGCTGTTACGCGGATCGAAAATGGCCCAGCGCACAGGCATATCAGGCAGATTACCTTCTACTGATGTCCAGCTGGTGCCACCATTGGTGGTTTCCCATACACTATTTACTCCGTAATTACTAAATGTAACAAGTATGTGTTGCTCATTGGCAGGGTCTACTGCTACGCAAGAAACCGAACCACTGATGCCAGAATTGAAAATAATAGTACCTGTTTTGCTGGTGCCTGAATGCGCATCATTTACCAACACCACACGGCCATTATTGGTGCCAAAATACACGGCATTGGTAAGGCTTGGCGATACAGCAACATGTGTTACTGAAGCGCCACCAAAATTACTTACAGATACATTGGTATTGGCACCGTTGGTTGCAGGGCTAAGCCAACGGAAATAGCTGCCGCTGGTATTTCCACCATACAGTATGTTGGCATAGTCATCATAATCTGTAGGGTTTATAAAGCCTCCTGTATTGCCTTTACTTCTGCTGGAAAATGAATTGCCTCCATCTGTAGATACGTAGTAATTATTGTACACGTACGATGTAATCATAATGTTGGGCTCATTCTGGTCAATATGGCAAAAAGCCCCGTCGCCACCTGTAACCTGAACGGTACTGTTCATGCCTGCGGCAGTAAAGCGATGGCTGCCATTATCCTGCGAACCGGCCAAAAAGAAATTAGGATTGGTAGGGTGATTGGCAACTGCATAAAACTGTGTTACGTTGTACCCGCTGTTTTTACGTGCAAAGCTGGGGAAAGTACCAGGTCCGGGGTTATCTGCATCATTGGTAAAATCAATTCCACCATCTGTTCCCATAATTAAACGGGAGCTACTACCGGGCGAATAAGAAAAGGCATGATGATCTGCATGTACGTTTTGTGCGTTTGTATACCCGGTGGCAGCAAACAAACTCCAGGTGGTTTTTTGTCCCCACGACGAACCTCCATTATCTGACCGCAATGCATCAACGCCACCAATATAAAGCCGGTTGGCATTGTTAGGATCGACCGCAGCTATCAAATCATACCAGGCCTGACCACGGGTAAAGTTCGAATTATCGCCCTGGTCAATAATGGTAGGCACAGCTCTGTTCAGCCAGTTATATGTAATGCCATCGAACTGCTTGATATGGCTGGCATTTCGAGTTCCGTTTCCTTCAAATATTGCGTACACGATATCTGGGTTGCTTGGTGCTACAGCCAGTTCAATTCTGTCATACGCATCGGAATTGGTGGCCAGTGGTACCACATTGGTTGATGGATCGGGGGTAATATCTTCCCATGTACCTGCATTACCTGTATTAATGCCATGAACACTGGCTACACTCCTGTACACTCTTCCCTGAGCAAAAAAGCCGAGAGATGCATACATATCGCCGTTGCCTGCCAGTTCCAAATCGGCACCTCGACTACTGGAACCAAAAACCGGGCTGCCTAACACCTGCGTCCAGCTGAGGCCGCCATCAATTGATTTTTGAATACCCAAAGCCTGCGTTGCCGTTCTATTCCGCAACGATGCATATACATTGCCGGCATTGTCAATCTGCAAATCTTGCACATAGGCAAAGTTGGAAGTACTGGTAAGGCGTGTCCAGGTGGTACCGCCGTTGGTACTTTTCCAGATACCCAACCCTTCAATGGCATCGGCATTAAACCAACCTTCGCCGGTGCCAAAGTACATTACCTGCGGGTTAGTAGCGCTTTGCGCAAATGAGGTAACGGCTATGTTGTCGAAAAAGTCGTTCACTTTAACCCATGTGGGGTTTACTGCCGTAATGTCGTTTGTGTACCACAATCCACCGCCTACTGAGCCTGCCCACACTTTTTTGTAGCCATTGGCGGCATCGCCCAAATCGAACCAGGCTACACGGCTGCGGCCACCCACATTGTTGGGGCCACGCTCCGTCCAGCTGATACCGGTTACGGGGGCCAAAGGATTAATTTTTTTAGCCGCAACAATCTGGTCCCTCAGTTTGCGGGCTTCTATTAGTTTTTCTACCGGCACCCTGCCCGAAGATGGGTCTTTGGTGAGTTGGTAATCCCACGAAATAGCCCTGTCGATGCCGTCTTGCTTTGCTTCCCGCTTTAAAAGGCTAAGGGGTTTCTCGCCTTGCTGTCGTGTAGTTGCGGTCAGCCGCTGCTCTTCAAATGCTACAATGCCGCTGGCAGCCAGGCCAGCCATCAACAACAAGTAGGGGGTAAATTTTATCATAGGTAAGTATTGGGTTGCTAACATACAAAACTTGGCCCCGCCATATTCAACTGGTGAATGTCTTTTTGGCAATTAGTGCTGAAAAATTGTACAGAATTTGCGCCAACAGGTTGTGGATATACGGGCTAACCTGCAAAAATGGCTTTAACAACTGCAAAAAATGGCCATGGCACAGTTATGGCTTTCCCTCTGGCACATAACACATTCATTTAAAACACTAAAACAATACGTTTTATGGCCAAAGAAAAAAAACTGTCGGTGACTCCCCTGCATGACAGAGTAATTGTAAAGCCAGCCGCTGCTGAAGAAAAAACTGCCGGTGGCATCATCATTCCCGATACAGCCAAAGAAAAGCCACAGCGTGGTACTGTAGTTGCTGCTGGCCCTGGCAAAAAAGATGAGCCCGTAACAGTAAAAGCTGGTAATACCGTATTGTATGGCAAATACGCCGGTACAGAAATCAGCATCGAAGGTGCCGACTATCTCATCATGCGTGAAAGCGACATTCTGGCTATTGTATAAAGCCAGACCCTTGGGTAAAGGAAAGCCCACAATGGTTGTTCAAGCTTTTGCCCAATAGTATTACCAACAGTTGAAGTGTGCGACGCAACCAAAGCTTTATAGCATTGCTGTCGCCGATAACCAAAAACAAAAAACTCCAAACATTAAAATATGGCTAAGCAAATTTTCTTCGATATCGAAGCCCGCAACAAAATGAAAAAGGGCGTAGATACCCTGGCAAATGCCGTGAAAGTAACCCTCGGTCCTAAAGGCCGCAACGTTGTTATCGAAAAGAAATTTGGTGCTCCTGCAGTAACCAAGGATGGTGTAAGCGTAGCAAAAGAAATTGAACTGGAAGACGCCATTGAAAACATGGGAGCCCAAATGGTGAAGGAAGTAGCCAGCAAAACTGCTGACATTGCCGGCGACGGTACCACTACTGCCACCGTACTGGCTCAATCTATCATTAGCGAAGGCCTGAAAATGGTAGCCGCTGGTGCCAACCCCATGGACCTGAAGCGTGGCATTGACAAGGCAGTAAGCCTCGTAGTAGCCAACCTGAAAGGGCAAAGCCAGGCTGTAGGCAACGACAGCAAGAAAATTCAACAGGTAGCAACTATCTCTGCCAACAACGACGAAACCATTGGTAAACTCATTGCCGAAGCTTTTGCCAAAGTGGGTAAAGAAGGTGTAATTACCGTAGAAGAAGCCAAAGGCACCGACACTACCGTAGACGTAGTAGAAGGTATGCAGTTTGACCGCGGTTATATCAGCCCATACTTTGTAACCAACAGCGAGAAGATGGAAGCTGAACTGCAGAACCCCTACATCCTGATTTTCGATAAGAAAATCAGCGCCATGAAAGACATCCTCCACATCCTCGAGAAAGTAGCTCAGGGCGGTCGTCCGCTGCTGATTATTGCCGAAGACCTGGAAGGTGAAGCACTGGCTACCCTGGTAGTAAACAAACTGCGTGGTACCCTGAAAGTGGCTGCTGTAAAAGCCCCCGGCTTTGGTGACCGTCGCAAAGAAATGCTCCAGGACATCGCTATCCTTACCAAGGGTATCGTGATTAGCGAAGAGCAGGGTTACAAGTTGGAGAATGCTGACCTCACTTACCTCGGTCAGGCTGCCAGCGTAACCATCGACAAAGACAATACGACTATCGTAGGTGGCAAGGGCGACAAGAAAGACATTGCAGCCCGTGTCAACCAAATTAAAGCGCAGATTGAAACCACTACTTCCGACTACGATCGTGAAAAGCTCCAGGAGCGTTTGGCGAAACTGGCCGGTGGTGTAGCCGTACTGTACGTAGGTGCTACTACCGAAGTAGAAATGAAAGAGAAGAAAGACCGCGTAGATGATGCCCTGCATGCTACCCGTGCCGCTGTAGAAGAAGGCATTGTACCTGGTGGTGGTGTGGCGTACATCCGTGCCATCGAAGCTTTGGAAGCCAAGGTAAAAGGACAGATTGCTGATGAGCAAACAGGTATGGCTATTGTACGCCGTGCATTGGAAGAGCCCATCCGCACCCTTACTGCCAACGCAGGCATCGACGGTTCTATCGTGGTGCAGAAGATCCGCGAAGGCAAAGCCGACTTTGGTTTCAATGCCCGCACTGAAGTGTATGAAAACCTCTTCAAGGCTGGTGTAATTGACCCAACCAAAGTAAGCCGCGTAGCCTTGGAAAATGCCGCTTCAATTGCCGGTATGCTCCTCACTACCGAGTGTGTGGTAGCCGACAAGCCAGAGCCTAAATCTGCAGCACCAGCAGGTGGCCACCCAGGCATGGGCGGAATGGATTATTAAGAAAGTCGGGAGACGGAAAGTCGGGAAAGACCGAAAGTCAGAAGACCGGAGTCCGAAGACAAAAGTCTCCTTTTATACAAACCCCGTTTGCTATGGCAGACGGGGTTTCTTTTTTGCCATACTCATTTACCCAACAAATAGTTTGTAAAATTTGGAGATTCTACCTTTCTTTGCATTTAACCAAATGGTTAAACCAAGTGGGTAACACTGAAATCAGCATAGAAAACGCAGAACAAAAAATATTGACAGCGGCCCGCAATGTCTTTATCCGCAAGGGGTTTGCCGGTGCCCGCATGCAGGAAATAGCCGATGAAGCCGGCATCAACAAAGCCCTACTGCACTATTATTTCCGGAGTAAGGAAAAGTTGTTCGAAGTGATTTTCAAGGAATCTTTTGGCAAACTGCTGCCCGAACTGGCAGACATTTTTCAGCAACCTGGTTCTGTGTTCGAAAAAATTGAACGCTTTACCGAGGCCTACATTTCGATTGTAATGGAGCACCCCTTCATTCCCGTATTTGTGCTCAGCGAAATACACCGCAACCCCGATGAGTTTTTCGATACATACATACGGCCGGAACTGGCAGGCAATATTCAAATTATCGCACAGCAGTTTGCAGTGGCCGCACAGCAAGGCATCATTCGGCCCATTGACCCACGCCAACTGATAATGAATGTGATGAGTCTTTGTGTGTTTCCCTTTGTAGCCCGGCCCATGCTGCAACGCATGTTGCATGTAAATGATGCTGCATTTATGCAATTGCTCCAAGAACGCAAAACGGCTGTCAGCCAGTTCATCATTCAAGCCATAAAACCATAATTGATGAAAGCACTCCTACTCTCTTTCTTGTTGCTTTGTTGTGGGCCATGGTGGAGCCAGGCACAGCAGCGGCTTTCGCTACCACAAGTACAACAGCAGGCAGCGGCACAACTGCCCCTGTTGAAACGAAAAGCATTGGCGGCAGAAACGGCCAAAACGCAAACGGCTAATCTCAATAATAACTTTTTGCCACAACTCAGTGTGAATGCGCAAGCCAGCTGGCAATCGGATGTAACGGCTTTGAATGTGGGCAATATTCCGGGCTTCCCGAAAATAGAGCCACTGAGTAAAGATCAATACAGGGCTACTTTGGATGTGAATCAACTGATATACGACGGCGGCATCAACCGCAGGCAAAAAGAGATGACGCACTTGCAGCAACTGTTGCGGGAAGAAGAAGTAAACATAGCACTGCAGCAACTGAAAGAACGCATCAATAATCTTTACCTGAATGTAATGCTGATTGATGAGCAACAACAGCAACTCAACATTCTGTTTAAAGACATAGAAGCCGGCATAGCCAAAGTAAAAGCGCAGGTTCAATTTGGCACCGCCTTTCGCTCTAATCTGGCACTAATGGAAGCGGAACAATTGAAAGCCCAACAGCGAAGCATAGAATTGCAAAACGACCGCGAAGGTTTATTGAGTGTGTTGGCATTGTACACCGGTCAACAAATACCAGCCGATGCTGTGCTGGAAGCCCCTGAAGTACCTGCCATGGTGAGTGCCAATGACATTAGCCGTCCGGAGTTGCAACTCTACCAACTGCAAGACAGTTTGTACCAACTGCAAGCTGCGACCGTTACAAACAAACTGCAACCACGCATCAGTGCTTTTGCCAATGCCGGTTATGGCCGCCCGGGTTTGAACATGCTGAAAAATGAATTTGCACCGTTTGCAACAACAGGCGTTCGCTTTAGCTGGAACCTCAGCAATTTTTACAACAAGAACAACGACAAAATTCAAGCGGCCATCAACCGCAAAGACATACAGGCACAACAGGAAAACTTTGTGCAGCAAACCACGGCACAACTGCGCCAGCAGCAGTCGGCCATCAGCAAATTGCAGGCACTCATTGGCACCGATAAACAAATCATTGCATTGAAAACACAGGTAAAAGAAGCCGCAAAAGCACAACTGGAAAATGGCGTCATCGCTGCCAGCGATTACCTCCGCGAAGTGAATGCAGAAGACCAGGCACGGCAAGCACTGGCACTGCATCAATTGCAATTGCTTCAAGCATTACTCAACTACTCTACCACAGCAGGAAAATAAATCATCATGAAAAAAATCAGCATACTCATAGCCTTAGCAGGGCTTTTGCAAGCTTGCAGCAACAAGGGCCCCGCATACGATGCCACCGGCACTTTTGAAGCCGATGAAGTAATTGTATCAGCCGAAGTACCTGGCAAAATATTGTGGATGCCCATTGAAGAAGGCCAGACTATTGCACAAGACAGCGTAGTGGTTAAAATTGATGCAGGTAATCTGGCATTGCAAAAAGCACAAATTGAAGCGAGTGCTGATGCATTGCAACAAAAGACGAACGATGTACAACCACAACTCAAACTACTGCAGGAGCAACTGCAGGTACAGCAGGCACAAATGGCCACGTTGGAAAAAGAAAAACGTCGCTTTGAGGCATTGGTAAAAGCAGATGCTGCCACACCCAAACAACTCGATGATATAGTGGCGCAAATCAATGTACTGCAACAACAAATGCTGGTAACCCGCCAGCAAATGAATGTGCAGCAAAGCACCGTGGGTACTGCCAACAGAAGCATTTTGAGTGAGCAAGCACCGCTTACGAAAAGAGCTGACATCATTGCGGATCAAATCAATCGCAGCAATGTCATCAACCCGATTAACGGAACGGTATTGCTGAAATATGCCAACGCCGGCGAAGTGGTAGGTGCCGGCAAAGCCTTGTACAAAATTGCTGACCTAAGCAAGTTGCAACTAAGAGCCTACATCACCGGTGACCAACTGAGTCAGATTAAGTTGGGCCAGCAGGTAAAAGTGTTGGTAGACGATGGCAAGAAGAACTATAAAACCTACAGCGGCGCTATCATATGGATTGCCGACAAAGCTGAGTTCACCCCCAAAACCATACAAACCAAAGATGAACGGGCAAACCTCGTGTATGCCATCAAAGTACTGGTACCCAACGATGGCTATTTGAAAATTGGACAGTATGGAGAAGTGGACTGGTAAGAATGATGAATTAGGATTTAGGAATGATGAGTGTACTTTATCAGTAGCGCATTTCGACAACTAAAAACTACAAACCACAAACAAATAAACCTCAGCCTTGAGCTTTAAACTTTTAGCCTTCAGCATTAAGCCAAAAACATGTACAGCATCACCGCACATAACATCAGCAAAGACTACCAAAACGGCAAGGCCGTGGTGTCAGCATTGCGGGATGTATCGCTGCAGGTAAAAGCCGGCGAACTGTTTGGCCTCATTGGTCCGGATGGCGCTGGCAAAACTTCACTCATCCGCATCCTCACTACGTTGCTGTTACCCTCCAAAGGCACTGCATCTGTAGCAGGTTTGGATGTCGTAAAAGACTTCAAAAAAATCAGACAAAAAATTGGCTACATGCCAGGGCGGTTTTCTTTGTACCAGGATTTATCGGTACAGGAAAACCTCGATTTTTTTGCCAGCATTTTCAATACCAGCATCGAAGCGAACTATCACCTCATCAAAGACATTTACGAACAGATTGCACCTTTCAAAGACCGCAAGGCTGGTAAGCTCAGCGGTGGCATGAAACAAAAGCTGGCATTGAGTTGTGCCCTCATTCACAAACCCGAAGTGCTGTTTTTGGATGAGCCCACCACTGGTGTAGATGTAGTAAGCCGCAAAGAATTTTGGCAAATGCTGCAACATCTGAAACAAGAAGGGCTGAGCATATTGGTGGCTACGCCTTACATGGATGAAGCCGCTTTGTGCGACCGTGTAGCCCTCATGCAAGACGGTCGTTTTTTACAGATTAATCCGCCAGCTGATATCATTCATTCTTACACACAACCATTGTGGTCGGTGAAGGCCAGTAGCATGTACGCACTATTGCAACACCTGAGAGATTACAAAGGCATTGATACCGTTTTTCCTTTTGGCGAAACCTATCACATCACTGCTTCTCATTCCTGGCAATCGCCGGAAGCACTGCAACAATATTTACAGCAATTAGGCCACGAGCAAATCAACATACAACAAATCACCGCCAATATCGAAGACGTGTTTATGCACCTCATGAACCAACCCCATGATTGACTCTAATTCACATATCATCACGGCCAATAAGCTCACCAAAACCTTTGGCGATTTCACCGCTGTGGATGCCATTAGTCTGGATGTACATAAGGGCGAAATCTTTGGTTTTCTTGGCGCCAATGGCGCAGGTAAAAGTACCGCCATGCGCATGTTCTGCGGCCTGCTCTCTCCTACTTCCGGCGAAGCCAGTGTAGCGGGTTTTGATGTGCGAACCCAATCGGAAATGATCAAGCGCAACATTGGCTACATGAGCCAGAAGTTTAGCTTGTACGAAGACCTCACGGTACGAGAAAACATGCGCCTCTATGGTGGAATTTATGGAATGAGCTCAGCTGCCATCAAACAGAAAACCGCCGCCATTGTAGAGGAACTTCATTTACAACACGAACTTAACAGCCTTGTAAAAACATTGCCCCTCGGTTGGAAGCAAAAACTGGCATTCAGCGTAGCTATTTTTCACAATCCACCACTTGTGTTTTTAGATGAACCCACCGGCGGTGTTGACCCAATTACACGTCGGGAATTTTGGGAAATGATTTACCGGGCTGCCAATGCCGGCACCACTGTGTTTGTAACCACACACTATATGGATGAAGCAGAATATTGCAACCGCGTATGCATAATGGTAGATGGAAAAATTGAAGCCATGGATACGCCTGCACAACTCCGCCAACAGTTTCATGCCAAAGGAATGGAAGATGTGTTTTTGCAACTAGCCAGAAAAGCAACACGCAGTGGCGATTGAAGAATAAGTAATAAGAAGCATAAAATAAGGAATAAGAAAGTTTACAAACCAAAAACATCAAATAACAAACACTTCAAACTTGTGATCCCGATAGCTATCGGGACGTGAACTTGTAAACGCTGTATTTAAAACTAAAAAAAAACATGTTCGCTCAATTCCTCTCATTTGTAAAAAAAGAGTTTCTCCACATCTGGAGAGACAAGCGAACATTGTTCATTTTGTTTGGCATGCCCGTGGTTCAAATCACGTTGTTTGGCTTTGCGCTATCCAACGAAGTAAAGAATGCCAAAATCGCCATACTCGATCCATCAAAAGATGCCAGCAGCCTGCGCATTACCCAACGCTTTGCCGCCAGCCAGTATTTCGATATTGAACAGGAACTGCAATCGCCGCAGCAAATCGAATCAGCTTTTAAAGAAGGTAAAATCAAAATGGCGTTGATTTTTCCGACACAGTTTGAATACAACCTGCAGCATGGCGGACAAGCAACCATTCAAATCATTGCCGATGCTTCAGACCCCAACGTGGCTACAACGGTTACCAACTATGCCAATGCCATTATTGGCGATGAGCAACAAGCATTGCTTGGTAGTAAACTACCATACAACATCAACACCAGTATGAGGATGCTGTACAACCCGCAGTTAAAAGGGGCGTACAATTTTGTACCCGGTGTAATGGCTATGATATTGTTATTGGTCAGTACCATGATGACTTCTATTTCCGTAGTGCGGGAAAAAGAAAACGGCACCATGGAAATTTTGCTGGCGTCGCCCTTGCGGCCCATTCTCATCATCATTGCCAAAGCCATACCGTATTTATTGCTCAGTATGGTCAACATTGGTACCATCTTATTGCTGAGTGTCTATGCCCTCGATTTACCCATTGCCGGCAGCTTGGGTTTATTATTGGCCACCAGCATGCTGTTTACCATCACAGCATTGTCGTTGGGCTTACTTATTAGCACACTCACCGCTTCGCAACAAATAGCCATGCTTATTTCCCTGGTCGGTATGTTCTTACCCACACTCATGTTGAGCGGCTTTATGTTCCCTATTGAAAACATGCCCATTCCGTTACAAGTCATGAGTAACATCATTCCAGCCAAGTGGTATTTCATTATTGTCAAAAGCATCATGATTAAAGGACTGGGCATTACCGCCATCTGGAAAGAGACCCTCATACTCACCGGCATGACCATCGGCCTGATTGCATTAACTGCAAGGAAGTTTAAGATTCGCTTGGAATAAGGAATAAAAAATAAGAAAGCAGGAATACAAAGAACCACAAACCAAAAACAACAAACGCTAAACAAATCCGTAAACACGTGAACTCGTAAACTAATCAACTCTCCCCCCATGCTGCGCTTCCTCATCGAAAAAGAATTCCGCCAAATCTTCCGCGATCCAGCCATCCTGCGGATGATCTTCATCATGCCCATCATTCAGCTGGTAGTGATGCCATTGGCGGCCGATTACGAAGTGAAGAATGTAAACATTGCAGTAGTAGACCACGACCACAGCACCTACAGCCGCCAACTCACACAACAGATTACCGCTTCCGGTTATTTCAAACTCGTGGCCATGCCAGCCTCCTACACACAGGCGCTGTCCTATATTGAAACCGATGAAGCGGATATTATTCTCGACATACCGCAACATTTCGAACGCACACTGATACGGGAAAACGAAGCGCCCCTGCACATGAGTGTGAATGCAGTCAATGGCACCAAGGCCAACATTGGCGCAGGTTATCTCAATACCATCATCCGGCAGTTTAATACCGACATAAGGCAGCATTGGTTGCAATTGCCGCGTCACAGCCAGCAGCCGCAAATACTCACTACAAACACCAACTGGTTCAATGTGCGTATGAGTTATCAAAAATTCATGGTGCCCGGCATCCTTGCCATTTTGCTCACCATGGTGGGAGCATTTCTAACGGCCCTAAATATCGTTCGGGAAAAAGAAATTGGCACCATTGAACAAATCAACGTTACTCCAGTCCGCAAACAATATTTTATTCTCGGCAAACTCATTCCCTTTTGGGTATTGGGTATGGTGTCACTCAGTCTTGGGCTTATTATTGCACGTGTAGCGTATGGTATCGCACCCGTCGGCAGCCTGCCACTGCTCTATGCATTTGCGGCCGTGTACATGATGGCTGTGCTCGGCCTTGGCCTGCTCATCAGCACCTATGCCCACACACAGCAGCAAGCCATGCTCATCGCCTTTTTCCTCATGATGATTTTCATTTTGCTCGGCGGCCTCTACACACCCATCGATAGTATGCCCCACTGGGCGCAAGTCATTACCCAATTCAATCCGGTGTCTTATTTCATCGATGTCATGCGGATGGTTGTACTCAAAGGCAGTGGCTTTACCGATATCAGCCGCCACCTCGGCATCATGGCTATTTTTGCAGTGGTGCTCAATGTATGGGCCATACTCAATTATCGAAAAAGAGCCTGAGTAACAAACCCGATTCATAAATAAAAATATCCTACCGAATCATTTCCTACATTTGAATCTCTCTTACACACTACGTAAACTGTAGATTCATTGTTAATGACACCCGAACGTATTTATCAAATCGATTTACTCCGTTTTTTTGCAGCACTCAGTGTTTTGCTGTTTCATTACTTATTTCGTGGTTACATCAACGGAGATTTATCCATACTCAGATTTGATGAAATAGGACACTTTTTTAAGTACGGCTATCTTGGCGTAGACATATTCTTTATCATCAGCGGATTTGTCATTGCCATGTCATTAAAGAGTAAATCTGTATCAGCATTTATCACCTCCAGAATCACAAGACTTTATCCTGCATATTGGTTCTGCGTTATACTTACTTTTCTTTTTATAAAATTATTCGGCAACCCGGTATTTGATGCCAGCTTCTTTCAACTCGGAGTAAATCTTACAATGCTTCAAAGTTTCTTCAGGGTAGACATGATTGACGGCGTTTACTGGAGTTTGTATATCGAGTTGAAATTTTACATACTCATCGTCCTTCTACTGTTTCTGCAAAAGAAATTAAAGATCAATATCGACACTTTTAGCTACGCCTGGCTTATCTTAAGCATTTGCTATGCTTTAATGCCTGCTAGCAATTTGAAAACTATACTCAACTATCTATTTATTCTAAACTGGAGCTCCTATTTCATAGCCGGTATCTTATTTTACAACATTTACAAACACGGATATTCACCCTTCAGAATGCTCGGCATTATTGTATCCCTCCTACTCTCTGTTTATTTTTCTAACCAAAGAGTAACAGAGGCAACAGCCTTTTACAATACTAATTTTTCAATCATGATTGTAGCATCCGTTATAATTTGCTTTTACCTCATTATGCTATTGATTTCAACTAAACAACTCATGAGGTTTAATAAGCAATCATTTTTGAAATTGGGTGTACTTACTTATCCATTGTATCTCATTCACGAAAACATCGGCTTCATCATTTTCAACAACACTGGTGCATATATCAACAAGTATCTTTTAGTTGGTATTACAACATTTGCTATGCTTATTGTTGCCAACCTTATCCATAAAAAAATTGAGAAACCGGTTGCTAATTTTATTAAGCCTGTAGTCTCTGCTGTACTCAACAGGCTAAAAACGCAGTTAACAACGAAATAAGGGGCTGTCAGCAGAAATGCAGATGGCATCAGCTGTCCGGCGTGTTCCGGCTCCGCTTCGCTCCGGTACTTCGCTGCGCTGCGTACCCACGCCTGCAGCGTAGCCTCCACCCACCGCAGCCCATCAGCATTAGGCACCTCTCAACTTTGATTGCTGCTTCACCAATCTTTCTATCAACCATACACTTAGCAGCAACAATGCCACATGTGGCAGCCATTCGGTCAGCCATGTTTGCTGATAGGTTTGCATGCTACTGCCATTGGCCATTTGTATCTGCCATAGTTGAAAAGTTGGCTGATCAGCTGTATACAAACTGGTCGTCATGTTGGCAGCAAAATGGATACCGGTGCTCATGGCAACGCCTTGCTGCTTACAAGCCGCCCATGCAAACAGCAATCCCCAAATGGTAGTTCCCAACATAGCCGCCTGCCAGCTCCATCCATTCAGCAAATGATACACCCCAAACAACAATGCCGTTATGCAAATCGCAGTTCTGATGCCAATGGCTTTTTGCAATCGTTGCAACGCGTAACCTCTAAAACCTATTTCCTCCATCAAAGCCAGTGGTATCAACGGCAAAATGGCCAGCAGTAATCCCCATACCGTTGCATGAGTATTCCATTGCAGGTGTAGGCCACCCAATACAAACACCATGGCCGCCATGCTACCCATTACCAATACGCCTAACATTACACCTTGTGAAAAATGCAGCAGTGTTGTTTTTCGCCACTGCAACCCCACATCAGCAAAACGCAGTTTTTCTATTCGTACAAATAACAGCGTTGTCAGCAAACCGGCCGCAGTACCCAGCAAACCATAAGCCCACCTTTCTGCCGATGCCGGAAACAGCTGCTTACCCATCGAAAACAACATGAGCAGCAGCGTAAAGCAGCTGCAAAAAACTACAGCCAAAACAATGGCTTTGTATGTGGCAAAACGAGTGGGCGAATTAGCAGTCATAAGCAGATACAATCATCACAATGTAGGCGATTCTAAGCTGATGCCTGCTCCAAAACTGCAATGTCAATCTTTTGCATTTTCAGCAATGCCTGCAGCACTGCTGCGCCACGCTGCGGATTGTTCATGAGCGTTGGCAATACCTTGGGCACCACCTGCCACGAAACGCCAAACTGATCCGTCAGCCAGCCGCATGGTTGGTAATGGCCATTGTTGCCCAGCATCTCCCAATACAAATCAATTTCATCCTGCGTATCGCAGGTCACGACAAGCGAAATGGCAGGTGTAAACTGATATTGCGGACCTCCATTCAATGCCATGTATTGCTGGCCCCGAATGCGGAATATCAGTACCATGGGGTTTTCTGAAATGATGTCGCCATCAAAAACTTCGCAGTAAAACTGTACGGCAGTTCGGGCATTGCCATCAAACCACAAGCAGGGGTACAATGGAGTTGAATGTTGCATAACAAGCTGATTGATGCGTAAACAAATCGTTGCTGTGGTAAGTTACTGCGCTTTTTGCAGAAACTTTTATGCAGGCAGAGCAGGCACCAAACGATGGTATGCACTACCCGTGCAAAACTGTGCAGGTCCTGTTTCGCTACGCTGCATGAACTTAGAATCACCCAATTTTTAATCAGTAAAATGCTGGATATGGAACTGATGACTGCTGCCGATATTTTGCAGGAAGCCACTTTGAAAATGGCCATGCTCTACGAAACGCATCCCAACGATGCCATGTTTTCCGTACGAGATTATTTTTCTGGTGCCGAAGCCGATGCACTAGTGCAAACCGGCATGTGGATGCGCCAGGAAGGCTGGCTCATTCCCAGCAAGCAAAACCTGTACTACCGCTATCTCTACAACAATAATTTGCGGGGAATAGCCTGATCGTTTTAAAAACCACATCAGGCATTTTTCCAAATCAAATTACTCCGCACCAGTCCTAACAATTTGCTTTGTTCGCTGTTGTTTTTTCTGCTTTCTTCGAAACAACAACCAGCACCCGCATGTCGCTCATTCAATTTACCGATAAAGGATTGTACTGCCCCGCCGGCGATTTTTACATCGACCCGTGGCGGCCGGTGCAAAGGGCCGTCATTACACATGCCCACAGCGACCATGCCCGTTGGGGTTCGGCCCGTTACCTCAGCCATCACCTCAGCAAAGGCATGCTGCGGCAGCGCCTCGGGCAAGACATTGCCCTGCAAACCATTGGGTGGGAAGAGCCACTGCGCATTCACGATGTAGAGCTGACCTTGTTTCCCGCAGGGCATATTGTGGGCAGCAGCATGGTACGTGTAGCAGCGCATGGCGAAACATGGCTCATCACCGGCGATTACAAACTGGAAGATGATGGCCTTAGCACTGCCTGGCAACCCGTGGCCTGCACCCACATGGTTACAGAATGCACGTTTGGTTTACCCATTTACCAATGGCAACCACAACAGCAAGTGTACAACGAGATGTGTACATGGGTAGCGCAAAATCAGCAGCAGCAATGCACGTCCGTTTTTTATGCGTATTCGCTGGGTAAAGCACAACGGATACAACGGGCACTGGCTGCAACCGGTTTACGCATTTGGTTGCATGGCGCCATTGCCAATGCTAATGAAGCATTGCAAGCAGATGGCATTGTATTGCCCGAATGCCATCGCATTACTGCAGATACAAGCAAAGCAGATTGTGAAGGGCAGATTGTGATTGCCCCACCCAGTGCTGCGGGCTCTTCTTGGCTAAAAAAAGCAGGCCGCTACCGCGATGCCAACTGCAGCGGCTGGATGCAAGTGAGGGGCAACAAACGCCGCAACAATTCAGATGCCGGTTTTGTACTCTGCGATCATGCCGATTGGCCATCGCTGCTGCAAGCGGTGCAATTGTGCGGTGCTGAAAAAGTGTACAGCACCCACGGATTTACCGACAGCTTTAGCCGCTACCTGCGGGAAGAAAAAAACACCTGGAGCGAAGCGGTGCAAACGCAATACGGCGGCGAAGAAGATGCCATCGAAACAACAGGAGGTGCCGCATGAAAGCCTTTGCACAACTGGTACAGCAAGTGGGCAGCAGCACCAAAACCAACGAGAAGTTACAGGCATTGTTGCAGTACTTCCAAACCGCTGACGACGCTGACAAAGTGTGGACCATTGCCATCTTCAGCGGTCGCAGACCCAGGCGTTTTGTCAACACCCGCATGCTTACCGATTGCTGCATTGAACTCACACAAACGCCTGCCTGGCTGTTTGAAGAATGCTACCATACTGTGGGCGATCTGGCAGAAACCATTGCCTTGCTGGCGACACAAAAAAACACAGCAGCAATACCTGAAGCGTTACCCAGTTTATCCCAGCTCATTGCTTCTTTCATCTCCCTGCAAAAAGCAGATGAAGAAACCCGTAAAGCGTTTATCCTTCACCATTGGCAGCAAATGGATTTTGACGCCTGCTTTGTGTTCAACAAACTCATCACCGGTGGCTTTCGCATTGGCGTAAGCCAGCAAACCATGGTGAATGCTTTGCAAAAAGCCACGGGCATTGATGCATCCGTTTTGGCGCATCGCATTAGCGGCAACTGGGATCCATCGAATACCTCTTTTGCAGAGCTGGTACTCAGCGGCGATACCACTGCCGACAGCAGCAAACCTTATCCGTTTTACCTGGCGTATCCATTGGCAACCGAGCCCGAAACCCTTGGCCCCATTGCCGATTGGCAGGCCGAATGGAAATGGGACGGCATACGAGGACAAGTGATTGTGCGGGATGCCTTGTACATCTGGAGCCGAGGCGAAGAATTGCTCACCGATCATTTGCCGGAGTTTCATGGCTGGGAAAAAAGTTTGCCTGCCGGCACTGTGCTGGATGGAGAAATTGTGGCTTTGCTGCCCGATGCCAACAGCATTCCCGAACACATTGGTCCCTTTGCACAACTGCAAACACGTATCAACCGTAAAATAGTGTCGAAAAAATTATTGCAGCAATCACCTGTGGGTTTTATTGCCTACGATTTGCTGGAATGGAAAAGCGAAGATATTCGCCAAACGCCGCTCAGTGAAAGACGTGCCTTGCTGGAACAATTATTGCAAGAACATCCGCTGCCGGGCTTGTTTATTTCACCCGTCGTAACGGCGGACGACTGGACATCACTCACCGAACAACGCCGCTACAGCCGCGACCAAAAAGCAGAAGGCCTGATGCTGAAGCGCTGCAACAGTGTGTACCAAACGGGCCGCAAAATAGGCGACTGGTGGAAATGGAAAATAGAGCCGCTCACCATTGATGCCGTGATGATTTATGCGCAAAAGGGCCACGGTCGAAGGAGCAACCTCTACACCGATTACACTTTTGCCGTAAGAGATGGCGACAAACTGGTATCATTCACCAAAGCTTATAGCGGCCTCACCGATAAAGAATTTGCCGAGGTGGATGCCTTTGTAAAAAAGCATGCCATTGAAAAATTTGGCCCGGTACGAACAGTAAAACCAGAACTCGTTTTTGAAATTGCTTTTGAAGGCATTGCCGCCAGCAACCGGCACAAAAGCGGTGTGGCACTGCGCTTTCCCCGCATCAACCGCTGGCGCAAAGACAAACCCGCAACTGAAATAAACACCCTTGATGATTTGAAACAATTGTTGCAGCAGTATGGCAACAGCAGCAGCAAATAATGCCGCTACATTTGACCAAGCTTATTCGTGAAAAACCAACAGCCACATATCACGCCTTCTCCCGGCACCACCATCATTACGCAATGGTTGGCGGGGCAAGGATTGTCGCCCTTTGCCTTTCAAGAAGAAACATGGGCACACATGCTGCGGGGCGACAGCGGTATCGTGAATGCACCAACGGGTTGTGGTAAAACCTTTTCTGTTTTTCTCGGCAGCATTATTCAGTTTATTGATGCGCATCCCAACGATTGGCAAAAACAAAAAAATAACGGACTTCAATTGCTGTGGATTACACCACTGCGGGCATTGGCCAAAGATTTGGGGCGTGCCATGCAGGAAGCTATCAACGACATTGGGTTACCCTGGCAGGTAGGCATCCGCAATGGTGATACTGATACCAGCGAAAGAGCACGGCAAAAAAAGCAAATGCCTGAAGTGCTCATCATAACGCCCGAAAGCCTGCAGTTGCTACTGGCCATGAAAGGGCATCTTTCTTTTTTTACCCAACTAAAAGTGATTGCTGTAGATGAATGGCATGAACTGCTCGGCAGCAAACGTGGCGTACAAGTTGAATTAGCCATTGCCTACCTCCAAGGCCAATACGCCGCCGGCCACCTGCAGCAATACGAAGACGATACAGATTCTTCCTACCAACTACCAACCAGCAATCATCAACCATTACTCTGGGGTATTTCCGCCACCATTGGCAACCTCGATGAAGCCCGTGAAGTATTGCTCCGCCCCTTGCAGCAACCCGGTGTAATTGTAAAAGCACAAATGCGCAAAGACATTGCCGTGCATAGCATCATACCTGATGAGATAGAAAAATATCCATGGGCTGGACACCTCGGCATTAAGCTGGCCGAAAAAGTGGTGCCCATTATTGAGCGAAGCAACACCACTCTCATCTTCATCAATACAAGAGGGATGGCAGAGCGTTGGTACCAAACCCTGCTGGATGTGGCCCCGCAGTTGGCCGGTGCCATTGCCCTGCACCACGGCAGCATAGAGCAAGAACTGCGCCTGTGGGTAGAAGAAGCTTTGCATACCCATACACTTAAAGCTGTAGTCGCCACGGCCAGCCTCGATTTGGGTGTTGATTTTCGTCCGGTTGATACGGTGATACAAGTGGGTTCACCCAAGGGTGTCTCTCGTTTTTTGCAACGGGCTGGCAGGGCAGGTCACCAACCCGGTGAAGTGAGCAACGTGTATTTTTTGCCCACTCATGCGTTGGAACTGGTAGAAGCCGCTGCGTTGAAGACCGCCATTGAGGATGGCGAAATGGAAAGCAAGGATCCGCTGGCCTTGTGCTTTGATGTGCTGTGTCAGTTTTTGTGTACGCTGGCCGTGGGCGATGGCTTTCGGCCGGAGCAAATACTACCCATGGTGCAAAACACCTGGTGCTTTCAATCCATGACGGAAGATGAATGGTGGCAGGTATTGCTACACATTACCGAAGGTGGCAAGGCCCTGCAGCAATACGATGAATACCGCAAAGTGGAAGTGATAGAAGGCGTGTATAAGATCACCAGCAGAAGACTGACACTGCGCCACCGCATGAACATTGGCACCATTGTAAGCGATGCCATGATGAAAGTAAAATTTGTAACCGGCGTCTATGTGGGGCATATTGAAGAGTGGTTTATCAGCCGGCTGGAGCCCGGCGATGTGTTTACACTGGCCGGCCGCAACCTCGAACTAGTACAGCTGAAAGACATGACCGTGATGGTGCGCAAAAGCAGCAAGAAAAAAGCCATTGTACCCAGCTGGATGGGCGGTCGTATGAGTCTTACTGCGAATTTGGGTATGGTGTTGAGAAGGACGATTGGGGAAGCTGCGTCAATGATTGAAATGCAATCGTTTCTACCCCTCTCCCTTGGAGAGGGGCAAGGGGCGAGGTCAAACGAAACAACAACAGAACCCGCTGACAAGAGTAGCAACTCCGCTCAAGAACAAACACAAAAATCTACTTCCACCATAGAGCAGCAAGAGCTGAGGTCAATTGAAGAGGATAACCGCCCCCGCTACATGACCACCAGCCCCGAGCAGTGGCCTACCCTGCTCAAGCATGCAAAAGAAATGCGCAAAGAGCCCACCGTTGCTGAAAAACTACTGTGGCAAAACCTGCGCAATAGAAAACTGGATGGATACAAATTCAGAAGACAGCACCCTGTGTTATGCTGCATTCCCGATTTTGTTTGCCTCGAGAAAAAACTCATCATTGAATTAGATGGTTCGGTGCACAGAGACCCGGACAACGCCAAAGCCGATTTTTTCAGGGCCTGCCAACTATCGGAACATGGCTACAGCATCATGCGATTCTGGAACAGTGAGATAGAAAAAAATCAAATCGCCGTTTTGGAAAAAATCAGGAATAGGTTAGCAGTAGTTGATAGTGTAGCGACCATTCAGGAAAGACTGCAAAAAGCAAGGCCGGAATGGTGGAGGGTGTATTTAGGGAATAGACTTGAGGGACAGCATTTGAAGAACGGCCTCACCCCCAG
>NZ_DAIRUZ010000001.1:0-187150 GCF_036803085.1 Phnomibacter sp. | reverse complement strand
CCCCTCTCCGGTGGAGAGGGGGGCAAAGACAGAAAACGACTTGCTCACCCCCAGCCCCTCTCCGGTGGAGAGGGGGGCAAAGACAGAAAACGACTTGCTCACCCCCAGCGTATCTAATGGGGAGGGAGAAACCTATGAAACAATTTACCTCACCCCCAGCACCTCTCCGGTGGAGAGGGGGGCAAAGACAGCACATTCCCCCGAACTCCAGGCCCTCATCCCCCTCTTCGAGCTGCAAGCCCAACTCTCCCACATCCCCCGCAACAACGAGCTGCTGATAGAGCACCACGAAAGCAAAGAAGGCTTTCACCTGCTGGTGTATCCCTTTGAAGGCCGGGCCGTACACGAAGCCATGAGTGCCATTCTGGCCTACCGCATCAGCCGCAGCATGCCCATCACTTTTTCCATTGCCATGAATGATTATGGCTTTGAACTGCTGAGCGACAAACCCATACCAGTAGACGACAGCAATGTGCATGCGTTATTCAGCACCGACGATTTGTTTTTGGCCATGCAGCAAAGCGCCAACCATGTAGAAATGGCCATGCGCAAATTCAGAGACATTGCCGTGATTGGTGGCCTCATTTTCCAGGGCATGCCCGGTGAACAAAAAAAAGCCCGGCACCTGCAGGCATCAGCATCGCTGATATTTAAAGTGTTCAAAGATTTTGACCCCGACAACCTGCTGCTGCGACAGGCCTATCAGGAAGTGTACGAGCAACAAATGGAAGAAGTGCGGTTGCGGCAAGCCTTGCAGCGCATTCAGCAGCACGACATCATCATTCGCTGGCCCGAAAAATTTACACCACTCTCCTTCCCCATTATTGCCGACGGACTCAACCGCAACAACCTGTCTTCCGAGAATCTGGAGGAACGCATCCGCAAAATGGCAGCAGCGCTGAATGGTAAATGCTGACACAAAAAAGCAAAGCCATCATCATTCATTGATGGCTTTGCAAGAAAATACCTTCTTCTTTTGCAACTGGTATTTCTACCACTCCAAATCACAACCAATAGGCGCACCCGGCGGCGCTTCTTTATGCAAGGTTGGTTTTGCTTTTTCGGGAGCTTTCATTCTGTCGATACCTAATTGATAATGTGCCTTGTCTGCACCTGTGTTTGCTTTTACTTGTTCAGTAAGCCATACTTTCAGGTTTTCTAACGCTTGTTGCAGTTGTGCTTTTACTTCAAAACCATTGTCGTCATTTATGCTGGCACCTAACAAATACGTCAGCAATACCTGCTCCGTTTGATGTTGTATTTGCTTTTCAAAACCAGACTTACGAGGTGCTTTCCAGGTTTGGTCAATCATGTATTGCAATACTTCTTCCAGGCCAAGGCCCACGGTTGTTTGCTGCTGTATCAAGCGGTTCAGCCTTTCGGGGTGAAAGAGGAATGACAGCGGCAAATCGGCGGCTGTTTCTGCAGGTGTTAATCTGTCGAAAGCGAGGCCCGTACGTTTTTTAAACAGCTCTCTGTTGAAATCGTATCCTGCAGGACGAGGTGGAATTAAATTGGCAATGCGTTCAGGAATATTGAGCACTTCGGGCTGCAAAGTTTTCATGATCCCTTCAAGAGCAGCCATTTGTTCTGCTTTAGAAAGTGGCGTATAAATGCTTTGGCCATCGCCACGTAAAGCATAGTTGTAATGCGCACCACCCACCAGTTTGGCTACCGCTTCTACCTGATAGCGATGGTAGAAATACAAGGGCACCAACG
Source organism: Phnomibacter sp. (assembly GCF_036803085.1). Taxonomy (NCBI): domain Bacteria; kingdom Pseudomonadati; phylum Bacteroidota; class Chitinophagia; order Chitinophagales; family Chitinophagaceae; genus Phnomibacter; species Phnomibacter sp. The sequence goes on along the minus strand of NZ_DAIRUZ010000001.1, from coordinate 185,431 downwards.
CATCTTCTAAAAAGGCCATGGGTGTACCGGGCCGCACATTGTTTTCTCCAAAATTCTCAAGGGCTTTTTGGCGAACCGCCAGCACGTTTTTCAACTCTTCTACCACACTACGGCCATTGTCCCACAGGTGAGCATCTTTATGTAATCCACCAGGAGCTCGGGCATCACGGTCGCTGATGAATTGCAAACCATTTTTTGCAGCAGTTGTGAGAATTGTGTTGAGTACGGTTTGTTCATTTTCGCCGGGAGCCATTTCTCTGTATCCCCAGTTAATGGCTACTTTATCCCAAGCACCAATGCCTTTGTCGTATACCTGACTCATGTCTATTTCACCCTTCGCATTCAGCGTTACCACAGGGTGCGGATAATCCATGACAGAAGCACGGTTGCCTACACTGCTGGCATAGTTGTGCATGAGGCCAATGGTATGCCCCACTTCATGAGCAGAGAGCTGCCGAAGCCTGTCCAGTGCGGCTTTCAGCATAGGATCGTTTGCAGGTAACCCTTTTGCATAAGGAGATAATAATGCGCTAAAAATGAGGTAGTCTTGCCGAACCCGTAAAGAGCCGAGCGTTACATTGCCTTTAATAATTTCTCCTGTGCGGGGGTCTACTACCGAAGCGCCATAACTCCAGCCACGTGTACTGCGGTGCACCCAGTTAATCATGTTGTAGCGAATATCCATGGGATCTGCAGTATCAGGTAATATTTTCACCTGAAAGGCATTGATAAAACCAGCTGCTTCAAAAGCCTGATTCCACCAACTGGCACCTTCGAGCAATGCACTGCGAATGGGTTCTGGTGTTCCATTGTCGAGGTAGTACACAATTGGTTTTACAGCCTCACTTTTCGCCGCTTTTTTGTCTTTCTTTTCCAGGCGATGCCGCACGGCATAAATCTTTTCGATGGGCTCATTCACCGGCGTGGCATAATCATAAAACGACATAGGAATAAAGCTGCTGCGGGCATCAAACACACGGGGCTTATAATTAGCATCGGGCAGTTGCACAAAGCTGTGGTGCATTCGTAGCGTTATGGCTTCATCGCTGGGCGTAACCGAACGCACAAAAGCTCCCGTTTGGCCATCGGTATTGGCAAATGTGATGGTGGTTTCAATTTCGGTATTCAACGGAAAATTGCGGGTATTGGGCAGGTACAACAGCGACCGGTTTTTATCCAACTGATAGCTACCCTGATTGCTACGCCGCAGGGTGTTGGCTACTTTTACTGCATCCCGCAACATGAAATCAGTGGCATCTACCAGCACCCGCTGGCCTGTGGCTGCTTCGGCGGTAAATGCCCACAGCATGCTTTGTGCAAAGGATTGCTCCACGGCCCGTTTTTCAGCAGCATCGTTGCTCACAGCACGGTAGGCATAGTTGGGCTGAATCATCATTATCTTTTTGCCTTGGCGCACAAACCGCACAATTCGCTCCTCTCCCATTTTGCCGCGGTCGAGGCCCACATCATTGCTGCCCAGGCCTGCGGGCAAAGAGGTATTGTACAGCATTTCCTGATTCCACCGACTGATTTCGAGGTAAATTTTACCTGCTTCTTCATCGATGTACATGGGCAGAAAGCCTGGTTTGGCAGCCATGTTTTTTACCTTGTCTTCGATGGCGGGCAGTGTTTGTGCCATTACATTGAGGCTTAGCCCGAGGCAGACCAGCCAAATCCATTTCTTCATCAGCGCTATTTTTAGAGGTTGAAAACTAACCATTAGAAGCCATTTCTATGGTAAAACATTGCCGGCAAACTAGCCCATGATGAAAATTGGAAATGTTTAAATACCTGTAAAAAAATGCTGTGTGTGCAACCTTGCACAGGAAACGGCGTCTGAGGATTACATTTGCCCAGTTTTAAAACCATAACATGAAGCATATTTTATTTGCGATTGCCCTACTCTTAGCCCTGCCCGCTATCAGTCAGAATGACCCTGCCGCCAAGGCACTCCTCGATAAAGTGAGTAAAAAGTTTAAAGGATTAACCACGGTTCAGGGCAGTTACAGCCTGACTGTGACCACCCGTGCCGGCAAGCCAGCAGGCAAAAAATCGGGGCAGATTTTTGTAAAAGGCACCAAGTATAAAATCACCGAGCAAAGCATGCAGATTTTGTGCGACGGCAAAAAAGTATGGAAGTACGAACCAGCTGCCAATGAGGTAAGCGTAAGTGCGGTTGATAATAGCAGCGGTGCCATCACTCCGCAAAAACTCTTTACCAATTTTTACGATAAAGACTTTTTGTACAAGCTCAACGGATCTGCAAATGTAAATGGCAAGAAAGTGCAGGAAATAGAAATGACCCCCACGGATAAGCGGAAATCATTCTTTAAAGTGTATGTGTATATAGATGAAGCGCAGAACATGATTGTGAGCAGCAAGATTTATGAAAACAGCGGCAACATTTACAACTACAGCATCAGCAACCTGAAAACAAATGCAGCCCTCGCCGACAACCTGTTTGCTTTCGACAAAGCCAAGTACCCCGGCGTAGAAGTGATAGAACAATAACGCTTGCAGCTTGCTGCAATAAAAACGGCGGAGGAAGTGTGATGCTTTCTCCGCCGTTTTTAGTAAGGGGCATCATTCGTTGATTGCTTTCTACCATTAAGCCTACCAACCATCAACCTTTGCTACCCCAACGATATGTCTCTTGTTCCAGTCCGATTAAATCAATCAGGCGGTCGGTTACAGTTGCAGCAACCTCTTCTACGGTTTGGGGGCGGCTATAAAACGAAGGCGTACAGGGGCAAATGATGCCGCCAGCCAACGTTACGGTTTCCATGTTTTTAATGTGGATGAGGTTGTAAGGTGTTTCCCGAACGGCGAGAATGAGTTTGCGGCGTTCTTTCAACACCACATCGGCGGCACGGGTTACTAAATCGTTGCTCATGCCTTGCGCAATGCGGCCCAGCGTACCCATGCTGCATGGCACTACCAACATGGTTTTGTAGCGGCCGCTGCCACTGGCAAATGGGGCCATAAAATCGTTGCGGTCGAAATATTGCACCGGATATTGCTCCAGCACATCGCTGCCCAGTTCGTGGCGGGCTACATCAGCTCCATTGGGCGACATTACCACCGCAAGCTCCTCAATCTGACTGCGGAGCAGTACCAGTTTATCCAACAACAATTTGGCGTAAATGGAACCACTGGCTCCGGTTATAGCTACAACAATTTTTTGCATGTGCTTCACTTAGCTTTGTTCAAAATAACAGCATTGCATGCGAAAGGTTTCAATCTGGTTTTTGTTGGCTTTTTTTTATGGAGCAATCCTGTTGCCGTCATTTGCACCTGCCGGGAAAAAAAAGGTGCAATGGCAGCCCGTATCTGCAATGGCAAAGCAGCTGCCTGCCGATGGCAAACCAGTGATTGTGGATGTGTACACCGATTGGTGCACCTATTGCAAACTCATGGATGCAACTACCTGGCAGCACGACTCAGTGGTGCAATACATACATACCAATTACGTGCCTGTTAAACTCAATGCCGAACGCAAAGACAGTGTGCTGTGGGAGGGCGAAGTGTTTCGCTATCAGCCCAAGTATAAAGTGCATCAACTGGCGGTAAAATTATTGAGGGGAAATATGGTGTATCCGTCCACCGTCATTATTCCTGCTAAAGGTGAATGGCAGGTCATTCCCGGTGCCATTAAGCCAAAAGATTTGGAGTTGGTGCTGAAATACTACGGTAGCCGTGCCAATGAGCAAATGGATTTTGTGAGCTATCAGCGGCAGTTTAGCGGGAAATGGAAATGAGTTTTTTACCACGAAGACACTTAGGCGTAAAGAATTTGACCACAGAGGAGATGGAGGTTGGCACAGTGGAACACAAAGTTTTTTTGACCCACCAAGACACGAAGGGGCTAAGGGGCGCAAAATAATACTTCCAGCCTTTCTTATTTTTTGTTCCTCATTTCTTATTGCAGGCAGCTTTACGCCTTTTGCTGTAGGTCTTCCGCCTTCTCAAACACATATTTTTTTTGTTTAATTCGTTTCCTTTCGTCATATTAGCTTCGAATTTTCATAGGATAAGGTAATGGTAAATTAAGAAAGCCCCGCTTAGCGGGGCTTTTCTCTTTCAAACCAAGGATAGTCATATTTTTATGGAAGCGGTTATTGCACCAGTATTGGTTTGGTATACATCTGTTGGTTTGTAACCGCTACTTGCAACTGATACATGCCTGCCGGCAATACGGTGTTGTTTAGGTCTATCTGATAAACAGCTGATGAGCCTTTGTGCAGCAACACTGAACCAGCAACCGGTTGGCCAAGTGCATTGATTAACCGCATCTGATACTTTCCTTCGGCCAAGCCTGCTAACTGCAAATTGAAGCGGCCATTTTGCACCGGCAGCGGATATACTTGTACCATTGCTGTTTGCGAAGCAGGCATAACTAACATTACCTGACTGTATTGTACGTTTCCGTTTTGCAACACAATTTTAATTCGGTAGTAATTGTTGCCTGCAAAAGGCGTGGCATCTGTACATACATACTCGTTAGTGATTCTTCCGCCTTTCCCAAATACTGTGGCCATTTTTTCAAACTGCTGACCGTTACTGCTTCGTTCTACTTCAAATTGTTTCAGGTTGGTTTCATCAGTTGTTTTCCATGAAACGATATTGACTGCTTGCTGACGATACGCTTTGGCGGATAACACATTTACCGGCAATACCAACGGACCTCTGAACACCACCATAAACCTATCGGGTGCATAACTGGCAGGATCTGCCGTAACGCTGAACGGGTATGTATTTACGCCACCGGATAAATCCAATGTTGTTTCGGTGTTCAGGAAATCATCGAGAAGCCTTGCACTCATTGCTAATGAACCCAAATCATCTCCAAACAATTCCAGTGCATAATTTCTTTGTTGCAAATTTTGGATGTTCAGGAATACGGTGTCCCAATAATCTACTTCAGGTCGTGCCTCCCATGCCAGCAATGATCCACGTCTGCTGATAGCTAACTGTTCATTTGCATTTTCAAGTTTTGCAATGTCGTTGCCGTCTGTAATGTCTTTTACATACGTAATATCAAACAATGACATAGCACCATCGAGCAATGAATACGTGCCAGCAGTATTGCCCAACAAATTACTCATGAAAGTAGGTGTTGGTGTTGGCTCTGGCGGAGCAGCATCTAATCTTACACATCATTGAAAAACCAACAATGATGGTAATGAGGTTTTGTACTAAGTGTTACAAAACGTCAAGAAGAAAACAACAGGTGTAAAGTTCAGGAGCAAGCACAGCGGCCATCTATTACTTTCGTCATGCTTTCCTAAGTGAGCCTTGTAATCATTTTTTTACGAAACTGTAAAAGTATGTTTACCACAGGGGTAAAGGAGAATACAGAGAGGCGTACGCAAACCTTTATTGAATCACCAGGGCCTAAAGGATGTAAGGAGCAATGTACGTGGTTGTCAGATGCTACTCCGGCTTTGAGTGTCACCCCTCACCACTTCCTTATTTCTTGTTCTCCTGTTCCTCATTCATCTTTAAATCTAAATTTTTCCCATCGCCTGCAGTCCGTAAAAAATGCTGCTCACATGCAGCGATTGAATGATCTCATTGTTGCGCAGCATATGCAGCAATTCGTCTGTTGTTACCAACAGCACTTCCAGTTCTTCGTTGTCGTCGAGGGAGATGTTGTGGGTGGCTGTGCAACCGGTGGCGAGGTAGCAAAACAAGCGGTTGTTTTGCGTAGCCGGATTGGTAGCCACAATACCTGTTTGAATTATTTCATTGCAACTGTACCCTGTTTCTTCCAGCAATTCGCGGCGGGCTGCTTCCAGCGGATTGGTTTCATGTGCATCCATAATACCGCCCGGCAGTTCTATGCTGAATGTGCCGAGTGCATAGCGGTATTGCTTCACTAAAATCACTTTACCATCGGTGGTTACGGGCAATACATTTACCCAGTTGCTGTACTCCAGCACATAGTATGGCTCCATGGTATCACCATTGCCTTTCTGCACTTTATCGGCACGAAACTTAAACCATTTTTCTTCGTGCAGGTAACGGCTGCTGATGTGCTGCCAAGGCTTCAAATCACTCATAATTCACTGTATTTTTTTGTAACCACCGCCCGAAGATAAAGGCAGTAGTACAATAAATAAGGCTGAATAAAATGGCACTCACCTGTGCCAAACATTACGCAAACGTTGGCATGACTCCTCTCATATTTTAGCCGACACACAGCAGGTATTTTTGTACTCATGAACGAAACATCCACCGGCAATGGCACACTATCTCCGGATAAAATTGCCAGCGTATTTTACAAAAGCGGATTCATTAAAGCGCAGTTTTCTACAAGCCAGTTTTTTGTGTATGCTTTGTTGGGCGGTGCTTTTATCGCCCTTGGTGGTTTGCTGGCCTTGTTTGTAAGTGGCGGCATGCCTACGGTTGCAGCCACTGCACCAGGCATTACCAAATTTATTGCCGGCGCATTGTTTCCTATCGGATTGGTATTAGTGATCATTGCCGGAGGCAGTTTGTTTACCAGCGACTGCGCCGTATTGCCTTACGCATTGTGGCAACAAAAACTATCGCTTGGCACAGCAGGCAGAATTGCCGTAGTTGGCTACTTCGCCAATTTTGCCGGGGCGTTGCTGGTGGCATGGCTATTGGCAGTGCAAACCGGCACACTCACCCCAGAGCCCTGGCGAACATCGGCTATTAACCTTGCCCTGCACAAAACGCACAGTTCATTTTGGACGGTATTTGCAAAAGGCATTGGTGCTAACATGATGGTTTGCCTGGCGGTATGGATGGCCTATGCATCCGATAGAATCAGTGGCAAAGTCATATTAATATGGATGCCTGTAATGGCATTTGTAGCACTGGGTTGGGAGCACAGCATTGCTAATATGTTTTTTATTCCTACCGCCATGATGCTGGGCGCCCCCATTAGCCTCGCCGATTTTTTGTGGCACAACCTGGTACCTGCTACGCTGGGCAATATAGCTGGCGGCATGTTGCTGGTAGCACTACCCTATTATTTTTTGTATGGAAAAAAACAAAGTAAAACAGCCGACATTTTTCCTGAAATACACACCAACAACAAACACACCCACACCGCAAAAAAGAATACTGAAAAACCGGTTCAACTCAATTAATTCCAAACAGTTATAATAATTTCTGATTAACTGATTTGAATCACCTTTTTCGCTTTTTTGCATAGGTATTTTTGATACATCAAATGCAAGGCCACCAACGATTCGCCTTTGCTGAAACACAAGCTCCGCTTGTATCAGCTGCATTTATTCCACAGCAATTGCCTGCCATTATTTTATCACCAGTCTGTGGTGCGTTGTATTATTTCATACAATTTTCTGCAGGCAAATATTGAAAGATTAAAATATATGGACGCAATTATTTCCACCCCCGCTCCGTTTGCCACCGGCCGTTGGCAGCAACACATCGACGTTAGAGATTTTATTCAGCAAAACCTGACACCCTACACCGGTGATGCCAGCTTTTTGGAAGGCCCTACAAAAGCCACGCAACAACTGTGGCAGCTTTGCCTCGATGCACTCAAAGCAGAAAGAGATAATGGTGGCTGCCTGAGTATTGATACCGATACCATCAGCACTATTACCAGCCATGCTCCCGGATACATCAATCGGGATTTGGAAAAAATAGTAGGCCTGCAAACCAACCAGTTATTGCGTCGTGCCATGAAGCCCTTTGGTGGCTTTAGAGTAGTAGATGGTGCGGTAAAAGAAAAAGGCCAACAGGTAGCACAGCACGTTCGGGAAGTATTTGAATATGTAAAAGACCACAACTCAGCTGTGTTTCAGGCATACGACCCCGAAATTCTGGCCTTTCGCAGCAAAGGCGTACTTACCGGCCTGCCCGATAACTATGCCCGTGGCCGCATTATTGGCGACTACCGCCGCCTGGCACTCTATGGCGCCAATGCTTTGATAGCTGCCAAAAAAGCCGACAAACTGGCTATTGATGGTGAATTGACTGAGCACACTATCCGGCTGAGAGAAGAAGTATCCATGCAGATAAAAGCCCTGGAAGACATCAAAGCCATGGGCGCCATGTATGGTCTTGATTTGAGCCGCCCCGCACAAAACGCACAGGAAGCTGTGCAGTGGGTGTATATGGCTTACCTCGCTGCGGTAAAAGAGCAAGATGGTGCCGCCATGTCGCTGGGCAATGCTTCTGCATTTTTAGACATCTATATTGAAAGAGACTTACAGGCTGGCCTGATAACTGAAGCCGAAGCACAAGAACTGGTAGATCATTTTGTGATGAAGCTGCGCATGATACGCCACCTGCGCCCCGGTGCTTACGATGATATTTTTGGCGGCGATCCTACCTGGGTAACAGAAGCCATAGGCGGACAACTCGCAGACGGCAGAACCAAAGTAACCAAAACTGCTTTCCGCTTTTTGCAAACGCTGTACAACCTTGGCGCTTCGCCAGAGCCCAACCTTACCGTGCTGTGGAGCAATCAACTGCCCGAAGGTTTCAAAGCCTTTTGTGCTCAGGTAAGTATTGATACCAGCAGCATACAATACGAAAACGATGATATGATGCGGGAGTGCCGCGGTACCGATGACTATGGTATTGCCTGCTGTGTATCGCATCAGGAAATTGGCAAACGCATTCAGTTTTTTGGAGCCCGTACCAACCTGGTAAAAACACTGCTGCTGGCACTGAATGAAGGCCGCGAAGAAAAAGAAGGCACCACACTGCTGAAAGGAATAGCCCCACTCGAAGGCGAGTATCTCGACTATGATGCCGTGATGGCAAATTTCAAAAAAAGCATGGATGAAGTGGCAAGGGTGTATACCAAAGCCATGAACATCATCCACTACATGCACGATAAATACTATTACGAAAAAGCACAGCTGGCACTCATAGATACCGACCCAGGCATAGACATTGCCTACGGTGCCGCAGGCATTTCCATCATTGCCGATTCGCTGAGTGCTATTAAGCATGCCAAAGTAAAAGCCATCCGCAATGAGGCTGGCTTAACCGAGGGTTTTGAAGTAACCGGCGAATACCCCATGTTTGGCAATGACGATGACCGCGTAGACCAAATTGCCTGCGAAATAACCGACTACTTTTTTGCCGCATTGCGCAGCCACAAAACCTACAAAAACGCTACGCATACCATGAGCCTGCTCACCATCACCAGCAATGTGATGTATGGTAAAATGACCGGTGCCACACCCGATGGCCGCCTGGCCGGAGAGCCTTTTGCACCCGGTGCCAACCCCATGCATGGCCGCGATGTAAATGGTGCTATTGCATCGCTGAACTCTGTAGCGAAATTTGATTACAACAGCGCCATGGATGGCATTAGCAACACCATGAGTTTGGTACCAAAAAGCCTGGGCCACAACAAAGCCGCTCAGGTAGAAAACCTTACCGATTTACTCGACGGATACTTTGCTAAAAAAGGCTTTCACCTGAATGTAAATGTACTGGACCGCGATATGCTCATGGACGCTTACGAGCACCCCGAAAAATATCCGCAGCTCACCATTCGTGTGTCTGGTTATGCGGTCAATTTTTCCCGCCTTTCTAAAAATCATCAGCTGGAAGTAATTACCCGCACCTTCCACGAAAACATGTAATTGCTTGCCATAGCATAACTCTAATGCAGGTGCTGGTTACTTACACCAACACCTGCAATTAGTTATGTTTGTACTTCACTAAACGGAAAAATCATCCCCAGCCAATGGTTGCTGCACATCATTTACGCATACATAGCATAGAAAGTTTTGGTACACACGATGGGCCGGGCATTCGCCTCGTCATTTTTGCACAGGGCTGCCAGTTCAGGTGCCTGTACTGCGCCAACCCCGACACCTGGGACCCACATGGCGGCAGAGAAATGCACATTGATGAAATAGTACAACTGGCCATTAGTCAGCAACCGTTTTTTGGTAAGCGGGGTGGCGTTACCATTTCTGGTGGCGAGCCCACTTTACAACGGGTTGTATTACTCGAACTGTTTCAACAATTGCATGCAGCGGGCATCAACACTGCCCTCGACAGCAATGGCCGCTTACTGAACGATGAAGTAAAAGACCTGCTGGCTGAAACGGATTATCTGTTGCTGGATGTAAAACACATCAACGACGACTGGCACAAACAACTGACCGGTGTAAGCAACGAAAGTGTGCTGCAGGTAGCTGCCTACCGCGAACAAACCGGTAAAGAAATGTGGCTACGCTATGTACTGGTGCCGGGCTGGAGCGACCAACCCGAATACCTGCACCAGCTGGGCAGGCATTTTGCCCATTACAAAAGCATAAAAAAGCTGGAGATACAACCCTACCACCGGTTGGGGGTTCATAAGTGGGAAGTGCTGAATATGCCTTACCAACTCAACGATGTGCCTCCGCCCACCCAAACCCAGCTGAACGAGGTGGCAACAATCTTCAGGCAGTACTTTACAGAGGTGGTCATTAACTAACGAATGCAGCTGTATGCAGTTACCAACCTTGCCTTTGGCGAAGGCTGGTAATATGCGCCACATGATGGCGGCCATGCCACGCATACATGCCCAGCAAATGCCAGAGGGTATGTTGCTGCTGCGTGGCCGAATGCACATAGGTTCTTTGCCACTGCTCCGGCGTAACCGCTTTAAGCAGCACGTACATACGTTGGTGCAAAGCATGCAGCAAGGTCAGCGCATTGTTGATGGGTAGCTGTGCATCTGCCATGTGTACCCAGTCGTTTTCTTCGTAGGCTTTTACGGTGGGGTTGTTTTCGCTGAGGGTGAGCTTCATGCGGCACAGCGCATTGATGTGGCTATCGCATACATGGTGCACCACCTGATGCACCGTCCAGCCGCCATCGCGGTAAGGGGTATGCAACTGCGCTGCATCGAGGTTTTCGATGGCCGCCTCCAGCAGGTGGGGCAGCTGGGCAATATCAATGAGCCACTCACGAAGCTGTGCCTCCGAAAAAGCCTGTGGCGCATACTGACCGATGGGATAACGTGGGTCCATGGGGTAAATGTAAGGGAAGGGTTGGGAAAATGCATGACAATACAACATGTATAACCGGGTGGATTGTACTAATAACAATACAAATTGTATAACAAAATGGTGTTGATTATCAATGATATTTCGTTAGGCCTTTTTTGAAAACCGTATCATATATTTATGTGTTAGGCGCCATTATAAAAAGACGACATAGTGCAAAAAGACTTTACTAAAATACTTCTCGACTTCAAATCAATTCCTCGACATAAGCGGACTAAAACGTTTATGGAAATCTGTGGCTATCCACATTACGAAAATGTTTGTAGTAATATATTGCAGTTTTACCTTGACCCAAACAATGAACACGGACTAAAAGACTTAGTGCTTAATTCGTTAATGCATCTAATAGACAGAGATTTCAAATTTGATAATGACTTTGAAGCAATTGAAATTTATAGAGAACATAAGACTATTGCCGAAAATAGACTTGACTTACTTATACTGACAGAAAATTATTCGATAGGCATTGAGAACAAAATATTTCATCACTTACACAATGACTTGACCGATTATAACAACACTGTTTTATTGTATTGCTATAACTCAAGAAAACCAATCTGCATCGTATTATCCTTGAACAAATTGACATCAAAAGAAGACATTGAAAAGACTACAACCAATAATTTTATAAATGTAACTTACGAGCAACTTTTTGAAAACATTAAACAAAATATTGGTAGAAACCTGACGAACTCAAACATAAGCTACATTAACCACTTGACCGACTTTATTAAATCAATAGAAAATCTAACACCAAAGACAATGGAAAATAAAGCTCTCTGGACATTCTTTAAAAATAACTCAGAATCAATTCAGGAGTTAACGGACAGTTTTAACGAATACAGAAACTCTCTTTATCAAAAAATATATCAATTGAAAGACACACTTCCTCAAAATGAATTTGCACCATCAGTTTACAGGCAATGGATATATGAAGGGTATTGTCTTGTTCACGACTATACGGTTAACTCGAAATATAAAGTGGCTGTTGACACTTATATTGAAATAAATGGATGGGAGATTCAACTTTTTGGACGTAATAGCCAATCGACCGATTTTATTTTCAATACTATGTGCAAAGACAAAGATTTCCTGCCTAAACCGTTTGACAGTTATGAAAGGGGTGAAAGACTTATATTTGAGAAGTTCGACACTGATGTTGACATCTCGACAGTAGCAAAGACATTAACTGACCTACTGACAAGAATTGAGAATTACAAAAAACGGACAGATGAGAATAACGGCATATAACACGGGTTTTGCGTCAGGCGGGGTGACGTGCAAACTTGGAGCTTTGTTCTTCTATGAGACTGTAAAATATTTTGTGTAAACGATTTCAGCTAGCTGTTATTCAGAGTCTGCATCGGGATTCAAAAATAGTTAAGAACTGATGGAGTATGTACCCCCCACTGGCGCCAGTGTTCCGCATAGCGGGCCACTGGTGTCTTAATAATCCCACCGGACTGTGTCCGGCAACTGTTTTTCTTCCCAGCACCGTCTACAGCAGGGAACATTGCGTGGCTCTCAATTATCAGTAGATAAAGCCAGGCAGCAGCAATAGCATTTCTCCCAAGGCTTAAAAGCCGTGGTTATGCAAAGGCCGTAGCCTTTCAAACTTTCATTTTCAAACAGTTGTTCAGGATTTGTAATGCCTTGTTGGTCCGGCGACCAACAAGGGCGGAGTAATCACAAAAAAAACTCCCCGCCAAACGGGCAGGGAGTTATGCAATTCATTATTGGGTAGTGGCTGTTATTTCAATATCAACTTTTCTTGTTCGGCCTTGCCTGCGGCAGATACAAACTCCACTACATACACACCACGTGGATAGTTGGCTACCGGCAGGTCGAGCAGATTGCCCGCCACCTTGCTGCTGTACAGCACCGTGCCTTTTACATCCAGCAGGCGTACCGTACCCGATGCTGCAGGCAGTGTAAACCTCACGGCTTCACGGGCAGGGTTGGGATATACACCCAACTTACTGATAGCAGCGGCTTTGCGCAGCAACACACTGCCCGAGTAAGACATGGCGCCATCAAGATCTACCTGGCGAATGCGGTAATAATTTTCCGCACCCGGTTGCTCGTCGGGAAACTGGTATTGGCCGCCCAATGCTACGGAAGCAGCTACCGTACCAATAGCGGTGTACTGACGGCCGTCACTGCTGCGTTCTACCACATATTCTTTCAGGTTTACTTCGTTGGTTACTTTCCATTTTACTACAGCCTTTGCATTTACCCACACCGCATCTACACTTACCCAGCTTACCGGTAGCGGATTACAGCCGGTGGGCAAAGTGTAATTAAAAGTTACCGATTGGCAATCGGGGTTGGTAATGGTAAGTGTTTGCTGCGAACCCAATGTGGCGCTGGCATAATTGAGCGTAAAGCTGAGCTGTGTTGGGCTCACGTAGTTCAGATTGCTGATAACAACACCGCCAGTGCTGCTCACTGCCAGGCGACGGGCATAGCCGGGGCCATTGGCATCGGCACCGGGGTCATAGTAGCCGGCAAAGTTGGCGCCTGCTGTGCCATTGAGGGTAATGTTGATGGTGCGATCGCCGGTGCAGGTAACGGCTGTCATATTGCTGACGGCGGCTGGTGGTGGTGCTTTTATTTGCGTAGCCCGCACCGCCCACTGGTCTGGCGCCGATACAAACTGCTGAAACGTCCACATGGTCATATCATCGCTGGGGTCTGTTACCGTTTGAGAATAATCGCCCCAGCGCTGGGTTCCATCTGTTTGCAAATTGTACGATTGATTGTAGCTGGTAGTTTGTACCGGAGCAAACAATGAGCCTGCTGCAGTACTTGCATACCGGCCAGCAATCACAGCATTGGCAGTTGTAGTTTCGCCGGCTTGAGTGGCACCAACTACTGCGTGCCCCTGTCCGGAGGCCGAAATACTGCCCATCCAATAATTTCTGGGTGAGTCAAAAGTATTGTCGAACAAAGTACCTGATTGCTGCAACGACAAATTGCTGCCGCTAACATTCACTGCATACCAGCGGGTAGCCACTCTATCGGCCAGGCTACTATTGGCAGTACCCGTACTTACCACCCCAATATTGTGCGTAGCCCAAATGGCTGCAGTGCCAGTGTTTTTGTTGCGTACCAGTACCGCATTCAGCAAGCGGTCATCGCCGCCATCCAAATCTTTGGTACTGTTTAGCGCCGGCACATCAAAAGGAAAAGATGTGTTTGGAACATTAATAGAACCACTGGTAATGCTTGGTGTACCCCCGGGGTTATTGACCACAATGAAATCGAGCACCCCAAAAAACTCAGCACTTACACCCAAAAAGTAACCTTGTGTTGCATTGGGATCATCGTTTTGTACGCCCTGCGGGCAAAAGATGCCAGTGGTAGCAGTGCCCAGCCCACGAAAAGCCGTAAACACAAGCGGGCCGCCAGCAATCAACGAAGACTTGCGCACTACATATACACTGCTGCTCCTGTAATCGCCGGAAATAGCATCAAAAATGAGACCGCCGATGTATAACGCATTTCTATCGACCCCCAATGTAGGGTAATCGCAAAACTGACCCTGATCGGGGCTGCCGGGTGCAGCGCCAAGGTCGTGTGCAAACTGATAAAAAGAAAACGAAGATAGATTAGTAATAGTGGGACCATTGCTCACTGCAATCATAATACGGTTGCTGGCATTGCTGGTATTAATGGCCACAATATACCAGCGTTGGCTCAGGCGGTCGTACTGTACATGTGGATCTGTTACTTCGGAACCATTGCTCACACTCGCAAAAAAATCTTCAATGTAAACGGAGAATGACGCACCAGAAAGGGAGCTTGCACCCGAAGTAGTACTGGTGGTAAGTGGCGCATCGCACACCGTGGGTTTGCTGTACCATTTGAGGCGGTTGTTGCTGGCTATACAAATTTGTGTGGGGCCTACATCGCCCATGCAATCGGGCGGCGTAACTACTACCTGTGGTGTCTCGTAGGTATGCAGGGCGGCAAAATTGCTGTGGATGGCCTGTGTATTTTGCTGGGTGATAACCGGGCTGGCGGTACCCTTAGGGTAGCTGGCTGTTTGCAATGCATTGGGTGATTGCTGTGGCCGGCGGGTTTTCTTGGTGTTGAGTTCTTCCCGAATTTTAACCACATTTTGCCGTACAATATTGTTGGCTCTTTTTTCGAGCTCGGCTACGGTGAGGGTAACGGGCATACCTGCCGTAACGGGTGTGCCGGTAATGGTTTGTGCTACTGCGGCCAACGTACTGTTGAGCAGCAAAAGCAGCATCAACATTCGTGCAAGAAAGGAGGGAGTAAATTTCATCATGACCGGAAAGGATTTGATTCAAACTTAAATAAATAACAGCTTGCCTGTGAGGCAATACAGCGTAACTGTGTTAATAGTACGGATGAAGCGGGAAAATGGTTGGCTAAAAGGGTACAGGAAATTATACCGGCTGGTTGTATGCAGCAGCAAAATATGGTTTCGTGAGGGCACGAACCAAGGGGGCTAAAATGATTCGAACCTTTGCAACCGCAAAACAGGAATTCAAGTACAGCAAGCTATTTGAACAAAGACATCAGGGTCCTTCTATAACCACTTTTACCAGTTTTGTATCGTATTTCTCACTAAGCCACTGTTGTAGTTTTTGCTGATCGAATATGCTTTTTTTATCTTCAATTGTACCTACAAACACCAATAGTATCCGGGCACTATCCGTTTCAGGATAGAGCAAATGGCTACCCATAGTTACCTGCTTCAATTCCGGAAAAAGAATAGCCACCTCTTTACCCGTTTCCGAATCAAAAGGCTGGAAATTTTTCAGTTCTTTTTGAAGATTATTGATGAGTATGTCCTTATCCGCCAACTCCTTGTCTTCTTTTTTCAACTCAGCAAGTATTTCGCCTTTTATGTCTTTGAGTTCTTGCCGTATGATAAGGTCGGTGTTGGGCAACCCATAATCTTTCAATTTTTGCTTGAGCTTGGCAAGTTCTTCTGGCGTTACTTTTTTGGTAAGAAATGCCAGTTCTATGGATTTGGGATTAGCGTTGTATTTTATTTTTTTATAGATGAGAGTGTAGTTATTGTTGCTGAACTCAGCAGTAATAAAGCGGTCAGCTTTTTGGTTAAAGCTTTTTTCTCGGTAAAGGTTATAAGCCAAATACACACTGGGAATGATGATGAGAAAAATAAGGGTGGAAATACCGAGCTTAATGCGTTTTTCGAATGCGGGTTTGTAATGCGACACTGGCTCATACCGCAGGTACTTTACAATAATAAAAGTAGAAATGCAGATGAATACACAATTGATCGTGTACAAATACATGGCCCCGAAAAAATAAACGTAATTGCCAATGGCCCAGCCATAGCCTGCTGTACACAGCGGTGGCATTAAAGCAGTTGCAATAGCTACACCTGGTATAGGATTTCCTTTTTCTACCCTGGTGAGTGCAATGACGCCAACCAGCCCGCCAAAAAAAGCAATCAGCACATCGTAAATGGTGGGCGAGGTTCGTGCCAGCAGTTCCGATTGGGCGTCTTTAAACGGGCTTACCATAAAGTATATTCCTGCCACCAGTAAGCTTACCACGGTGGCTATGAGCAGGTTTTTAGCCGATTTTTTCAACAGGGCAAAATCGTAAATGGCCAGTGCAAAACCCATACCTACAATAGGCCCCATGAGGGGAGAAATGAGCATGGCGCCAATAATAACAGCACCAGAATTGACATTGAGACCAATTGAAGCAATGACAATGGCACAGGCAAGTATCCAGATGTTGGAACCACGAAATGAAGTATTCGATTTTATATTGGCCAGTACTTTTTCCCGCTGCTCTTCGCCTTGGTGAAGATTGATAAAATCGAGTACTTTTTTATTGAAGAAAAAAGGCATCTGGTAAGCGTTTTTGATACGAAGAATGTAAACCCTTTGGCTAACCAATAGTACACCATAATGTATTACAATAGTACACTGCCAAACTACGGCAGCTGATGGCGGCTACCAACGCTTGCATGTATAGCAGTAACATAGCCTTTTACAGGCCTTCATTCTCAACAATCAAATTAATATGAAAGTCACCTGTTACAGGGGCGCTACATTGCGCAGCAAATCATCAAATGTGTCGCGGCGGCGAATGAGAGTCACTTGCCCATCCTTCACCATTACTTCGGCGGGTTTGTAGCGACTGTTGAAGTTGCTGCTCATTTCAAACCCGTAGGCGCCTGCGTTATAAAACAGCAGCAAATCACCTTCCCGCACTTCGTTGAGTTTGCGGTCCCAGGCAAAAGTGTCGGTTTCGCAAATGTTACCAACAACTGCGTACTGCCTCGGCTCCCCATCAGGGTTGCTGATGTTTTTGATGTAGTGATAACTATCGTAAAACATAGGGCGTATCAGGTGATTGAAACCGGTATTGATGCCCACAAAAGTGGCAGCTGCCGTTGCTTTTATCACGTTTACACTGGCGAGGAAATAACCACACTCACTCACCATGTATTTACCCGGCTCAAACCATACTTCCAGCGGCTGCCCGTTGGGGTTGGGATGGTTGGCAAAGGCAGCTCCAACTTTTGCTGCCAGCTCATTGATGTCTGTCACCTGCTCGCCTTTACGATAGGCTACTTTAAAGCCGCCGCCCAGGTCGATGTATTGCAAATGCTGAAACAGGGGCACAATATCAAACAGTACTTCTATACCCTGCACAAATACGTCTACGTCTTTTATTTCGCTGCCGGTGTGTATGTGCAGGCAATTCACACGGATGTTGTATTGCTGCACCAGCGCCAGCACCTGCTGCACCTGATCTACCGGTATACCAAATTTGCTCTTATCATGCCCGGTAGAAATTTTGAGGTTCCCTCCTGCCATAATGTTGGGGCGAAGCCGTAAACCCACCGGATAGCTGTTGCCAAAGCGGGCACCAAATTTTTCCAGATTGCTGAGGCTGTCAATGTTTACATGTACCCCCAGGCTCACGGCTTCTGCTATCTCTTCAAAAGCAATGCCATTACTGGTGTACAAAATATTGCCGGGCTGTGCACCGGCATACAAGGCCAGTTTTACTTCGTTGATAGAGCTGCAATCAATACCGGCACCCATGCTGTGCACATGGCGCAAAATATGCGGATTGGTAAGGGCTTTGCAAGCATAAAAAAAACGCACTTGCTGTCCGGCAAAAGCCGTGGTTAGCTGCTGGTACTGCGTAGTAATTTTATCGGCGTTGTACACGTAAACGGGCGTGCCGTATTCGGCGGCTATTGCGGTGAGCTGTTCGTTGCTCAGGTGTTGCTCCAGGCTCATGATGCTGTATCAGATTGCTTGTTGTTACAAACCCGCCGTCGTGGGGCGGGTTTGCAGGTATAGGTCAATAAATTAAGCTTGTGTTGGTTCGTCGTTGGCAGGTGCTGCGGCATCTTCATCAGGTGCATCAGCAGCTGTGTCATCATCTTCCGCATCTTCTTCAGCCGTTTCTATTTCAGTGGTTTCTTCCTGCACTTCTTCTATGGCTTCGGCCGCATCTATGGTGGCTTCTGCATTCAGCATAATTTCCTCCATTTCGCCATCGGCATTTACCGCCAGCATGTTTACCTCAGCGCTGTTTTCATCGCCGGTGTTTTCAAGTGGAGCAATGCTATCAGGCTGCTGCTCGGCTTCCACATCGCTGTCTACCATGTGGGCTTCGCCAACGGCGGTGGGCATCACCATATCGTTGGGTACAATATCGCTGAGCTTGGGCAGCTCATCGGGGCTATTGATGCCGAAGTAATCCATGAAGGTTTTGCTGGTGGCATAAATGAGCGGATGGCCGGGGGCATCTTCTTTACGACCGGTGATGATAACCAGTTCTTTTTCCAGTAGTTTTTGCACGGCATAATCGCTGTTTACCCCGCGGATGCTTTCAATTTCACCTTTGGTAATGGGCTGTTTGTAAGCAATGATGGCGAGGGTTTCTAAAGCGGCAGAGCTCAGGCGTTTCAAAAACTTATCGCCATTGAGCACGGCCACGGTTTTGTGATAGGTACCCTTGGTGAGAAACTGCCAGCCGCCGCCGCTTTCCCGCACTTCAAAGGGATAAAACTCGCTGCTGTATTTTTCACGAACGGCTTCAATGGCACTCTCCACCTGGTCGAGGGTAGCCCGCTCTTCCATAAAGGCAATGGCATTGTTTACCAGTTCGAGCAGGTCGAGGGTGGTTACCGGTTTTTCGCTGGCGAAAATGAGGGCTTCCACATGCGGTATAATCACAGATATTTCCATGCCTGAATGCTTTAAAGTATAAAATCAGCGGGGCTGAATGGGGTACCAAAAAAATGAAGAATTACCGAAAAGCAATTCTTCATGTTCAATTTTATGCGTTGTTTTTTCGAACTGTCGGCAAAGCTTATCCCTGCAGGGCGGCGGCACCACTCACAATCTCGGTCAGTTCGGTGGTGATGGCAGCCTGGCGGGCACGGTTGTAGCTAATTTTGAGGCTCTTCAGCAGTTCGCCGGCGTTTTCGGTTGCTTTGTCCATGGCAGTCATGCGGGCACCATGCTCACTGGCGTGGGCATCCAGCACGGCCTTGTACAGTTGGGTGTTCAAAATTTTGGGCATCAACTCCGCAATGAGTTGCTCCTTGTTGGGCTCAAAAATGAAGTCGGCCTTAGCAGCACCCGCTTTCTTTTCCATTTTAGGAATGGGCAGGAAACGTTCTACCTGAAAACGCTGTGAGGCGGCATTCTTGAATTCGCTGTATACCACTTCTACCACATCAAACTCTTTGGCCAGGAAGCCGTTGATGGCAGCCTGAGCACAAGCCTGCACGGCTTCGAAGCTGAGGTGGAGGAAAATATCTTTGTGGGTAGCATCGGTATTGAAACCCTGTTTGCTCAGGCTTTCCCAACCTTTTTTACCAATGTTCCAAACGGTTACGTTTTTCTTGGCATGCTGGGCGGCGTACTGCTCCAGTATGGTGGTTTTAGCCAGCTTTACCAGGTTGGCATTGTAGCCACCGCAAAGGCCGCGGTCGCTGGTAATGAGGATTACGAGCACTTTTTCTACAGGACGCTCCACGGTGAGGGCACCGCCGGCTTCTACCTCGGTATTGCTCACAATATTGCTCAGCATTTCCTGCAATTTTTTGGCATAGGGCCTCATTTGCTGGATACCATCTTGTGCACGGCGCAGCTTGGCGGCACTCACCATTTTCATGGCCTTGGTAATTTGCTGGGTACTTTGTACGCTTTTGATTCGGTTACGAACCTCTTTTAATGCACCACTCATTCGGATTAACGCTTTTGGGCCGCAAAAGTAAGACTTGCCCGTGAGGAAACAAGAAGGTTTTTGCGCATGATGTGGATGGCTGGCCAACTATCATTTCCCCTATCCCAATGGCCCACATCTCTATTCGTCGAAATAGGCCTCATAGCTGATAAAGAACAGTTTTCCGAAGCCTTTTACATTGTATTTTTAAGTAGTTTCCTGTGGGGGGAAAAATTCGCATTCAACAAACTCGAAAGCGGATACAAATAGGTGGCGACCACCCATTTGCAAACATGAAGCTGCAAAACAAGCTCAGCCGGATTTTTTTGCACAAAACACGAACCGCTAAACAAACCATAGCCGAATGGCCAACCAGCAAGCATCTGCAGCGGCAATAGCCAATCTTTTGAAACAACTTCAGGTATCGCTTGAAAGAATTGGAGATGCCTGCCTGGCGTTGAACAGCCAGCTGCATTGCATTTTTGCCAATGAGAGTGCCGCCATGCTGCTGGGCCAAAGCAAAGCAGACCTGATGGGCCAAAGCATGGACATTGCAACCCTCCCATTTTTCACCCCCGAGGTATTGGATCTTTACCGGGAAGCTTACCGTACGCAGCAGCAACAATTGTTGGAAGTGCCAGCCCCACAATCGGCCCAATGGCATGTACACCGCATTTACCCAGACGCTCAAGGATTGTCGGTTTTTATTGAAACACTGAGCGGCTATGAACAAACCAACAAAGCCCGCAACGAAGCCTGCGACAATATGCAACGGCTGATGGATGGCCTGCCACTGGGCATGCTGCTGGCCGATATTGAAACACGGCAGTTTGTGTACGCCAATCAGGCCATTTGCCAAATGTTTGGCTACTCCCCAACCGAGTTTGAAAAATTATCACCCATACACTTGCACCCCGACTATGAAACCGAGCGGGTAATAGCTGCATTTGAAGGCATGCTGGAAGGGAACACTACCCGCTTACACAACCTTGATTCGGTGCACAAAAACGGAAGCATTTTTACCGTAGAAATAGATGCTGTACTGGTAATGTACAAAGGCAGGCAATGCATATCGGGCTTGTTTAAAGATGTAACTGAGCAAAAGCGGCTACGCTTGCTGGAGCAGCAGGCCAAGGCACAAATAACGGCCAGCGAATTGCTGATGCGCCAGGCTCAGGAAGTAGCAAACATGGGTTCTTGGGAAATATTGCATGCAGATTACAGCATAAAATGGTCGGATGCAACGTACCGTATTTTTGAAGTGGATCCTTCTATATTTACTCCCACTCACCACAGCTTTATGCAGCTTGTGTACGAGGAAGACGTTCCGCTGCTGGATACTGCATTTGCCAACCACATAGAACAGCGGTCAGATTTCAATATCGTTTTCAGGATTATTACTGCCCACAACAAGCTGAAATACGTACACGAAAAATGCAAAACCGAGTATGATGCCCATGGAAAACCGCTGAGAACGGTGGGTGTGGTACTCGACATTACCAAGCAAAAACTAACCGAGCTATCGCTTAAAAAAGAACGCCAAAAGTACCAGGCGCTGATTGAGCATGCTCCTGTAGGCATTGTAGCCATTGGCAAGGAAGATGATTTATTTTTTACCAATCAAAAGTTTACACAAATTACAGGATACGAAACCACCGATTTTGATAGCCTGAACGACTGGTGGCAACAAGCATACCCCGATGAATCTGCCAGGGCAACGGCGCAAAAAAAATGGAAACAAATTTTTACCCAAAGCAGGGCAAAGAAATCTTCGGCCAACCCGATAGAATCGGCCATTGTATGTAAAGATGGCAGCAGCAAGTACGTAGAAGTTGGCTACGTGTACACCGGCGAGTATCAGCTGATGACTCTGGTAGACATTACCCAACGAAAAGTAGCAGAAGAAACACTGGCAGCCAATGAAGCTAAATTCAGAAAGATAGCGGAGCAGATGACAGATGTGGTATGGATTGGCGACCTCAACTACAAAGCCAGCTACGTAAGCCCATCGGTTGAAAAGATTTATGGACTAACGGTTGAAGATTTTTTTACCACGCCATTAGAAAAAAGATTTCCGCAGCACTCCATTGATATTTTTAAAAAAGTACACCAAACCCTCATAGCAGAACTACAGGCCAACGCTGCCCTGCAAAGCCGGGAAGTGACCATAGAAATTGAAGCCTTTAAAAAAGACGGCACCCCTATTTGGATAAGAAGCAGCACCAAAATATTGTGCGACGAAAACCTGCAACCCGTGGGTATAATGGGTGTAAGCGGTGATATAACAGACCGCAAAAAAGCAGAAATCGCATTAACACAAAGTGAGGCCCGGTACAGAACATTATTTGAGGGATCGCCGGTAGGCATTGTACTAACCAACAGCCAAAATGAAATTTTACTGGGCAACAGCAGTTTTACTTCATTAACTGGTTATGATTATGATGACGTAAAGAACCCGGAAACCTGGTGGCAACAGGCCTACCCCGATGCCCGGTATCGTTCAGTTATTTCGAAAGAGTGGTTGAAATCAATAGAAATTGCAAATACAACGAACTGTCCCATCACTTCTTTTGAAGCCCTCATTACTTGTAAAGATGGAAAAGCCCGCTATTTTCAATTGGGCTATATGCCAGGCGATGATTTCAACATTATCAGCTTTACCGATGTACACGACCTTAGAGTAGCACAACAAGCAATAGCAAGAGCATCAGAAAACCTGCAAAACCTGATGAGCAGTATGCCACAAGGTGTGGGCATATTGGATATGCATTCGCAAAAATACCTGTATGTAAATGCATCACTTTGCAAAATGCTTGGGTATACTGCTACAGAATTAACCCAATTGACTCCGCTCAATTTGCATCCTGATTATAAACATGACCGGGTAGTGGAAGTAATTGAACGGTTAGAAAATGGCAGCGAAGAAGCACCGCTGTTGTTCGATACCATTACAAAAGCAGGCAATATGCTGCAGGTAGAAATATCGCCGCTTTTTGTAGAATATAACGGCGAAAAAGCTATTGCAGGGGTATTTACTGATGTAACAGAAAAGATACAAGCCAGCAGAGCACTCCAATTGGCCAAAGACAAAGCGGAAGAAAATGAACTATTGCTGAAACAGGCACAGCACATAGCCCTCATGGGTTCATGGACGTTGGATTATGTACAAGATCAGCTCCAATGGTCAGACTCAATATTTGAAATACTTGGACTGATACCAGACTCAGTAACACCAACCTACAAACTCTACCAGAGTTTTGTGCATCCCGACGACAAGCAATTATTGGACGATGCTTTCCAAAACCACGTACATAACCATCAGCCATACGAAATAAGGCACCGCATTATTTTGCACAACGGCACAGTAAAACACATCAATGCCAGTGCCATTACCAATTACAATCTGGAAACGGGGAAGCCATTGTACACCATTGGTATAATGACTGATGTAACCAAACAAGTACTTACAGAAAAGGCTCTCGTAGAGGCAAAAGAAAAAGCAGAAGCCCGGGAGTTAATACTGAAACAAGTACAAAAGATTGGCTTATCTGGCCACTGGGAGCATAACCACATTAGCAATTACATTACCTGGTCGGAAGATGTATTCAATATTTTTGGACTTGATGCAAGCGGTGAAGCACTATCATACGAAGATTTTTTCAAAGCACTGCCTACAGAAGATGCAATACGGGTAGACAAAGTGTACCAGCAACACCTGAAAGAAAAAACGCCTTTCGATATTATTCATCGCATAATAACCCCCAGCGGAGAAATTAAATATGTACAACAACGCTGTCAAACATTTTATGATGAGGCCGGTAAAGCCATTAAGTCAATAGGTGCAGTTGCCGATATTACAGAAGCACAAAAAGCCACTGCTGAAATACAAGCGCAGAAAGACTACATTCAATCTTTGCTGGAGGCTATACCTTATTTGCTGTTTGCGTTGGATGAAAACGATTGTTTTACCACTTTTAAATCAGCACGTGAAGACAACCTGATGCTGCCGCCTGAAGCATTCATAGGCAAAAATTATAAAGATGTTTTACCCGAATATTTAGCCCGTGAATTTGAGCCGATGCTTGCACATGTTCGCAATGGAGAGCAAACCGACTCCTGGCAGTATAGCATCACACTTGGAGGTGAGGTAAAGCACTTTGAAGCCAAGCTTCAGCTCATGCATAACAACAGTGTACTCATTCTTTCCAGAGATGTAACCACTCAGAAAAAAACAGCATTGCTGTTAGAAGAAAGCGAACAAAAATACAAGTTGGTTTTTGAGGCTATATCAGTAGGATTGGTTGCAATGGATGACAAAGGAAGCGTTTTGCTCATCAACAAGGCAATGACCAAGCTTACAGGCTACATACATGCCGAAATACCTGGCATTGAAGACTGGTGGCGAATAGCTTACCCCGACGAAGCATACCGAAAACACATAAGGACGGCATGGGAAACAGCTTTGCAACAAGCCGTTTCTACACAAACCAAAATGCCACCATTCGAGGCAACTATTTATTGCAAAAACGGAAGTTCCAGATTTTTTGAAATTGGGTTTGAACAGGCTGGAAACATCAGCCTCATTTCATATAATGATATACACGAAAGAAAGATAGCGCAGCTCGAACTGGCAGCCAGTGAAAACCGTTTCCGCCAAATAGCTGAAACAGTAGAAGAAGTATTTTGGCTAAGATCGGCCGACATCAAAGAATTATTATACATCAATCCAGCTTACGAAAAAGTTTTTGGCCGAAGCATAGAAGAATTGTACAAGGAGGAAAAGTTCATTTTAAAAGCCATACATCCGGATGATGCTGCAATAGTAATTTCAGGCTATCATGAGTATTTACAATCGTTTCAGTTCGATATGGAATACCGGATTGTATTGCCTACCGGCGAAGTACGTTGGATAAGAAACAAATCGCTTCCGGTAAAAGATAACGAGGGAAACATTGTAGCTCATGCTGGTATTGCAGAAGATATCACAGAAAGAAAATCTGCCATAATACGCTTGCAAGAGCAGGAAGCATTTCAGCATTTACTCGTGATGCTGGCTACAGAATTTATTAACTCTCCTACCAATCAGTTTGATGAGCTAATGAACAGCATGTTGGAAAAAGTAGGCAGAGCTACCAACACAGACCGTGTGTATATTTTTGAAAACGACGATGTTCTTAAAACTTCCAGCAATACTTATGAATGGTGTGCAGAAGGCATTTCGAAAGAAAAAAACAATTTACAACATCAGTCATACGAACTATTTTCTGATATTTTGAATGCCCATAAGGCAGGCAAAGTATATCATATTCCAGATATTGAATCTATCAAACAAAACCTTGTTTATTACAATCACCTTCGGGCACAAAATATAAAGTCATTAGTAATATTCCCGCTAATACATAATACTAACCTGATTGGCTTTATTGGTTTTGACGCAGTAAAAGAGGCCCGCACATTTACAGAAACAGAAATACAACTACTGCAGGTACTGGCAGAAATTGTAACCAATGGTATGCTGCGCAAAAAAGCAGAAACACTCCTTCGGGAAAATGAAACCCGACTGGTGGAACTCACTTCGCAAAGCCGCACCATTGCCTGGGAAACCGATACAGATGGCAAGTACACATACGTTAGTAATGTAGTATCCCTTGTGCTCGGATATACGCCCGACGAACTAATTGGTAAAATGCATTACTGCGATTTGCATCCTGAAAAAAACAGAGCTCATTTTATTGAAACCACTCAAAAGATTTTACATAGCAACGCTTCCTTTCATGAGTATGAACACAAAGCGGTACATAAAAACGGGCAGCTTGTGTGGCTGGCTACATCCGGAATGCCCATCACCAACGAAGCAGGTGAATTAATCGGTTTCAGAGGTGGCGATACAGATATTACGAACAGAAAAACCATGGAACTGGCCGTGGTAAAAAGCGAAGCCAGCTATCGTTTACTAGCCGAAAACTCGACCGACGTTATCTGGATTTATGACATTGGAAAACATGCATTGAAATATGTAAGCCCGAGTTGCATTGAATTACATGGATATACAGTAGCAGAAACCTTGCGTCTACCCATCGAAGATACGATGACAGCATCGTCTTATTCTCTGGTGATGCAAATAATCAAGGAAAACATTGAGTTGTACCAAAGCACTGGCAGCATACCACGGTCACAAATGCTGGAACTACAGCAGTACCACAAAAATGGCACTATAGTTTGGGTGGAAACAGTAGCCAAACTGCAACTGAATGCAGACAATGAACTGGAAGTATTAGGCGTAAGCAGAAATATTACCGAAAGGAAAAAAGCTGAACTCGAAAAACAAGTTTCGCAAGAAGCATTGAAAGAAAGTGAATCGAGGTTAGAAGCCATTATCGAAACAACTTCTGATAATATTTGGTCTGTCAATAACCAATATGAAATACTCTACATCAATGCTGTATTTCGTGATGCATTCGAAAAAAGCTTTGGCGTAAGGTTGCAAAAAGGAGACAATATTCTCACCAAGCTACCCACGCAGCTTAAAGCTATGTGGCAGGCACACTACGACTATGTGTTGCAAAACAAAAGCCGCAACAGTTTTGAGGAGCAATACGAATTTCCAACTGGCCAAATGTGGGTAGAAGTAACCATGTTTCCGATTATAGCCAATGACGAAGCAGTAGGCGTGTCCTGCTTTGGCAAAGACATCACCACACAGAAAATATCTGAACTTGCTTTGGCGGAAAGTGAGCAAAGGTTCAGGTCAATGTTCAATGATAACGCTTCAATTATGTTGTTGATTGATGTAGATACTTACAACATTATCGACATTAACCCGGCTGCAGAAAAGTTTTACGGATGGACAGCAGAAAATTTTAAACAGTTAAAGATTACTGATATTTGTCTTCACCCCGAAAAAGCTAAACACAGCATTCAAACTGCATGCGCAGAAAAGAATGTACGATTCGAAATAGTGCATCGCCTGAGCAATGGAACACTTTGCGAAATGGAAGTTTTCGGCAGCCTGCTCAGCATCAATGGCAAATTGATTATACACGAAATCATTCATGACGTTTCTGCAAAAAAAAGAGCAGAAGCCGATTTGATAGAAAAGAACAAACAACTCAATTTATTAATTCAAAGCATACCCGGTGTTGTGTTTAATTGCTACAACAATGAAGACAACAGAATGAATTTCATCAACGATTACATTCAGGAGATAACCGGATACACTGCAGCAGAAATTAATAATAACAACACCATCCATTACCGCATGCTCATTCATCCGGAAGATATTCCGAAGTTTGATATTGCTGTTGAAGACGCCTATGCTCACAAGAGCATGTACAACTTTAGCTACCGCTTACTCAATAAAGATGGCAGCTACAGGTGGGTATACGAAATTGGCGAATTTCAATCTTACGAAGGACCATCGAAAGACAAAAGAATTGATGGCATCATCTTCGATATTACCAACAGAATTACCAACGAAGAAATGAAGCTGAGTGCTGCATACGATGCAGCCGAAGCAGAACGCACCCGTATATCACACGAAATACACGATGGCATACAGCAAACGCTGGTAGCCAGTAAGCTCATGATATCTTCCATCAGAAAAGATATTGATCAATTGGGTGGCAGATTGCTGGAGAAATACAACAATGGAATAGACTTGCTCGATCAGGGAATAACAGAGGCAAGAAGCATTGCCCATTCGCTTATGCCCAAGCAGGTAAATGAGTATGGTTATGTAGTGGCTGTAGAACATTTAATAGCCAACCTCGATAAGAAAATTGAGGTTGAATTCAATCATCCTGACCTCATGCTGAACGATGGAAAGTTTGGCACCAACCTGTTTAGAATTACTCAGGAAGCCATCAACAATATTATCAAGCATGCGGCTGCTACAAAAATTATCATCACCCTTTCGGAAGCTGGCAACCGATTAATACTAACGATTCAAGACAATGGCGTTGGCTTTGATAAACGCCAAATTAATTCGCCGGAAAATGGCATTGGCCTGCAAATAATGGCCAGCAGGGCAGCCGTACTCAATGCCTACTTTGATGTAGCCACTGCGCCAGGTATTGGCACCACTATTATTGTGGATGTACCTTATGAATAAAACCGATACTTCATCAAAAACACTAAGGGAAGCAAATGCTTCCCTTAGTGTTTTCATTTCAATACTGTGTACTAATTTGGAATAACTACCGCTGGCAAACCTGCTTGCTGATACAACTTGTTGAAGGCTGTTATTTCATTGGCCAGCATTTGCTGCATGGCTGCTTTTTGCTTTTCCCAAATTGCATGCATGGCATCAAACTGCTCCTTTTGTCCTTTGGTTACATAAGGAATATTGGCATCCATTTCTCCACGCAGGAAAATGTAGTCGGCAGAAAGTTTGTTTACGAAATTGATGATATCATCATTGGATTGAGCCTTGTTCTGTACCAGTTCATCTTCCCAGAGCTGTAGCTTTTTCACAATGGATTGTCCTTGCTCATACAATGTTTTCTGTGCGGCATTTTTCGCCAACCGATCATTGATGCCTGCAACCTGCTGCCGCACTTTCCGCATGTTCAGCACCGACTGATGAATATCGTTGATATCATCTTCCACTTTCTTTTGCCATTGTTGCTGCTCGACATACTCAGCTTTGCTGGCTGTAATTTTTGGATGAGGCAATACACGTACTTGGGTCGTAGCTTCTTTGCTACCCATACGCAACCGCAGCAAATACGCACCTGGCGCCACTTTGCGTCCCTGATAACTGCCTTCGATGAATACTCTTGGCACACCCTTCAGGGTTGGATAACGAAGGTCCCATACAAAACGGTGCAACCCTTTGCTGGCAGGCAATACAGGATCTGCATCGGGCCCGCCGGGGAATGATACAAACTCCGCATCAGCTTTGGAAGAATAAGTACGAACTACTTTACCGATGTCATCAATCACGTCGAGGTATAAAGTGGCTGAATCTGCCACATCTTCGGATAATTGATAATACACCACTACGCCACTCGCAGCATTCACACCAGCAGAAAGTGTAGCGGCTCCAATTTCCTTAGCCGCCGGATCATACTCTCCATCGAGCATACTGCCAGAGCTGGTGCGTATTACATCGTTGGGTTTGTAAATGGCAAAGCTATTGGCAGACTCACGTCCTTTGTATTGACGCAACATATGCAAATCATCCAACACCCAAAAAGAACGGCCCATGGTGGCAGCAATGAGATTGTTTTGATGAATCCGCAAATCTGTAACTGGCGTAACGGGTAATCCCAATTGCAGCTGCTGCCAGTTGGCACCATCATTCCATGAAACATACAAACCCGTTTCGGTGCCGGCAAACAACAAACCTTTGCGAGTGTCGTCTTCCCGAATCACTCTGGTGTAAGCACCATCAGGAATGCCGTTTACGATTTTCGTCCATGTTGTACCATAATCATTCGACTTGTACAAAATAGGCTGCTTGCTATTGAACTTGAAGGTAGTAGCAGCAATGTATACAGTCGCCTTATCGTGTGGCGATACTTCAATACTATTGATGAGGCACTCTTCCAAATTGGCAGGTGTAACGTTCTTCCAGTTTATGCCGCCATCTTTGGTGAGCTGTACAAAACCATCATCACTTCCTGTGTACATCACGCCTTTCTCATGCTTCGATTCTGAAACATAAGCAATGGTGCCATAGTTTTCGCCACCTGCACCTTCGTTGGTAAATGGCGTACCACTCATGCCCTGCTTGCTTTTATCGTTGCGGGTAAGATCGGGTGATACTGCTGCCCATGTTTTACCGCCATCGCTGGTTTTAAACAACACATTACCGGCATGATAAAAAGTGTTGGCTTCGTGCATGCTGTATATAATGGGGGCATTCCAGTTGAAGCGATACTTCATGTCTTTGGGCATGAGTGCCTGATATTGGATTGGTGCTACCATCACACCTTTCCCTTCTTTGGCATCTGTGTCAAGCAGCTCGATAGTGCCCTGATAACTACCCCCCATTACCCAGCGTGGATTGTTGGGATCGAAAGCCAGAAAAGCACTTTCACCACCGGCACTGTAGGTCCATTCTCTTTCGCTGATGCTCCAACCTGCGGGGTTGCTGCTCATAATTTTTACGCTGGTATTGTCTTGCTGGCCGGCATAAATATGATACGGCCACTGGTTATCTACATTGATGCGATAAAACTGTGCAGTAGGCTGATTGCTTTGCGTACTCCAGTTACCACCTGCATTGAATGTAACCGCTGCACCACCATCATTGGCGATGATTTGGTTTTGGTTGTTGGCGGGGTTAATCCATAGCTGATGATAATCGCCATGCGTACCGCGAATGTTGGTCCATGTTTTACCCGCATCTACCGATTTCAAACCGGGTGAATTCAATACATACACCGTGTTCTCGTTTTGCGGATCAGCAAACACTTCTACATAGTACCAAGCCCGTTGTGTAAGGAGGTGATCTTTGCTGGCCTGAAAAAATGAAGCGCCGGCATCGTTGCTGATGTACAATCCACCTTGCTCTTTGTCCCAGTCACTTTCAATCAGGGCATACACTTTATTGGGGTTGGCCCTGGAAATACTCACACTCATTTTACCCAATTGCTTGGGAATGCCTTGTTCAATTTTATCCCAGGTTTCGCCGCCATCTACACTCTTGTACAAGCCACTGCCTTTGCCCCCACTGCGTACTTCCCATGGATAGCGCTGATGATCCCACATGGCGGCATATAACACTCTTGGATTGCTGACGTCAATATCCAAATCGGCACAGCCGGTGCTATTGTCAACAAACAACACTTGCTTCCAGGTAGCGCCGCCATCTACAGATTTGTATACCCCCCGCTCCGGATTTGGGCCATACAAATTGCCCTGCGCTGCAACATATACTATATCAGGATTGCTGGGGTGAATGCGTATCCAGCTGATTTGCTCGGTTGCTTTCAAACCAACATGCTTCCAGGTTTTGCCAGCATCAGTGCTTTTGTACACACCATCGCCGTAGCTGGTCATTACACCACGGGGTGCATGCTCTCCCATACCCACGTATAGTACATTTATGTCGCTTTCGCTTACAGCTACTGCACCAACAGATCCTGTGTTGAAATAGCCGTCAGAAATATTGAACCAGGTTTGCCCGGCATTTTCTGTTTTCCAAACACCGCCACCAGTTGTACCCATATAGTATACCAGTGGGTTGCCTTTTACGCCTGTGGCAGTAACAGACCGGCCACCACGAAATGGCCCGATGCTGCGAAACTTCACAGACCGCAAATCTTCAGCAGCATTTTCAAAAAGATTAGCAGCAGGTTGCGTAGCCGTTGTTGATTTTGCTGTTTTCTTCTGTGCTTGAGCCATGGTACCCGTAAGCAAGCACAAAAGCAATACATAAGTCAGTTGTTTCATACAATGAATTAAATAAAAGTAGATGAGCAAAATAGAGATTAATAATACGACGTCTTATTGCAAGGATTTCAGCACTTGTAGTAATAATGGAAAAGCAGGCTCTGCCATCGTGCCGTGGTCGAAACCTTCGAGCTCAAACAGCTGCACCTGCTTGTGGCCTACCAATTGCAACATTCGCCACAGGTACGCATTTTCTTCGTAGCGGCCCAATAGCTCTTTGTTACGGTCGCCGGTGATGAGGGTAATGGGTGGTGCATTGGGCCGCACATGATATAACGGCGCCATGGCATCAACAGTGGGTTGCTTCTCAGCAATGCCGTTTTCTTTTCGGATGGTAAAATGGGTAATGGCCTGCCCGCTGAAAGGCACCAACGCAGCAATGCTGTCCGCATCCACGTCATGCACCTGTAAATACTTTTTATCCAGCGTTATCATCATGCCCAAGTAACCTCCTGCCGAGTGACCACTCACCACAATCTTTTTTGAGCTGCCACCAAAGCGACTGATGTTTTTATATACCCATGCTACTGCAGCAGCAGCATCTTCAATATATGCAGGTGATTGTACCTTGGGTGATAATCGATAGCCAACACCTACCACTATGTAACCCTTTTCCTGCAAGGCTTTGGGCAATTCCTTTTTGCCGCCGGTAATGCCACCACCATGAAACCACACAACGGTAGCTACCTCTTTTTTACCCACGGGATAATATACATCAAGTACACATTGCGATGCCTGGTAAGCATCCTGCTTTGTGTCTTCTGGATAATAGGACAGATTAGCTACTGTATGATAATTGGATTGTGCAAAGGCGGAAAAACTGCAACACAACAACAACCAGAAACAAATATTTTTCATGCACTGAAAATACAACCAGTGGCCACCTGTACAAAAAAAAGAAACGGCCCGCACCGTTTGGTACAGACCGTTTACAAATAATGATTGTTGCAATAAATTAAGCACCCAGTTTGGCTTGCAGGTTGCTGTCAATGGCATCGAGGAACTCTTCTGTATACAGATAGTGTTCGCCATGACTTACTTTATTGCCATGGATACATACAGCAAGGTCCTTGGTCATTTTGCCGCTTTCAACGGTTTCAATACACACAGCTTCGAGTGCATTGGCAAAGTTAATAAGGGCATCGTTGCCATCGAGCTTACCACGGAAAGCCAAACCACGTGTCCACGCAAATATGCTGGCGATGGGGTTAGTGCTGGTAGGCTTACCTTTTTGGTGTTCGCGGTAGTGGCGGGTTACGGTACCGTGTGCCGCTTCTGCTTCCATGGTTTTGCCATCAGGCGTAACCAATACAGAAGTCATGAGACCGAGTGAGCCGAAACCTTGTGCTACCGTATCGCTTTGTACGTCGCCGTCGTAGTTTTTACAAGCCCATACAAAGTTGCCATTCCACTTCAGGGCGCTGGCTACCATGTCATCAATGAGGCGGTGCTCGTAAGTGATGCCGGCTGCTTCAAACTGCGCTTTGAATTCGTTGTCGTAAATCTCCTGGAAGATGTCTTTGAAACGGCCATCATATTTTTTCAGGATGGTGTTTTTAGTACTCATGTACAAGGGCCAGCCTTTTTGCAAGCTCATGTTCATACAGCTGCGGGCAAAGCCTTTAATGCTTTCATCCACATTGTACATGCTCATAGCTACGCCGGGGCCTTTGAACTGGAACACTTCATGCTCAATCACCTGACCATCTTCACCTTCAAACTTCACAGTGAGCTTGCCTTTACCGGGCACTACAAAATCGGCAGCACGGTACTGATCGCCAAATGCATGACGGCCAACAATAATTGGTGCATCCCAGGTGGTAACGAGGCGGGGAATATTGTTGATCACGATGGGCTCACGAAATACAGTGCCGTCCAGAATGTTGCGGATGGTACCATTGGGGCTCTTCCACATTTGCTTCAGGTTAAACTCCTTCACACGGGCCTCATCGGGGGTAATGGTAGCACACTTAATACCCACACCATATTCTTTGATGGCGTTGGCGGCATCCACTGTTACCTGATCGTTGGTTTGGTCGCGGTACTCCACGCCCAGGTCATAGTATTTAATGTCGAGGTCGAGGTAAGGAAGAATCAGTTTGTCTTTGATGAACTTCCAGATAATGCGTGTCATTTCGTCGCCATCGAGTTCTACCACAGGATTGGCTACTTTAATTTTTGCTGCCATAGCTGAATAAACTTTTTGTAGGTTCTACTCGTAATTCAGATTGATTTGTTATTTCAACCTGCATTACATTTTTTTCAATGAAAGGGCAACAAAGATACCTGTTTGGGCTATTCGTTTTAGCCACTATACCAACACTAGTAGCGTTATCGTTTGCGGGCTGTAACAAGCGTACAGCTACCAGCATTCCCAATGTAGTGGTGCCACCTCCCGACACACTTCCTACTCTTGCCAAACTCAACTATTTAGCGCTGGGCGATAGCTATACCATTGGCCAAAGTGTGGCGGTAGATTCCAGGTTTCCGCATCAGGCGGTGGCTATTCTCAACAGCCGTGGCTACCGGCTCAATGAACCGCAATACATTGCTCAAACCGGCTGGACAACCGGCGCCTTACTCAATGCCATTCAAACACAAAACCCAACCGCCAACTATGATGTGGTGAGTTTGTTGATTGGCGTCAACAACCAATACCAGCAGCGCAGTCAGGATGAATACCGGCAGCAGTTCAGCAGCTGCCTGCAGCAGGCCATACGGCTGGCCGGCAACCGCAAAAACCGGGTGTTTGTACTCAGCATTCCCGACTATAGTGTTACCCCATTTGCCCGCAACGCCGATACCGCCAAAATTGCCCGGGAGATTGATGAATTCAACCGCATCAACAAAGAAATTACGATGGCCGCAGGCATTGTGTACATTGACATTACACCCGGTAGCCGCGAAGGCCGCACAGATGCCAGCCTCATTGCCGGCGACGGCCTGCACCCCAGTGGTAAGGAATATGCCAAGTGGGCGGCACTACTGGCCGATGCCATGGCACCCGTGCTGCGCTGATGCTTAGGCCAAAAGAAGTAGGCCCAACGCTTTCCGTTCATGAACCAATCGGCCCTGTTTGGCATTATTTATGTGCAGCAATGCAGGAAAGGTTTTAGTTTTCATCTCTCATTCATCAAAAGAAAAATCCCATGAAGAAGTTTTTATTGTTTGCCAGCCTGGCCGTAGTAATGACCAGTTGTTTTGGACAGGAAAAGAAACCTGCCAGCCCTCGTGAAACCGTGAGTACTGCAGATGTAAGTGTTTCATACGGCCGTCCTTCTAAAAAAGGCCGGGTGATTTTTGGCGAGTTGGAAAAGTTTGGCAAAGTATGGCGCACAGGAGCCAATGAAGCCACAGAAATTACGTTCAAAAAAGACGGCATGTTTGGCGGTAAAGCCGTGAAAGCCGGCACTTATACCCTCTTCACTGTTCCTGAAAAAGGCGAATGGACAGTAATCCTCAACAGCGAACTGAAACAGTGGGGCGCTTACAACTACGATAAGATTAAAGACAAAAATGTACTGGAAGTAAAAGTGCCTGCTCAAACAACTTCTGATGTAACAGAGCAACTCACCATTACGCTCAGCAGTAGTAGCATGACTATTGCCTGGGACCAAACCAAAGTGGTAGTGCCGTTACAGTTTTAAGCAATGTGTTTTTTGGTAAAAATTGGCCCGTTGTAAAACGGGCCGATTTTGTTTATAGCGGGGAACACTTCATACAAACATAAAAAAGCCGAAGCGTAAGCTCCGGCTTAATATTATTCAACAAATCAGCCTTAGCTGAGTTTTTCTACTTGCATGTAATTGAGTTCTACTGGAGTAGAGCGGCCAAAGATTTTTACAATCACCTTCAGCTTTTTCTTTTCATCGTTTACTTCTTCAATTACGCCATTGAAATCGTTGAAAGCACCGTCGATAATCTTGATGGTTTC
The DNA here is from genome assembly GCF_036803085.1 of Phnomibacter sp. NCBI lineage: Bacteria > Pseudomonadati > Bacteroidota > Chitinophagia > Chitinophagales > Chitinophagaceae > Phnomibacter > Phnomibacter sp. The sequence goes on along the minus strand of NZ_DAIRUZ010000001.1, from coordinate 149,860 downwards.
GCCAACAATGAAAGGTTCGCTCATGGTCATGCCCTGCTCACTCATTTCATCCATTTTGCCGAGCATCTTGTTTACTTCGGCTTTGCGGAGGCAAATGATTTTTCCTTTTGAGCCCTTACCATCTGTAAGGAAGTGCATGATGTTGGAAATATTGCTGATGTGCTGAATCATGTCTTCGTTCAGCTTGCCATCTACTACTTCCATAAAAACGTAACCGGGATAGAAGTTCTTTTCCCGCATTACCTTCTTACCATTCTGCACTTTGTACACCTTATCCATGGGCAAAAAAACCTGTACAATACGGTCGGCCCAGCCTTGGCGTACCACGTCTTTGTCAAGGTATTCTTTTACAGAACGTTCCTTGCCACTTACCACACGCAGCACATACCACTTCGTGTCTACCTGAGGCGTAGTTGGTGTATCCATTACTTAAAGAATGAGTAAACGAGTTTGAGAAGATTTTCAGAAGCGATATCCATGACCCATACCATGGCAGTAATAAGCAGCGTAGCTACCAGCACAATCACAGTAGATTGCTGCAGCTGGTTCCACGTTGGCCAGGTCACTTTTTCTACCAGCTCGTGGTAGCTTTCCTGAAAATGAGATCCAATTTTTTTCATACTATGAGGTGCTTTTCTCGAAAAGAAGCACGGGCAACAGGATTCGAACCCGTATCAACGGTTTTGGAGACCGCTATTCTACCATTGAACTATGCCCGTAAAAAAGAAGTACGAGGGTTGAAGAACGAAAGTAGAAGTTTTGGAGAACTTCTGCTTTCGTACCTCGTACTTCGTACTTGAAAATTACTTGATGATCTCAGTTACCTGACCAGCACCTACGGTACGGCCACCTTCGCGGATAGCGAACTTCAGACCTTTTTCCATAGCGATTGGCTGAATCAAAGTAACGTGCAGTGATGTGTTATCACCAGGCATTACCATTTCAGTACCAGCTGGGAGCGTACACTCACCAGTTACGTCCGTTGTACGGAAGTAAAACTGAGGACGGTATTTGTTGAAGAAAGGAGTATGACGACCACCTTCTTCTTTGCTCAGTACATACACTTCACCTTTGAACTCAGTGTGCGGAGTAATAGAACCTGGCTTACAGATTACCATACCACGACGGATCTGAGTTTTTTCAATACCACGGAGGAGCAGACCAGCGTTGTCTCCAGCTTCACCTTCGTCGAGGATCTTTTTGAACATTTCTACACCGGTTACAGTAGAGGTGAGTTTCTCAGACATCATGCCTACAATTTCTACACCTTCACCAACTTTGATACGGCCACGTTCGATACGACCTGTGGCAACTGTACCACGACCAGTGATAGAGAATACGTCTTCCACGCTCATCAGGAAAGCCTGATCAACTGGGCGGGGAGGAAGAGGAATGTATGTATCAACAGCTTCCATCAGTTCGTCGATAGCACCCAACCACTTGTCTTCACCAGCCAGGGCGCCAGTAGCTGAACCCTTGATGATTGGAGTGTTGTCACCGTCGAAACCGTAAGAGCTGAGGAGGTCACGAATTTCCATTTCAACCAGTTCGAGCAACTCAGGGTCGTCAACCAGGTCTACTTTGTTCATGAACACAACAATTCTAGGAACACCTACCTGACGAGCAAGGAGGATGTGTTCTTTAGTTTGAGGCATAGGACCGTCTGTAGCAGCCACAACCAGAATTGCACCATCCATTTGGGCGGCACCGGTGATCATGTTCTTCACATAGTCAGCGTGGCCAGGGCAGTCAACGTGAGCATAGTGACGGTTAGCTGTCTGATACTCTACGTGAGCGGTGTTGATGGTGATACCACGCTCTTTTTCTTCGGGAGCAGCATCAATTTCATCATAACCCTTTTTTTCTGCCAAGCCCTTGTTAGCAAGGGTGTTAGTGATGGCAGCGGTAAGGGTGGTTTTACCGTGGTCAACGTGGCCGATTGTACCTACGTTAACGTGAGGTTTTTCCCTCTTAAAGGTCTCTTTTGCCATTTTTATTTGTTTTTGTTGTGGTTTATTTATTCTAATGGCCGGCGAACCGGAAATTAAAAACTTAGTTGACCGGCCGGACAATGAGGTGAGTCATTATCCTTAATCGGAGCAGCCGGCTTTTTGCCCCGATGAATTGTGTTGAGCCGTTGATGAGAATTGAACTCACGACCTCTTCCTTACCAAGGAAGTGCTCTACCACTGAGCTACAACGGCGTAGTTCAGCTGTCAGTTGCTCAGCTATCCATTGACTCTTTTTAAGAACCAACTTTTCTGCTCATTGGCAAACTGCAAGCTGCAATGAGCGGGAGACGAGGCTCGAACTCGCCACCTATAGCTTGGAAGGCTATCGCTCTACCAAATGAGCTACTCCCGCAGAAGCTTGATTAAAATGTACGTGGTAATACATTTTGCATCAAAGAACTTTTTTCAGCAAAAAAAGCAACAAACAGACCATAGCCGTTTGTTACTTGCTTTTGTAGAAGTGGGCAGTGGAGGATTCGAACCTCCGAAGTCGAAAGACAGCGGATTTACAGTCCGCCCCATTTGGCCGCTCTGGAAACTGCCCCAGTGAGTTTGAATATGGAGCCGCGAAGTAAGTTGTATTTACTTAGACTGCAAACTCTGTTATTCACTCTTTTGCTGAGCCACTTGTCGGAATCGAACCAACGACCTACTGATTACAAATCAGTTGCTCTACCAGCTGAGCTAAAGTGGCGTTTTTGTTGATTTTTATGTGCCCATAAAAATCTGTTGAAAGAACTACCCCGTTTTTTCGGGATGGCAAAAGTAAGCGAATTAGGTATACACCAAAAAAAATTGGAGAAAACTTTTTTAGTGCTTGAAAATGTGTGTGCTACAGCTGTTGCAAAAGCCCGTCAACTGAGCTGTTTTGTCCTTGCCTTCGGCATCGGCCATAAGGCAGGTAGCCACCGCACAATGCGGCAATCCTGTTGTATGCCCCAGTTCATGCAGCGCCACTTTCAGCAATTTATGCCGCCGCTGCACGGCGCCAACACTGGCACTGTGTAGCCGATAGTCCGACACAATACAAACAGCGCCGGGCTGAAATGCAAGGCCCATTATGCCCCAGTTGTATTGCTTAATGGTGCTGGTTGAAATGTCTTTGCCGGTAACGGCCAAGATTTTTTCGGAACGTTTTGCGGATAAAGGTTGTAACCATTGAAGCACAGTGTCGGCCCAGTAGCGTTTGCGGGCCGCATACCATGCATGGGCAGGCATGTTGCGAAAAGGTAATATCTGCACCTCAGCGCCCAGCGAATCTTGAATGCCTTGCTGCAAAAAATGTATGCTGGCAGTATCAGCATCGTTCAGGGGCTGGATAAGTACACGGGCAATAACCGAGGATGGAATCCTCTTGGTTTCATTGTCAGGTTCGATAGAACTGCAGGCTGCGAAAATGAAACAACCAAGAAGCCAGCATGGCCAGAGACTAAATCGCATTTTAAAACAATAGGGATAAAAAAACAGCCCTGTGTACTACAGGGCTGTTTTTCGATTAGGCAAGTTTTTCTTTTTTTCTTTTTATTTGAGTACAAACACTTTCAAATGCATTGTCAAAAGACTCTTCGAAAGATTTGCTGCTAGATTTTACGAAAATTTCGTTTCTGGGAACGCTCACTTTGATTTCTGCTACTTTGTCTTTAATGGTGTGCACCACATTATCCAGTTTCAAAAACACATCTACTTTAATAATGCGGTCATGATAGGTACTAAGTTTGGCAATTTTCTTGCTCACATGATCGATCAGTTTTTCATCGGCATCAAACCGCACAGATTGAATGTTCAAGGTCATAAACAACTCAATTTTAAGTGAATAAATAAAGAACTTCAGAGAAACATCCGTTAAGTACTACATAGGCTTTTATTTTATTGGAAGTTACACAAAAACATCTGTAAAAAACAAAGTAGCCAACCGATTTCAGGAAATATTATCAAACCCACATACTCATGCCTTTGGATGTGCCTGCCGATACGCATCTTTTAATTTTTCGATACTGTTATGCGTATAAATCTGAGTGGCGGCCAGGCTGCTGTGGCCCAGCAATTCTTTAATAGCATTGAGGTCGGCACCGGCATTGGCTAAATGTGTGGCAAAGCTGTGCCGCAGCACATGCGGACTTTTTTTGGCCAACGTAGACACTTCGCCAAGGTATTTAACCACAGTACGATACACCACATCCGGCGACAACTTCTTTCCCTTCTCATTTACCAGTAGAAAATTGGTATCGGCGTTTTCCAGTTCGCTTCTTTTTGCCGCAGTATACGCTGCCAGTTCTTGCAGCAGTGCCGCACTTACAGGTATCAGTCTTTCTTTATTGCCTTTGCCCAAAATGCGCAATACCCGCTGCCCGGTGTCAACCTGACTTTCCTTTAACCCTATGAGTTCTGCCCTCCGCATCCCAGTTTGATAAAGCAACTGAAGTATCATTTTTTCAGTTTGCCCCATCCAGCCATTGGTATATTCAATACTGCTCCACAATTTTTCGATTTCTGCTTCGCTGGCAAAACCGGGCAATTTGCGGGGCGCCTTTGGGCCATTAATGATGGCCAATGGGTTGGCAGTAACCCAGTGCTGGCGCCGCATAAACCGGTACCACGATTTGAGAGCACTCAACTTTCGGTTGATGGTGCGGGCCTCCATACCATCGTCCTTCAACTGCGCCATCCATGTTCTGATCATGGAAGTAGTAATCTCCCCCACTTCGGCATGAACATCAAATTGCTGTTGCAAAAAAAAAGCACACTGGCCCAAATCGTGCTGATAAGCAATGATTGAATGCTCCGAATAACGCTTTTCGTATTTTAAATACTCGAGAAAACGGGCTACCGCAGTTGATACATCCATACACAAGAATAGCCATAAAGGTAAACCCCTTATGGCTATAAAATATTCGTCGGTTGATCCGGGAAAATTAAGCTTCGATTTTACCGCTGGCGATCTGCTGCTTGTAAACGGCTTTCAGCACCTGAGCACGACGCTTAATAGAAGGCTTAGTAAAGCTTTGACGTTCACGCAATTGAGTCAGCGTTTTGGCACGTTCAAATTTCTTCTTGTACTTCTTGAGTGCCTTGTCGATGTTTTCGCAGTCTTTCGAATCAATGATTAACATGGAATGATACCCCCTTTAGGAATTTTTAAGGGCGCAAAAATAGGATTATTTCATTATCAGCCAACCTTTTCCTGCAATTTTGTTGAAACAGTTTGCAGAAATCATGTTTACAGGCATTGTAGAAACCACAGGAACCGTTGTAGCCGTGAGTCAATCGGGCAGCAACAGAACATTTACTATAGCAAGTTCATTGAGCGAAACCCTCAAAACAGATCAAAGCGTAAGCCACAATGGCGTTTGCCTTACCGTAGAAACAGTGGCCGATGGGCAACACACTGTAACGGCTATTGCCGAAACCCTTAGCAAAACCAACCTGGGCCATTGGCAAGCCGGCACAGCGGTAAACATTGAACGCTGCGTACCCATGAACGGCCGCCTCGATGGCCATTTGGTGCAGGGTCATGTAGACAGCACTGCTTCCTGCCTTTTTGTAGAAAACCAAGATGGCAGCTGGTTGTACACGTTTGAATACCCGAAGCTGTTTGCCCATCTCATCATCGAAAAAGGGAGCATTTGCCTCAATGGCATTAGCCTCACGGTATTTAACCTTGTTGATAATCGCTTTTCTGTGGCAATCATTCCCTACACATTTGAGCATACCAATATGCAATTTTTGCAAGCCGGGCAAAAAGTAAATATTGAATTTGACATGGTAGGTAAATACCTTGCCCGCTGGAAAGAACTTGGCGTATAAAACAGGCTTTTTGTATATGCAAAAACACCCTCATGTAGCAGTAGCACTGCTCAACTACAATGGCCGTAATCATTTGGAAAAATACCTGCCAACTGTACTCAGCCTCACCTACCCCAACCTGAGCGTATGGGTTATTGACAATGCATCAACCGACGACTCTGTATCATTTTTACAACAGCAATACCCGCAAGTACAACTGGTAGTAAATCCACTCAATGGCGGCTTCGCCCAAGGATACAACATGGGCTTACGCCATATTGAATCGCCTTATATTTTTCTGCTGAATACAGATGTGGCTGTAACGCCCAACGTACTGCAGCCATTGGTAGATAGCATGGAAAAAAATGCCGGCATGGCAGCTATACAACCTCGCATTTGTGCAGATACCCACCGGCACTATTTTGAATACGCCGGTGCTGCCGGCGGTTACATGGATATGCTCGGATATCCCTTTTGCCGAGGCCGTTTGTTTGAATCGGTGGAAAAGGATGAAGGCCAGTACAATGATGAACAACTCGTGTTTTGGGCATCGGGGGCAGCCATGCTCATGCGCAAAAAACTCTTTGATGATGCAGGCGGTTTCTACCCTTATTTTTTCATGCACAATGAAGAAATAGACTGGTGCTGGCGCATGCTGAACAAAGGGTATAAGATAGGCTATAACGGACACGAAGTTGTGTACCACCTTGGTGGTGGCAGTTTAGCAAAAGAAAATCCTCGCAAAACCTGGTTTAACTTTCGGAACAACCTGATCATGATTAGCCGCAACATGCCGCTTGGCTGGCTGTTTTTGCTACTACCGCTGAGGTTTGGCTTAGATATAGTTGCGGCACTGCAAATGCTGCTGGCAGGCAACAACAGCAATGCTTTGGCCGTAATGAAAGCATGGGTTGCCTACGTAAACTGGTTGGTAAAACCCGGTAATCATAAATGGCCGGGAAACAGAAAATCTTTTGCAGGACCTGGGCGCTACAGTGGTAGTGTGGTTTGGCAGCATTTTGTAAAAAAGCATCAACGAGCAGCTGATTTTTACAATGGTTACTGATGCAATTTTATTTGTCAGCCAATGCTTTTTTAGCGTCCCACATGGGTGCCGACATCACCGTTCGAAACCCCGTAGTGCTGGCGGTAAAATCCGGAGGTAGCGATGCCCTTGCCGATGGCCTTGCTGCCAAATACTTCGGCCCTGCACAGGTGTAATCTCCTCCTTTTACTACCCGCTCAGGTTGCAGCCCTGCAGACGGCTCTGCTGGCCCCAATGGATTATTTAGTGCCAGTACATCGTAATTGATTTTATAATAATTGGCGCTGTACCAATCGGCACACCACTCTTGTACATTGCCCGCCATATCGTATAATTTCCAAGGGTTGGGCAAATACTGTTTTACACGCTTCACTCCGTTGGGTGTTGTGCTATTTAGCACTGCCTGTAAACTATCAGCTATACTGTTGGAAGCACGAACCCAAGGCAAATCATTGATATTTCTGCCGGCTATTGCTGCAAATTCCCACTCAGCTTCTGTGGGTAGCCGTGTACCTTGCCAGGCACAATATGCAATGGCATCGTTCCATGATATATGCCGCACTGGTTCCAGAGGATCTGATGCACTTCCCGGCCCAAGCGGTTGGCGCCAGTTGGCTCCGGTTATCCATTTCCATTCAACATTTCCAGTTTTTATTTGCGCTACAAAAGATCCTGGTTGGCGAATGCTGTCGATAAAGGGCAGCCCCTTGGGCCAACTTTTTTTTAAATCACTCGCCAAGCGAACCTGCTCTGCCTCTGTGCGGTAGTTGGTTGCCCGCACAAAACTGTCGAAGGCAGCTACCGTTACTTCATGAGCATCCATCCAAAACCCCTCAACTTTTACCAGATGCGCAGGCTTTTCGTCGGGTGCTGCATAGCGTTCATCACTGCCCATTGTAAATAATCCACCCTCAATCCATACCATACCGGCGGGCCTGTTTTGCGGGCTCACTTCCAGCACGGGTGCAGGTTTCACCTCCTGTCCGTCGGGCAGTATACTGGGCATCAGTACTAATGCTGCCAGTACAGCTATCAACACTGAAAATGCAATAACAATTCGCTTCATCCGGAAAACAATAAAGGGATACCCGTGCAATTTAGGCATCCCTTCAATGTGTACACATTAATTTATCGCCGGCTATTGTATGGCAAACAAACTATGTACGAATTCTTTTTTATCAAACACCAGGAGGTCTTCCATTCTTTCGCCAACGCCAATGTACCGCACCGGAATGTTCATTTGATGGCTGATGGCCAGCACCACACCACCTTTGGCTGTGCCGTCAAGTTTGGTAATGGCAAGACTGGTTACCTCGGTAGCAGCCGTAAATTGACGGGCTTGTTCCAGCGCATTTTGACCCGTACTACCGTCGAGCACCAACAGCACTTCATGCGGCGCTTCGGGCAGTTGTTTTTTGATAACCCGACGGATTTTACTGAGTTCTTCCATCAGGTGCAGCTTGTTGTGCAGGCGGCCAGCAGTGTCAATGATGATTACATCTGCACCACGGGCCATGCCGCTTTGTACGGTATCAAATGCTACAGAAGCAGGATCACTACCCATGGCTTGTTTTACAATGGGTACACCTACTCTTTCGCTCCAAATGGTCAGCTGGTCTACCGCTGCAGCCCTAAAAGTATCGGCAGCACCCAGTACCACCGATTTGCCCGCCAGCTTAAATTGGTGGGCCAGCTTACCAATACTGGTTGTTTTACCCACGCCATTTACTCCTACCACCAGTATTACGTAAGGTTTGGGCATGCCTTGCAAGTCGAAGCCTGAAGCCAGCCCAGTCGGGGCATCTACCAAAATGCCAGCCATCTCTTCCTGCATGATGCGGTTGAGATCGGCGGTGCCGAGGTATTTATCTTTTTTTACCCGTTCGCTGATGCGATCGATGAGTGCCACGGTTGTTTCAATACCAACATCGGCACCTACCAGGGCTTCTTCCAGGTTGTCGAGCACTTCATCGTCGATAGTGCTTTTACCGGCTACTGCCTTGGTAATTTTTGCAAAAAAACTTTCCTTGGTTTTTTCCAGTCCCTGATCGAGGGTTTGCTTTTCTTTTTTGCCAAAAAGTTTATCGAAAAAGCCCATAATGCATTGAATTCCTGATGTAGAAAAAAGAATGATTTGGAAACGGGAATGATAGTACTCCGTTGTAGAAAATAAAAAAAGCCATCAAACCAATAGGAATGACAGCTCTGGTATTTTCATCCTGCGAAAATTACTTTTCAGCGAGGAAATCTTTCACTTTGTCTTTGTGAACGATCACTTCTTTGAAAGTATAAGCACCAGTCTTAGGGCTGCGTACAGCCTTAATTACTTTGGTCCAGTTTTTGGCTTCGGCTGCCGCCTTAGCATCTTTTACTTTCGAGTTTTTTGAAGCTACTTTTGCCATATGAAATGAGTTGACAGGTTAACGGTTGACAGTTAGACAGGTAACGGAGCGGATTACTTGATTTCTTTGTGTACAGTCACCTTTTTCAGGATGGGGTTGTACTTCTTCAGTTCCAAACGCTCAGGAGTATTCTTTTTATTCTTTACAGAAATGTAACGGCTTGTACCAGCAACACCGCTATGCTTGTGCTCGGTGCACTCCAGAATAACCTGAACCCGGTTGCCTTTGCTTTTCTTTGCCATGATATATAGATATTTCGAGTGTTAAAAAAGGATTGTATTAGATAGCTACGCCACTTTCACGAAGCTCTTTTACCACTGCAAAAAGTCCTTTCTTGTTGATGGTACGAATTGCATCAGCTGAAACCTTCAGGGTAATCCACTTATCTTCTTCGGCCAGGAAAAAACGCTTTTTTTGCAAATTCGGATTGAATCGGCGTTTAGTCTTAATGTTAGAGTGACTAACATGATGACCAGTCATTGGTTTCTTACCTGTTACCTGACATACTCTTGCCATGATCTTGTTTTTTTCGGACGGCAAAGGTGCAGCATCTGTATCAAACAACAAAATGAAATTTGAACAATTACCGCAATTTCTACCCTCTTTTTTTCTAAAAGGTGCAAGTTCACTCTTTTGCGATGCAATTCAGCAATCTTTTTTGCGCCATAACCAGGGTTTGCCAAAAAAAACGTTACTTGCCATCCTGTTCATAATGGCCAACCATCCCAACATATCATTTTTAGGTACCAACCTCGACTTTTTGGACCACCCCATGGCCCGGGCCTGATTTTTTCCGCATGCTACTTTTTTTCATCCCTGTTATCGGCTTCACCGGTAGCAGCATTGTTTTATTCATTTATTATTATGGCACATACTTCAACAGCTGCCCTTTCGGCTCGGTCGGCATATTTTATTGATTTGGAACTAGAGCACGGAGCTCACAATTATCACCCCTTGCCAGTTGTACTGGAAAAAGGCAGCGGCGTGTTTGTGTGGGACGTAGACGGCAAACGCTATTACGATTTTTTAAGCGGCTATTCCGCTGTCAATCAAGGCCACTGCCACCCCCGCATTATTCAGCGCCTTACCGAGCAGGCCCAACAGCTTACCCTCACCAGCCGGGCTTTTCACAGCAACCTGCTGGGTGAATATGAAAAATTCATCACCACTTATTTCGGATACGACAAGGTATTGCCCATGAACACCGGCGTAGAGGGTGGTGAAACCGCCATTAAGCTGGCCCGGCGCTGGGGGTATGTAAAAAAAGGCATCCCCGAAAATGAGGCGAAAATTGTATTTGCCAAGGGCAATTTTTGGGGCCGTACCCTTGCCGCCATCAGTAGCAGCACCGACCCCAGCAGTTACCACAACTTTGGTCCGTTTATGCCTGGCTTCGATTTGGTGAATTACAACGACCTCTCCGATTTGGAACGTGCCCTGCAAGACCCCAACGTGGCGGCATTTATGGTAGAACCCATACAAGGAGAAGCCGGCGTGGTGGTGCCACACGATGGCTACCTGAAAGGCGTAAGGGCTTTGTGCGACCAGTACAATGTATTGTTCATCGCCGATGAAATACAAACTGGTCTTTGCCGTACCGGCAAAATGCTGGCCTGCGACCATGAGGACGTTCGCCCCGACATTCTCATTTTGGGTAAAGCTCTCAGCGGCGGCACCATGCCTGTGAGTGCTGTGCTTTGCGACGACTTCATTATGATGAACATACAACCCGGTGAGCATGGCAGCACTTATGGCGGCAATCCGCTGGCCTGCGCTGTAGCTATGGAGGCCCTGCAGGTACTGAAAGATGAACAAATGGCGGACAACGCTGAACGACTCGGTGCTTTATTGCGCAGCGAACTGGAAGCCTTGCAATCGCCCTACATAGCAGAAGTGCGGGGCAAGGGCTTGCTCAATGCCATCGTTATCAAACACAGCAACCCCGAAGCCGCCTGGGATTTTTGCCTGACGCTGAAAGAAAACGGCTTGCTGGCCAAGCCCACCCATGGCGATAAAATTCGCTTTGCTCCTCCCCTGTGCATCAACGAAGCGCAAATCAGGGAATGTGTTCAGATTATTCATCAATCTTTGTCATCATTAGCTGAATAATTCGATACATGGATTTTACCCAATGCTGGATGCGACCGGCCACTGCTGCAGATCTTGCAGCCGTGGCCGGCTTTGCCGAAATGACTTTCAGAGATACTTATGCGGCCCATAATACTCCCGAGGATATGGAGCTGTATTGCAGCCAGGCCTATGCTCCGGAAGTGCTGGCAGCTGAAATGCATCAGGATGATGTGCTGTACCTGCTGGCGCTGGTAAACGACCACATTGTTGGCCTGCTGAAATTGCAATGGAGCCAGCCGCCCATGCCCATGCCGTTCGATAATCCGCTGCAGATTTCCCGCATTTACGTACACCCCGAAGCCAAGGGGCAAGGCATTGGTCGCATACTGATGGCTGCTGCCAAAGCACATGCCGCCGAGCATGGCCACGACTATCTGTGGCTGGGTGTGTGGCAGCAAAACGAAGCGGCCATTGCCTTTTACAAGAAAATGGGATTTGCCATCATTGGCACCGATACGTTCGTTTTAGGTAAAGATCCACAACTCGACTGGCTGATGGGCTTGCCCATGCCGAAGCATTAAGCTCCCATAGCGTCTTCTTCGGTGCGGCGGCTGGTAAGTGTACCGAGTATGTTCTGATTGGCCTGCCGAACAGTGCTGGATTTTTTCAATTGCCACAATTGCTCCCGGGCAAAACGGGCTGCCGCATCTACCTCTAAAATAGGAGCCGGATAAGAACTGCCTAAAGCCACGCCAAATTCCCGTTGCTCAAACACATTCAGCAGCCAAGGCTGATGAATGAATGGCGCCGGCACCTTGGCCAACTCAGGTACCCACTGCCTTATGAACAAGCCTTCAGCATCATGATCGAGGCCCTGTTTAATAGGATTGTAAATGCGGATAGTATTGATGCCGGTAACACCTGCCTGCATCTGAAACTGCGGGAAATGAATACCAGGTTCGTAATCCAGAAACTGCCGGGCCAGCCAATGCACACCCGCCTGCCAGGGCTGCCAGCCATGGTGCGTAAAAAAGCTCACCAGCATGGCCCGCATCCTGAAGTTAAGATAACCAGTTGCGGTTACACAGCGCATACAGGCATCAACCATGGGCACACCCGTTTGACCTTGCTGCCAGGCTGCTACAAATTCGTCATTTACTGTTTGCCGAACGGTTTTGAATCCATAGTTGGTATTGGCAAACTCCAGCCCGGAGCGGGTTTCCAGCTTTTGCACAAAATGGCTATGCCACAGCAACCGCTGGCTGAAAAAACGCAATGGTCTTTTCATAGATGGCTCAGCAGCAATGCGCAGTTGCGTGGCCTGCCACACTTGCCGGATGGATACATTGCCATAGGCCAAGTATGGCGACAACCGACTGCAAGAAGTGCGGGAAAGCAAGGGTTTGGAAATATGCTTTTGATACAACAACCCTCTTTCTTGTAAAAAGCCATTCAAGTATAGCCAACCAAGCGCCGAGCCACCGGGTTGCCGCTGTATTTGCAAACTTGAGAAAGCAGGAAAAAGTTCATCAAAAGAACGAAGGATGGGTCCACCCGATGGCAGGTTTGCCCAAACCGCTCTTTCAAATTGCGGCTGACAAATGGGCGCCTCCATGTATTCCATCCATTGCAGATTCCATTGATGGCGGCGGCGCAAACCCCGCTGTACGCCACGGTCGGCCGTTTCATACCAAAGGATGTTGTTGGATTGGCACCATTTGGCCACCCATTTATCCCGCTGAAATGTAAGGTCGTTACCTGTTTCCTGATGGCTGTACAAGCCTTTGACGTTATAGTGCTGTAGCAACCATTGAAATGCATTAGACGCAGATGTGTGAAGCTTCAACATTGGCACAGCAGGTTGAGCTTGCTGCATAGCTTGCAACGATTGCCACACAAACCACCAATGCCGCACATCGCTATCGGGCGCCTGTAGCAAAGCAGGCTCAAATACATACAGCGGCAGTACCGGCAAGCCTGTACCAATGGCCGCCTGCAAGGGAGCATGATCTTGCCACCGCAAGTCTCTTTTCAGCCATACAACTACCACCGCCTGTCGCATGATGCCATCAACAATGTGTGGCACCAATGGTTCGGAAACACCGGGCATAAAATGACCGCAGAAACTTCATGCAAGCCAATGGCAGAATGCCGCATCTTTGCCATCCAGTGATACAATACTTCAAAAATCAGGACCAACGCACCATTGAAATTCATGCCCCCGAGCCGGGTGCATGGGTAAATGTGCTACCGCCACTCAAACAGGAAGAATTCCAGCAACTGTCGGACAATCTGGAAATACCTCTCGACTTTTTGAGCGACTCCCTCGATATCGACGAAAGAAGCCGCTACGAAATAGACGACAACGTACGGTTGATTGTGATTAAAACCCCTGCGGAAAACAACTCGTTCAACGACAGCGATGCGTTTTACATCACCATTCCTATTTGTATTATTTTGACCCACAACCAAATTGTAACGGTCAACAGCTTTGAGAATGCAGCTATCAAAAAATTCTTCAACACCTTTCAAAACCGCAAGCCTGATAACAGGAAATTGATGGTGCTGAAAGTGTTTGAAAAAGTGGTGGTGAACTTCATGGATTTTCTGAAAGAAATCAACCACCGCCGTAATTTGCTGGAGCAAAAACTGTACGATAGCAACAGCAACGAAGACCTGCTGGAACTGGTGCGCATTCAAAAAAGTCTGGTGTATTTTGTAACAGCTTTGCGTAGCAACGAACTACTGATGATGAAACTGGAACGAACCAATTTCTTAAGCTTAAACGAAGAAGAACGAGACATTTTAAATGACCTGATTGTAGACAACAGTCAAGCCCTTGAAATGGCCAATATTTACACCAACATTTTGAGCAGTACGCTGGATGCTTTCGCCAGCATCATCAGCAATAACCAAAACGTGGTATTGAAGCGACTGACCTACGTAACCATTGCCCTGCAAATACCGGTATTAGTAGCCAGCATTTATGGTATGAACGTGCCGTTACCAGGCCAGGAGTCGCATTACGCATTTTACATACCTGTTTTATTATCAGTAAGCCTTGGCTTGTGGCTGGCTTGGTATTTTGTACGTAAAAAAACTTCCCGATGAGTGATTTCAGCATTCGTGTGTATGGCATTTTGATGGACCATAACAAACGGGTACTGGTAAGTGATGAATACATCCGTGGTATGCTCATTACCAAATTTCCCGGTGGCGGGTTGGAGTTTGGCGAAGGCACCCGAGACTGCCTGGCCCGTGAGTTTATGGAAGAGCTCAACCTGAAAGTGGAAGTGGGTAAACACCTTTACACAACCGATTTTTTTCAGATCAGTGCGTTCAATAATAAGTTTCAAATCATCAGCATTTACTACGAAGCATTTGCCTTAGCACCCATTACGGCTCCTCTGCGGGAAAAGCCATTTGATTTTGACGAACAGCAAATGGCCATTTACCAAAAGACCGGCGAAATTGAAACAGCCCGCTTTGTGCAATGGAATGAATTCAGCAGCGAACAACTCACCCTTCCCATCGATAAGATTGTGGCCGATATGGTGAAGCAGCAGTATTGAGCGGGTTGCGAAAAAGGTAATTCTCCCCGAGCTTCGGCTGGTTTAACAAAGCCCCAATCTTCATTGATTGGGTAGCCATTACTTTTGTTACCGCATGTATATGCATGCACATTTACCAACATGTCTACTTCATTTGCGCAGCAGTTGTTTCAAAAGCAAGCCGGTGTAGAGCCCGTTCCGTCCAATCATCGCATTGCCCAATGGGCCATGTCGCTGCTCTGTATTTTGTTTCCGGAAAAAGCCGAGTACCGCTACGAAACGCCTGATGCGATTGACCATCAACTGGCTGCATTGCAAGATGAATTGGTGAGCATTCTGAACGCCACCAAGGCCTGCCACAGCTGCAACAATCAGGAAATCGCCGAAGCCTTTTTTACACAACTCCCCGAAGTATATGCGTTGCTCAATACCGACATTAACGCCATTGTAGCCGGCGACCCCGCAGCCACCAACAGCTTTGAAGTAGTACGTGCTTACCCTGGTTTTCAGGCTATTAGTTTGTATCGTTTGGCGCATGCTTTGTATTCACTAAATGTGCCCCTCATTCCCCGCATTTTGACCGAGCAGGCACATGCACAAACAGGTATCGACATTCACCCCGGGGCCAGTATCGGCCATCATTTTTTTATAGACCACGGCACAGG
This sequence comes from Phnomibacter sp., assembly GCF_036803085.1. Lineage (NCBI taxonomy): Bacteria > Pseudomonadati > Bacteroidota > Chitinophagia > Chitinophagales > Chitinophagaceae > Phnomibacter > Phnomibacter sp. The sequence goes on along the minus strand of NZ_DAIRUZ010000001.1, from coordinate 134,332 downwards.
CATTGTGATTGGTGAAACTACGAACATTGGCAATCATGTAAAGCTGTACCAAGGTGTAACGCTCGGAGCTTTAAGCGTAGACAAAAGCATGGCCAACAGTAAACGCCACCCAACAGTGGAAGACTATGCCGTGATATACTCCGGCGCTACCATCTTAGGTGGCGAAACCGTAATAGGACACCACAGCATTATTGGCGGTAACGTATGGCTCACCAAAAGTGTATCTCCATACAGTACCGTGTACCATAAGCCTGAGATAACGGTGGTAACAAATACGCATGAAGTGACGAGTTGATCTGCCCATCTATTCTGCCCCACATGTTTAATTTGCAAGTTATTGCTGCAACCGCCTTTGTTAAATCAGACATTTATCAATTGAACTTGCAAACTTGTGAACATGTGAACTTTCCAACTTACCAACCCTAAACCAGCAAACCTTTATCTTCGCGGCCTCAATCAAAATCACAATCCATGAAATTTGGTGTAGTTGTTTTCCCCGGCTCTAATTGCGACAGAGATATGCACGATGCACTGGCGTACGATTTGGGCCAGGAAGTAATCATGCTGTGGCACAAAGACAAAGACCTGAGCATGTTTACCACCGACGACTGCATTGTACTGCCCGGCGGTTTCAGCTACGGTGATTACCTGCGCTGTGGTGCCATTGCCCGCTTTAGCCCCATGATGCAAAGTGTGATTGAGTTTGCCAACAAAGGCGGCAAAGTGTTGGGAGTGTGCAACGGCTTTCAGATTTTGTGCGAAGCCGGCCTGCTGCCCGGCGTATTGCTCCGCAATGCCAATCAACAATTTATTTGTAAAAACGTGTACCTCAACGGTGCCAATACCAAGGGTCTGCAAATTCCAATTGCCCATGGTGAGGGCCGCTATTTTGCCGACGAGTCTACATTAGATAGCCTCGAAGCCAACCAGCAGGTCATTTATCGCTACGCGACTCCCGAAGGTGAAGTAAACGACGAGGCCAACCCTAATGGCGCCACCCGCAATATTGCCGGCATTTGCAACAGCAGCCGCAATGTATTTGGCATGATGCCTCACCCAGAACGTGCCTGCAGCAATGCTCTTGGCAATACCGACGGCGTTCAGGTGTTTCGTGAGCTGGGCCTTGTTTCTTAAATCGTTACCATCAGCCTGAGGCTGATTTGCCTAAACATTTTGCTAATTGGCGGGCCCTTGTGCTCTAAGTCGCCTTGTGCATGCAAGGGTTTGGTTATCATTGCATCCACAACCGCCATTCGTTGTTGCTATACCTATACTTAATTGAAGACCATGAAGCAATTCTTCTCTTTATTGACAGCCCTTTTGCTGAGCAGCATGGCCATGAGCCAGGTAAAAAATCCCGTTAAATGGAATTTTACAGCAAAAAAAATTGATGCCACTACCTACGAGCTGCACCTGACGGCCAGCATCGACCCGGGTTGGCATATTTATACCATCGACCACAGCGCCGATATTGGCGTAGCCACCAGCATTGTGCTCAAAAGCAACCCGCTGGCAACCCCGCAGGGTAAGGTAAAAGTGGTGGGCAAAGCCGTTTCGCTCCGCGACCCCAGCACTGCTGAAATGGTGAAGTTTTATGAAAAGACGGTTGATTTTGTGCAGGTGGTAAAACTGAAAAAGCCGCTGAAAACATCGTTTTCCGGCACAGTAGAATACATGGCTTGCGACGACAAACAGTGCCTGCCCCCTACGGAAAAGCCTTTCACCATTGCATTGCAATAATCTTCGGTAAGCACCTTGATGTTTATGAAAAAAACTTTGTTTGCCCTGCTGTTGTGGCTGGCCGTGCTGCCTGCATTGGCACAGCAGGAACCCGTTCGGTTTAGTAGTAGCGTACAACGCACCAGCGATACCAGTGCCGTGCTCATCATCAAAGCCTTGCTGAAAGATTCACTGGCGCTGTTTACCAGTCAGGCCGCCTCGGCAGACGACCCGCTTATCAGCAGCATAGTGCTCGATAGCAGCAGTGCTACCCTGCTGGCTTCCGGAGCTACCATTACTGAAAATGGCCAGCTGCAAACCCTTCCCGACGGCAGTGGCGGCAGCTACCGGGTGTACCAAGATTCAGTGGAATTTCACTTGCCCCTTCTGGTAAATACAGAAACCGGATCTGTATCTGGCAAACTGGTGTGGCTGGGCATAAAAGGCGATGAGTTTCCGAATGGTGAGTACTCTTTTACCGCTACTATTCCTGCCGGCAGCGATGCTGCTTCTACCGCAGCCACCGGCACAGAAGAAGAAAAATCCATGTGGCAAATTTTCCTCGAAGGCTTCCTGGCAGGTTTGGGTGCCTTCATCATGCCTTGTATTTACGCCATGGTGCCAGTAACAGTTAGTTTCTTTACCAAGCGGAGCAAAACCCGCAAGCAAGGCATTAAAAATGCGGCTGTGTACACCGGCTCCATCATTGGTATTTTCACCCTCATCGGGTTTCTCATTACGGTTGTTTTTGGCAAAGGTGCCCTCAACGAAATGGCCAGCTCCGCCTGGTTCAACGTGGGTGTGTTTGTGCTCTTCATGATATTCGGTATCTCCTTCCTGGGTGCTTTTGAAATAACATTGCCCGCCAGCTGGAGCAATAAAATCGACAGCAAAAGTGGACTCAACAGTTACAGCGGTATTTTCTTTTTGGCCCTCACGTTGGTGATTGTGTCGTTTAGCTGTACGGTGCCGTTTATTGGTGCCCTTACGGTGCTCATTGCCAAGGGTAGTTTTTGGGCGCCGCTGGTTGGTTTCTTTGCGTTTTCGCTGGCATTGTCGCTGCCGTTTGCTGTGTTTACCATCTTCCCCAGCTTGCTGAACAATATGGCCAAAAGCGGCGACTGGCTCAATACCATCAAAGTATCGCTAGGCTTTATTGAACTCGCATTGGCCCTCAAGTTTTTCAGCAGCGCCGACCTCGCTTACCACTGGGGCATCCTCGACCGCGAAGTGTACCTCAGCCTCTGGATTGTCATCTTTGGTTTGCTGGGTTTGTACCTGTTGGGCAAGCTCAAATTTCACCACGATAATGAGCTGCCGAAAAACGATTACGGTCAACCTTACCTCTCGGTTACCCGTTTGTTTTTTGCCATTGCTTCACTATCGTTTACTGTGTACATGATACCGGGTTTGTGGGGGGCACCACTCAATGGCATCAGTGCCTGGCTGCCCGAAATGAAAACGCAGGATTTTAAACTGGCAGCCGGCAATTTCAACAGCAGCAATACAGCTACGTTATCTACTGGTCCGCAGCCAAAAAAATACACCGATTTACTCGAATCGGAGATACCCGGCGTCAACAGCTTTTTTGATTACGATGAAGCACTGGCAGCAGCCAAATCACTCAACAAACCGTTGATGATAGACTTCACCGGACACAGCTGCGCCAACTGTCGCAAAATGGAACGGGAAGTGCTGAGCAACCCTGAAGTAATGCAACGGTTGCAAAATGATTTTGTGGTAGTGTCTTTGTATGTAGATGACAAGTTTCAATTGCCTGAAAATGAATGGACCACTTCCAAGCTGGATGGCAAAGTATTGAAACGCATGGGCGAAAAAAACCTCGACTTTGAAGTTGCCCTCACCAACAATAATGCACAGCCTTACTATGTGTTTGTTGATACAGAAGGTAAGCTACTCACTCCCGAAGGATATGGCTACAACCCAAGTATACCGGGCTTTTTGGCGCATCTGGACAAAGTGAAAAAACTTTTCACCGACAAAAAGTAACGATATAGAAAAACCCCGGACATTCCGGGGTTTTTAGTGCTATACAAAAACTGTAAGCCAATTTGGTTGTCACTCTGCAATAGCCGTCCGCTTTACTATGACAGGCGAATCGTTAAGCCTAAATGCTGCAGTTGGAACTGCAGAGCGACAAGTATGTCTGTCAATAACTAACTGCAAATTTTGTAATGCAATGTTACACCGAAATGATGTTTACAAAACCTCAAAATCGGGCACATTTTATCACCAATGTTTATAAAGAAATTTGCTTCTCCGTCATCAGTTTGCGCAGGTTGATGAGGCCATAACGCATTCTGCCCAAAGCAGTGTTGATACTACAGTTGGTAATCTCTGCAATTTCTTTAAAACTAAGGTTGCCGTAATGGCGCAATACAATTACTTCCTTTTGTTCTTCGGGCAATTGCTCCAGCATCCGTTGTACCCGGTCGTGGCTTTGGCGGCGCATCATGTTACTCTCAGCAGTTTCATCCGAAAAATGCAGCCAGTCAAAAACATCTTTGCCCTCGCCATTAATCATCGTGGGGCTACGCTTTACCCTGCGGAAATGATCGACACACAGGTTGTGGGCAATGCGCATGGCCCAACTGATGAATTTGCCTTCATCGTTGTAGCGGTTTTGGCGGATGGTGTCAATGATTTTGATGAACACATCCTGAAACAAATCCTCGGCGAGGTATTTGTCTTTTACCAGAAATAAAATAGAGGTGTACACCCTGTCTTTGTGCCGGCTGACAAGTTCTTCCAAAGCAAAACCATCGCCATTGTGATAGGCGTGTATCAGCTGCGAATCGGAACGATTAGCGTAAGAAAGCATCATTTCTCCCTTTAAGTGGTGAATAGAAAGTAGAGTAGAAATGATTGCGATAGGCAAATGCTTTTTGGTAAAGAATGAAAATAGTGCGTAACCCAGCCAGGTATTTTATTGGTGCTGCAAAAAATATGCTAAAACAAAAAAAACAGCCCGTCTGTTAGAATTATCTTCGAAGTTGCTAACCGGCCGGGGCGTTATTGTTTCGACACCGATTTGAGAGCAAGCTAAAGAATTTATACGCAAATACCGCATGAAAGTGTCACAAAAGGGAAAAAAGCCCGCTGAAACCGCCATCGAACCAGCAGATCATATTTTCATAAAAGGTGCCCGTACCCACAACCTGAAAAATGTGGATGTGGCCATCCCCCGCAACAAACTAGTGGTGGTAACCGGCGTTTCCGGGTCAGGCAAATCTTCCCTTACCATCGACACTCTTTTTGCCGAAGGCCAGCGCCGTTATGCTGAAAGCCTGAGTGCCTATGCCCGGCAGTTTATGCAGCGCATGAACAAGCCCGATGTGGATTACATCAAAGGCCTCTGCCCTGCCATTGCTATTGAGCAAAAAGTCATCACCCGTACGCCTCGCAGCACCGTGGGCAGCATGACGGAAATGTACGATTACCTCCGCCTGCTGTATGCCCGCATTGGCCACACCATTTCGCCAGTAAGCGGCCGCGAGGTGAAAAAAGATGATGTCACAGATGTCATCAACAGCATCAAAGCACTGCCCGAAGGCGATAAAGTATTGCTGCTGGTGGCGTTTAAAAAACATGCCAACCGCAACACCAAGGAAGAACTGAATATTTTACTGCAAAAGGGTTTTACACGGGTATATGTAAAAGACGAAACCCTGCGCATAGAAGACCTGCTGGAAGACGACACAGCAATTGCCGCTTTTGATAAAAAGATGACGGCCAAAACGCCCGGCTATGTGTTGGTGGACCGACTGGTGATTCGGGATTTTGATGAAGACGATTTGCACCGCATTTCCGACTCTGTGGATACGGCTTTTTACGAAGGGGAAGGCAGCTGCCAGCTGGAAATCAACAGCGGCAAAATGCTCTCGTTCAGCAACCGTTTTGAGCTGGATGACATGCAGTTTGAAGAACCCGTACCCAACCTGTTTTCATTCAACAATCCTTTTGGCGCCTGCCCTACCTGCGAGGGTTTTGGACAAGTGCTGGGCATTGACCCCGACCTGGTGATACCCGACAAACGCCTGAGTGTATACGAGGGTGCCATAGCCCCCTGGCGGGGCGAAAAACTGGGCGAATGGAACAAGGCGCTTATCCGGGCGGCCAAGGCATCAAATTTTCCCATCCACAAACCGGTGCATGATTTAACGCCTGCCGAATACAAACTGCTGTGGACGGGCAACGCCTATTTTGATGGCCTCAATGCTTTTTTTAAAGAAGTAGAACAGAACCTGTACAAAGTACAATACAGGGTACTGCTGAGCCGCTACCGTGGCCGCACCCAATGTCACGAATGTGATGGCTACCGGCTGCGCAAAGAAGCTTTGTATGTAAAAATTGGCGGCAAACACATTGGCGAACTTTGTGAAATGCCCATCCGTGATTTGCAGCAGTGGTTTGCACATCTCCGCCTGAGTGAATACGATGCTGAAGTGGGCAAACGCCTACTGATGGAGCTGGAAGTACGCCTGCAAACCATGATGGATGTAGGTCTTGGGTATCTTACCCTCAACCGCTTGGCTAACACGCTGAGCGGTGGTGAAAGCCAACGCATACAACTTACCCGTTCGCTGGGCAGCAACCTTACCAACTCGTTGTACATACTCGATGAACCATCCATTGGCCTGCACAGCCGCGATACCAAACGCCTGATACAGGTGCTGAAAAACCTGCGGGACTTGGGCAACACGGTGGTGGTGGTAGAGCACGATGAAATGATGATGCGGGAAGCCGATTACATCATTGACATGGGCCCACTGGCCAGCCACATGGGCGGCGAAGTGGTAGCCGCCGGCAACTATGCCGAACTCACAGCTAACCCCAAAAGCCTGACCGGCCAGTACCTGAATGGCGCTATGCAAATAACCGGCCCTGCCAAGCTGCACAAGTGGAAGAAAAGCATTACAGTAGAAGGTGCCCGGCAAAACAATCTGCGGAATATTGATGTCACTTTTCCGCTGGGCGTACTCACAGTGGTGAGTGGTGTAAGTGGCAGTGGCAAAACCACGTTGGTCAAACAAATTTTGTATCCCGCCCTGCAAAAAATAAAAGGTGAATACGGCGATAAAGTAGGAGCACATAAAAAAATAAGCGGCGATATCGATAGCATCACCGCTATTGAAATGGTGGATCAAAACCCCATCGGCAAAAGCAGCCGTAGCAACCCCGTTACTTATGTAAAAGCATGGGATGCCATCCGTGATTTGTACGCCGCACAACCGCTCAGTAAAATTCGCGGCTTTCAACCCAAGCATTTCAGCTTCAACGTAGATGGCGGCCGCTGCGATACCTGCAAAGGCGAAGGCGAACAAATTGTAGAAATGCAGTTTTTGGCCGATGTGCATTTGCAATGCGAAAGCTGCAAAGGCCAACGCTTTAAAGACGAAGTGCTGGAAGTAACCTATCTCGAAAAAAACATTTTCGATGTACTCGAAATGAGTGTGGATGAAGCCATTGCTTTTTTTGCCGATCAGAAAGCTATTTTAGCTGCCATTCAACCATTGAGTGATGTGGGTCTTGGCTATGTAAAACTGGGACAAAGTAGCGATACATTGAGTGGCGGCGAAGCACAGCGGGTAAAACTGGCCAGCTTTTTGGGCAAAGGAAAAAGTGCCGGTCATGTGCTCTTTATTTTTGATGAACCCACCACCGGCCTGCATTTTCACGACATTCAAAAACTGCTCAACTCTTTTCATGCACTCATAGCCCAAGGCCACAGCATTTTGGTAATTGAACACAATACCGATGTCATCAAACATGCTGATTGGGTGATAGACCTCGGCCCGGAAGCCGGTGATGGCGGTGGTACTTTGGTATTTGCCGGCCTGCCGCAAGACCTGAAGAAATGCAAGGATAGCCATATGGGTCGTTTTTTGTAAACAACAGGGTGCACAAGCATTTCCTGTAAGTTTGCCGCCATTTATGAGCAGCATGCGCTACATCAAACAGTTCGACGGTATTCGTTTCATCGCCATTGCATTGGTATTGCTGCAGCATTTTGCCTACTCCATTGGCAACCGTATGTCTGCCGGTTACTTTGGTGTAGAATTGTTTTTTGCGTTAAGCGGCTTTCTCATCACCCGCATCATTTACGACAGCCGCGGCAGCATTGGTAGCATATACAAAAAGTTCATCGGCCGCAGAGCCCTGCGCATTTTTCCGATTTACTATTTGGTGATTGGCATCCTGTATTTCACCGGCGACCCATGGGCCAACAAATACATTGTACCGCTCTCTACCTACACGTTCAACTATACCATTGCGGAGCAAGGACTCAAAGGCATGCCCTTCATACATGTATGGTCGTTGTGTGTAGAAGAACAGTTTTACATCATTTGGCCCTTTCTCATTTTGCTACTGCGCCAGCGTTTCAAATGGTTACTTGCGGCCTTAGGAAGCATCATTTTGTTGGGTTGGTTGCAAATGGTATTTCTCGTTTTTCCCATGCGTGAAGGCTACACCTATTTAGGTTTGTTTCCAAGGGCGTATGCATTGGCACTTGGCGGGTTAGCAGCCTTACTCTGCGAAAAAAATCCTGTACCGCATCGCTGGTTGCAACTCAAATGGCTGGAGCCTGTCAGCGTCATTGTGTTGATACTTTCGCTGACCATTCCGCACAGGTCGATGTATGTGATTGCACCTTGCATCGCTACGTTTTGGTTGGTAAAAATTTACTACCACAGGATTCAGTTTGCCATCATCGACCGCTTTTTACAACTGCGCTGGGTGATGTACCTGGGCCGCATTTCCTATGGTATTTATCTCTACCATATTCCAGTGTCAGTGTATTTCACCAAGTACATTTTCAATCCGTATATCTGGAGTAAAATCAACTTCAAAGCACTCGGCCCGCTGGCTGGTTTGCAGCATCAGGTATGGGTTGTGAAAATTGTGTTGTACACCGCCCTGGCCATTGGCGTGGCTCATCTGTCTTTCAAATTCATTGAGCAGCCACTGCTTAAAATGAAAGACAAGTGGTTTGCGTAAATGCTGTGTGACAACCGACCACTGACTACAGATTACTGATGGGTGCATCACATTTTTTTTACCTCTCCCTGCCTCTCCAAAGGAGAGGTGCCGTAGAGTAGTCTGCCATCTACGGACTCCGGACCTTCAACTCCCGACTATCTGATTTTCTGTCTCCGGTCTTCCACCAAATCCTTCTCTCCCGAGACAAGGACTATGTAAACAAAAAAGAGGGCAAACGCCCTCTTTTTTATATTAGGATACAACAACATTATTCCAATCCATAATCGCGGCCTTTCATGGTGGCAGGCACGCCTTCTGTGAGCCACTTGGCTGGCTTTTCGCCTTTCAAAAACCAGTCGAAGAACTGCTGCTCCCGAATCTGAATGTCTTTGCGGTTGCGGCGTTCCACCAGGTTGTGGGCTTCATTGTTATACTGCAGCAACCATACCGGCTGACCCAAACGACGCATGGCGGTAAACAGCTCAATACCCTGATACCAAGGCACGGCACCATCAGCATCGTTGTGCATTACCACCAACGGTGTTTTGTTTTTAGGCAAATGAAACAGCGGTGAATTTTTCAAATACAAATCTTGACGCTCCCACAAAGTAGCCCCAATGCGGCTCTGCGTTTTTTCGTATTGAAACTGACGGTTGAGGCCACTCTCCCAACGAATGCCACCATACGCACTGGTCATGTTGGCCACAGGCGCACCAGCCCATGCAGCAGCAAACAATTTAGTCATAGTAATCAGCTGCACGGTTTGATAACCACCCCAGCTTTGGCCTTGCAAACCCATCTTGGTGCTGTCTACATAACCCAGTTTTACCAGGTGGCGGGCACCACTCACAATGTAATCGTAAGCACTCTGTCCGGGCTCACCCTTGCGGTAATGAATATCTGGCGCCAGTACTACATAACCACGGCTCACAAAGAACGGAATGTTCAAGCGGCTGGGTGTAGGTGCAGGTGCAGTGTAGCTGTACAAACCATCACTCAATGTTTCGTAGAAATAGGCGATCATCGGATACTTCTTTTTGGGATCGAAGTTTTCCGGCTTGTACACAATGCCTTGCGTCATTTTGCCATCGTAAGCTTTCCATTCAATCAGCTCTGCTGTACCCCACAGGTACTGGCTTTGCTGCGGATTGGGCTGACAAAGCACAACGGCCTGCATGGGCTGACTCACGGCATCAGCCAGCGTAGCTACCCGAATGTCAGGTGTTTGCTGATAGTTCTCCGTACTGAAACTCAGCACATCAGCATCCTTCGCTTTTACAAAAGAAGCCAGACGGGTAGGCAATGTTTGCTGCGCCATTTTGTTCAGCACAAATGGCTTTCCGATAGCCTGCCATTTAATGGCAGCGGTTTTATCAGTATTGTTGAAAATGGTAAACAGATAAGGCTTGCCCGACTCTACGAAATTTTCTTCGCGGTTGAGGTTTTGCCAGCGTATGGTCCACTTGTAGCTGCGGCCAATACCACCGGTAATCATCTCTGGCGCTTTAGCAGCCATTGGGTCCAGTTTCCAGATATCGTATTTGTCGTATACATACAAAGCAGAACCATCTTTCTCCCAACTCAAAGCGCCATAAGGAGAAGGATCATCGGGCACATCGTTGTCTTCGTCATACAAGGCTACTTTAATGCCTTTGGAGGGCACAAATTCTTTGCCATCCTTCCATGTGTGGTATTGCTTGTCCCCATTTTCATACCACAGCAAAGTAGTACCATCCATGCTGGTGCCCATGGGCATGCCATCTACACCGGCTTTTACCAATTGCTTGCTTCCTGTAACGGGGTCTATCACATACATATCTCCTTTGCCACGGCCGGCCCACTGGCTGGCAATGCGGCTGGCTTTATCATCCACCGCCCAAAACCATTTGCCATCGCCGTTGCCACTTGGTCTAACGTCCTGCAATTGCTGATCGGCGAGTTGCACCACTTTTTTCAACCCTACATGATACACCGTGAGGTAACTTCTGTTGAGCTCACGGGTCAGGTTACGCAGTTGATAGGGCTGCAAATAATCATCTTTATAATGCCAGATATCGAGTTGTGCTTTTTCAAATTCGGGCACGGTGGTGTCTTTCGGTGGCATTACAGGAGCCACACCAAACATTAAACGTTCGCCACTTTTGCTAAAGCTGAGGTTGGCAAATTCACTCACCGTCCAGCCGTTGGTTTTTCCGGCAGTAGTACGGTCAGCTATCAGCATGGCACTATCGGTGCCATGGCGCCAGTACCACAGTTTGTAAAACTTCTGGATGGCTTTGGCGCTGCTGTCTCTTTCGGCTACAAAAGCCAACTGCAAACCCTCCTCATCCAGCGTCAGGTTTTTTACATCGTTGAAGGCGGTCATCACCGTATCCACTTTGGCAGCAGCAACATCTACAGATAACACATACGCATTACCCTTGCCCACTTTGGCCGTTTTAATCACCAGTTTATTGCCCATTTTATCGGTAGTAAAATCGAGGGCATTTTTCCATGTCAGTTTTTTGCCGGTGGCCAGCTCGTACCATACCAGCTCGGTGCCGGCATCGCCGCCACCCGCTGCAGCACCCGCAGGTTCATCTGCATCCAAGCCTTCAGCATTCAGCCCTAAGCCTTCAGCATCTTTCAAGTATTTCTGCTGCACTTTTTCCGGAAACTTTTGCAACAATGCCGTAAGGCTGTCCACCACTTTGCGCAGGCTATCGGCTTGCGGATTTTTGGGAACCACCGGCGCTTTTTTGGCCGTATCGGGCAAAGGTTTGTCCATGTGGTAAGCCATCCAGCCGCCAGCATCGCTGGGCATTTTGTACGCCTTCACCCGGGCTATTTTCAGCACATTGCTGCTACCCAGTTGTACTATACCCAAACTGTCTTTGGGCATATCATCGGGGCGCTTCTTTTTAATGCGGGCATCCCTCGTTTCCTGATAGGTAGGTTTAATTTTAAACACCGCATAGCGGCTGTCGGCACTCAGGCTCACCATGTAGCCGCGGGGCACTTCCAACCGCCAGCTGTTGGCCTTGTTGGCCAGTACCAAGCGGCCATCGCCTTCCTGCGGATTAACCGTAAAAGCCGTGTACTCACCATTGTTGCTGAGTACCCGCTCCTGAATGCTTTCCCAACCATCGTACACACTGTGGTCGAGTGGCTTTTTTTGTGCCGATAACTGGCCCGCTGCCAGGCTCATTGCCAGCAACATACATGCGTATTTTCTCATACAATTGTTTTGAAAAAAGAATGAACGTCTAAGTAAATCATTCAATGTGAGTTTAGACGCTCCATTGGCTTTTTTCTTTTGCCCAAGGCCAGGCCGGGCCAACAAAAAGTTATACGCAATAGTTGTAAGTTGCAGTTCATCCGCTCAATTGTTGATATGAAAAAAATACTCCTTCCCGTTTGCTCCATTTTCCTTTTTGCAACCGCACAAGCACAGCATGCCCTGCACAAAATGTGGCAAACCGACAGCACCTGGAAAGTGCCCGAATCTGTGCTTGTAGATACCAAAAACAATGTGCTCTACGTAAGTAATATTGATGGTGCTCCCGGGGGCAAAGACGGCAATGGTTCTATAGGCAAACTCGGCCGCGATGGCAAACCCATTGCCATAGAATGGGTAAAAGGCCTGAACGCACCCAAGGGCATGGGTCAGCATGGCAACCTGCTGTATGTAGCCGATATGAATGAAGTGGTGATCATCGATATCAAGCAAGGCGCCATTATCAAAAAGATACCTGTTGAAGGAGCAAATTTTCTCAACGACATCAGCGTTGGCCCCAAGGGCGAAGTGTATGTAAGCGATAGTCAGGAAAAGAAAGTGCACAAAATTGAAGGCGACAAAGTGAGCCTCTTTGCCGATGGTTTTACCCGCCCCAACGGAGTGCTGTGGCAGCCCGATGGCATTTTTGTACTTGACAATGGCGTGTTGTACAAACTCGATGCCAATGGCCAAAACCGCAGCAAAATTGCGGAAGGCCTCGAAGGCGGCAGCGATGGCGTGGAGAGAGTGGGCGGCAAAGATTTCATTGTGAGCTCTTGGGCCGGTGTCATCTACTATGTGCATGCCGATGGCAAAGTGGAAAAACTGCTCGACTACCGCAACGAAAAAATAAACACCGCCGACATTGGCTACGATGACAGCAAACGCATCGTGTATGCCCCAACCTTTTACAAAAACAGCGTTATCGCATTTCATTTGCAATAAATAACGTACAGCTATTGCTGCCAGCAGCCATCTGTACAGCACAGGTGGCTGTTGTGTTTTTGGGGCTGTCAACAAAAGAACATGATTCAGCTGTAGTTCGGGCTGCTACGGGCTACGCCTCTACTGCGTCGAGGTGCCCCTTCGCATCCCGCAGCCCATCAACCACTGTATCTTTACCCGGCAAACATGAATACTCCGCTCCGCATATTATGCATTGGCATTGGCAACATCCTTCGTGGCGATGATGCTGTGGGCCATTGGCTGGCAGACAAAATTGCCGCTGATGCACATCCGTTTGTAACCGTACAAACCATGCATCAGTTACACATTGAGGTACTAGAACAATTGCAGCAATACAAACACGTGATGGTGATAGATGCTGCCATACAAAATGAACCGGCACTGCTCTCCGCTATCGCTCCACAAGACACCCCTGCACATGCCGAATCGCATCAGGCAGATGTGGTGACGCTGATGCAGCTGCATCGTAATTTGTATCAGCAACCGATTGATTGGTTTACGCTGCGCATAGCCGCACAGCAGTTTGAGATGGGAACAGCCATCAGCCCCGCCTGCATAGAACATGCACAAGCGGCCTATGCCCTTTGGCAGCAGTGGCTACAACAAATCCTCAACGAATCAACGCTGTAAAGACAGCAGCACTTCGCCGCCGGCATTCACGATGTCAATTTGCATCGGCATTTTGCCCATGGCATGAGTGGAGCAACTCAGACATGGGTCATAGCAACGAATGGCACTTTCCACTCTGTTCAGCATGCCTTCTGCTACATCAGCGCCATGCACATATTGGCGGGCCACATCCGTAATGGAGCGGTTCATGGAGGGATTGTTTTGCCCCGTGGCTATCAGCAGATTGACCATCGTTAGCTTGCCGCTGTCATCTGTTTCGTAATGATGGAACAAAGTACCTCTCGGAGCTTCTGAAGCACCAATACCAATTGCGTTATTCCACCTGCCCAATGTTTGCAAATGCGTACCTGTTACTTCGGGGTCTTGCAAATACATGGCGGCTTCTTCTACTCCTGCCAGTGTTTCAATCAAACGGGCGTAGTGGTAAAAGAAAGTTCCATGCACAGGCTGTCCATTGCCCAAGGCCCTGAACTGTAAAAATTCTGCCTGAGCCAACGGTGTTTTCATCCTGTCGGCTACATTCAATCTGGCCAACGGCCCTACTCTGTAAATGCCTTTTTCGATACCCAACGGTTTGTAATACGGATACTTGAGGTACGACCATTCCACCGCTCTTTCAGCAATAAATTCCAGATACCTTGTAAGCGATAACTGGTCTTGCAACACATTGCCTTCTGCATCTACAAAACGCAGCAATCCATCATACAATTCATGCTCGCCATGCGGGCCAACTGTACCTAGGTACATGGTAGGCGACGTAGCAAAACTGTTGATCATGTCGGCATTGGCAGCATGAAATTCTTTGATAATGCGAATGCCTGTCTGCACTGCATCCAACGCTTCGGGTATCCACTGCATCAATGCCTGTTGGTTATCTATTGTGAGCGGATAGCTCATACCACCGGGCACAATGCCCATCGCATGAATTTTTTTACCCGTAATGCGTTCGCTGATTTCCTGCCCAAACTTGCGGAGGCGAATACCTTTCAACGCCACATCCGGAAATTTTTCAGCCAGGCCAATGATATTTCTGCTGGCCGGATCGCTATCGTAGCCCAATAAAAAATCGGGAGATGACAAATGAAAAAACGACAAAGCATGCGAAGAAATGTTTTGCCCGATGTGCATGAGCCGGCGTAACAGATTGGCTGTGTACGTAGGCTGAATGCCCTGTATCATTTCGCAGGCTTTTACACTGGCAATGGTATGACTCACCGGACAAATGCCACAAATGCGGGGCGTAATGGTGGGCATTTCTGTATACATTCTGCCCTCGCAAAATTTTTCAAAACCCCGAAACTCATTCACATGAAACTGCGCCTGATCTACTTCGCCATTGTCTTTGAGTGCAATGGTAATTTTGGCATGGCCTTCGATGCGGGTGACCGGCGAGATGAGTATTTTTTTAGCTGCAGGCTTATCCATATTTCAATTTTTGAGCGGTACTTAAATCGGGCATGCGATCGTTCAACAATTCGTATAGCACATAAAAAATGGTATCGGCGCTGGGCGGACAACCCGGCACAACTACATCTACCGTTACTACCGATTGCAGGGGCAACACTTTACCATGCAGTTTCAACAAGGCCGCATGATTGGGCCACATTCCTTCACCATCATTGCTGGGCGAATGCGTGTAAGCAGCAGCCATCACCTCTTGCAGCGGAAAGTAGTTGCGCATACCGGTGATGTTGGTCATCACGGCACAATCGCCCAAGGCCACCAACACTTTGGCCTGCTTGCGGATGTGTAATATTTCTTCGTAGTGTTCATCGCTGGTTACCGACCCTTCTACCAAGGCAATGTCTACTTCAGGAAAAGGCTTTCCATCTACAATGGGACACTTTACAATGTCGGCGAGTTTGGCAACTTCCAAAATGCGTTCGTCTATATCCAGCAGCGACATGTGGCAACCCGAACAGCCGCCCAACCATACAGTGGCTAATTTCTTTTTCATTGGCTCCAGTTTTTGGCGCAATACAACGTGCAGCTATTGCAGCAGTTTTCTTTTTTCTACCAGTTCTCCTATCATTTCCGGATACTTTGTGAGTTGGCCTTGTGCCACGGCTTTGGGCCATATAGCACCGGTTGGGCAGGCATGTACACATTTACCACAATCGGTACAGGTAATGCTTTCGCCCCAAGGCGTATTGAAATCGGAAATGATGCGTACATCATGACCACGGTTCATCACACCCCAGTTTCCGGCACCTTCTACTTGGGTGCAAACCCGCACACAACGGGTGCACATAATGCAGCGGTTGTGATCCATCACAAACCAAGGATGCGAGGTATCTACGTTGCACTCCGGATACAAAAAAGGATAACGGATGTGGTCAAGTCCTACAGCATAGCCAGCTTGTTGCAGTTCGCAATTGCCATTGGCCACACATACGGCACATACATGGTTTCGCTCTGCAAAAAACAGTTCAACCGTGATGCGTTGATACCGCTTGATACGGTCGGTATCGGTGCGTATTATCATGTTGTCGGCTACCTGTGTGGTACAGCCACTCAGCAATCTGTTCACACCTTCTATTTCTACCAAACACAAGCGGCAGGCACCAATATCATGCAGGCCTTTGAGGTGACAAAGCGTAAGCATCGGTATGTTATTGGCTTTGCATACCTCCAAAATCGTTACACCAGATTCGGTGAGGATTTTTTGTCCATTGATATACACAGTAATGATGGGCATATACAAGTGGCTTTACAGTTCGAGATGTTGATGTATCAATACTTCCGGTGACACCAGGCGATTGGCATATTCTTCGGGAAAATGGCGGAGTGTGCTAAGCAACGGATTGGGAGCACTACCACCCAAACCACAGAGGCTGGCTTCTTTTACATACACTGCCAACTCTTGCAATCTGTCCACATCATGTTGAGTGCCTTTGCCGTCTACAATGCGTTGCAGCAGGTCGTGCATCATGCGGGTGCCTACCCTGCACGGAGCACATTTGCCGCAGCTTTCATCCATACAAAACTCCATGAAGAAACGAGCCACATCCACCATGTCGCTGCTCTTGTCCATCACAATCAATCCACCCGAACCCATGATGCTGCCAAGGCTCATGAGTGATTCGTAATCCATGCCTACATCCAAATGTTGCTCCGGAATACAACCACCCGAAGGGCCACCGGTTTGCGCCGCTTTAAATTCGCCATCGCCAGGAATACCACCGCCAATGTCGAACACAATTTCGCGGAGGCTGGTACCCATCGGCACTTCAATCAGGCCGCTGTATTTGATTTTGCCGGCCAGTGCAAACACTTTGGTGCCGGCACTTTTAGCCGTTCCGGTTTCACTAAACCATTCACCGCCATTCAAAATAATCGGCGCTATGTTGGCATAGGTTTCTACGTTGTTGATGAGTGTTGGCTTACCCCACAAACCACATTCTGCAGGGTATGGCGGCCGCGGACTTGGTGTACCTCTTTTCCCTTCAATGGAAGCAATCAATGCGGTTTCTTCACCACATACAAATGCACCTGCACCAATGCGAACCTCTACATCGAAAGAGAAGTTGCTTCCCAAAATATTTTTACCCAGCAAGCCCAGTTTTTTAGCTTGTTTCAGGGCTGTTTCAAAACGCTTAATCGCCAAGCGATATTCACCGCGAATGTAGGCGTAGCCTTTGCTGGCACCCACAGCATAACCCGCAATCATCATGCCTTCGAGCACACTGTGCGGATTGCCTTCGAGCACACTGCGATTCATAAATGCGCCAGGGTCGCCTTCATCGCCATTGCACACCACGTACTTCTGATTGTTGACGTATTTGTACACCGTTTCCCACTTCATACCCGTGGGGTAACCTGCACCACCACGCCCCCGCAAACGGCTGTGCTTTATTTCAGCTATCACATCTTCCGGCAGCATGCTGTTCAAGGCTTTGTCAAAAGCTTTGTACCCGTCATACGCTATGTATTCTTCAATGTCTTCCGGATTGATGACACCACAATTTTTCAAAATAATTTTGTGTTGCTTTTTGAAGAACGGATCCTCATTGGCATTCACAAAAGGTTCGGGTCTGGTATCGGCAAACAAGAGTTTATCTTTCTTCGGTTGCTTGTCAACAAACTGTGCCTTCAGCAAGTCACCTACTTCTTCCGGCTCCACTTTTTGGTAAATGGTATGATCGGGCAACACTTTTACCAGCGGTCCCTGATTGCACAATCCCATGCAACCCGTCAGGTTGGCTTCTACTTCGTCTTTCAAACCCAGTGCATCAATATTTTGCTGTACTTGTTCCAATACTTTTTCTGCATTGGAAGCCATGCAACTGGTACCACAGCACACACATACTTTTTTACTGAAATGATGGTGTTTTGTTTTGGCCTGATCTGCCATCACCGTCAACTCCTGCCGGTTCATAATGCCTCCAGTTTTTCATGAATTATTGCCACGAGTTGATGGCCATCGGTTTTTGCCTGCACTTCTTCGTCTATCACTACAGCAGGCGCCAAACCACAGGCGCCAATGCAACGGGCCACTTGCAAGCCGAGTTTGTTATCGGCCGACACTTCACCCGCTTTGATACCAAAGCTTTGCTCCACGGCATCCAGCAATTGCTGGGCACCTTTTACATAGCAGGCAGTACCGGTGCACACCAGGCAGGTATGATCTCCTCTCGACTTGAGCGAAAAGAAATGATAGAAAGTAACGGTAGAAAATACCCGTGCAGGAGGAATATGCAACTTGTTGGATATATGCTGTAGCACAGGCATGGGCAAATAACCATACGCATTTTGAGCTGCATGCAAAATTTCAATGAGTGCATCCGGACGAAAATTCTCTTTCTTCATGCGGGTGTCTAATAATTTCACCCGTGGATCGGTGGCAGAAAGCCCCGATGAGGCATTGGCAAATGGTCGTTTCATAACGTTCTTTACTTAGAAACTGAACGATGAAAGCAAGGCGAGCAACAGCAAGGCCGCAAGTGCGGGATGGGGTTATCGGAATTGCTATAGTAACAAATCTACCGGCCGGCTATTTGCAGAAACATGAGCAAAATCAGCGCAATGAACTGAGAAATACCGCATCATTTTGATGAACTTTTTCCAATTCCGCTATCTTGCCCCTGCACTTGTTTTACTGGCATGAAAAAACGAATCGTCTTTACATTACTGACCACTGTTATCTGCAGCAGCAGCTTACTTGCTCAACGCAGCAATCCTGCCTACGATGCTGAATTGCAGCAATGGATAAGTAAAAGAATCGCTTACCTGAAATCAACCGATGGATGGTTGAATTTGGCAGGATTACTGTGGTTGCAACCAGGCAACAACAGCTTTGGCAGCAGTGCCGAAAACAAGACTGTTTTCCCGGCCAGCTTCCCTTATGCAAAATCTGGCGAGTTCATATGGACGGATGCTCAGGTAAGTCTACAATTGAAACCGGGCGTAGCCGCAAATATTAACGGAAAGACATTTACGCAAGGCATTGTATTCGATGCAAAAAAGGGAATATCAAGCGTGGTGAAAATGGGCGACTGGCAGTTTAGCATCATTCAACGGGGTGATAAAACGGGTATCCGTTTGCGGCAGTTGAATCACCCTGCTGTGGCAGCTTTTCACGGCACAGATCGTTTTGCAACAGACACAACGTACAAAGTGCAGGCAACACTGATGAAGCCTGCTTTTCCCAAAACCATTGCCATCAGCAATGTGCTGGGGCAAACCAACGAGCAACCATTAGCAGGTACGTTGTTGTTTACCCTGCATGGCCAATCGTACAGCCTGCAGGCACTTACCGAAGGTGATGAATTGTTCATCTTGTTTGCAGATGACACCAATGGTGAAAGCACTTACGGTGCAGGTCGTTTTTTGTACGCTCCCATGCCCGATGGCAATGGCAAAACAGTGCTCGATTTCAACAAGGCCATCAATCCACCTTGTGCGTTTACACCATTTGCCACTTGTCCGTTGCCGCCCAAGCAAAATCAGTTAACGATGGCTATTGAAGCGGGAGAAAAAGATTACGGACATCATTAAAAAACAGATGGCAAGGCTTTGCTGTGCAAGCCTTTTTCTTGTAACCATGCCAAGGTAAGCGACAATGCTTCATGTAAGCGGGGCATGGCTTTGGCGCTATCGTGAAATACAATGATGCTGCCGGGACGGGTATGTTTTTTGACAGCAGCAAAACAATGCTGCCCATTTTTCTTCGTATCAAAGTCGCCGGTAAGCACACTCCACATCAGCACAGACATGTCAGGATATCGGGAACGGATTTGTGTTGCTTCATCTTTGGTCAGTTGCCCATATGGTGGACGAAATAGTTGGCTATCGATGACGCCGGCAGCTGCATCCACATCCGCCACATAATCACTCGTAGTAGCTTTTCTTCCATTGAGGTGATGCATGGTATGATTGCCCACCGCATGCCCTTCGGCCAAAATGCGTTGATAGATGTCGGGGTGCAGCAGTACATTTTTACCAATGCAAAAAAAGGTTCCCTGCATGCCTGCAGCTTGCAGTTGATCCAGCACAAAAGGCGTGGCTTCGGGGTGAGGTCCATCATCAAAAGTGAGGTACACTTCGTTGCCCTGCAACACCGGCCCCTGCCACTGCAATCCTTTCGGAAACAGCATGCGCAACCACCACGGTGTATGATGCAAGTAAAACATGGGCGCAAGATAGATGATAGATGATAGTTGGTGGTTGATGGTTTGTAGTTGATGGTTGGTCGTTTATCGTTTATCGTTTGTTGTTTGTTGTAAGACTTAGGGTTTCTATTTTACCTCTCCCGGCCTCTCCCAAGGGAGAGGTGACGTAGAATAGAGGCTATTATCTTCGGACTCAGGTCTACAAACTCCTGACTCCTGACTTTCAGTCTTTCGGACTTTCCCTCTTCCCGACATTTCATTACCTCTCCCGGCCTCTCCAAAGGAGAGGTGATGTAGAATGGAGGCTATTATCTTCGGACTCCGGTCTACTGACTCCGGACTCCCAACTTTCGGACTTTCCTTCTTCCCATCTTCCTGACTCCTTTCTACAAACTATCTTTGCCGCCTATGAGTCAGAGAGTAAGAGTTCGTTTTGCCCCGTCGCCTACGGGTGGATTGCACCTGGGTGGTGTGCGTACCGTATTGTACAATTACCTGTTTGCCCGCCAGCACGGCGGCGATTTTGTGTTGCGCATCGAAGACACCGACCAAACCCGTTTCGTGCCCGGTGCAGAAGCCTACATTTTGGATTGCCTGAAATGGTGCGGCCTCGAACCCGACGAAAGTGTGGTGAAGCCCGGCGCTTATGGGCCCTATCGCCAAAGCGAACGCAAGGAAATGTACCAGCAATATGCTCATCGTTTGGTAGAGCAGGGCGATGCCTATTATGCATTTGATACGCCTGCAGAACTTGAAGCCATGCGGGAGCAATACAAAACGCCGGAGAACCCTTCGCCTACCTACAACCAGCAGGTTCGACGACACATGCGCAACAGCCTGAATATGGAGCTGGAAGCGGCCAGAGAATTGATTGCTGAAGGCACTCCGTATGTGGTGCGCATCAAAATGCCGGTAGATGAAGTAATTGGTTTTACGGATATGGTGCGTGGCGAAGTAAATGTGAATACCAGCCAGGTAGATGATAAAGTGTTGCTGAAAGCCGATGGTATGCCTACCTATCATTTGGCGGTGGTGGTAGATGATTACCTCATGAAAATTACCCATGCGTTTCGTGGAGAAGAATGGCTGAGCAGTGCGCCTGTTCACCTGATGCTCTGGAAGAAACTGGGCTGGGAAGACAGCATGCCTGCATGGGCTCACTTGCCGCTGATTATGGGTCCTGATGGTGCCAAACTGAGCAAGCGCCATGGCAACAAATATGACTTCCCCATTTTTGCCATGAACTGGACCGACCCTTTGAAAAATGAATTCACCGAAGGCTTCCGCGAAAGAGGTTTTTTGCCCGAGGCATTTGTAAACCTGCTGGCACTCATGGGTTGGAACGATGGCAGCGGACAGGAAATTTTTACCCTCGATGAAATGGTACAACGCTTCAGCATGGAGCGGGTACACAGCGCCGGTGCACAGTTTGATTTTGAAAAAGCCAAGTGGTACAACCACGAATGGATAAAGCGCAGCACTGCACAGCGTCTGCTGCCTGAAGTGCAACAAGTACTGGCGCAGCATGGCATTACTGATTGTAACGATCAGGTATTACTGCAAGTGATTGACTTGGTGAAAGAACGCTGCACATTACTCCATGATTTTTACGAGCAGTCAGGCTTTTTCTTTCAGGCACCGGCCAGCATTGATACTGAAAGCATCAAAGGAAAATGGAATGAACAGAAGACTTTGTTCTTTACTGAGCTCATCCGCAACTATGAACTGACGCAACTGTGGCAGGCTGCTGATTTGGAACATGCGTTCAAAGAGATTGCTGCAGTGAATGGCTTAAAGCCCGGCGAACTGATGTTGCCCTTCCGCATCATGCTGGTGGGTGGCAAGTTTGGCCCGGCCGTGTTTGATATTGCTGCCATTATTGGTAAAGAAGCAACCATTGCAAGAATTAAACATACGTTGAGTTTGTTGTGAGGTTTTTACCACAGAGGCGATTGAGGTAAACACAGAGGAGAAGGAGTTTTATAATTCATTCACTCATTGACTTCTTTCACTCATTGACATAAAAAAACATCCCACCAGCCTTCGCCAGTGGGATGTTTTTTTATGGTGACTGTATTTCCTAATTAACCAGTCAACTAATTAACCGATCCACTCTATTTCACCGCCAATGCCTTCTCAATGAGGAATTGCAAATTGGCACGGTGTGCACGGCTTTGCTCATCGGGGCTTACAGCAGTAGCCAGTTGTGTTTTAATTTTCTTGAGGGTGCTCAATGCAGCGGCTCTAGAAGCATTGTCGTAGCCGGGAGCTGTGGTAGCAATACCGCTGGCACCTTTTACAAACTCTGTTTGCAAGTTTTGGCGGTACAGGTTTACACCGGTTTTTAAATCGGCGGTAAAAATGGCGCCTACCAAATCACTCATTACATCAGCTACGCTGTAGGTATTGCCATACAAGCTGCTGCTGTTGAGGCGCTGCAAGCTTACGGGATTGAGGATGCGAGACAGAACACTCATTTGCAAACCAATCACGGTGTTTTGTGGCTTAGGATCTTCGGTAGCACCAAAAAAACCGAAACCACGACGCTGTGATTGCAGGTAAGGAAACAGTTGTGCATCGGCATCAAAAGCGTTGGGCGCAAACACATTCTTCGCCAGCAGGCTCATGGCTTTTTTCTGATACGCCACAGGCACTGGTGTAAATGGTTTGTTACCGCTTTGCTGTCCGGGGAAGCTGCGGTCTACATACACACCACCAATGTAGTTGGCCACGGCACCGGCCATTTGACTACGCTGGCTGATAACAGTATAATACCGGCTGCGCAGTTTAGCCCACGATTCGTTGGGGTCTGTGTAACGGTCTTTGAGTTTGCCCAGCATGGTATTCACCAGCTTAAAGCGATCTTCGGCATAAGCCACCATATCGTTACTCATATCGTTCACCATTACACGGGGGTCGATACCGCTACCGGCGCCACGCATGTCGTCTGCATCGTTGCCAAAAGCCAGTTTGGGATCGTTGCTGCGAGACAGGATTTTCTTCAGGCTTTCCTCTTCTGTTGCAGCACTGAATGGCGTGTAACCATATTCAATCGCCCACACATCGTAAGGGCCTACTTTGGTGGTGTAATAATCGCCCTGCTTGCTGCGGTCCAGCGATACGTTTACGGCAGGATAATCCATTACACTACCCTGCAAGCCAAGGCTGCGGGTAATGCTCTTGTTGTGTACTTCGGCGGGGCTCAGCATTTGGCTGGCTTTCATATTGTGGTTAAGGCCGAGTGTATGCCCCATTTCGTGCAAAATGAGGTAATACAAAAACTGCTTGTGCATTTCCGGCACTTCAGCAGCATCTCCATCCAGCACTTCTACAGCAGTGGCGCCGGTCATAAACTGCATGGCCAACTCTTGCGCCATATTGCAGGTAGCCCAATGTTTGTGGGCACCGGCAGGCAGCAATTGCTGTACGGTTTTGTTTTGGGCAAACGCTTCTTCCCAAGAAGTAGCAGCAGCTTTTTCGTACAGCTCACTTTGGATGGGTGTACCGGCACCGCTGCGCCATTCTACGGTAATATCTGAACCCAAAATTTGGCCGGTGCGGGGGTTGGTAAAGCTGGGTCCGATGGCACCGTACGAAGGATAGGCACTGCTCACCCAACGAATCACATTGTAGCGGATATCGGCAGGATCCCAGGTGGCATCATCCGGCATTTGCTTCATCACCACGGCGTTTTTGAAACCCGCTTTTTCAAAGGCTTCGTTCCATTTGTTGCCGGCTTCCATTACGTATGGACGCAGCTCTACAGGCGTGGTGTTTTCTACCCACCACACAATGGGTTCTACCGGTTCGCTGATGGCTGCATTCGGATCTTTCTTCACTAAATGCCAGCGGTTGATCACGTCTTTAAATGGCGTTGGTGACAGAGACGTCATGTCGTCTATTTCCGAACCAAAATAGCCCACCCGTGGATCGTCGCGGCGGGGTCGGAAATCATTTTTCGGCACTTCAATAAAGGAGTGCTGCATCCGCACTTTATTGAAGCGGGCATCAGTAATGTCTTTACCACCCTGGTTGAAAGGCATGGGGTTGTCGTAAGCCAAATCCACCACCACATCGGTGTTGTTGGGATAGCTACGCACACCCGTCACACGGCTTTTCATGGGGTTGAGGCCACCCAGATTGAAAATGGCCGTTGGCGGCAAACCCGGAGGATTCAACGGCTTCACCGGATCGAGTTTTTCGCCTACAAACAAACCATCGGCGGCAATGAGGTAACCGGTAGAATCTTCACCGGCAATTTTTTCAGACAAGAAAACAGCTTCCTGTACATCCACATTGGCCGACTTGGTTACAGCATTGTTGGGGTCGTAAAAGAAGTTGGTGTTTTGAGTTGCAAACTCGACTTTATCGTACACTTTGCGGATAGCAAAAATGAGGGTAGAGCGGTGCATGCTTTGGTTGAGGAACAAACTGGTGGGGCCGCTCAGTGAAAAGCTCTGGTAAATGAATTCCTGACCGAGCTGGTCTTTGCGTACATACAATTGCGTGGTACCTGTGGCAGTATCCTGATACACGGTAAACAAGCCGGCGTGTTTTTTACTCGACTTGATTTTGTCGGCAATAGAAAGTGGTTTGGGAGCAGCCTTTTTAGCGGTGTCTGCCGCTGCGGCCGGAGGGGCAACTACGGCCGTTTTATCATTGCGCTGTGCCATGCTAGTCATGCTCAGCAACAATGCTGCCGGTAGCAACCATTGTGTTGTAGATCTCATAGAGGAATATTTAATTGGTGGACAAATTGCTACAAAATCGGTATTCCCCGGGCAAAATCGGTTAAAAGGTAAAATAGCTGGACAGTAGCCGCATTTCAGCGATGACCATTTGTGGTGAAAGCAATGAAGCAGCGGGTAAATGCAATGGCGGAAAGCAGTTGGCCTCCTACCTTTGTGCAGCTTTGTAACAACAGCACACAACGATTGCAACCTGCTGAGTGAGCATGTTGCTGCTGCATAAAAACTGTACATCATGAACAGACCAATACGGGTACTGGTAGCCAAAGTAGGATTAGACGGCCACGACAGAGGAGCGAAAATTATTGCCACTGCCCTGCGGGATGCCGGCATGGAAGTGATTTATACCGGCCTGCGCCAAACGCCTGAGATGGTGGTAAACGCTGCATTGCAAGAAGACGTGGATGCCATTGGTGTGAGCATTTTGAGCGGTGCTCACATGACCGTTTTTCCCCGCATCAAAAGCCTGATGGATGAAAAAGGCATGCACGATGTACTGCTTACCGGCGGCGGCATCATTCCTGATGACGATAGCAAAACCCTGCAAGACATGGGTGTTGGCAAACTCTTTCAGCCCGGCACCAATACACATGATATTGCCGATTTCATTTTGGCATGGGTGAAGGAGCATCGGAGTTTTTAGAGAAGACCGAAAGTCGGGAAGACGGGAAGTCCGAAAGAAAGAATAATCTCTTTATTCGTGGCAAGGAATTGTTTCGGCGCCTCTGCTGGCGGCGGGCAGTCCGTCTAATGCTGGCGAAATGTATGGTATGCCCAAATCGAGCCCACGAAGAATAAGCAGAATGGCTACAATGCCGGTAAACACAGGCAGCCATTGCCGCATCTTACTGCGATACTTGGCACTCAACTGCGCAGCAAATAATAACAGGAACAACATAAGCGGTGCCGTGGCTATGCCAAACACCGACATAAATGCAGCAGCCGATACTACGCTACCGGTTGCTACTGCTGCACTCAATGCAACATACACCAATCCACAAGGCAACAAACCGTTGAGCATACCCAGCACAAAAGTGGCAGAGTAGGCCCGCTTACCCATCATGGCTCCCATGAGCGGCGATAGTTTGTTACCCATGTAAATGGTAAGCTGATTACTGTGGAATATGGCGGGTTTGAAAATGGTCACAATCGCAAAAAACAACATGGCAACGCCCAGCACCAAACTCAGTGCCTGCTGCCATCCGGCCAGCACCAGTTGCTGGCCAACAATACCAAACAAAGCACCCAATGCCGCGTAGGTAAATGTTTTGCCGCCGAAGTAGGCAAGTATGCCCATACCTCTACCCCATCCATTGGCCGAAGCAAACGGCAGCGATAAAGCAATAGGACCGCACATGCCTACACAATGCAGGCTACCGGCCAGTCCTAAAACCAAAGCGCTGAGGTACAAGGCATCCATGTTCAAAAAGATTATGGTGCGTAATAAATTACCTCGTTGTAATACGGCTTACCTGCGTACTGATATCTAGCTTTCACCGTGTACTTACCAGTCTTCAATTGATTGGCAGGAATGTTCACTAATCCATCGCCTTTTACAGGCACTTTAAAATCGTAGCTGGCATTGTCGGGGCGGTAAAAATGTAATTCACCTTCACCTTCTACAGCAGCCACCGGCAATTGCACGGCTACACCATTATCAGTTGCAGCTATGGTCATGGCTTTGCCCAATTGATTGGCGTTGTTTTTGCCATCAATCACTTGCTGGTATTTCAGTTCTTGTGCGTAGTAATCGGTAGATACCAGATCGTAATTCTGGCGGGTACACAGGTAAACCATGCCGAGCATGAATACCACAAATCCTGTGTACACCAAAAATATTTTGGTTCCCCAGTTCCATTTGATGGTCATAGGCTTGATGTTTTATTCAGTGTATCCCAGGAAGCTGGTCTTCACTGTTCTGATTCGTTTTCCGTCTTTATACACACCAATTTTTACATCAGTGTCGCGGCGTTTAATGGCCGACTTGGGCAGCACCAAAAAGAACGTGCTTTCCGCTTGTCCTTCTGCCGGTGTATGGAGCTGATGGCCACCTACCAGTTTGATGACGCCGGGCAGTTCTTCCACCTTTAATACCACGTCAATATCTTTCACGGTTTTGTTCACCATGTTCAGGTGGTACAAATTACTCAAACTATCTTTTCCTACCTCCTGAAAGAGTTGGCCACGGGCCCGTAGCAATGTTACGTCCACATCGTTGCGGGTAAGCAAGAGCGTTGTTAAACCTGCCAACAGCAATACCAGCACCACCGAGTAAAACTTCATGCGGCCTGTAAACTTGAATGGCTGATTATCGGCCAGCTGTGCTTCGCTGGCGTAGCGTATTAATCCTCTGGGCGACCCCACTTTATCCATCACATTATCGCAGGCATCAATACAAGCGGTACAGTTGATACATTCCAATTGCGTGCCATTTCTGATATCAATACCAGTGGGGCAAACCACCACGCATTGCTTACAATCAATACAATCGCCAAGTTTATTTTCTTCCGTACGACGGCCTTTGCCACGAGGTTCACCACGGTTGTAATCGTATGCAACAATCATAGAGTTATGATCGAGCAACACACTTTGCAATCGGCCATACGGGCAAATAACGGTACAGATAATTTCACGGGCAAAAGCATACACGCCATAAAAAGCAAGGGTAAAAATGACGAGGGCAATAAATCCGCCAACATGTTGTGTTACCGGCTCCTGAATGATTTTGAATAAATCCTCAACACCAATTATGTAAGCCAGAAATGTATTCGCAATTAAAAAAGAGAAAGCAAAAAACAGAAAATGCTTTAGTGTTTTGCGAACAATTTTATTACCATTCCAGGGGCCATTATTCAGTTTGCGTTGTTCATTAGGATTGCCTTCAACCATCCACTCCATTCTACGGAAAATCATTTCCATGAAAATAGTTTGCGGGCAAGCCCAACCGCAAAAAACCCGGCCATAGATCATGGTAAACAGGTAAATAAAAATTACCATGGTTACCATGCCTACGCCAAAGATGAAAAAATCCTGAGGCCAAAAAATCATACCGAAAATCGAGAACTTCCCTTCAACCAAATTTATCTGTAGCGCAGGATTACCATTTATTTTTATAAAAGGCAAAGCAAAAAACAGCACCACATACAGCACACTCAGCACGGTACGGCGGGTGTACCATTTTCCTTTTGGCTGCCATGCATAAATCCAATTCCGTTTTCCGTCCTTGGTTACAGATGGCATCCTGTCGCGAAACGACTCTTCTAACTGCTCAACGGTTGATTTTTCTGTACTCATAATCTGGTATGAATGCCGGCTTGAGGCATTCGTGTGTCAAAGCTATTTAGCAGGAGCTGCGGCAGCCGTGCTATCAGTCACACTGGTTGCACCAGCGGCCTGATTTTCATCATATAATTCTCCTTGAGGCTCTTTGGCATTGGGCGGGTTGGTGCCTTTAAGTGATTTTACATAACTGGCCAGCTGTGCCATTTGCATGGGAGAAAAATCTTCTTTCCAACTACGCATGCCTTTTTCTACCCAACCATATTTAATACTCTTAAATACATCTTTAATATCGCCACCATGTATCCAGTAATTATCGGTAAGGTTTGGCCCAACAGCATTGCCTTCACCGGCGGTGCCGTGGCAGGCTATACAGTTTGCAGCAAACAAAGATTTACCGGAAGCTATGGCACCTGCATCCAGCATCACCACTGAGTTTTCATCTACGTTGCTCGATGTTTTTGCCAGGTATGCTGCCTTCTCTTCTTCGGCTTGCTTCATGGCTATTTGCAGTTCTTCAATTTGCAAAGGCGCAGTGTGAGAAACATGATAACGATACAGATACACAACGGAGAACAAAATGGTGAGTGCAAAAGCGGCAATCCACCATGGTGGAAGTTTATTGTCCAGTTCGCTAATACCATCATAATCATGGCTCAGGTCAATGGCTGCTTCTTCTTCAATCTTAGCCGATTTATTGATTTTGTCCCACCAGCTTACTTTGGGTGCTGCTACTGCATCAACTGTTGCTGCTGTTACTTTTTTCGATTCAATACCAACAAGAAATTTCAACTGATACACCAATACCACCAGAATGATAATTTCTACTGCTATAACCGACACCATCATGTAAAAGGTGAAGGGCGACAAACCGTTGATGCTATTGTCTACTGCAGGTGCAGCTGTAGCAGCAGCATCGGCTGCGGCTTGAGCATTGCCCGTGATGGAAGCCAGCAAACCGGCACCCAGCAACAGTATAACGGTAGCTGCATTGCCGCTGTTTTTTTCGGCACGGGCTTTCCGCAGTTTTGTTCTGAATAAATCGGCGGCATTATTTACCACATTGCCCAGCAGGGCTATGGCTAATGCCAGCATCACCATTATCAGTACCATCACCTGTGCCAGCGGATTGCTGAGGGTGCTGGGTTCTTTGGGTTGCGCTTCTGCTACCTGCGCCAGCAGCAGCATTCCGCCAAACATGGCGAGCCATTTATAATTGAATGTTTTAAGCCTCATATACTAAAGTATTCGATGGGTGAATGATGTTAGTTATCTAATGGCAGTTTACTTTTTTGCTGCCAGCTTTTTTTATCGGCTCCGTACACATAAAATGCAACGCCAATAAAAAAGGTTACAAACAACAGCAAACCGATTAAAGGGTAAATAGACACACCGGTTATGCTCTGCAGATAATTGATAAATTTCATAACTGCTTATTTAATGACTACGGTTTCGTCTTTCACTTTAATGTCTTTACCCAAACGTTGCAAGTAAGCAATCAAAGCAACAATTTCCTTGTTGGGTGCTGTATTGATCTTATCCTTTTTCAAACCATCAGCTATTTGTGCAGCTTGCTTATTCAGGTCGGCTACCGCTATCTGATCGTATCCTGCAGGATATGGCACACCCAATGTTTGCATGGCCCTGATTTTGGCACCGGTTAAGGATGTATCCAAATCATCATCGAGCAACCAGGGATAATTCGGCATCAAACTACCAGGGCTCATCAGCGTTGGCTTCATCATGTGGTTGTAGTGCCAGCTATCAGGATACTTGCCACCAATGCGGTGCAAATCTGGGCCTGTTCTTTTACTACCCCACTGAAATGGGTGATCGTACACAAACTCGCCGGCCTTGCTGTATTCGCCATAGCGGGCCACTTCATCGCGGAAGGGACGCACCATTTGTGAGTGACAGGTATAGCAACCTTCACGAACATAGATGTCACGACCTTCCAACTCCAACGGAGTATATGGTTTTACCGAAGCAATGGTGGGTACGTTTGATTTAATGAGGAATGTAGGAATGAGTTCGAGCAAACCACCAATGGCTACTACTACGAGGCTCACAATCAGCATTTGTACAGGGCGACGCTCAATCCAGGAGTGCCAGAAACTGTAACCGCCATGTGGTACAAAATTCTTTTCGAGTGCAGGTGCTTCGCCATATTCTGTAGGAACGAATTTGCCAGCAGCAATGGTTTTCCAAATGTTTACAACAAGCATAAGGAAACCAATGAAGTACAACGTACCACCTACGCCACGCAAAATGTACATGGGGCGAATGTTGGTTACCGTTTGCAGAAACTGATATTTCAAAGTGCCTTCTGGTGTAAACTCTTTCCACATCAAAGCCTGAGAGAAACCAGCCCAGTACATGGGGATGGCGTAGAGAATTATACCGAGGGTACCAATCCAGAAATGTTGTGCAGCCATCTTCTTGCTATACAAAGGTGTATTCCACAAGCGGGGCACCAAAAAATACAGGGCACCAAAAGTGAGGAAGCCGTTCCAGCCCAACGCACCTACGTGTACGTGTGCAACAGTCCAGTCGGTAAAGTGCGAAATGGCGTTTACGTTTTTCAGGCTCAGCATTGGGCCTTCAAAAGTGCTCATACCATAGCAGGTAAGCGCCACTACAAAAAATTTCAGAATGGGTTCTTCACGTACTTTATCCCAGGCTCCACGCAAGGTCATCAAGCCATTGAGCATACCAGCCCAAGATGGGAAAATGAGCATAACACTAAACACGGTACCGAGGCTCTGTGCCCAATCGGGTAGCGAAGTATATAACAGGTGGTGCGGACCAGCCCAGATGTACAAGAAAATCAACGCCCAAAAGTGTATGATACTCCAACGGTAACTGTATACCGGGCGATTAGCCGCCTTTGGTACAAAGTAATACATCACACCAATGAAAGGCGTGGTAAGGAAAAACGCTACCGCATTGTGACCATACCACCACTGCACCAGCGCATCTTGCACACCTGCATACCAGCTGTAACTTTTTAATGCACTAAAAGGCAGTTCGAAAGAGTTGACAATATGCAACATGGCCACAGTAACCCAGGTGGCTATCCAAAACCAAACAGCTACATACATGTGCCGTTCACGACGCTGAATAATGGTCATGAACATATTAATACCAAACACCACCCAAACAAGTGTAATGGCAATGTCGATGGGCCATTCCAGTTCGGCGTATTCTTTACCCGAAGTGTAGCC
The DNA here is from genome assembly GCF_036803085.1 of Phnomibacter sp. Taxonomy (NCBI): domain Bacteria; kingdom Pseudomonadati; phylum Bacteroidota; class Chitinophagia; order Chitinophagales; family Chitinophagaceae; genus Phnomibacter; species Phnomibacter sp. The sequence continues at coordinate 102,897 of NZ_DAIRUZ010000001.1, read as the reverse complement.
TGCCAGCAGTGTAACCGCAGCAGCTACAATAATGGCCTGCCAGCCCCAAAAGTGTATCCAGCCTAGCTTAGGGCTATACATGGATGCCTTCATCAACCGTGGCAATGCATAATAAATGGTCATGTAAATGGCGTTACCTACAAATGCGAAAATCACCGCATTGGTGTGTACCGGCCTTACCCTGCCAAATGTGGTGTAAGCCATGTCGAAGTTGAGTGCAGGAAATGCAATTTGGAATGCAATGAGCAATCCAACGAGCATACCCACCAATCCCCAGATAATGGTTGCGTAGGCAAAGGCTTTTACAAGCCTGTTGTCATAAGCGAATCTCTCAAGTGGTTGTTGCATATTTGATGTAATTAGAGTTTTGTTGTTGGTTGATCGTCGTACAGCATACGCATGGGTGGGCCGTAGCTGTCATCAAACTGACCGCTTTTGGCACTTACTAAAAAGGCTACCAGAAAACCACCTGCTACTAAAATGCTGGCTCCAAGGAGTATAAGTATTACTGCCATCGCTATGCGGATTGATTTACGATTAAAGAGAGTGGTTGGTGGGCTATGGAACGGGGTCAAAACTATTTGGACACACTACGCTGTTGGATGATAGCACTCACTGTGTGCTATGATTTTTGTCATGTTTTAGTCACAACGTGCAATCGAGATACCTTCTCTTTCTCTTTTGCTTCAACAATATAGGTTACTTTAGTTCCTGCGCTGCGTTTTATTGGTAGAACCTAACTTTCTGCGGCCGGTTTCTATACCCAGCCAGGTGATGATGATAATGGATATACTGCTGGATGGCATTAAAATGGCTGCCACCAACGGGCTCATCATTCCCTGAAAAGCAATGGATAAACCCACAACATTGTACAGCAGTGATATGATGAAAGAACCAATCACCACTTTACGGCCACGGTGTGCCATGGCTACAAAGGCATGCAATTTTTCCAGCTTACCGGCATCCAAAATGGCATCGCAACCGGGTGAAAAATTATTGACATCATCCGTAACAGCAATGCCCACATTGGCCACTTTCAACGCACCCGCATCATTGAGGCCATCGCCCACCATCAGTACATACTCACCGTTGAGCTTCAGTGCCTCTATATATGCCAGCTTGTCGGCAGGTGCCTGATTGAATTTTACATCGGCTGGCTTGCCCAGCAATTGCAGAATGTTGTTCTTTTCAGCATCATTGTCGCCACTCAGTACTGCTGTTTTTTTATTGTGCAGCAGTTTTTTCAGCATTTTATCCAATCCATTCCGGTAGTGGTTTTTCAGCAAGAACAGGCCCTGACGACCATCATCCAACTTCCAGGCTACAACAGAAGTATTGCGGTCGAAATGATCTTGCCCCCATACAAACATGGGGCTACCCAGTTTGATGTATTGGTCATTTACCCACGCCTCTACCCCACGGCCTGCATGCTCTTTCACATGTTGCAATGGCTGAGGTTTTACCTGCAGGTATTGTAGCACCGCTTTACTAAGCGGGTGTTGTGTTTGCGCCGCTACCGAAGCCAGCAATTGGCGAAGTTGTTCGTCAAGCGTATCTCCTTTATAGTTAATGTCAAACTGACGGCCATCGGTCAACGTACCAGTTTTGTCGAATACTACCGTAGTAATTTTTACCAACCGCTCTACCACGGCAGCATTGCGTACATACATGCCTGCACGGTCGAATGCCCGTATTACATGCCCGTTGGTAAATGAATTGCTGAGCAGCAAAGTGCAGGGGCATGCTACAATTAAAGCAGTTGTGATGGCTGGCCACATTTTCGTAGGGTCATTTATCCACCAGTAAATGCCTGCAATGGCAGTAAGCGTAAACAGCACCACAGTAAAGTAGCGACTCACCGGATGCACCCACGAATCCTGATTGCTGTCTTCGCTCCGCATACTTTCTTTATTCCACAAATTGGTGAGGTAGCTCTGGCTCACATCTTTCACCAACAGCAGCTCTATTTTACCAGCCATTTGGCGGCCTCCGGCATATATAATTTCGCTGATCTTTTTTTCAACGGGTACACTTTCACCGGTAACAAAACTGTAATCAATAGCTGCTTCGCCCCTTACTAAAATACCATCTGCCGGAATGATTTCGTGGCTATGGATAATAATGCTGTCGCCATTGCGTAATTCGGGCAGTGGCACCGGCACTTCTTTGCCATCCATTAGCTTATTTACGGCTATAGGAAAATAAGAGGTATAATCTCTATCGAAACTCAGTGATTGCTGGGTGCGGTCTTGCAGTATCCGACCAATGAGCATAAAGAACACAATGCCACTCATGCTATCGAGATAGCCGGCACCGGTACCCGAAAAAATTTCGTAGACGCTTCGTGAAAAAGTAATGAGTATGGCCAGCGCAATGGGCGCATCAATATTGAGGAAACGATTTTTTAAACCTGCCCAACCGCTAATGAAAAATTCGGACGCACTATAGAATAAAACGGGCAAACTCAATAACAGGTTGAGGTAGCGAAAAACCGGCGTTAAATCATATGCTTCTTTTACGCCATCGAGCCCAACATATTCCGGAAAGCTCATCATCATAATGTTGCCAAAGCAAAAGCCGGCCACTCCCAGTTTATAAATACGTTCCCGGTTGAAAAGGTTGCGGGGCTTTTTTCCTAAATCGTTAAGGCTGATGTGTGGTTCATAGCCAATGCTGGTAAGGATTTCCGCTACTTTGCGCAATGAAATTTTCTTTTCGTTGAACAGTACCGACACTTCTTTTTTCGGAAAATCGACTCGGCTGTGCGAAATGCCTGCATCCATTTTATACAAATGCTCCAGCAGCCACAGGCAACTGGCGCAGTGCATTTGTGGCAGGTAAAAAATCACTTGCGTTTGTTCGCCATCTGAAAACTGTACCAGCTTTTGACGGATGTCTTCATTTTCCAGAAAGGCAAACTTGTCTTTGCGCACCTGCACCCGCTGGTTAATGCCGGGTTTTTCGGAGCGGTCGTAATAGTCGCAGAGGCCGTGTTGGTTGAGCACCTGATACACAGTTTTACAACCGGCGCAGCAAAAATTTTTATCGTCGTATTGAATAGGCTGTGCGGGCAAATCTTCGCCGCAATGAAAACAGGAAACTTCCGTTTGGGTTGCTGTATCCATAAGTATTGCTGCTGCGTTGGGCTTTTTGTTGTTGTAAAAGAAACAGCCGGTTATAAGGTGCCGGCTGTTTACTGAAGGAACCACTCAACTCTACAGAATGGCTATCAATCGTTAATAGGTATTTAACCGGCCTGCTCCGATGCTTTTTGAATACGGGGCAGCAAAACATTTTCTTTCAGGTAAATGGCTTGTGTAATAAGCTGATCAAGGCTAAACAACTCTTCAAAAAACAGGCGGGTGTCTGTATCCCATTCTGGTTTGAGTATAAAGTTGTTGGCAATGAGGCGAAGCTTTTCTAAGAGGCTGAGAATTTTTTTATTCTTATCCCGAATCATTTGTGCGGGTATCGTTGCTTCTCTGATTCTACCCTTGGCATCGGCCTGTGCTATCAGGGGAAAAAGAATCATGCTGTCATTTCTGATGACTTGTTCCATTTCTTCTTTCAATCGGCCAAACAGCATATGACCAACGCTGAGCTTATCGGGCTCTACATCGGAGTGCTGCATCAGATTCGAATATTCCGCCAAGGTTATCAACGATTGACGGATGGGGGCATAATGCTTTTGTTCTATGTAATGACACAGTTGCGGTGGCGTTAATTCATTCACTTCTACCAGGTGGGATGCCATCATAACAAATAGTTTAGCTTGATACGAAACTATGTTGGCAAAAGCAAGTGCTGCATGACTGCACTCAATTTTCATTATGATTTTTATCAGTTCTGCCTCGGGGTGCTTCAACAAAAAAAGAGAAGCAAAAGCTTCTCTTTTCTATGGCTGGCAAGGCGTTGTATTGTCAGTAGTCAATCATTTAAGTTGGCTACCCTAGATAGTTCACGAACATCTTTAATCGATATTTTTTTACCTGAAAGTTCAATCACTCCTTCCTTATTGAGTTCGCTCAGCAAGCGAATGGCGGTTTCTGTGGCTGTACCAACCAGGTTGGCAATTTCTTCACGGGTAAGTTGTACTGCTATTTGTGTGCTATCAGGCTCGTAACCATAGGTTTCTTTCAAAAAGAGTAGTGTTTCGGCCAGTCTTTCCCGTACAGGCTTTTGCGCCAGGTGGGTCAGCTTTACCTCTGCTTCTCTAAGTTGGTTGCTCAGCAGTTTCATCATTTCAAAACTCAGCGATGAGTCGCTGCGCAAAGTTTTCATGAAAATTTCGCGGGGAATAAAGCACACTTGCGAATCTTCGAGTACAGTGGCTGTGGCATTGTACCGCTCATTTACCAGCATGCTGCGGTAGCCGAGTACATCGCCGTCACGGGCAAGGCGTACAATTTGCTCTTTGCCTTCATCGCCAATAATCGAGAGTTTTATTTTGCCTTTATTCACACAATAAACACCAAATGGATGACCACCTTCATGAAAAATAACCTGACCCTTTTTGTAAACTGAGCACGTTTTAGAATCACTTAAATTTTCTAATGGTTCACCGTGAGTATTGCAAAAAACAGAGCTTTGTCTTTTATCGCAACGGCTACAATCTACGTGCTCGAAAGTCTTCATGGGTTGATGTTTGGTGAATGCTGCTCTTCTGCTTTCAATCAGGCTGGCGCAAAGGAACAGGCAAATCGAATGTTAACCCGCGAAAGTTCATCCTTTCAGTGTAAAAAACAATCAACTGTTTGGTAAAAAACGACGTTAGTTAAACAAAACCTGCCTTTTGTGTCTTCGGCCTGTTGCTGTAGGTTTGAAAAAAAAATTTATGTACCAACAATTGCTTACGGAGATAGCCGAAAATATCCTTACCATCACCATCAACCGGCCCGAAAAACTGAATGCCCTCAACAAGGAAGTAATTACCGAATTGGGGCTGGCGTTGGCAGAAGTGTACACCAATCCAGAAGTAAAAGCAGCCATCATAACCGGTGCGGGTGCCAAGGCATTTGTAGCCGGTGCCGACATCAGCGAATTTGTAGCGTTGGATGCCAGTGCCGGCGCAGCACTTGCACAGCGGGGGCAGGACCTTGTATTTTCAACGATTGAAAATTCGCCTAAACCTATTGTAGCTGCTGTAAATGGTTTTGCACTGGGCGGCGGTTGCGAACTGGCCATGGCCTGTCATTTTCGACTGGCATCAGATAATGCCAAATTTGGCCAGCCCGAAGTAAACCTAGGTTTAATACCCGGCTACGGTGGTACACAGCGTTTGGTGCAACTCATTGGTAAAGGCAAAGCCATGGAACTACTCATGACCGGCAACATGATTAATGCTGCAGAAGCGCAACAATTGGGCTTGGTGAATCATGTAACAACTCCTGAAGATTTGCTTTCTCAAACAAAGGCTTTGTTACAAACCATCATTGCAAAGGCCCCGCTGGCTATTTCCCGCATTATTGATTTGGTCAACACCGCATCGTTTGCGCCAGAAGAAGGCCTGGCAAAAGAAGTCACCCTCTTTGGCGAACTCTTTGATACCGCTGATGCCAAGGAAGGTGCCACGGCATTTTTAGAAAAACGCAAAGCGCAGTTTAGCGGTCATTAGTATTTAAACAATTGCTGTGCATTGGTGGTGGTAGCTGTGGCAATAGCCTCGGCTTCCACACCGTACACCTGTGCCAATGTGCTCACCACATATTGCAGGTAGCTGCTTTCATTACGCTTGCCCCTAAAAGGCACCGGCGTTAAATACGGAGCATCTGTTTCAAGCACAATATGCTCCAGTGGCAGCTTGGCCAGCACCTCTGGCAAGCCGGCATTTTTATACGTAACCACTCCCCCAATGCCCAGCAAAAATCCGAGGTCAATGATTTGTACGGCACTCTCGTAGCTGCCGCTAAAACAATGAAAAATGCCCCTGAGTCCACGGCTTTTATACTGCTTTACCAAATCAATAGTTTCCTGCATGGCATTGCGGGTATGAATAACGATGGGCAGTTCATATTGCAAGGCCATTTCTATTTGCCGGTGAAAGGCATCAACCTGCTCATTGGCAAAGGTTTTATCCCAATAGTAATCGAGACCAATTTCGCCCAACGCTGGAAATGCCCGCTGCTCCAGTTGCCGGGCCACAATCGCCAGCTCATCCAGATAGTTTTCTTTTACCGAACAAGGGTGCAGGCCGGGCATCATGATACACTCAGGAAAAGCCTGCTCCACTTCTTCCATTCGCTGTATTACTTCGCTATCAATACCGGGCATATAAAACCGGGAAACACCAATGGCTTTGGCACGGGCAATCATGTCGGCACGGTCATTATCGAAAGCAGGCTGGTACAAATGAGTATGTGTATCAATAAGCATCATGCGGCGAAAATAAGGCAAACCATTACGGCAGCATTTGGATAGCCCAAGCGTCAAAAAATGTTTTTTATCTTTTTTTTGGCAAAATTTAAACCCTAAAGAAAGCCCTCAGTCCCATTAGCACAAAAACCAATTTAAATGATACGCAAGCCACTGCAACTTGCCCTCGCTGCAACACTGCTTTTTGCCACAGCTACCCTTACCAGCTGTCAGAAACAAATAAACAACGGCACCGAAACTGAAGATGCCAGCACACTCACTTTTGAAGCCACTGAAGACGATGCCGAAGCCGAAGTAACCTTTGGCGATGTAGGCGACCAGGCCATGGGCGCTGATGCCGAAGCCGGCTTGGGACAAATTGAATTGTTTGGTGGCGCCAACACCGGCGGCAACAGCGACCTGCCACTATTGGAAGGCGATGTAACCTACGACCCCAACAATCCCGCCAACCGCTGTTTTACCATTACCGTAGTTCCAAAAGACCCGGGTGTTTTTCCCAAAACCATTACTATTGATTATGGCACTGGCTGCAAAGGCCGCGACGGAAAATTGCGCAGCGGAAAAATCATTACTGTATACAGCAAACCATTGGTAGCACCGGGTGCACAAGCCGTTACCGAATTCAACAATTACTATGTTGATTCAGTAAAAGTGGAGGGACGCCATGTGATTAGAAACAACAGCACATCTGCCGTATTAGTAATGAGCCGACTGGTACAAAATGGCAAACTCACCCGCCCCAACGGTAGCTATGTAAAATGGAATGCTGAGCATACCATTACACAAGTTGCAGGCTTGGGTACTCCACTCTTCCCTCGTGATGACGAATGGAATATTACCGGTGGTGCCCGTGGAGAAACATTCCGCCGCAATATTACCACCACCTGGAGCCGCCAGATTATGGAGCCGCTGCATAAGGCTGCTACCTGCCGCTGGAAAGACAAAGGCGTGGTAAAAGTGACCCGCAACGATCAGACTGCCGTGCTCAACTTTGGCAATGGTACCTGCGATAATAAAGCCACCATTACAAAAGATGGTGTTGTAAAAGAAATCACACTGCGTTAATCCAGCGTCCTGTCTTACCCACAAAAAAACCGGCTCAGTGTTGAGCCGGTTTTTTTTATTTACGGTGCTTTTTCATTTTTCTGCGGATAAATGCTTTTAGCAATGCATAAAAACTGAGCCAGCTTGCCAGTAGCAGGGCCAGCACAATAATCCACGCAGTTTTATTGCCTTCTGTATACATCCGTTGCAGGTAATGCTTTTTCATGGGGGCTGTCCAACGCTGTTGGTATTGCAGATAAATGCTGTCACCCGTAAGCTCAAACAAGGTTTGCATTTGACCCGTAATTACTTTTTTATACTTACGGTCTGCAGGTTTATGCAAATGGTCGTAGTACATGTTGCCGTTGCCAGCATCGTAGAATGGTAAATAGTACCGCAGCGATTGAAGCCCCATTTCTGCTGCAATAGCGGCCATGGTATCTTGCTTTGCATTGCGGTATTGCAGCAATCCAATAATGGTGAAAATGTGCCCGTCGAGAATGCGGGGTGTAGCCACACCCGGAGCTGCAAGCTCTTCGTACCACCAGCCCTGTGGTTCTTGTATGGTAAAGCCACCGCTATCAATAGTACGAAAGCAGCCGTTTACCAATTGCCGGCCAAGTGTGGCATAGCTGGTATCGGGTTGTAATTGCTGCGCTTTAAGTAATACCTGCAACACCATGCCACTCGTCATGCCGCTGGTGTATGGCGCTGGTATAGCGGGGTACCATGCTTGCCGCCATGGGTATGTGTACAATGCTGTATCGCCTTGCACAGTAGCATTGGCCATAAGCCACTGCACACAATGCATGAATGATTTTTTTAGGGCTGCATCTTTTGTAGCCTCATATTGATTAGCATACTCCAATGCATAGTTGGCCACAATGGTAGCGTTGTATTGCTTGCCGGGTGTAATGCCGTTTTCCGTAGCATACACTACGTAGGGTATCCCTTTTTCATCAACAAACTCCGGCGCATAATTAGGAATAGAATCGCCTTTGGCGGCAAACAATAATTTTCGAACAGGTTCTTCCAACGAATCGCCATACTTACCCGCCAGCCAATAAGTAGCCAGTAATGCCAATGGGAGCACCAATATGTAACGAATGATTCTTTTCACGGACGGTTATTTACGCAGTTGCTTACAAAGCGCCCAGCATTTCACGGGCTATTTTGGCAGAAGCTTCGGTATGCTCATTGCCACTCAGCATGTGTGCAATGGTTTGAATCCGTTCATCTGTGCTCAGCACTCTTACCCCTGTTTTAATAGCGTTGTTTTTTTCTTGCTTGTACACAAAGTAATGCGCACCGGCACGGGCTGCAATTTGAGGCTGGTGGGTAATAGCAATCAGCTGGTGCTTTTGCGCCAATGATTGCATGATGATACCGACTTGTCGTGCAGCCTCCCCACTAATGCCTGAGTCAATTTCATCGAAGATTAACGTAGGCATATTTAAGCCACCTGCTACCAAACTTTTTATGCTCAGCATCAGTCGGCTAAGTTCGCCGCCACTCGCTACTTTTTCCAGCGGTTCAAAACGACCGCTTTTGTTGGCATCAAACAAAAACTGAATGGCATCCAAGCCATGCAGTGCCGGAGTAGCCAATGGTTCTAATTTTACTTTTAGCGCTGCATTGGGCATGCCTACTTGTTGCAGCAAAGCTTTTATTGCTGTTTCAAAGTTGGCCAAAGCCTTGCTCCGCAAAGCGGTAAGCTCTTTTCCTGTTTTGCGTACCAATTGCAATGCCGCATCCTGTGCTTGTTGCCATTGCTCAATTTGCTCACTCAAATTGGTAACGGCCTGCAGCGATGCATCCAGCTCCTGCTGAATGGCCAGCAACTCATTTGTAGTAAGTACGTTGTGTTTTTTCAGCAGTTTGTTGCCCATGTTTATCCGGTCCGACAAATGCGCCAGCCGTTCTGCATCCATCTGCACGTTTTCTTCCATGCTTTCCAACTCTGCCGCTATGTCTTTCAGTTCTACCAGGGCCGATTGCAGCCGCTCTTGCAAGGCATCCAACCCTTCAGGACGGGTTTTCAATTGCTGCAATTGTTGCACCACCGTTTTTACCTGTACGGTTACCGGCGCATCGCCATTTTGCATGGTAAAGGCTGCCGAAGCCAGCACCTGCTTGATGCTTTCCGCATTCGACAGTACTTGTATTTCTGTTTCGGCCTCTTCTATCTCATTCGGAGAAAAAGCGGCTTCTTCCAGTTCTGTAAACAGGAAGCGGTGATAGTCGAGTTCTTTACTCACCTGCTGTTGCCGGGCTTGTAGTTGCTGCAACGTACTTTGGGCTTGTGCAAATAACTGGTAGTGTCGCTGATACTGTTGCAGTAGCGTGGCAGTGCCCGCCAGTGCATCAATCACTTTGCGTTGAAAATCGTCTTCACCCAATTCGAGTGTATCAAACTGACGATGCAAATCGACCAATATACCAGCAAACTGGCGCAGCACCTGCAACGTTACCGGCGTATCATTAATAAAACTTCTGCTTTTGCCGGCCGTACTTATTTCGCGGCGTACCACCAGTTGATTGTCTTCATCCAAATCGTTGGCTTGCAACAAAGCCAGCATGGCAGCTTTATCTGTAGGTTGAAAGCTGGCTTCAACCACACATTTTTCTGTGGTGGTAAACAAAACGGCGCTATCGGCACGGTCGCCCAGCACCAAACCAAGGGCACCCATCAAAATACTTTTACCGGCACCGGTTTCACCCGTAATGATGTTGAATCCCGGTTGAAATTCAATCGTCAGCTCATCTATAATGGCATAATTGCGGATATGTAGCTTGCTCAGCATGCTGCGAAAATAGGTAACACGAATTACACGAATTAAGCGAAGGACTCGAATTATGCAAAGGAGTTAAGTATTCTTTGTTCGCCTTTGCGCTTTTGCCCATTCACCAACCGATAAATGACCATTTAACCATTTGACCATAAAAAAGCCGCCTGCAAGTATTGCAAGCGGCTCTTGTGTTGCTTCAGTCGAAGATTATAAATCTCTACCGTGGCACTGTTTGTATTTTTTGCCACTACCACATGGGCATGGATCGTTGCGACCAATTTTTGGACCCACTTGCACAGGCTGCTGTTTTACCGCATGGCCACTGGGATCGTGGTACTCATCGCCGCCAATTTCCTCAACACCGCGGCTATCAAGTTCGGTTTTTTGCTCCCGCAGTTTGCTCAGGTCTGTTTTTTCTTCGCGGCCTTCGCGGATGTCTTGCTGCTGCTCCAGCGGTATACCTGCATGGCAAAGGAATTGTACCAACTCTTTGTTGAGTTCGCTTTCCATGCGGCTAAACAAATTGAAGGCTTCAATTTTATAAATCACCAACGGATCTTTTTGTTCGTAGCTGGCGGTTTGTACGCTTTGCTTCAGGTCGTCCATGGCACGTAGGTGCTCTTTCCACGAATCATCTATCAAACCAAGGGCTACGCTGCGTTCCATAGCATTGGCCAGCTCAGCACCTTGTGTTTGCAGGGTTTTATCGAGGTTGGCCAATACCTGCATGCCTTTGCGACCATCGGTAAATGGTACAATGACATTCATGATATGAGCACCCTGCTGCTGACGAATATTGCTAAATACCGGCAATGCCTGACGAGCTATCTCACCTTTTTTACGCTGATAGTTTTGCATCGCCTCATCGTACAACTTTTGCGCAAGGTCTTTCTCGTTGTCTTTGTCAAACTCCTGCTCCGAAATTTTGGTATCGATAGACAGATTGACGATGGCGCCTAATTTAAAGCCTTCATAATCGTTTTGCTCTTTGAAGCCTGTTACGGTATCGGAAGCAGCGGTAAAAAATGCGTTGTCGATATCCAACGCCAGGCGTTCGCCAAACAGGGCGTGATGACGGCGGGCATAAATCACCTTCCGCTGTTTGTTCATCACATCATCGTATTCCAGCAAACGCTTACGGATACCAAAGTTGTTTTCTTCTACTTTTTTCTGAGCACGTTCGATGCTCTTGGTAATCATGCTGTGCTGTATGACTTCACCTTCTTTGTAGCCCATACGGTCCATGAGCGAAGCAATACGATCGCTACCAAACATCCGCATCAAATCATCTTCGAGGCTTACAAAAAACTGCGATGAACCGGGGTCGCCCTGACGACCGGCACGACCACGCAACTGGCGGTCTACCCGGCGGCTATCGTGGCGTTCGGTACCCAAGATGGCCAAACCTCCGGCATCTTTTACACCAGGTCCGAGTTTGATATCGGTACCACGGCCGGCCATGTTGGTAGCAATGGTAACGTTGCCCGGCATACCTGCTTCGGCTACAATTTGTGCTTCACGGGCATGCTGCTTGGCGTTGAGCACATTGTGCGGAATCTTTTTTACTGTGAGCATCCGGCTAAGCAATTCACTCACTGCTACATCGGTAGTACCAACCAGCACGGGGCGACCTGCAGCACGAAGCTTTTCAATTTCTTCAATTACCGCATTGAATTTTTCCCGCTTGGTTTTGTACACCAAATCTTCTTGATCTTTCCGAATCACATTTACGTTGGTAGGAATGGTTACCACATCCAGTTTGTAAATGTCCCAGAATTCACCGGCTTCCGTTTCCGCTGTACCGGTCATACCGGCCAGCTTGTGGTACATCCGGAAATAGTTTTGCAGTGTTATGGTTGCATAGGTTTGTGTAGCGGCTTCAATCTTCACATTTTCCTTGGCTTCAATGGCTTGGTGCAAGCCATCGCTGTAGCGGCGGCCATCGAGGATACGGCCTGTTTGTTCGTCTACAATTTTTACGGCACCATCCATCACCACATACTCCACATCTTTTTCAAACAGGGTATATGCTTTCAGCAATTGCTGTACAGTATGAATGCGGTCGGCTTTGGCAGAATATTCATTCAGCAGCACTTCTTTTTGCTGCATTTTTTCTTCGGGGGTAGCATCGGCTTTTTCAATGGCTGCCAGCTTCACACTCAGGTCGGGCAGTACAAAAAATTCGGGGTCTTCTGCATTACCGGTGATGTATTGCAAGCCTTTATCTGTAAGGTCTACCTGATTGTTTTTTTCATCGATGTAAAAGAACAATCCCTGGTCCACCTTGGGCATTTCCTTTTGCTGATCGGCGAGGTAGTAGTTCTCGGTTTTCTGCAGTTTTACCTTGATGCCGGGCTCACTCAAAAACTTAATAAGAGCTCCGGTTTTGGGCAAACCACGGTAGGCCCGCATCAGCGCCAATCCACCGTCTTTGGGGTCGTCGTTGCCTTCGGCTATTTTCTTTTTGGCTTCAATAAGGCTGCTGTTCACCACCTTGCGCTGCTCTTCTACCAGCTGCGCCACCCGTGGTTTCAGTAAATGGTATTGTTGTTCATCGCCTTTTGGTACAGGGCCGCTGATGATGAGTGGTGTACGGGCATCGTCAATCAATACGCTGTCCACCTCATCCACCATGGCAAAATGGTGTTTGCGCTGCACCATTTCTTCGGGGCTGTGCACCATGTTATCCCGCAGGTAGTCGAAACCAAATTCGTTGTTGGTACCATAGGTAATATCGGCGAGGTAGGCATTGCGGCGTTCTTCGCTGTTGGGCTGGTGCTTGTCGATGCAATCCACAGTAATACCCAGCCACTCAAATACTGGGCCGTTCCACTCCGAGTCACGACGGGCCAGATAGTCGTTCACCGTTACGAGGTGTACGCCTTCGCCGGCCAATGCGTTGAGGTAGGAAGGCAGGGTACTCACCAGCGTTTTACCTTCGCCGGTGGCCATTTCTGCAATCTTGCCCTGGTGCAGTACAATACCACCAATCAGCTGCACATCGTAGTGCACCATGTTCCAGGTAACGGTTCCACCGGCGGCAGTCCAGGTATTTTGGAAAACGGCGTTCTCTCCTTCTATGGTAATGTATTGCTTACCACGGCCCGCCAGTTGACGGTCGAGTTCGGTAGCTTTGGATACCAGCGTGGTGTTTTCTTTAAACCTGCGGGCTGCTTCTTTAATAGTAGCGAATGCTTCGGGCAGTATCTCTTGCAGCACTTCTTCTATTTGCTTGTCGCGGTCTTTTATCAGTTCGTCTATCTGGCGGTAAATGCCATCTTTCTCCGACAATTGGTCAGTAGGCAATGCCTCGGCTGCTTCTTTTTGGGCCGCTATTTCGGCGTTGATGTTTTCCAGTTTGGCTTTAATACGGGCACGAAAAAGCTGCGTGTTGTGGCGCAGTTCATCGTTGCTGAGCGACTGATATTGCTGGAAAAACTGGTTGATTTTGGCTACCAGCGGTTCAATTTGCTTGACGTCTTTTTCACTTTTACTACCGCCAAAAATTTTCGATAAGAATCCTAACATATAATCGAATTAGTGCCTGAGGCAATGTGTTGGTTATGGTTGAAATGCTGTTGCCCAAAAATCATGCTTCGGTTGGAAAATGAGCCAAACTGTCAGCCTTTTTTGAGGGGCGGTAAAGGTAGGGAAACAGGCATGGCAAAAAAGACCCTTAACGTCGCTTTTATACCCTGCCAAATGGCATTGTGTAAAAGGATGGCCATTTTTCAAGACGATTACTGCAATTTTTCCGATTGCAGGATGGTTGCTGCCGAATAATTTGCTATTTGCAACGGCAGCTGCCCAAGGCATGCTGATTTTTTTAGTAGCACTAAAAACAACCTCATGACAAGCATTCTCGATTTGGTAGGCAATACCCCCCTGGTAAAATTGCAGCACATCAACCCCAACCCCAACGTATCTATTTACGCAAAACTGGAAGGCCACAACCCTGGCGGCAGCGTAAAAGACCGGCCGGCACTCAATATGATTCGCAGTGCCGTGGAGCGGGGCGATATTCGACCCGGCATGCCGTTGATTGAAGCCACCAGCGGCAACACGGGCATTGCATTGGCCATGATAGCCCGCTTGTACAATTTGGAAATTGAATTGGTAATGCCCAGCAACAGCACCAAGGAACGGACGCTGACCATGGAGGCATTTGGGGCGAAAGTAACGCTGCTGGAAGGCATTGAAAAATGCCGTGACTATGCAGAAGCAAAAGCAGCGAGTGGTTCGCATTTTATTTTGAATCAGTTTGCCAACCCCGATAATTATTTGGCCCACTATAAAACCACAGGCCCTGAAATTTTAAGGGATACAGATGGTGCCGTAACACACTTTGTGAGTAGCATGGGCACCACGGGTACCATCATGGGCACTTCCATGTTTTTGAAAGAAATGAACCCTGCGATACAAATTGTAGGATGCCAGCCCACCGAAGAATCTTCGATACCCGGCATACGCCGCTGGCCTGTGGAATACCTGCCTAAAATTTATGATCCATCACGGGTGGACCGCATTATTGATGTGAGCCAGCAAGATGCAACGCTGATGGCGAGAAGACTGGCCAAAGAAGAAGCCATCTTTTCGGGCATGAGTAGTGGCGGTGCTGCATTTGCAGCCATACAACTGGCCAGCGAACTGGAAAGCGGTGTCATCGTATTTATTGCCTGCGACCGCGGCGACCGCTATCTGAGTTCGGATTTATTTGGATAAAAAATTCCTGGCTTATTTGCCTGCTGGTTGTGCTTTCCCATGCTGAATAAGTTGGGCTTCGATGATGCTGAATGCCCTCATAAGATTGAGATAATAGCGGTTGAGCATTTTGGGTATTTGGCGGGAATTGCGTGCAAATAAAGCCCCTGCCCGTGAGCCTACTAAACCGCGGCTATACTTTTCGGCAGACATATTGGGCGACAAGTCGGCACTGCTGGTTACTTCGTGCTCGGGCCAATACCAAAAGGCTATCACCACTCCTGCTTCTGCAGCAATCATTGCAACAGGTGCTCCAATCAACCCGATGGTTGTAACTGCATAACCCGCGGCTTTGCCCCCGGCAGAAACCTTTCTCACTCTAGTAAAATCCAGCGAAATAAAGTCTTTGTCTTTTTTACCCTTGAGGTGCAACTTCAGCTGACCATTTTTAGCATTGAAATCATCGATGGCTTTGCGCACCACACTATCTACCTGAGGTTGCAACTCCGGATTAATTTTTCCTGTAAAATCCCACTCTACACCGAGCGAAGGGGTATTGGCAATTGTCTTCGTTTCATTTACCTGTAAGATTTTGCAGGCACTCAAGAATATAAGGCTGAGTGCCAATAAAGTGATTCTGATATTCACTGTGCTTGAATTTTTCTGCAAAATAAGGGAGCCTACCTTATACAAACTCGTTATGAAAAAGATATGTGCATCAAAATAGCCCCTACCGCTGCATAGCAGCACGTTTCATTTGCGCTGCCAAATCGTGGCCGAGGTATTTTTCAATGGCTGCATGTACGGCGTAAATCACCGGCGTCATTACAATGGCTACTACAAATTTGTAGATGTAGTTGCCCGTGCCTATGCTGAGTAACATGCTCAATGTCCAAGGTGTGCCGTTGGATGGATCTAACGTGGGGCCAACATAAAACGCAATGCCCAGCACCACAAAACTGTCAATGAGTTGGCTCACTAATGTACTGCCCGTTGCCCTGGCCCAAATGGCTTTTTCACCTGTGATGCTTTTGATTTTGTGAAAGACCAGCACATCCAAAATTTGTCCAATCAAAAAGGCGGTGAGTGAACCAATGATAATCCACAAACCTTGCCCGAATACTGCGCCATATGCTGCCTGCATATCATTTACACCTGCATTGGCTTTGCTGCCTACCCACCAATCGGCAGGGGTGAGCCTGATAGCAAAAAAGAACAAGAGAAAAGCAAACGAAATCAAACCTGCTGTGAGGTAACTCAAAAATTTCACTCCTTTTTGCCCGTAATATTCATTGATGATATCGGTCATGATGAATACCACCGGCCAAAGCAATACACCCGCTGTGAGGTTGAAAGAAAAGTCGGAACCGAACAAGCGTAAACTCATGGGCTCCATGCCAAGGGTTTTTTCCAATGAAAAGATTTTGACGCCGATAAATTCAGCTATCAATGCATTGGCAATAAAGAAACCACCAAGAATGATGAAGAGCCGGGTGGCTTTGTTGCGAATGATGTCTTGTATCATGAGCGGGTAAAAATGAGGAGGTACAATTGAGCTAGTGAAGACAGCCCTATAAATGCCAAAAACAACCAATTGTTCGGTGTGCGGCGGCTTTTCCTTTTCCACCAAAACTGCGCCCAGAAATAACCGTTGGCCAACACCGACAATACCCCCAACACAATTACCGTGCTCACCAGCTGCTGCGGAAAGCCCCCGCTATGTTGCCACAGGGCAAACGACACCGTGAGCCAAAAGCAAGTATTGAGGATGATGAGTACTTTTTGCAGCTGTCCGTTCATAGCAAAGTGGATTAGCCAAAGCAGGCAAAATACTATTAATTTGCCTCGCCCCGCCGCAGCGGGTGCTAAATACACAAACAAATGGTGAAGATTGATTTCAAAAAATGGTTGCCACACTTGCTGGCCATCGGTATTTTTCTGGTAGTAACCCTGCTGTATTGCAAGCCAGCCCTCGAAGGCAAAGCCGTGGCACAACATGACCTTACGCAGTGGAAAGGCATGGCGCAGGATGCCTTTAATTATAGAGACGCAAACGGCGTCTTCCCGCTGTGGACCAATAGTCTGTTTGGTGGCATGCCTACGTACAATATTGCTTTCCCCAGCAATGCCTACGTTCCGGCACACATCATCAAAGCCATGTCGCTGTACCTGCCCGAGCCATTCAGTTATTTCTTTTTGGCCTGTGTGTGTTTTTACTTCCTGAGCCAGGTGTTGCGCATCAATCCTTGGATAGGAATACTCGGCAGTATTGGCTTTGCATTTTGCAGCTACGATCCTATCATTATTGCTGTTGGTCATCATACCAAAATGATCACCATGGCGCTGATGCCGGCACTGTTGGGAGCACTCATTTTACTATACAATAAAAAGTATTGGGCAGGCGGTGCACTTACGGCAGCATTTACCGCAGCCCTCATTGTAAACAACCACCTGCAAATCATTTTTTACATGATGATTGTGGTGCTGTTTATGACCATCGCTTATGTCATTCGTTGGATAAAAGCAGGTGAATACAAGCACATGTTTATTGCTGGCAGCATTGCACTGGCAGCTGCAGGCATTGGTGCTCTCACCAGCGCTGTCAACTTATTTACCACTTACGATTATAGTAAAGAAAGTATGCGTGGTGGCAAGGCCAACCTGTTGCCCGTAGCTAAGGCCGATGGAAAAGCCGCCGCTTCTTCAGGTCTCGATGCTGAGTACGCTTTTCGCTGGAGTTATGGCAAGCCCGAAACGCTAAGTTTGTTGGTGCCCAACGTAAATGGTGGTGCCAGCGAATCGCTGGGCGAAGACTCTAAATTTTATGAAGCGTTGATGGGTGCGTTTCAGTCGGGCCAGCTCGACCAACAAACGGCACAACAATTGAGCCGCTTTGGTACCGCTTACTGGGGCGATCAACCTTTTACGTCAGGCCCCGTGTATCTCGGTGCCATTATATGTTTGTTGTTTGCCTTGGGCATGCTCATCAAAAACAATGAGCACCGCTGGTGGGCACTGGCCGCTGTGGTACTTTCAATACTCATGGCATGGGGCAGCAACTTCGAAGGCTTCAACACATTCCTGTTCAACTACTTGCCCATGTACAACAAGTTTCGGGCACCAGCCATGATACTGGTGGTACCGCAATTGTTGTTTGCCATGATAGGTATGATTGGTTTGCAAGCCATTTTGTTTGGCAATGAAGATGCTGCTGCCAAATGGAAAACCGTTCGCATGGCGGGCATATTTACCGGTGGCGTATTGGTGCTGGCGTTGTTGTACTATTTCACCGCCAGCTTCCGTTCTGGCACTGAGCAGGAAATGATGTCGACCATCACCAAGAGTGCTCCGCAAATTGCCGAACCCGCCAAAGCCATCATCAATGCTGCCGGCGAAGACCGCAAGGAACTCTTCATGAACGATTTCTTACGCAGCCTCGCTTTTGCAGGTGCCGGATTCCTGTTGTTGTTTGCTTTTGTAAAAAACAAACTCAACCTGCGCATTGCTATGGCAGGATTACTCTTGTTGAGTTCATTTGATTTGCTGGCCATTGGTCGCCGTTACTTAAACGATGCCAACTTTGAAGAAGCCGACAACACAGAAGCCATGCAATTTGTGGCATCCAGCAATCCGGCACTCAATCAGGTGCTCACACAAATTAAACAAGATCCTGATCCACATTTCAGGGTGTTTAATGTAACCGGCGATGTGTTTAATGATGCATTGACTTCAGCGTTTGTGCGTTCTATTGGTGGGTATCACCCGGCCAAGCTGAGCATTTACCAAGACCTGATTGAATACCAATTGAGCAGCGGCAGTCCCAACATGCAGGTGCTGAGTATGCTCGATACGAAATACTTTATTGTGCCCGGTCAGCAAGGCCCCGAAGTACAACAAAACCCGTATGCTTTTGGTGCTGCCTGGTTGGCCAAACATATCGATTTTGTAAAAGATGCTGCTGCAGAAATGAATGCCCTCAAAGGCAGCAACCTGAAAGACAGCGTGGCGGTGCAAGACACATTCAAAACGCAAATTGCCGCATTGCCACAATGGGATAGCACAGCCAGCATCAAGTTGCAGCAATACCGCAACAACGACATCAGCTATGCAGTGAACACTGCCGGCAAGCCACAGTTTGCCGTGCTCAGCGAAATTTATTACAGCCGTGGCTGGAATGCTTATGCCGATGGCAAACAAGTACCCATTGTAAAAACGAACTACGTTCTCCGCGGTGTAGCCCTGCCCGCCGGTACACAAAAACTGGAATTGAAGTTTGAGCCGGAGAGTTATAAAATGGGATCAAGCATCACCACCATTACTTCTGCTATTGTTTTAGTGCTGTTATTGCTCGGTTTGTACATGCAGTATTTTAGAAAAAGAAGCGAATCATAAATACATGAACGCAACAAAAAGGCTGGATGTTACCATTAGCATCCAGCCTTTTTTTATGTTGTTGATTGACTACAACACTTTATAAAAGAAAGGTTGCTTTTGAATGATGGTTATCACAAAAGGCAATAAGCGCCATACATTTTTTGTGTAGCCCCATGTTTGTTTGAGCTGATTAAATCCTCCCAAAAAAGAATGTAAAAAAGCAATGGGTACCCCCATAATACTTGCCAATAAATGAATGCTGAGATGCAATAGAAACCAGTGCAACCCAAACTGTTTTCTGATGCGTACCATCATGGACAACAGCAATTGAAAACCTTTTCTATCAGACAGGTTGCTGTAGGCATTTGTCTTTGACTGGAAAGCAGTATTAGCAGAAGCACCTTCCAAATGTGTCACCCGCAAATCGCCATACAAACATAGTTTTCCGTACTGCTGCAATCGGCCACACCACTCGCTTTCTTCATGGTACAAAAAAAAGTCTGGATCAAGTGGTCCTGCCTGGAGAATAGCAGACCTTTTTACCATTAAAAAGGCGCCGCTAATCCAGTCTACTTCAGTATCAGAAACGGCTTCTGCTATGCTGGGTTTCTTTACCCCAATTTGCATGGAGAGCCAACGCAGCACCCGGCCGAAATAAGGAATGGCCATTAAAAAATTAAGCCCTCCTGTCAGGTTAAAACTCCCGCTGACCTGTGGGCTCCCATCTGCATATTCAAGTTGCACACCAGCAGCAATCAATTCATCTTTTTGTTGCAATCTTTCGAAGCAAACACCAATGGCATTTTGCCGAATGATGGTATCGGTATTCAACAACAATACTGTTTCGCTCTTGGCCATAGCAATGCCTGCATTGTTGGCTCTGGCAAATCCTTCGTTGGCTGGTAATGCCTGGTATCTAATCTGCGGAAATGATTGAAGCAACCCATTGGCTGCACCATCTTGCGGGCTATTGTCAATCAATATGATTTCATACTCCACCCCTGCAGTTTCCTGCACAATGCTTTGCACACAATTGTACATGAATGCACCAGAGTGGTAGTTGACTAATATGATGGATAAAGCGGGCTGCAATTCGTAAAGATTAACCGAATAATTGAGTAAAAAACAGCTGAACAGTCTTCACCATTTGCAATGCAAAACGCATAAGGCCTTTTACCGGCACGTACAATAAAGTCATCAGCCATTGACGAAATGAAACCTTACGCAGCAGTTGCATGTAATGCGCATACTTCACAGCATGGCCTTTGTTGACCATGTAATGCACACTCAGTTTGCGCAATAGTAAAGCATAATCATCGGGCTGTATTTTCTTTGAGAGTGCATCCAGTTGTTTTTCAATCACCAGCTTTTGCAATACCGCTACATAAGGCATGAACCGCCCGGTAAGTGAGGCCGGGTGAAACCGGTAATAATACAAATCGGCCCGCTGCAAATAGCAATATTGAAACTGCACAAATCCACGCAGGAAGAAATCGTAATCTTCAATCATGAACATGGCAGGATCGTAGCCCTTCAGCACTTGTTGCATGTTGCGTTTGTACAAGAAGCAACCGCCGCATCCTTTCCATGTGGCCACCTGTTGGTTCACATCACCCATTTGCCATATGCCAGTTACTTTTCCATCATCATCTATCAGGGTTTCATCGGCATACACCAGGGTTGCAGCTGGCTGCTGTTGCAATGTTTCCAGCATTACTGCCAATGCATCTTTGTTGTAATAATTATCATCGGATGTCCAGGTGAAATATTCACCATTGGCCAAACCGAACCCCTTGTTCAGCGACATGGGCAACTTCAGGTTTTGCTCGTTGCTTTCCACCCTAATGCGCTGATCTTTTTCGGCAAAAGCATTGGCTATCTCCAAGGTATTGTCTGTAGAACAATCGTTGATGATAATGAGCTCCCAATGCGGATAGGACTGTGCCATGCAGCTTTCAATGGAAGTAGCCAAATACCTGGATCCATTGTAAGTAGGTAGTACTATAGAAATCAACGCCGGATTGCTCATGCCAATTGGGCTTTTACATACTGAACAATGGTTTGCGAAGTAGTGCCATCACCATAAGGATTTACAGCGTTGGCCATGGCAGCGTAAGCTTCATGGTCATGCAATAGTTTTCTGGCTTCGCTTAAAATTACATCCGGATTGGTACCCACCAATTTTGCGGTGCCGGCAGCAATGCCCTCAGTACGCTCCGTTACTTCCCGCATTACCAATACAGGTTTACCTAAGGTTGGGGCTTCTTCCTGCACACCTCCAGAGTCCGTTAATATCAAATAGCTGGCATGCATCAACCAAATCATGGCCGGATAATCAACCGGGTCTATCAAATGAATGCGAGGATGATTGCCCAAGAAACGGAAAACCGGCTCCCGAACATTGGGATTGAGATGTACAGGATATACCATTTGCACCTCCTCATTTTCTTCTACCAGTTGTAACAATGAACGACAGATATCTTCAAACGCCTGCCCAAAGCTTTCACGTCGGTGACCCGTCACCAAGATCATTTTTTTGCTGGCATCAATAAAGGAAAAACGTGCTGCCAATGCCTTGTCATCCTTCACTTTTTCCAAGCCCATGAGTAGAGCATCAATCACGGTGTTGCCTGTCAGCAATACCTGTCCGTGAATATCCTTGTGTTGCAAATTTTCCACCGCCAATGGCGTGGGTGCAAAATGCCAATCTGCAATTTGTCCAATGAGTTTTCTGTTGATCTCTTCCGGAAACGGCGAGTAATGATTACCACTCCGTAAGCCGGCTTCCAGATGTGCTACCGGAATTTTTTTATAGAAAGCTGCCAGCGCCCCGGTAAAGGCAGTGGTGGTATCTCCCTGTACAATCACCAAATCTGGCTGCATGTCATCCAACACTTTTTCCAAGCCCAGCAATGCATCGGCAGTAATATGAAACAGTGTTTGATTCGGCTTCATCATGTTCAGGTCGGCATGCACAGGCAGGCCAAAAAAATCAATCACCTGATCCAGCATCTGACGGTGTTGTGCTGTCAAACACACCAAGGGTTCGCACCAATCATTTTCTTGCTGAAAGGCTTTTACCAACGGGGCCATCTTAATGGCTTCGGGCCGGGTACCGAATATGAACAGGATTTTTTTCTTCATGCTATTACTTCATCTATTTGCTACTTCGATTGCCGGGAAGCAACTATTGTTTCTAATTGTGTGAGTAGTGTTTGTCCCGGATGCGGGTCATACAAATGCATAGCTTTTTCGTGTGCCATTTGCCCAATGCGGGCCCATTCATGTTGCCGTTGCCAGGCCCTTTGCAACGCATCGCTCAGGCATTGTACAGAAGCGGCCGCAGCAATAAATCCATCCACATTATTGGTGATCCACTCAGTGTGTCCGCCTACATCTGTAGCCAGTACCGGCCTGCCGCAAAGCATGGCTTCTACCACTGCCAATGGCATGCCTTCCATTACGGATGGCATCAGCAACAAATGGTTCTGCGACCAAAGTTGCCGTATATCCGCCACTCGTCCATGAAAAGTAATTTTTTCGGCAATGCCGTATAGGGCAGCCAATTGCTCCAAGTAAGGTTGGTCCATGCCTTGGCCATACACGTTGAGGTGCCAGGGCAATTGTTTCCAAGTTGGTTGTGCCAGCGTTTGCAGCATCGTATCCTGTCCTTTGTGCATCACCAGCAGGTTGCCCACCATAGCCACTTGCACTACTCCTTTTTGAAAAGGAGGAAACGGCAACGCCGTGATGTCCGGCATATTCACGGGATTGCGAATGATGCTGCTGTTGTGCAACGCCACCGCCAATGCCTTTTGCGTATTTTGTTTGCTGCGTTCACTTACAAAAAAACAATGGGCTGCTTGCTGAAAAAAATCAGCTAACTGATTTCGCCTATGCGGATGCAAGACTGCATTGTATTCGGGCAAAAAATGAGACAATATAATTTTTGTGGCAGTCGATGTTTTCCACCAATCAAAAATTTCCGGATGCTCAATGGCTGAAAAAGTAGTGCCATTGTAAATAACAAGATCAGGCTTTGCATCCATCAATGATTGAAATGGATTGCGCCATTGGCTTTGCAACAGCAAGCCTGCTTTTTTCAATTGCCTTTTCCACGAAGCTTCAGGCTTTGGCACGTAACCCTTTCTGTACACCAGCTTCAAACCCTTTGCCTGCAAGGCTTTTACCTTGGTGGCTTGCCGAGGAAAACGCAATGTACAGTACAACACTTCGTGCCCTTGTTGCAAAGCTATTTCGGCCATGCTGGCCCATAGCTCTTCGCTGCCGCCCCAAGGTTCGTGTATGACTGAAATGATGCCGATTTTCATACCTGTTTTTTTACTTTTTTCTGGCCAACACCAGGTTGTTCAGGTATAAATCATTAGAGAAAGGAAGAATAGCATTACACAACCATGCAGCTGCGTTCATCATGCTATTGAAAAATAATCTTGCACCACTTCTTATCACAGGAATATTGCGCACCTTGTACAATACATGTAAGTTCCAATAGGTAATGCGCATTTGCCAGAGTGCTTGCACAGAGGTACCCAGTTTTTCTTGCTGTACTACTTCAAACCCATGCTGCTGTAGCAAATGCCGGATGGCAAATGAAGTATAACGGGCAAAATCGTTGGGTTGTTCATGCTCACAAATGGCAAAAGGACAGGTGATGAGCATTTGCCCGCCAGGCTTCAGTACCCGGTTCAATTCATCGAGCATCTCCGGCAGGTTGAATACATGCTCGAACACTTCTGTTGAAAAAATGCTGTCGAAACTATGGTTATCAAATGGCAATGTTTTGCCATCATAGTACACATCAATTTGTTCGTTGCTGTGGTCGTGCCCTTCTCCTTGAAAATCTACGCCGATGTATTCATCTACCGAAAACAAAGACCGGTAAGGTTTGGCACCGCAGCCAAAATCGAGCAGCTTGCCTTTGAGTGCAGGTGCATGTTGCAGCACGGCATGCAGCAAAAGTTTTCTGGTAATCCATGTGGGGGAAGTGATGCCCGGATTGAAAGCCTTTGGAACCGATGATATAGCGGCGGTATAATTCATGAGGGCCAAAACTAACGATTCCATTAATTTGCCCGAAAATCAGGCAATTCAATGGTTATCAAACTCGCCAATAAGGTGTTGGGCAAACTCGGCTACGTAATTACCAAAAAACAAATGGAAGAACCCGTTGCCGGCGATATGATGGGCGATGAACCTTTTATGGAGTTGTACCAACAGGTAAAACCCTATACCATGACCAGCCCCGAAAGGCTGTATGCATTGCATAAAGCAGTGCTCTATACCATTGAGAAGAACTTGCCCGGCGATTTTGTAGAATGCGGCGTGTGGCGGGGCGGCAGCAGCATGATGATTGCCCTTACATTGAAACAACTGGGTGTACAAAACAGGCACCTGTACCTCTATGATACATTTGAAGGCATGAGCGAACCTACCGAGGCCGACAAAGATTTGGCCGGTGGCGATGCAGCACAACTATTAGCTACGCATGATAAAACGGCCGGTATTTGGGCCTTTGCCGATTTACAAGATGTACAGCAAAACATGCAACTCACCGGCTACCCTACTGCAAATATTCATTACGTGCAGGGCAAGGTAGAAGATACCATTCCAGCTACCATACCAGCCGCCATTGCGCTGCTTCGACTGGATACCGATTGGTATGAAAGCACCAAACATGAACTTGAGCATTTGTATCCCTTGCTGGCTCCGCAAGGAGCACTCATCATCGATGACTTCGGCCATTGGCAGGGAGCCAAAAAAGCAGTGCTGGAATATTTTGACAAACAGCCTGTACTGCTGAACAGGATTGATTATACCGGCAGAATTTTAATAAAAACGACTGCATAAAAAACGCTCAGTCTAGTGCTAGTCCTGTCTGGTTGATGCTTTTAACCCGATAGGCTTAGCAGAGCTAAACTTTTGATGGCTGTTAACTCCTCATCTCCATTTGCCAATTACGTATCAAATGTTTTTGCGCCTGGTAAAAACGTATGCAACAGGGAAAGAAGATAAACCTTACCAATTGCTGCAAGTAGCATTTTTTACCCCAAATTCACGACATCATTTGTAAATAAAAAAGGCTTATTTCTCAATCAAACTTATCTTGCTATCAGAAAAAACAATTCCCTTTCCTTTAGTCCTTCCTCGATTTTACAGCTATCAAACATTTCGCACAACTACCTAACAAAATCACACAGTTATTGCAGCATTCATGAGGCCGACTTCATTATTTTGGATACTCTTTCTATTGCAATGGGTTGTACTGCCGGTAACTACAGCAGGACAGACAGCCTCTTTTGTAGCACCTGACACCGTTTGCGTGAGTGCAGCTGTTCAAATACAAAACACCAGCCCATTTGGCCAACCCTATTTCTGGAATTTTTGTGCCGGAGATCTCAATCAAATTCCAACCGCCAATAATTATTCTGTTGCACCCGAATCTACCACACCGGTTTTTATGGATTATGCTTTCGACAAAGGCGAATGGGTTGGATTGGTTGTAAACCATATTAGCGGAACCGTAACCAGGTTCCGCTTTGGCAACAGCCTCAACAACAACCCTACGAAAACAGAGCTTGGCAATTTTGGCATTATGCCACTTTATCTGGAAGGCATTCAAATTATCAAAAATGGCAACCAATGGCTGGCGTTTATTGTAGGTGGCCAGGGTCTTCAATCATCTTTTATCAAACTTGATTTTGGCAGTAGTCTTTTGAATGCACCAACGGCGATAAACTATGGAGTTATAGGCGGCATTGACTTTCCTGTAGACATTTCAATTTTCTATAAAAACGGCAAGTGGCATGGTTTTACTGTTAGTGCCAACAACAACACCTTAACACGTTTTGATTTTGGCAGTGACCTGAATAGTACACCCGTTGCTACCAACTTAGGCAATGTTGGCAACCTACGATTTCCTACAGGCGTTTTTGGCATTGACGACAACAGCAATTATTATTTGTTTGTAGTCAGTCAGGATGACAACCGGATCATCCGATTGAATTTTGGCAACGATGTGACTACTGTACCGGTTGTAAAAGATCTTACCATCAGCAACAATTCCCTCAATGCCCCGAGAGACATTACACTGATACGAGACTGCGGTAATAGTTTCGGCTTTGTGGTCAATGCCAATTCTTCGGCACTCACGAAACTTGATTTTGGCAACTCACTCCTGAATGATGCTCCTGCCGCCACTGATTTAGGTAATATCGGAAACATGAACTTTCCGCATAGTATTTCTACCATTTTCAGAACAGGTAATCAACTTAATTTTTTTGTAACCAATGTGCGTAATAACACGTTCACTGTGTTCTCGTTTGCCAACTGCTCCAGTACAAACATTCCGACTTCCGATGCTTTCAATCCGCCGGTTTATTCGTACAACCAGCCCGGTATTTATAATGTGACCTTACACATGAATGAAGGGCAGGCGAATCAGTCTGTTTTCTGCAAAACCATTGTTGTAATGGAAGCGCCATCAATCGATCTTGGAGATACGCTTACCCAATGTTCAGGCGAGACACTGACTATAGGAAAACAATTGAATGATGCGACAAACTATAGTTGGAATACCGGAGAAACAACAGCTTTAATTCAACCCACCCAACCGGGTTGGTATTGGTTAGATGCGCAATTTCGAAGCGGCTGTTCTGCCAGAGATTCCGTATTTGTTCGCCTGCCACCAAGTGCAATATTTGATTTAGGCATTGATACAAACATCTGCCAAAGCGGTCCTATTACCCTAGATGGCCCACCGGGTATGCTTCGCTATGTGTGGAATGATGGCAGTACTGCCCGATCTATCAACACTTCGGTTGGAGGCACTTTTTATTTAACCGTGACAGATAGCTGCGGCAAGCAATACTCTGATACGATTCGCATCAACAGAGCCCAAAACACCTCGCCTCTTTCTTTAGGAAATGACACTACTGTTTGCGTCAATAAATGGCCAATGTCGGTTCCCAATCAGTACGCAAGATATTTATGGAGCAATGGCGATACGACAAACTTTACCAGCAGTACAGCCAGCGGCACCTATTGGTTAACTGCCTGGGATATATGTGATCAAGCGATGAGTGATACGATTAACATTACACAACACGCTCCTGCTTACACCAATCTGGGCAACGATACATTGTATTGTGGAAATTTTTCACAGACACTCCATGCGAATATGCAAATGCCATCATTTACTTGGAGTACCAATGAAAACAGCTCCAGCATTACAATTACACAGCCGGGTATTTATTGGGCAGAGGTAAAGGATTTGTGCAACAATACTTACAGAGACAGTATTATCATTCGGCAAATGCCCAAGGCCAGTCCGTTTTCACTGGGCAATGATATCCGAAGTTGCGGTGACAGCAGTTTTACACTGACGGGGCCCTCTAATGCCGCCACTTATGCCTGGAGCAACAACTCGCAAAACATCAGCACCCGAATTACTTCACCAGGCGACTACTGGCTTACCATTTCAGATGCCTGCGGTAACAGTTTTGCAGACAGTATAAACTATAGTCAATTACAGGTACCCAACGTTTTCCTCGGTGATGATACCGTGCTGTGTATCAAAAATTCCTTTCCACTTTCTGCCGGAAACGATGGCACCAGCTATTTGTGGAGCACTGGTAGTACAACACAGAAAATTGACATCAGTCAATCTGGTACTTATTGGGTAAAAGTGGTGAATGATGTTGGCTGCGTAGCGGCGGATACCGTAAACTTAAAAATTTCAATGAGCCAGAATATGGGCTTATTTCAAATGCCAACAGCTTTTACTCCCAACAACGATGGGCTAAACGATTGTTTTGGTATAGGTAAATGGGGCGATGTAAAAGTGTACAAGTTTGAAATTTATAACCGTTGGGGAGAATTGATTTTTACCACCACAAAAGCGAGTGACTGCTGGAATGGCAAACGCAATGGTACTGCTCAGCCTTCCGGTCAGTATGCCTACATTGTAGTTGCAGAAACCGCCTGTGGAATTGTAGAGCACAAAGGTTTATTCTCCCTGATTCGCTAGCATTCTCTCGGCATATGTGCTGCTTTCTATTTCTTTGCAAGGCAACACTATGAGCCAAACCACCATTCAACGCCAATCAATTCTGTCTACGCTGGTTATTTTTGCCGGCTTTGGCGTGGGGGCTCTTAACCTCATTGTACTGCAGCCCAAAATTTTGAGTACAGAGCAGTGGGGGCTTACAAGAGTGATTACAGAAGCGGCGGTATTACTGGCCAATGTTGCCACGCTGGGCACTACTCCTGTTATTGCTAAATTCTTCCCCTTTTACAAACGCCACCTACGGCCAAACGAAATAGACTTGCCCGCCATTACCATGGGCTTTTTTGCCATTGGCATGGGCATGGTGTTATTGTTGTTACAAATACTCAAACCACAAATAGTCATGGTATTTGGCAAAAACAATCCGCTGTTTTCGCCCTACTATTTTACGTTGAGTTTGTTCATTCTTTTTCAGGGCACTTTTTTATACATGGAGTTGTATGCCTGGTTTGCCGGCAAAACCATTTTGGCCAATACGCTCAAAGAACTGGTGTTTCGATTGCTCACCACTGCATGCTTGTTACTTTTTGGCTGGCAGATGGTCAGCTTCGATGGCTTTATGCAACTCTTCGCTTGCATTTACCTGCCAGCTACAGCCATTCTCATTTACATGATTCGGAAGCACCATGGGCTCCCCCTCCACTTCCGCATCAGCAAGGTTACCCGCAGGCTCAAGTACAAAATGCTGAGCCTCGGCAGTTTTGTTTTCATGACCACCATCAGCCAGATTGCGTTTGTGGTGTGCGACACTTTGTTTTTGGCCAGCATGTACAATTTCAGCCAGGCGGGTGTGTATGCCGTGGCCCAGTATTTTGGGCAGGTGGTAGAAGTGCCGATGCGCAGCATGCAAACGAGCAGTGTGCCCCTTATTAGCGAATACTGGCGGGCCAAAAACATGACCGGCCTGCTAAGTGTGTACCGCAAAAGCTGCATCAACCTGCTGGTGGCAGGCATGGGTTTGGGCGGCCTTATTTTGGTAAACCTGCACAACATCGAACGCTATTTTCCCAGTGCCTACGCCGCCATGGTGATGCCACTGGCAGTACTCATTGTAAGCCGCTGGATCAACCTGGGCACGGGTCTCAACTCCATGCTCATTCAGCTCTCTACTTTTTGGCGTTTCGATTTTGCCAGCACACTGGTTTATTCTGTTATTGGCATTCCGCTCAACTACCTGCTCATCCGCAACTATGGCATGATGGGCGCTGCACTGGCCAATGTGATTGCCATGAGCATTTACAATGGCATCCGCTTTGTTTTTCTCTGGAAAAAATTCGGGCTGCAACCCTTTACCTGGCGCAATGCCGCCGTGTTGCTGGGTGGCAGTGCTCTCATTGCGGCAGTGTACTTCATTCCGGCATACAGCAATTTGTTTATAGATGGCATTTTGCGCAGCCTGCTGTTTGGTGCCCTCTTCGTGTTCATGGTGCTGCGGTTTCACCTGAGTGAAGAATTGCAAGCCCTGTGGGAAAAATGGCGTACAAAACTGTGGCCTCGGTAAATTGCAGGCCTATGCAAACTGCGCCCCGCATTTCTGTAGCAATCTGTACGTACAACCGGCAAAAATTTATTGGTGCATGTTTGGCCTGTTTGGCCGAGCAAACCATGCCCGCCCATGAGTGGGAAGTGATAGTAGTAGACAATGCCAGCACCGACGATACCGCATCAATCGTAAAGGCATTTATAGCGGCACATCCGCAGCTGCCTTTTAGGTATGTGCATGAGCCGCAAAAAGGTTTGAGCTATGCCCGCAACCGCAGCATTGCCGAAGCCCGTGCCGGCATTGTTACGTTTATTGATGATGATGCAGAAGCCGTGCCTCATTTTGTAGCCAGCATTGCTACTTTTATGGAAGCTCACCCCGAGGCCGCCGGTGCCGGAGGCCGGGTGCTACCCAAGTATTCCGAAAGCCCCGAGCCGGCCTGGATGAACAAATACCTCAACGGTTTTATTGGCCGGGTAGATCATGGCGAACCCATCCGCATTTTTGAAGGCAAGATGAAGTATCCCATAGGTTGCAACATGACCTACCGCAAAGAGCTAATGTTGCAAGCCGGAGGCTTCAACAATCAGTTGACTTTCCGGGGCGATGACAAGCATATCTATCATGCAGTTACGCAGCTCAACAAAGCCGTGTATTTTTTGCCCGAAGCATTGGTGTATCACAACATAGATGCTCACCGCCTCACGTTTGGTTATTTCAAAAAACTGTTTTTGAAAACGGGTAGTGAAGAACGCATACGGGTGGCCATGGAAAATGGAAAAACAGCCGTTGCAAAAAAAGCCGTGGAATATCTCATCAAATGGGGCGCTTCTTTGTTGTTATGGGTATTGTTTGCCCTGAGAGGACAAGAAATTAAAGGCCGGTATACCATGTACTCCCAATGGTTTACCTTAACAGGCTTCTTGAAAAAAGACGTGTTTGTGCGATAAGAAGGTTAATTTTTTGCCGCCTTATAACCGATGATACCAAACGGGGCTCAAATTTGTTATAGATACAACGGCATTGAAAAACGATTAATTGATGATTATGCAATACTTCCGCCATATTTTGACCCTCTGCAGCCTGGCTTTTATAAGTAATAATTTGCTGTCGCAAAAACTTACCTACAGTGAGCCCGACCGCGACGAGGCCCGCCAAATCAATTTTGAAATCATTGGTCAGTACAATAATCAATACCTGATTTATAAAAACTACCGCAGCATCAATTACATTTCGGTGTACAATCAGGAGATGAAGCTGGTGGCCAAAAACGACCTGACTTTTATGCCCGAAAAAACCATAGAAGCCAGTTTTGTAGCCTACCCCGATTATGCTTTTATGTTTTATCAGTTTCAGAAAAAAGGGGTGGTATCGCTGATGGCTGTAAAGCTGGATGCCAATGGAAAAAACCTGACAGAACCTATCACCATTGACACCACCATCATCGGCAATTTTTCCGACGAAAAAATTTACTCCGTTATTGCCAGCGAAGACAAAAGCCAGATCATGGCTTTCCGCATCAATACTAAAAATGAACGTCGCTATCAGTTCAAAACCTTACTGTTTGATAAAGAGCTAAACCTCAAGCACAGCACACAGCAACTGGGACTGAACATGAATGACCGCAACGATTTCCTCACCGACTTTGATATCGACAATAACGGCAACATGGTGTTTGGACGCGGCATCAGGGTGGGCAGCAACGATAACATCACCAAGTTTTTTCTGCTGTTGAAAGCTGCCAATACAGATTCATTTCATACCCGTGAATTGGTACTGAATAATTACAGCCTTGATGAGGTAAAACTGAAAATTGACAACTACAACAACCGGTATCTTTTTACCGGCTTTTACTACCCCGGCCGCAAAACGGTAATTGAAGGTGTAGCCAATGCCATTTTTGACAAAGCTGCCGACAACTGGGTGGTGCAAAACACCGTGCCTTTCGATGCACAATTAAGAGAAGATAACCGCGGCCCCAACACCGCTAAAAATGCTTTCAACGATTTTTACATTCACGACATTACCATCCGTAGCGATGGTGCTTTTCTGATGAATGCTGAAAGCAACTATACCACCAGCCGTGGCAGTATGACCTATAACCGTTGGAATATGTTTAACCCATTTGCGCCCCCTTTGGGTTATTATTCTTGGGGAGGCATGGGTTGGGGTTCACCATGGGGTTTGCGTTCGCCTTGGAGCTATGGCGGCAACGACATTACCCGCTACCACGCCGAAAATATCATCATTCTGGCCTTCGATAAAAATGGTAAAATGCTGCTCACCAATCAGGTGATAAAATCTCAATTAGATGATAACAACAGTGGCATGATTAGCTATCAGGCTGTCAATACCGGCGCTGGCTTGCATTATCTGTACAACGATCAGGAAGCCCGCAACACTGTTTTGGCCTATCAAACACTGACGCCGGAAGGCCGGGTGATTCGCAACCCCACTATAAAAAGCCAAACGAGAGACTATAAGTTTATGCCACGTTTTTCAAAGCAGGTAGATCGCAAAGTCGTTATCATTCCCACATTGTACCGCAATTCGCTGTGCTTTGCCCGTCTCGAATTTTTGAAATAAACGATTGTCATCTTCCTTCAAAGAAAGCCTGCTACCCTTTGTATCAATACCTACATTTGTGCCTTTCACAAAAAGCTGCAACCGTTGATTGGGTATTTTAAAGAAAGGAGTTCGCTGCAAGTGCCTGCACTGTTATTGCTGGCCATCTTACTAAAGGTGGGCTATGTATCGGCACCTGTATCACAACCCATGTACATGCCAGATGGTGGCATGCTGTCGCAATGGCTCAATTCGAATAGCGGCTCTTTCACTCCCGGTTTTTTATTTGGCTTTGGATTGGTAGCATTAATGGCTTCCGTGCTGTATGGTGGTTTTGTAACCAGCAATCGCCGCATGTTTGCACAGCGCCACGTGC
The DNA here is from genome assembly GCF_036803085.1 of Phnomibacter sp. Lineage (NCBI taxonomy): Bacteria > Pseudomonadati > Bacteroidota > Chitinophagia > Chitinophagales > Chitinophagaceae > Phnomibacter > Phnomibacter sp. The sequence continues at coordinate 70,108 of NZ_DAIRUZ010000001.1, read as the reverse complement.
TGGTACCCATGAGTATGCTGTTGTTCAGCTCATTGTTTCCTTTTAGCAATGTAATGTTACCTGCACTGCTGGTGCTGCCATTGCTCATTGGCACATTTGCTTCACTCACCCGCTTGTACCAATCAGAGCACCCACGTACAAGCATTATCAACGCAGGTATTTTATCGGGCCTGGGCTACTTGTTGTATCATCCTTTTATTTGGGTTTTGCCCGGTTGTTTTATCGGTTTGGCATTTATGCGGCCGTTCAGGCTGGCAGAGTGGGTACTGCTGCTCGCAGGCATGCTTACGCCGGTTTATTTTGTACTGGCCACAGAGTTTTTGACCAATCATTGGCACCCTGCTTCGCATTTGCCAACATTGGGCCACATACAATGGCCAACTGCCATGTCGTGGTACGGGTGGCTGTGCATCAGCATGGCATTGGTGTGGTTGCTGGCAGGCTTTAACAGTTGGCAGCAGCAAACCCGCCGCATGGTTATTCAAGGCAGAAAAAACTGGTACAGCCTGCTGATGATGGGGCTGTTCATGCTACCCGGACTGCTACTGCCGCAAGGCAATACAGCCGGCATGTTGGCCCTGCTCAGCTTTCCGGCAGGCAGCCTCATGGCCAATGCTTTCGTATCAGAAGGCAAAGGCTTTGGGCAATTGTTGTTCTTCTGGCTGCTGGTAATAGTGGTGGCCGTAGCAGGCTGGGGCTGGAAAACAGGCCTGTTGTAAAAGCCTCCGGAAGGCTACTCATTCTTATTGTTAGCGTTGCGGTTAATCCACAAATCATCGGGCTTGCGGGCCTTGTCTTTGGCGGTGTTTTGTGCCCCTGCCCTAAACAATGCCGTTTTACCGAATTGTTTTTTTATATCGTCAATGGCATTGAATAAAGGCTTGTCCTGCTCCGGATTGTCAAACAAATTCATTTGAAACACATCGGTATCCAGCTGGCTGAGCTTTACACCAATAAGCCGCACTTTGCGGCTTCGGTCATAGGCTTCATGAAACAAAGCCTTGGCTTTGCGGATGAACACCAAATCGGAAGCCGAATGATCAATCACCTGTTGGCGGGTATGGGTCTCGAAATTTTCGTAACGGATTTTGATGGCCACACAACCAGCCAGTTTACCATCCTGCCGTAGTTCGTAGCCTATCTTTTCAGCCAAGCGGCTGATTTCTTTTTCCAGAAATGCAATGTCATTGGTGTCTTCGCTAAACGTTTCTTCGCTGCTGATGCTTTTCTGTTCGTGGTAAGGCGTCACAGCACCATTATCCTGCCCCAGCGATTTGCGGTACAAATCGAGGCCCCATTTGCCCAGCCAATGCTCCAGTTTTTCCGGCCCGTTTTTTACTACATCGCCAATCAAGCGTAAGCCTTTGGCTTGCAGCAGTTCTACGGTTTTGCTACCGCAGCCAGGTATTTTGCCAATGGGCATGGGTGCCAGATAAGCCTGCTCGGTGCCGGCAGGTATTTCTATTTCGCCATTGGGTTTGGCTTCATTGGTGGCTATTTTGCTAATGAGTTTGTTGCTGGCAAGGGCAAATGAAATGGGCAATCCTGTTTCCTGCACTATCGTTTTTTTCAACGACAACAGATACGGGAAAACCGGATAAAACTTGTCCATACCCGTGAGGTCGAGGTAAAATTCATCCACGCTGGCTTTTTCTACCAGCGGCACTTTCGCCAATATAATATCCGTTACCATGCGGCTATAATGGTGATAATGGCCGGAGCCGCTCCATACAAAAATGGCTTGCGGTCAAAGCTTGGCAGCCTGAGCCGTGGGCATGGCACTGTGTACACCAAACTTGCGGGCCTCGTAGCTGGCAGAGCACACCACACCACGGTTGCTGGTGCCGCCCACAATTACGGGTTTGCCAATAAGGTCGGGGTTCAGTAGCCGCTCTACCGAAACAAAAAACGAATCGAGATCAATATGGGCAATGCGGCGGTTGATAGAAAAAGCTTTTATTGTTTGGGAGTGGTAGTTCGCAACGAGAGTTTGCAATTTGCAGTGGGCAGTTTGCAGGAACGCTAATCATCTGTCCAAAAGATAACTGCTGAAAATCCAAATACGTTGATGATTGGAAACTGCGAATTGCAAACTGCAAACTTATTTAGGCATTCAAATAAATCTCCAACAACCCTTCTGGCAACAGTACATGCACGTGCTTTTTTTGCTGATCTATTTTCAGCAGGCTGTCTTCGTGCAGGGGTATCAATACTTCTTTTTCGTTGATGAAAATGGTACAGAGCAATTGGTGCGGTTGTTCAATCACTTCCGCTATTTCGCCCAGCGTTTTCCCATGGTCAATCACCATAAAACCGAGCAGCGAGATGGATGCATGCTTGGCCACATGTTTGTCAAAATCGTCTTTCTTCAGCCACACTTGCTTTTGCAATAAAGCCGTGGCTTTTTCCCGACTATCGATACCTTCTAATTGCACCACTACTTCATCGGGGGCTTTGCCCTTGGCTGCCTGCAAAAAATAAGGCAGTTTGGAACCGCTTTTCTCTTCAATCATCAAGGCGGCCACCCCTTGCAAATCTGTTTTTTTGCCCAGAGCGTGTTGCAAAATCATTTCGCCTTTCAAGCCTACTACGGCTACCAACTTACCCACCGAAACTGTTTCTATCATGGTACAAAAGTATTGGCGATGCACATAAAAAAATCCCGCTCCGATAGAATCGAAGCGGGACGATAATTTGTCTGAACGAGTAATTATTCAGCAGCAGCATCTGCGGCAGGAGCCTCAGGAGCAGCTTCTTGAGCAGGAGCTTCTGCTACAGGAGCGGCGGCTTCTACCTTTTTAATTACTGGAGCCTGACGGCTGTCTTTCACCTGACGGCGATTGGCGGCTGAGCGGCGGGCGTTGTTGGCTTCATGTTCTTCGTGCCAAGCCTGGAATTTAACCATAGCAGTAGCTTCGTCGAACAGACCCAGCTTTACACCACGCAGCAGGTGTTTCAGGTACAATACGCCTTTGAAGCTCAGGATACGACGAACAGTGTCGGTAGGCTGAGCACCTTTGTGCAACCACTCCAATGACTTCTGACGGTCAATTTGAATAGTAGCAGGTACAGTCAGGGGATTGTAAGTACCTAATTTCTGAATGAACTTTCCATCGCGGGGTGAACGGGCATCTGCCACTACGATGAAATAAAACGGACGCTTCTTCGATCCGTGACGCTGCAAGCGGATTTTAACTGGCATCTTAAATAGACATTTAAATGCGTGAAACAATAAATTTTAAAACTCTCCCAATGATTTGGGATGGCAAAAGTAGCGCCCGACGATTATATGAGCAATTCTCTTTTAAAAATGCTTGTCGAAATGGCTATTTTTTGACATTTATCAAAGCGAAAAATTACCCCAAACCCGGCTGGCATGGTTATTCTACGTTGATAAAGGCCACTTTGCCATTACCCATATTAAAAAAGTACCCGCCAACGGCTACGTTGCCTGCATTTACAGTAACCGTAGTTCCGAAATTATTATTGGGGGTAGTAGTACCATCGGTAATAGACCGCTGACGAAGGCAGGCTGTTACTGTACCAAAAGCGCCTTGTGTGGTACCAAGTTTGTACACCAATGCCTGCCCTTGTGCCGCATAGCCATTTACATTTTTACCCGGCATACCTACCACCAGATAGTCTCCATTTAGTGAAACACTGGCGCCAATCATATCCCCATTTTGGGCATCGGATACGGCCACGTCGGCGTGGTAGTTCCAAGTGCCATACTCCAATTTGTACACGTATGCACGTCCTGCACCGGCGATGGAGCCTACGCCAGTTTCATAAGGAGAACCCACTGCCAGATAATTGCCTTTGAGGGAAACACTGGTACCATACTGGCCACCCGTAGCAACCGAGTTGGTATAAAAAGTTAATGCCCACTCAGGATTGCTCTGCCGGTACTTGATGGCCACCACGCCTTTGTTGCTGTTGTTGCCCGGTGCCCCAATGGCTGCAATACCCGTAGTAGCATCAATGGAAACACTGCTGCCGTATTTAGAATTCCCGGTTCCCTGATCCCAGATATCGCGGTAGTCCTGCACCCAATCGGGCAAAAACGAAGCGTAACGCCAAATGTAAATGGCGCCTTCATTGTTGCGGGTGGGCGGCTGGTTTACATACTCTTTGCCAGGTGCGCCAATAATGGCCAATGTGCCATCAAGCGCCACACTGGTACCGAAGTAATCTTCAGCCGCGGCATCACTGGCGGTCATTATTTTTTCCTGTACCCAAGTACTGCCATTGTAGCGAAAAGCATAGGCTTTTCCGGCATCAGCTTTGGAGGGTAAATCAGCGAGGCTGGCTCCTAATACCATTGCAGTGCCGTTTACACTTACACTAAAACCAAAGCGGTCGCCACTGGCACGGTCGCTGGCTTTCAGCAATTGGCGAAAGGTCCAGCTGCCATTTACTTTTTCGTACATAAATACAGCACCGTATTCGCCGTTTTCAAATTGGTCGTGGTGGCCAAAAGCACCTACTGCAGCCCAGTTGCCAGAGATGGATACACTACAGCCATAGCCCTGCCCGAAGAATGAAGTAGGTGGCTGACTATAAGCTGGTGGCAGAGAAGAAGGGTCTCCAAAAAGCAAGGCACTCCAACTGCTGCCATTGTACATCATTACAGTTTGTTTGTCGGTATCGTACACCAGCAAGCCTACGGCTTTTTTGGGCATGGCATTGCGCTGCGCAGAAGTCAGCCGGGGAATGAGCAGGCCCTGTGTGCTACTCTGCACATCGAGGCGGGCCGAAGAGTCTGGCGCATTATTGCCAATGGCAATATTGTTTTGGGCAAATAGCGTTGGTGCCAGCAACAGCATGCAGGCGGTGAGCAGTTGTTTCATGTGAAGATGCGATAAGATTTTTCAGACTAAAAAATGCGGCGCAATGGTAAGCAAAAAAAGAAGTGGCGCCGAATGATCCCGGCGCCACTTGCTTATTATTTTTCAACGACTTATCGACGTCCCATCATGCCACCCATCGGCATTTTGTTCATCATCTTCATCATCTGCTTCATTTGCTCAAACTGCTTCATGAAGGCATTTACCTCTTCCAGTTTTTTGCCGCTGCCTTTGGCAATGCGGTTTTTGCGGGAAGGGTTGATAAGATCAGGATTGGCTCTTTCTTCGGGCGTCATGCTGTGTATCATGGCTTCAATGCCTTTGAATGCATCATCGGGAATATCCAGGTCTTTTACCTGCTTGCCCAAACCGGGTATCATGCCCAGCAAATCTTTCATGTTTCCCATTTTTTTGATTTGCTGAATCTGCTGCAAAAAGTCTTCGAAGTCGAACTGGTTTTTACGGATTTTCTTTTCCAGCTTTTTGGCTTGCTCTTCGTCAAACTGAGCCTGCGCTTTTTCTACGAGAGTGGTAATATCACCCATGCCCAAAATACGCTGCGCCATACGGTCGGGATAGAACACATCGAGTGCATCCATTTTTTCGCCGTTGCTTACAAACTTTATGGGCTTATCTACCGTGTACTGTATGGAAATGGCAGCACCACCCCGGGTATCGCCATCGAGTTTGGTGAGCACCACGCCGCTGAAGTCGAGGCGGTCGTTGAAGGCCTTAGCCGTGTTCACCGCATCCTGACCGGTCATACTATCCACCACAAACAAAATCTCTGTGGGATTCACGGCGGCTTTAATGTTGGCTACTTCGGTCATCATCACTTCGTCTACCGCCAGGCGGCCGGCAGTATCGATGATGACTACGTTTTTATTTTTGGCTTTGGCTTCGGCAATGGCAGCTTTGGCTATGCTCACCGCATCTTTATTCTCCCTGTCGCTGTACACATCCACCTGTACTTGCTCGCCCAGCACATGCAGCTGATCGATGGCCGCAGGGCGATAAATATCGGCTGCTACCAGCAACGGACTTTTCTTTTGGCTCTTGAGATAATTGGCCAGTTTGCCACTGAAAGTGGTTTTACCGCTACCCTGCAAGCCGGCAATTAAAATAACTGCAGGATTGCCGGTGATGTTGAATTCGCTGGCTTTGCCGCCCATCAGTTCGGTGAGTTCGTCTTGTACAATCTTCACCATTTGCTGGCCGGGGCTCACACTCAGCAGTACTTTTTCGCCCATGGCCTTGTCTTTCACCTTATCGGTAAAATCCTTGGCTATCTTATAGTTTACGTCGGCATCTACCAGTGCCCGGCGAATGTCTTTTACCGTATTGGCTATGTTCAGTTCGTTGATGCGCCCCTGGCCTTTAATATTTTTAAACGCCGACTCTAACCGCTCCGATAATGATTCGAACATGAAACTTGATTTTTAATACACAAAGAAAAAAGGATGCAATCAAGCAAGATTACATCCTAAAAATGAGGTGCGAAATTAAGGGAAGGAACCGAACCGAATCAGGTTCCCAAATAAACTTTCAGCAGCTTGGATCGGTTGGTGCTTTGGAGTTTTGCCAGGGCCTTGTCTTTTATTTGCCGCACCCGCTCCCGGGTGAGGTGAAAGCGATGGCCAATGTCTTCGAGGCTCAGTGGATTATCGATACCGATGCCAAAGAAATAGCAGAGCACTTCTTTTTGCCTTTCGGTGAGGGTATTGAGGCTGCGGGTGATTTCTGTTTTCAACGATTCGTGGTGGTCGAGGTTGGCATTGGCCTGATCGGCATTGGGGTTGGCCATCAGGTCTATCAATGAGCCATCTTCACTATCAGAAACGGGTGCATCCATGCTGATATGCCTGCCGCCAATACTCAGTGTGGCAGCCACTTCATCGGTTCCCATTTCCAGCACATCGGCCAGTTCTTCCGGCGTGGGCTCCCGTTCGTACTCCTGCTCCAGCTGGTTGAAAGACCGGGTTATTTTGTTGGTGAGCCCCACTTTGTTGAGCGGCAGCCGTACAATGCGGCTTTGCTCGGCCAGGGCCTGCAAAATGCTTTGGCGAATCCACCAAACGGCGTAAGAAATGAATTTGACCCCCCTTGTTTCATCAAACCGCTGGGCGGCACGAATGAGGCCGAGGTTGCCTTCGTTGATGAGGTCGCTCAGGGTAAGCCCCTGATTTTGATACTGCTTAGCCACACTTACCACAAAACGCAGGTTGGCCCCTACCAGCCGGTCGAGTGCCCGCTGATCGCCTTGTTTAATGCGGATGGCTAATTGAACTTCTTCTTCGGGTGAGATGAGTTCCACCCGACCAATTTCTTGCAGATACTTTTCCAGGCTTTGCGATTCCCGGTTGGTAATAGATTTAGTAATCTTGAGTTGGCGCATACTCATAGAGCAGAATTTTTGGTGGTTGAAAATGTGTGTTTGTTATGGGTAGTAGTTAGTGGTCGTATGCCAAAATCTCGCACTCCGGGGCCTTACTCTCAGTAGGAAAGTTAAGGGATAGTGAAACCCCAATCCAAAAAAAACTAGTGATAAAACAGAAAAATAATCCCGCAAACCCTTGTTTGTGGAGGGTTTCAGGTAATTCATCTCAACAGACGGACCTGTAAAATTTATTTTGAGGCGTCGATTAATTTTCTATTATTGCACCGATCGCAACATTGAACCACAATAACTTCTGCGAGTAGATGACTAAGAAGCAAAAATTCACACTGGAATATCCTGTTAGGTGCTCACCCACCATTTTGTACGAATTTCTGGCAACCTCCAACGGTTTGCAGGAATGGTTTGCAGATAAAGTAGATGATAAAGACAACGTTTGGCTCTTTACCTGGAATGGTAGTACCGAAAAAGCCGAAGTAGTAGAGCAGGAACAAGACAAATTTGTAAAATTTCGTTGGCTGCATGCCCCTTCCGAAGAGTTTTTTGAATTTCGGATTGAAAAAACGGAAGTAAGCAACCAAACAATTTTGGTGATTACCGATTTTGCCGAAAAAAACGAAATCAAAGACCAGAGCCAGCTGTGGGGATATCAGGTGAAAGACCTGTTTCACCGCCTTGGCAACTAGCACTTTTGCAAAGCGGCTACCAATTGCTGGTATGCCTCCGCATAAAATTGAAATGCCTGTACCCATTGGGATACAGGTATTTTTTTTGCAGCTATGTAAAAAACGTTGGCTGCTGTGTCAGTGCAATCCGTATGCTCATTCCACTCAGCATTAGGCAACTCATAATTCCACGGATTGCTGGTGCTGCCGCAAAGCCAACCCTGCTGTTGTAGTTGTGGCAGTATCGGCCTAAATCTTGATGCATACTCACCGGATAGCTGCAAACGGATGCTGAAATGATGCCCCCACCAGAAAAAGCTACGGATGGCAAAATTTCCATGTTTGTCAAAACAACGGGGATAATCGAGCATTACCCACGGCATTTGTTCATACTGCTCCCCTTTCGAAATTTTGGGCTGCCCCAAAAAAGCCTGCGGGTGTTGCACAGTCAACGATGCCGCCTGCTGGCGATACACATCGGCCAGACATCCGAAAATTTCATACACATCAGCAATAATGCGGTGCTTCGTTAAAATGAAAGCATCCTGCGAAGCCAACTGCCATTCTGCAGCTGAAAGTGCTAATTTTGGCGACCTTACGGGCAAATCCATTACACGGAGTGATTAAACAATTAGACAAACTGATACTACGGGCTTTCATCGGTCCATTTCTTGCCACTTTTCTAATCGCCATTTTTGTACTCATCCTGCAATTCTTCTGGCTATGGATTGATGATTTTGTGGGCAAAGGTATAGATATGGCCACGCTGGGCGAAGTAGTGTTGTATGTAGCCGCCAGCTGGGTGCCTGTGGCATTACCACTGGCTATGCTGCTCTCCACCATTATGACCTTTGGCAACCTCGGCGAAAGCTATGAACTCGTTGCCATTAAATCTGCCGGCATATCGTTGCTGAGATTTATGCGGCCCATTTTTTTAGCCAGTTTACTTATTGTAGGTGTGGCTTTTTTATTCAACAACAACATCATTCCTATTGTCAATCTCAAACTGAATAAACTGAAGTACGAGATTGTGTATTCCAAACCAGCATTCGATATTAAGCCTGGTGTTTTTTACGACAACATAGAAGGCTATGTAATTAAACTGGGTAGCAAAGAAAACGACGGGCAGTTGATTAAAGATGTGATCATTTACGAAAAAGGCAACTACCTGCAAGATAATCTGCTGCTGGCCGACAGTGGCTCCATGACGGTGAGCAATGACAAGCGTTTCCTCAAGTTTCACCTGAAGCACGGCACCCGCTACGAAGAACGAGGCATGCGAAGCACTACCAACACTGAACTCATAAGGGTTGGCTTTGATGAATATGAAAAAATATTTGACCTCACCAGTTTTTTCAGGGTACAATCAAACGACAGTTTGTTTAAAGACAACTACCGGATGCTGAGTGTAAGGCAGCTCAAGCATTTTATGGATTCGGTGGTGGTAAAAAAAGATTCACTCAGCAAACGCATTCGCAATGAAGTGAGTGCCAATTTTAGTTTTGCTACGCAATACGACAGTGGTAAACTCAAGCTGCCCATTGTACAAAAAGCCCCAAAAAATTTGCAAGCTATTTTCCCCGATAGTACCAAAACAATACTGGCCGATATGGCATTGTCGAAAATTAATGCAGCTAAAACTTCGATGGATTTATTTTATGCAGACTACAATAGCCGCAGCCGCGAAATAAGGGAGTATATGATTGGCCTGCACCAAAAGTTTGCGTTATCTTTTGCATGCTTTGTAATGTTTTTGATTGGTGCACCGCTGGGCTCCATCATTCGCAAAGGCGGCATTGGCACCCCGCTCGTTTTTGCCGTTATCTTTTTTGCCATTTTCCATTTGCTCAATACTACTGGCGAAAAGCTGGCCAAAGAAGCGGTACTTTCTCCCTTTGTAGGCACTTGGTTGCCTTCCATTGTGCTGGTGCCCATTGGTATTTTTCTGGGTTACAAAGCCATGCGGGATTCGCAGCTTTTCAACAAAGAATTTTACTACAGAACAGCAGTACAATTTAAAAAATTCATCCGGCGCAATGCCACAAAAAATAACGCATGAAAAGAAGACATTTCTTAACCGAAGGTTCGAAAGCTGCTGCAGGTATTGTGGTAGCAGGTGGTGCATTGGCCAGCCTCAGTGCTTGTGGCAATAAGGCTCAAGCTACTGCCAGCAAATTCTATGCAGGCACCCCCGCACTCACACAACGTGCTTTGGGTTATGATTACAATGCTTTGCTGCCCTCCATAGATGCAGCTACCATGGAAATACATTACACGAAGCATGCAGCTGCATACACAAAAAATATGACCGAAGCATTGACTGCTGAAGCTCCTGATACCAAGCAATTAGAAACTTTGTTTGCCAACATGAGCAAGTACAGTGCAAAGCTGCGCAACAATGCCGGCGGCCATTACAACCACGAAAGTTTTTGGCGCTTTATGAAACCCGGTGGTGCGGCTATGCCTGCTGCACTCAAAACCGCCATCGAAAAACAGTTTGGTTCAGCAGCCGACATGCGAACTGCTTTTGCCGCTGCGGGTACGGGCCGCTTTGGCAGTGGCTGGGCTTGGCTGGTAGTAGATGCTAATAAACAATTGAAAATTGGCAGCACCCCCAACCAAGACAATCCGCTGATGGATGTGAGTGAATTGAAAGGCTATCCCATTTTAGGATTAGATGTATGGGAACATGCTTACTATTTGAAATACCAAAACAAACGGGCTGATTACATAGCTGCCTGGTGGAACATAGTAAACTGGGAAGAAGTAAATGCCCGGTACGAGTTTGCACTTAAGTAACGCATCTGTATTGCTGCAACATTAAAACATCAATAATAAACCAATGAAGACAATCACCCGATGGTCGAAAGACATGGCTTTTGAAAGTGAATATGACGGACATGCTATTGAACTAAATGGTGCTACCGGCCCCGACGGTAAGCGACTGGCCTTTAGCCCGAAAGCATTGTTGCTCAGCGGCCTTGCCGGCTGCAGTGGCATTGATGTAGTGGAAATTCTCTCCAAAATGAAAGTGCCTTTTACACAGCTGGAAATAGAAGCCGAAAGCGAACCTGTAGCTGAGCATCCAAAGGTTTTTCAAGACATTATTATTGAATACAAAATTGATGCCGCACCAGCAGATGAAGACAAAGTAAAAAGAGCAGTATCTCTTTCGTTGGAAAAATACTGTGGTGTAGCGGCCATGCTACGCAAAAACAGCGCCATCGTTCCAAAAATAACCTTGATATAAATTTACACAAATGCCTGCACGTGAAGCAACGCTACAATCCTTTCGGATACAACGCTGGATAACATTGGTAGGCGTTGTACTGCTGTTGCTCAAATTTGCAGCGTACTACCTCACCCACTCCGTGGCCATACTTACCGATGCACTGGAAAGTATTGTAAATGTGGTAGCCGGGGGCATCAGTTTGTACAGCTTGTACGTGGCGGCAAAACCCCGCGACAAAGATCACCCTTACGGACATGGGAAGGCTGAATTTTTATCGGCCGGTGTAGAAGGTACACTCATTGCCGTAGCAGGTGTTTGGATTATGTATGAAGCCATTCAAAAATTGTTGCATCCATCGCCTGTGCATCAGTTAGATTTTGGCATTGTGCTCATTGCTATAAGCGGGGTGGTCAACTATTTTGCCGGCATGATTGCTGAAAATACAGGAAGGAAAAACAATTCGCTGGCCATTGTAGCTACCGGTAAGCACCTTAAGAGTGATGCTTACTCCACAGCAGGATTGGTAGCCGGTTTATTGCTACTCATGTTTACCCAATGGCAATGGGTGGATAGTGCCGTGGCATTGCTGTTTGGCTTGCTCATCATCTTCACCGGCATTGGTATTGTACGCAAAAGCGTAGCCGGCATTATGGATGAAGCCGACACCGATTTGTTGCAACAAATGGTAACGCTGCTCAACAAAGAACGCCAGCCAAACTGGATTGACTTGCACAACCTGCGCATCATCAAATACGGCAATCAAATGCATGTTGATTGCCACCTCACCATTCCATGGTACCTCAATGTACACGAAGCCCACGCCGAAGTAGACCTGCTCACCAATGCAGTGCGGCATGAGTTTGGTAGTAGTTTAGAAATCTTCACCCACACCGATGGCTGCCTGCCCTTCAGCTGCCGCATTTGTCAGGTGCAAGAATGCCCACACCGCAAGCAACATTTTGTACGCAGCATTCCGTGGACGCTGCACAATCTTTTTGAAAACAAAAAACACCGCATCGAACATGAAGCATAATATAGCCGCCGCCGTTGACCATACATTACTCAAACCTGGTATGCTGGCCAGCCAGGTTGAGTTACTCTGCGAAGAAGCCAAAACACATGGTTTTGCCGCCGTATGTGTATCACCGCTGTTTGTAAAACAAGCCAAGCAGGCTTTGGAAGATAGCAGCGTAAAAGTGGCTACTGTTATCGGTTTCCCCTTTGGCTACTCGGCCATCGAAGCCAAACTGGCCGAGACCTTGCTGGCAATTGTAGATGGTGCCGATGAACTCGATGTGGTCATCAACTTTACGGCCATCAAAAATAACGACTGGACATTTGTGGCGAATGAAATCAACCACCTGATGCCAGTGATTACTGCCAACAACAGAACCATCAAAGTAATTATCGAAAGTGGCGTTCTCACCGATGATGAAATCATCAAATGCTGCGAAATTTATGGTGCAGCAGGTGTGCATTTTATGAAAACCTCTACCGGCTACGCCGAAAAAGGTGCCAGCGTTCATGCCGTTGAACTGATGCGCAAACACCTGCCTGCCCACATCCAAATCAAAGCTTCTGGTGGCATCAGAGATGCAGCTTTTGCTGAAGCACTAATGGATGCCGGCGCCACCCGCCTAGGTACCAGCAGCGGCATTGCATTGGCACAGGGCAAAGCATCCACTACCCAATATTAACAGGCTGCGCAACAGCTACTACACCCCCACCGTTAAATTTGCAGCTATGAACTGGACTAAATTTTTACCCGTCATTGCAGCCTTGCTCCTGTGCAGCTTCGCATTGCATGCTCAACAAACAGACAGCACCGCTACCGCAGTGGTACATGCCGACCCAAGAGTAAACTGGCTGGCAGAAAAGCAGGCGCAAATCAACAAGGTATCGGTGTACAAAAACAGCGCAGGCCAATGGAAAGGCTACCGGGTGATGGTGCTCAACAGCAACAACCGCGACCTGGCCAACAAAACCAAGGCCGACCTGCTCAAATACTTTCCCGACAAAGGCGTGTACATGGCCTATCAGGCACCGTATTTCAAACTCAAAGCCGGCGATTTTGTAAAACGGGAAGACGCAGAAAAATTCAGGAAAGAACTCAGCAAATATTTTACGGGTAGTTTGTTTGTGATGAACGACATCATTAAAGTAACTGCCGAAGAAGAAGCCAAAATATTAGCCGCCGAAAAAGGCGAAAAAGAATATTAAGGATGACTGTAACTCTACAAGAAATTATACAACAAAAAGCAGCTGCATATCAATCGGACTGCATAGCCATACGCCATCATTTACACAGCCATCCGGAGCTCAGCTATCAGGAATTTGAAACATCCGCTTTTATACAAGTCGAACTCAATAAGCTGGGGATTCCTTTCGTAGTAATGGCTACCACCGGCGTAGTGGCGCTTATAGAAGGCAAGGATCCCGACAGCCGGATCATTGCACTCCGTGCAGATATTGATGCACTCCCCATTCAGGAAGAAAATGATCTGCCCTACAAAAGTACCCGACCAGGCATTATGCATGCTTGTGGGCACGATGTACACACCACTTGCCTGTTGGGCGCAGCCCGCATTCTTCATGAAACAAAAGAACATTGGGAAGGCACGGTGAAACTCATTTTTCAACCCGGCGAAGAAAAAAATCCCGGTGGCGCCAGCCTCATGATTAAAGATGGCGTACTCAGCAACCCCAAACCCGACGGCATTATAGCGCTGCATGTACATCCGGGCTTGCCTACCGGTCAGTTGAGTTTTCGCAGTGGCACCGTTATGGCCAGCGCCGATGAATTGTATTTTACCGTGAAGAGCAAAGGTGGCCATGCTGCTGCTCCGCACCTCACCAGCGATACCATTTTGGCAGCCTCACACTTGGTGATTTCACTACAGCAAATCATCAGTCGCAACAACAATCCTTTCAACCCTTCCGTGCTCAGCATTTCCTCTTTTCAGGGCGGGCATACCACCAACGTTATTCCCAGCGAAGTAAAGCTCATGGGCACTTTGCGCTGCATGAACGAAGAGTGGCGTTTCAAAGCACACGCACTCATTCGCCGCCATGTGCAGCACCTCGGCGAAGCTATGGGTGTAGATATGAGTGTACATATCGATGTAGGCTATCCCACTGTGCTCAACAACGAACGCCTCAACAGCAATGCAAGAGTGTTAGCCGCCACTTATTTTGGCGACAGCCACATTGAAGAAACCGAAATGCGGATGGGTGCCGAAGACTTCGGCTATTATGCCCAGCAAATACCAGCCTGCTTCTTCCGCCTCGGCGTCATGAACGAATCCAAAGGCATTACCAGCGGCGTACATACGCCCACTTTCAATGTTGACGAAGCCGCCATTCAAAATGGCGTCGGCATCATGGCCTGGCTCGGCGCTACACTGCGGTATTAAGACTTTTTAGCTATTGAATAACTCAACATTAAAGCCCCTGTATATGCACGTTATACAATGCATACACAGGGGCTCTCTACTCTTGTACTCATAGCATCAGTCGTTCACGCTGCTCCGGGCTCCGCTACCGCTCCGGCCCCTCCTGCGTCGGGGCTCCCCCTGCACATCGTGCAGCCCTTCAGCTTTCGTAATTCTATTTTGCAAACAGATCTCCAGGCCAACAGCTGTTTTTGCCTGCTCAACATTTGCTATACTTGCAATGTACAACCAACCAGCCATGCAAATCAACGAAGCCCAGCAACAACGCATTGCCAACATGAGCTTTGCATCCGTTTACCCTCACTACATTGCCAAAGTTGAAAAGAAGGGCCGCAGCAAAGCCGAGCTTGATGAAGTCATTCTGTGGCTTACCGGCTACACGGCAGATGAATTGCAAGCCCACATCAACAACAAAACCAACTTCGAAAACTTTTTTGGACAGGCACGGTTACATCCCAATGCCCACCTCATTACAGGCGTTATCTGCGGCTACCGCGTAGAAGACATTGAGCACCCACTGACGCAACAGGTACGCTACCTCGACAAGCTTGTAGACGAACTTGCCAAGGGCAAAAAAATGGAGAAGATTTTACGGCAGTAAAATCAATCAAACCGGTGCACAGCGTATGGAGCCAAATCCACAGAAGTTGATTTTTCTGCAGCCAGTTCGCTTACCAGTTTACCCGTTGCAGCACCCAGGCTCATGCCTACCATGGCATGCCCTGTGGCTACAATACAGTTGCCATATTTTTCCGTTCGACCGATAAAAGGCATACCATCGGCACTGCAAGGGCGGTAGCCATACCATACATCTTTCAATTCAGGTGTCGGTATGTTGGATTCAGGGAAATACCCCTGTGCCGCTTTCACAATGCCCAACACCCGGTTCATGCGGGGCGGTGCATCCAGATTCGTTATTTCCATGGTGCCGCCCAGGCGGGTATGCTGTGCATCAAAGGGTGTCAACGCCACCCGGCCTTCCATCAGCACCGCAGGATGTTGCAGCGGTAGTTCGCCATTGCCAAATACCATGCTGTAGCCACGGCCGCCAACCAACGGCAGCGATACATTCACCAGTTTCGCTACTTCCCTGCTCCACGAGCCGGTGGCAATCACCACCACATCTGCCGACAACCATTCATTGCCTGCTTTCACTTTACTGATGCGTCCTCCCTGCTTCTCTACTTCATCAACTGCAGCATTCGGCACAAAGCGAACACCAGCTTGTCTGAGATGTTTCTGCATTTGCTGCATTACTTTATTGGGATGCAAATGCGCATCGCATTCAAAATACAATGCCCCTTTGATATTGAGTTTTACCTGTGGCTCCATGGCTTGAACTTCATCAGCCGTCAACACACGGGTACCAGCCAAACCCAATGCCAGTGCCTCTTTCACCGTGTGATGCGCATGATGTTCTTTCTCTGCCGTTTGAAAATATTCCAGCAATCCTTTGCGCTGATACGCAAACTCGAACCCTGGCAATGACAACCAGTCTTCATACAGTTTTTTACTCAGCAACGCAATGTCTCGGAGCGGCACCGCATTCTTCGCTACATTTTGCGGTGTAGCATGTTTTACAAATTTCAAACCCCAACTGATAAGCCCCCAATCGAGGCGGGGCTTGATATAAAAAGGGCTCTCCGGATTGAGCATCCAACGCAAGCCCTGGCTAATGATACCCGGCGACGCCAATGGCACAAAGTGACTGGGACAAACATATCCGGCATTGCCATAGCTGCAGTTGTCATTGAAATCGCCCCTGTCCACAATGGTTACATCAAAACCTTCCTGTTGTAAATAGTAGGCACTGCTCAATCCAACAATGCCGCCGCCAATCACTACTGCTGTTGCCATATCACTTGCTGATTAAAATTGTTACTCCACATTGGCCACTATAAATGGCTGTACTGAAATTTCTTGCCACACTCCCTGCTGTATGTATGGCTCATTGTTATACCAATGCTCAAAGTCGGCTTCGGTTTCAAACTGCACAATCATAACACTGCCATTCATTTGCCCCTGTTCGTTGAGCGTGGCGCCACCCACCACAAACTGGCCATTGGCTTTTAGCCGGCTGGCACCGGCCAAATGAAAAGGCCTGGCCTGCATTCTTCTTTCCAATGCATCCGCATCAACTCCATCCTTGGCTATTATCACATACTGTTTCATATCGCATCGTTTATATCACCTGAAATCCATACGCATACGGATCATCGTCAGTATCAATCCAAATATTATTGTAGCCATAAATACGGGCCCAACCTTCAATACTGGGACGCATGGCTGGCTTGCCATGCACCGTCAGTTCTTCCTCAATACGACCAATAAACTTACTGCCAATGATGCTTTCATGAATGAAGGCATCCCCTTTCTTCAATAAGCCTTTGGCATACCACTGCGCCATTCTTGAAGAAGTGCCCGTGCCACAAGGCGAACGGTCAATGGCTTTATCACCATAGAACACAGCATTTCTGGCGGTAGATGTTTTGTCTATCACAGCACCAGTCCATAAAATATGGCTGCAACCATGAATGGTGGGATTATCCGGATGCACAAATTCATATTGTGCATTGATGTTTTTGCGCAGCTCTCTGGCCCATGCTACCAATTGATCGGCGCTGTAATGTTCCAGGCCTTTGAAATTTTTTTGTACATCCACAATGGCATAAAAGTTTCCGCCATACGCTACATCAATCACCAGCTCTCCCAAGCCCGGACATTGTGCTGTCAACTCCGTACTATGCAAAAATGCAGGCACGTTGGTGAGTTTAACGGACTTTACCTTGCTGCCTTCTTGTTGGTATTCAATCATGACCAAACCCGCCGGTGCTTCCATTCGAACAATGCCCGGTGTTTTGGGTTGAATCAATCCTTCTTCAATGGCAATGGTAATGGTGCCAATGGTTCCATGGCCACACATGGGCAAACAGCCACTGGTTTCAATAAACAGCACCGCTACATCATTGGCCGGGTCGTGTGGTGCATACAAAATGCTGCCACTCATCATGTCATGTCCGCGGGGCTCAAACATGAGTCCTTGTCGTATCCAATCATACTCCTGCATAAAGTGCTGGCGCTTTTCACTCATATTAGCACCCTGCAACACAGGTCCACCTTCTTTTACCAACCGCACCGGATTGCCACAGGTATGTGCATCCACACAATGAAATACAGACTTCGGCATACTTATTTTTTCACTTGCTTTTCAGAACATTAAAATGGATACACGATATTAGATTTGCCAATACACGTTAGACTCTCAGAGCATGAACGACTACATCAATGCATGATCGTTCAATTAAGCAATCGCATCTTTCGACAACTGTCCATTAATGCTGCGCAGCAGCTGCAACGGATTGGCATTTTGCAGTTCGGCAGGCAGCCAATGGTCGGGCCAGCTTTGATAGGCAATAGGACGTGCAAAACGCTTGATCGCATCTGCGCCTACAGAAGTAAAACGGCTATCAGTAGTAGCAGGAAACGGTCCGCCATGATGCATGGCGTGGCAAACTTCTACACCCGTTGGCACACCATTCAAAATAAAGCGGCCACATTTTTCTGCGATGGCATCCAGCAAAGCAGTATGCAATTGCAAATCATTTTCCGTACCCATAACGGTAGATGTCAATTGTCCTTCCATAGCATGTGCTACAGCCAGGAGTTCCTGTTCATCAGCACACTGTACCAGCAAACTAAACGGACCAAATACTTCCTGATGCAACAACGGATTGTGTAAAAATGTAGCGGCATCTACAGTGGCAATAGTGGCCACTGCCTGCGCATCATCTGCACTTTCCAAACCCGCTGCCAACAGCGTAATGCCTTGCTGCGCCAATGCTGCAGCCCTTTTAGCCACGTAGGCTTTTTGTATGCCTGCATGCAGCATATTGCCTGCAGGGATAGCCGCAACAGCCGTAGCCAGCGCCGTTGCAAAATTGACTAACGCACTTCCCTTTATGCCCACCAAAATACCGGGGTTGGTGCAAAACTGTCCAACGCCTAATGTAATAGAACCGGCATATGCATTGGCAATACTCACAGCATCCCCGGCCAGTTTTTCGGGCAGCAAATACACCGGATTGACACTGCCCATTTCGGCAAACACCGGAATGGGTTCTTTGCGCTGATTGGCCAGATCGAACAAGGCTTTGCCACCGGCAAACGAACCCGTAAAACCTACAGCCTTGGTGCGTGGATGCAACACCAACGCCTGCCCCACTTCGAATGAGGCACCATGCACGTGTGTAAATACAGCCGCTGGCAAACCACAAGCAGCCACAGCCGCATGTATCATATCGGCAACCAGTTGGCTGGTTTGCGGATGCGCCGGATGTGCTTTTACTATCACCGGACAACCTGCTGCCAAAGCAGTGGCGGTATCGCCACCAGCAGTAGAGTATGCAAAAGGAAAATTACTGGAACCAAACACCACTACAGGACCAATGCCCACCAGCATTTTTCGGATGTCAGGTTTCGCAGGTACTTTCTCGGCATTGGCCGTGTCAATTCTTGCTTCGAGCCAATCGCCCTGCACTGTTGCATCGGCATAGCTACGCAATTGAAAGATGGTCCGCCCCCTTTCACCACGCAGTCTGGCTTCGGGCAAATGCGTTTCGGCCATGGCGGTGTGTATCAACCCATCGCCGCTGTTTTCCAGTGTATCGGCAATGGCATACATCAATGCTGCCCGCTGCTGCAGCGGCACTTTTCTAAATGCAACAGAAGCCGTGTAAGCGGCTTCCATTACGGCATGAATCAGATCAGCGGTAGCGTCTGTATAGTTCATGAAAAATATTTTATTGAATGATGCAGCAATGTAGGCAAATGACAGCGATTGCCCCTACCTACATGGCCTATAATTATACGAATGAGATTACAACGCTATCGACAAATAATCGGGCAACGTTGGACGCACTGCCAGGGCTTTATCGATCACCGATTCAATACGCTGACGCTCCTCACCTACGAGTGTAAGGCGGGGTGCACGTACATACTCGCTGCCAATGCCCACTTTGGCTTCGCACAGCTTGATGTATTGCACCAACTTGGCATGAATATCGAGCTCTAGCAATGGCATAAACCAACGGTAAATAGCCGCTGCTTCTGCAATGCGGCCAGCCTTAACCAGCCTGTAAATGCATACCGTTTCGGCAGGGAAGGCACAGACGAGGCCAGCCACCCAGCCATGTGCTCCCATCACCAGTTCTTCCATGGCGAGGGTGTCCACACCACACAATATTTTCAGGTCGTTGCCAAAACGATTGATGAGTCTTGTGACATTGGTAATATCACGGGTTGATTCTTTCACCGCCTGAATGTTTTTGTATTGCAGCAACGTATCAAACATTTCAGGAGTACAGTCAATTTTATAATCAACGGGGTTGTTGTAAATCAAAATAGGGAGGCTGGTATTTTTAGCCACCGAAGTAAAATGAAACAGGGTTTCGCGGTCGTCGCTTTTGTACCGCATGGGTGGCAACAGCATCAGGCCATCTACACCCCATTTTTCGGCCAGTTGTGCCTGACGAATGGCTTCGTTGGTGCTGCCTTCAGCCACATTCAGCAACACCGGAATTTTACTGCCAAAACCTTTCAGTGTCTCTTTTACCAGCACTTCTTTTTCTGCTTCGGTCAGGGTACTGGCTTCGCCCAATGAGCCACCAATGATGATGCCATCTACACCGGAGCTTACTTGCACATCAATATTATGCAGGTACAAATCCATATCCAGTTGATCATCGGCAGTAAACTTGGTAGTAATAGCGGGATAAACACCGTTCCATTGAGGTTGCATAGCAAAATGAATTTTAAAAGATGATACACAAAACTATTCCGGTTACAATCGTGACAGTTTGCGGCACTTGGTCAATCATTTACCGATATTAACCAGTTTTAGCAATCATTGCATACTTTGCGTTTATATTGGTGAAATGAAGATTATCCCGTTTACCATACCAGTGCCCGATGGCAGCAGCATTCATGTACAGCACGAAGCGTTGCCGGCATTTTATCCGCACCTGCACCGGCACAAAGAATGGCAAATCACCGCCGTTCTGAAAGGAACAGGAACGCTCCTAGCAGGCAATGTGCTCATTCCATTTGAACCCGGGCAACTGTTTGTATTTGGTGCCCAGCTACCGCATGTATTCAAAAGCGACCTGCACAACAATAAAACCAAACGCAAACAGATTTACGCAGAAGCGTACAGCGTATTCTTTAGTACCGATGCAGGGCTACAATCGCTATTGGCACTACCCGAAATGCGCAGCATCGACAAATGGCTGACTAAATACCAGGCCGGCTGTTGCATTCAGGGAAAACAAACCGTTGCTCTCACCGAACTATTGCAACAGGTAGTAAAAGAGGAAGGAGCCAAACGCCTCAGCAGCCTCATCGCATTGATGCATGGGTTAACTACTGCGAAATCGCCAATGGCTTTTGGCGGAAGTCAGCGGGTACTGAGCGATGCTGCGGGGCAGCGCATCAACAACGTGATACAATACACCCTGCAGCATTATACCGGTCATATTGCCATAGCAGATGTGGCCCGCACCATTCATATGACACCGCAGGCATTTTGCCGGTATTTCAAACAACATACCCGCAAAACTTACATCAATTTTGTAACGGAGCTGCGCATACAAGAAGCTTGTAAACTACTGCAACAAGCACAAACAGAAAATGTAAGTGCCGTGGCCTGGCAAACAGGCTTCAACAGTGTACCCAACTTCAACCGGGTGTTTAAAAAAGTAACCGGCACCACCCCGGGCTTGTATGCAGCGAGGTTTAAAACATTTTAATCAGGCTAATGCTGATCTGGATTCATTATCCTTTCAGCAACCAGTCAATACGTTGCGCTGTTTCGATACAGGCACGGCTGTTGTGATACGGACATTTCCAGAAACCGGCACGGTCTTCTTGCATGGCACGACCGCTTTCATCAATGCCCCAGTGCCACTCACCAGGTGATTCGGATTTCAAATGGTTACGGATATACAACCAGCTTTTCACCGATTGCTCCAGCATCAGTTCATTGCCCCCCATGCAATAGGCATGCATAAAACCAACCATGGCCTCTGCTTGTGGCCACCAATGTTTCTCCTTGTTCAATACGCCTGTATCCGTGTGCTGTTCATACCACATGCCGCCATCGTCATCCACACCTTTCATTGCAGCTGTAGCCATCGAAACCGATAACGATGCAACCTGTTGCATCAGCTCTTTGTCTGCAGTACAACAGGCAGCTTCGTACAACAACCATGATGCTTCTATATCATGCCCGTAAGAAATGATATGCGATTGAACCTGCCAATCAACATCAAAAAATAAGTGTTGAGTAAAACGCTGTGGAGAGACTATGTGCTGCTGAAAAAGATGCAACAAATCAATGATAGCCTGTCGTACCTGCTGATTGCCTGTAGCATGATACAGACTACTATACGCTTCCAGTACGTGCAGATGCGTATTCATAGATTTACTCACATTGGCATCTTTATCGCTCAGGCGCAAATCGTCTATGGCAGTAAAGTTTCGGGCAAAGGCTTCGATGTAACCACCTGCATGTACATCTTTACAACGCCCT
Source organism: Phnomibacter sp. (assembly GCF_036803085.1). Lineage (NCBI taxonomy): Bacteria > Pseudomonadati > Bacteroidota > Chitinophagia > Chitinophagales > Chitinophagaceae > Phnomibacter > Phnomibacter sp. The sequence continues at coordinate 47,932 of NZ_DAIRUZ010000001.1, read as the reverse complement.
TCAATCAGGAGAAAAACATCCATGGCAACAGCAGTGGCCTCCGCCGATTGAAAAGTGCTGGCGTAAGTGCTTACCGCATACAAGGCAAACGCCTGCCCATAGGTTTGCTTTCGGTCGTTGAGACATTTCCCTTCGCAATCAACACTCCAGTAAAACCCGCCAAATTGCGGATCGAAAAAATAGTGCCGCAGGTATTGATACAAACGATGTGCGGTTGCAGCATCAGACGCTTTCTTGCGAAAGCTATAAGCGGCTGAGTATGTCCACAGTAAACGGCTGTACAACACCAGGCCCCTTGCTGCCGCAGGTTCTATAGCGCCGGCATGCGTCATGCGGCCATGAAAAACACCTGCATCATCTTGCATATGTGTGCTCCACCAATCCACAATCTCATCCAGCTCTGCTATGCATTGCTGATGATAGGTATGCAGCAATTCCACTTGCAGCGGCGACAAGGGTGGCAGTTGCAGCATGGCTTGTTTAAACGCTTGCATAGAGTGTTGCAGCTACAACTGCCTGAGCATTGTTTTTTTGAATAAGCGACAAAATATTAGCTACCGAACCGGCAGAACGAAATGTGTCAGCAGGTGTATGCATCACATAATCCAGCAGTTGATCAATGCTGCTCACAGCTACATGCATGCGGGTGTCAGAGGAAGCATAATAAATCAATACACGACCATCCTCATCGGCAATCCAACCATTGCTGAACAATACATTGGACACATCACCAATGCGTTCTTCGCCTTCCGGCGCCATAAAATATCCGGCAGGTTTGTATATCACTTTGCCAATATCTGCCAAATCTGTCATAAACAGATACAACACATAACGAAGTCCTGCTGCAGTATTACGTACACCATGTGCCAGGTGCAACCAACCATGTGCTGTTTTGATGGGTGCTGGCCCCAACCCGTTTTTCAATTCATATACCGTATGGTACATTTTTTTATCCAGTAGTAGTTCTTCAGTAATAACCGCCTGTTCCATACTTGTCGCAAATCCAAGTCCGATACCACCACCTCTGCCGGCATCAATAAAGCCATCTTGCGGACGGGTATAAAACACATACTTACCATCCACAAACTCGGGATGCAATACCACATTGCGTTGCTGTGGAGAAGGCGTCACCAAATCGGGCAAGCGTTCCCATGTTTTTAAATCGGTGGTGCGTACAATGCCGCACTGTGCTACCGCCGACGACTGATCAGAAGCTGGTACACCTTTAGCTTTTCTTTCTGTACAAAACAATCCGTAAATCCAGCCATCTTCATGCTGCACCAATCGTATATCGTAAACGTTCGTATCAGGATCATACGTTTCAGGAATGACACAGGGTGTATCCCAAAAACGAAATCCCTGAATGCCATCCTCACTTTCTGCAATCGCAAAAAATGATTTGCGGTCGGCACCCTCTACCCTGGCCATCAGTACATATTTGTTTTGCCACTTCATGGCACCGGCATTGAGCACTGCATTCACAGCAATGCGTTCCATCAAATAAGGATTGTCTTCCGGATTCAAATCATATCGCCACTCCAGCGGCACATGTGCTGCTGTGAGTACAGGATGTGTGTATCGTTGAACAATTCCGTTCGTACCGGCACAGGCCTCATTGGGCCGATGCAACAGCAACTCATGCTGTGCAGTCAGTTGAGCCAAACGGCTGTAAAAGTTTTCTTTCATGCTTGTCTTTTTATGTGCTAATCTTCCAGTTTATTCCACCAGGTGTATTTCAGCACCATTACAATAACCGTTAATACTGCGATGGTGATGAGCAATGGCAGCTTCATCCACAATACAATGTACATGGGCAGTATGGTAAGGCAGCACTGTGCTATGATGCCCAACACCACATTGAACATGTCGAGTTTGAATCTTTTATTGGCTACAAAATCGGGCTGCTCTTTCAATAGCACTTCATGCACCGGCTTCCAAAAACCCCATGGTTTTACGGTACTGTAAAAACGTGTAAGCGTAGCCATGTCTGTTGCCGGCGCTGTGTAGGTACCTATCAAACAACCTGCAATAGAAATCACAAACAACAATGGCCAGATGTACAAAAACAATCCGTCGTACAGCTTCAAAAAAACAAGTGCCGAGCCAATGCCACTGGCCATGCCCCAAAAAAAGCCATTGGCATTAAAGCGCCACCAATACCACTTCATCAGGTTGGCCGCAATATAACCGCCATACAAACCGCCCACTATCCATTGCAACACACTGTTGACGTCTTTGGCAAAAAAGCCAAGTACAATGCCTATAACCACCACCAAAACACCTACGATGTAATTGGTACGAATGATTTGCGTGTTGCTGGCCTCCGGACGGATATAGCGCAAATACACATCATTGACGATGTAGGCCTGTGCGGCATTGAGGGTGCCGGAAAATGTACCCATAAATGCACCCAATAAACCTGTGAGTACAAGACCTAAAATACCTACGGGTAAAAACTGATTGACAGCAGCAGGCAAAATTCTTTCAAAGTCTGTTCCCGACTCGCCGGCCAAATTCAATTGCGGAAAATACAGCAATGCCAACACCGTTAATCCTATGACCATGGAGTAACGAACCGGGAGCAATATGATGGACACAAAACCGGTCATCTTGCTGGCTTCCTTTGGCGAACGGGTCGACAATATTTTTTGCATGTCGTAGTTCGGCGCCGGGCCGGCCAAACTGGCAAATACCCCTTTGAATAACATCATCATGAAAAAGATGCCGAACAATTCAAAACCATCGTTGGCAATTTTTTCATTGGCAGCAGGCACAATGGCTGACCAATCAAGATTGAGGTGCCAACCAAAAAACGGATTGAGCCAACCTTCAGGCACATGCAGCGGCTGTGTACTACTATGCAAATGTTGCATGGCAATGATGGCAATGGCCACACAAGCCACCGTCATGATGACGTACTTGATAACATCACCCAATACAATGCTGTGCATGCCACCCAATATAGAATAGAACATGGCAAACAGCGTAAATACAATTCCGTAGAAATGTGCCACATATCCTGCCGGCACATCAAAAGGCACATACCCTTTCACTACTTCCCACGGCACAAATATTTCCATGAATTTACCCAAACCAATAAAACCATAGGCCAGAAAACCAAAGCAACCAATGAGGGCAAATACCACCACCACATGGTGCGAACCTTTCACGCCCTTGCCTTGTGTACCAAAGCGGGTAGCCAGCCACTCAGCACCGGTATTGGCATTGGAGCGACGCAACCACTTCGATAAAAACATCATCATGAATACCTGATTGAACACAGGCCACAACCAAGGAATCCAGATACTCTTGAGCCCGTACACAAAACACAGCGACACCATCCACATGGTTCCGCTGATGTCAAACATATCGCTGGCATCACTCAGGCCCAACATATACCAGGGCAGTTTTTTGCCGCCCATGAGGTAGCTCTCTTTGTTTTCACGTGCTTTTTTGCGCATGTAAAAACCAATAAACACCATGGTGGCGAGGTAAGCCAGCACAATCGAAATATCCAGCCATTGTAATTGTATCATCTCTTACGCTTATTCACTTTTTGATTGGCCAGTTTTTGTTGAAACAACATCACGGGGTGCTGATAGAATCGAAGAAAATCGGCCGCCGATACCTGCCCTGCATAGGGTCCGTAATAATGCATTTTGCCTGTGGAAGGCATATAACCATGATTGCGCCACACCAACACATACGACAATGGATACCTTTCCACAATGGGCAACAACACGGTTGTCCACCATTGCGGATCGGGTACAGCTTCCATGCCTGTTTCAGCAAGAGCTGCAATTTTCTTGTGCGACTGTGCCGTAGCACACAATACCTGCACCCGCTGCTGCATGATTTGTATAAACTGCTGCTTTTGTGCTACCGGTTCATGCTGATACTGATCGAAGCTCATCACATCCACCACATCATCACCGGGGTAATATTGTAGGAAAGCCTGTGCATCGGCAAACTCGGCTGTGTTGTATACATACAGCAAATGATGGAGCTTTTTTTGCTCCCGCAAATACTGTACCGTATAGCGCCACAATTGCTGTATATTTTCTGCTGTTGCATTGTTTTTACACCACCAAAACCAGTTGCCCGTTACTTCATGAAAGGGCCGAAACAACACAGGAATATACCTGCCGTTGTCATCTTTCAGGTCTTGCATAAATACAGCTACTTTATCGAGCCAGCTATTGAACACTGCATGCTTACTGCCACCGGGTAAAATGGATGCAACAGTGCCATGTGTGGTATCCCATGCCGAGCCACCTGTAAGCGGATTGCGCAAATGCCAGCTGATGGTGATAACAGAACCGGCTGCATGCACCTGACGGATGTATTGCTTCATGCTATCAAAGGGTACATCATCCAAATTTTTAGCAGCATCTAATTCCAGGTGACCAATATCCCAGCCCATCAACCCCGGATGTTCACCTACCACTGTGGCCACATCACTTTTACCCGGAATGCCTTTCCAGCCTACACCATAGGCCAGTGCATCCTGATGGCCAAAAATGCGGTACTTCGACTGCAAAGTATAGAGCCGTTGAAACAACCGCTTGGCTTCTTTGGTAGCATGCTTATCCGACACCTGCTGTGCGGATGCCGGCAATAGCCAGCCTGCACAACAGCCTACACACAACACAACCCAAAACTTCCGTATCCTTTTCAGCATTCTGTTATTTTAATACAAGCCAATATCATCTACATAAATCTGACGGGGGAAAGTGGCCGTTCCGCTAAACTCATTGAAAATAATCTGCGTAATGGTAGCCGGATTATTGAAGTTGGTAAACGGCAACTGATAATCTATCCATTCATTCGTTTTGGTAACCGTAATGGTGTAAGTAGCCGCTGTAGAACCGTTGAGGTAAATCCGCACTTTCTTGTTCAAAAAATTATCCGGCGCATACATCGAAAACTTCACTCCCTGATAGCCAGTAGTACTGAGTGCTGCTGTTTTCACCAAGCGTAAAAAAGACCAGGCAGCTTTATACTCAATCTTCAGGGCGTTGGTTCCTCTGCGTACAGGCGTCGTCACAGTAGCATCATAGGTTACATTGGCCGATGATGGGCTGTAAGTCCAGCCAGCGGGCAAGCCATCGGTAAACACTTCGTACTTAAACCCGAAGATTTTGGAAAATTGAACCGTACCACTGGGCGTCGTTACAGTAATATAAGCCGTCGTAATGCCAGCAGGAATTTTCACTTTGATTTCCTCTTTGGTATTGCTTACAATTTCGGCCGGCGTATCGCCAAACTTCACACTGGTAACACCACCAAAATAATAACCGCGGATGGTGATTTCCTGATTGGCAGCACCCGCCATCGGCTCTACAGACAATATCTCAGGAGCCGGTTGCAAAATGCGGAAATTGTAAGTAGCAGTCCCATACTTGGTAGTGACAGTGATAGGGTTATCGGCAGGTGCCGGCAGTGTGGGAGGAATCTTCACCGTCACCGATGTATCATCGGCATAGGTCAAGGAATCTGCAGCTAATACTCCACTAAAATCAACCTTGTACGTGGTGGCCAAATGCTGGCCTTTGATGATGATCCAATCGCCATAGTTGACAGATGTCTGCTGCACTTCACGATTGGTGAGGTACGTAACACCTGAGATTTCTGGTGGTGCGGCTGACGCATCCAGCTTGTCCTTATCGCAGGCATTCAATGCACTGAGCAGTAGCAGCGGCAACAGCCGGTAGAGGTTATGCAAATTGTTTTTCATAAATAAGAAGGTAGTGATGGATGAAGAAATTTACCAACCGGGATTGTTTTCTGTAATCATCGGATTGGAGTTCAGTTCAGCCTGCGGAATAGGCAGCAACAGATTGCGCAAACTCCGCACTTTGGAAATATTGTTTTGTCCTGCAGAAATTTTGTTCATTACCTGCAGGTAGATACCCCAACGCATTAGATCGAAGCGACGAACACCTTCGAGGGCAAATTCCCGGGCTCTTTCAGCAATCACAAAACTTCTGAATTGCTCCTGCGTCATACCGGCGGGTGCTTCTGTAGCGGCTGCACGGGTACGTACAGCATTCAACTGCTTGTAGGCTTCTGTTGTCGGGCCGCTATTGGCTTCATTCGCAGCTTCTGCATACGTAAGCAAAACTTCGGAATACCGCATCAGCGGATAATGCGCATCACTGTTGGCCACAGTGGGATCGTTCACATCGGCGTATTTGATAACATATGCCCTATTATCTGTTGTGCCATTGTTGTTGTAGGTTACACCATTTACAATACGGTACAAATCGGCCTGCCACGAAGGGTAGTAATACTTAGTGCCCGTGTTGGTTTCATAGTTGTGTGCTACACCATCCAATGCACGTTTGTCTTTGTCTTCGTAATCGGAATAATGGTTGTTGGTTACCCACACCGCACCACGGCCAAACGTAGAGTAAGCAGAAAAATAAATACTCAGGTTATTGACAAACTGGGTGCCTGCCTGCGATTGCAGCATCCACATATGTTCCTGCTTGTTGCGGCCCGCCTTGCTCCACAGTTCTTTCCAGCTGGTAAACAAACTGTATTCACCACTGCTGATTACTTCCATGGCTTTATCCCGTGCCAGTTCAAAATATTGTTTGGTATCGAGACCTTCTAAACCTGCCACCACATTTTTTGTATGCACATACACCGCATTGTCTTGACCACCACGCACCGATACCGTGCCCGATGCCACGCCACCCGATGCCATAGTGAGATACACTTTGGCCAGCAATCCCTTTGCCAATCCACGGGTGGCACGGCCGGGCTCACCAGCCTTGCTATGACCAACCGGGAACAACATCGTTTCGGCCAGCTTCAACTCATCAATAATTACCTGGTACACTTCTTTCACCGGTGTACGGGGCACAGCAGCATTCGCATCTGCCGACAATGATTTCAAACGTACCGGCACAGGCCCGTACAACTGCACCAGCTGAAAATAAGACCATGCCCGCAAGAAGTGGGCTTCACCCATAATGCGGGTTTTAATCTCGGGGTCTATTTGTGTTTCAATATTGGCCACATTTTCCAGCACGGTATTGGCACGGGCAATGATGCTGTAGCACCCCACCCATGGTCCGTTCACACCCCAATAACCTTGCGGGTTGCCGGCGCCACTGGTACCCAAAAACCAGTCTACACCAGATACATGATCGTCATCCAACACCGTAAGATTCCAAAACGGCTGTAGATACATATCATAGGTGTATAGAGCGTTGTACACCCCATTGATGGCGGTTTTAGCGTCGCTTTCATTTTTGTAAAAGTTTTCCGGCGACAAAAACGAAAACGGTTTTTCTTCCAGCTCTTTGCTACAGGCGCTGAGCAACAACATGCCCGTGAGTGCAGCCAGTATCGTTTTTATTTGTATACTCTTTTTCATTCCTCTTTCTTTTTTTGACGTGCACAATTAGAAGCCGCAACGAATGGTCAAATTGTAGGTTCTGGCATTGGGATAACCACCCAGGTCTACACCAAACAAAGCAGGATTATCACCATAGCTGTTCACTTCCGGATCAAAACCTGTGTACTTCGTAAATGTGTACAGGTTATTAACGCTGGCTACCACCCGGATGGAGTTGATACCCTTCACCAGCTTCTTGGGCAACGTGTAGCCCAATGCTACATTCTTGATGCGGACAAAACTGCCATCTTCAATAAAACGGCGGGAGAACAACAGTGTACGCCAAAACTGACGGATGGCCTTGGGTTCAGTAGCCATGCTGTTGTCTTTGCCCTGCGTCCACGCACCAGCCAGCATCTCTTCGCTGATGTTTTTAGACGAACCGATATTGCCATTGAACACTTTGTTCATGTTCACCACGTCATTGCCCTGCACCCCATTGATAAAAATGCTGAGGTCGAAATTTTTGTAGCTGAAGTTGTTGATGAAACCAAAAGTGTAATCGGGGTTTACATCACCAATCACCATTCTATCAGTGGCCGCAATGGAAGTAGGATCATTGTCGAGGTTCAGATATTTCACTTCACCAATCATACGGCGTATGATGGCCCAGGGCTGATTCACATACACCATCGAATTACGCACTTCTGCTTCGTTGTCGTAATAGCCGTCTTCCACATAGCCATACAAAGCACCAATGGGCTGACCCGCTACCTGAATAAACGGTGCATCACGGGTAGAAATATTGCTGGCAAATTGCTCCTTCACATCGCCACCCAAACTCAGGATTTTATTGCGGTTGAAAGCAATATTGGCATTGGCTTTCCACTGAAAGTTTTTGTTTTTTACAATCAAACCTTCTACCGACAACTCAAGGCCTTTGTTTTCTACAGAACCAGAGTTGCGCAGCTGGCGTTGAAAACCTGTAGAAGCCGGCGTGGTGATGTATTGCAGCAAATCATCTGTTCTTTTTACATACGCATCGGCATGCAACTGCAGGCGGTTGTTGAACAAGCCCAAATCGATTCCGGCATTGTACGCAGTAGTGGTTTCCCACTTCAATCCGGGGTTCGCAGGACCGGCATACACGTCATCGGCCAATCCGGTTTGTGTAGTACCGTTGAATGTGTAGTTGTACACTGCCAACTTCGACAGCGAAGCATAAGAACCAATACCCTGATTGCCGGTTTGACCATAGCTCAACCGCATGGTGAGGTTAGAAATTGCTTTTGATTTTTGTAACCAGTTTTCCTGATGCAACTTCCACGCTACTGCAGCAGACGGGAAACCAGACCACTTGTTGTTTTTACCAAACTTGCTGGAACCATCCTGCCGGTATGAAAGCGTTAGCAACAGTTTGTCTTTGTAGGTATAATTGATACGGCCCAAAAATGAAATCAGTGTAGACTGATACTTGTTGGTAATGATGGGCAACACCTGCTCAGCAGATTGCATGTTTTCATTTTGCAACAAATCGTTGGGGAAAGTTTTCGCTTCCGCTCTTTTTGATTGACCATTGGTTCTTTCAAATGTAGACGCACCCATTACATTAATGCTGTGATTGTCTAGTTTCTTGTTGAAAGTCAGGATGCTTTCCGACACCATGCTGGTCCAGATATTATCCGCCTTCAATGCCGAACCTTTTACGCTAAATCCTTCAAACACAGTCCGGGGATAATACTGATCTCGGGTGTTGGCACCGTAGTTAAAACCCAGGTTCTGCCGAAACTTGAAGTCTTTCAAAAAACTGACTTCAGCATAGTTGGAAGAAAAGATGGTGTAACCCGTCACCCGGTTGAGTACATCTCTTGAATAAATAACGGGGTTCGTAATGAAGAAGCCTTCACCGGTACCATCAAATTCTTCTTCTTGCTGAATGGTAGGCGGATAAGTAAGTGCAGAACGAATAACGCCGGCACTGGCCGCATCCGATTTATCTGTACCGGTTTTTACACCATTGGTTCGAGAGTTGGCAATAGACGTACTGGTGCCCACTTTCACAAATTTGCCTACGTTTCGATGCAGGTTGGCATTTAAACCAATCTTTCTGAAATCAGATTGAATGATTGTACCCTCCTGATTGAGGTATTGAAAAGACAAACTGTGGCTGCCAGACTCTGTAGCACCCGATACATTCAATGCATACTGCTGCGAAAACCCTTTTCTGAAAATGGCATCCTGCCAGTTGTTCTTGTCGCTACCCAACGAATCAATTTGCTCGGGTGAGTAAGGAATGTTGTACGAAGTGCCATCATAATAGTTGGCATTTTCGTACGAGAGATTTTGATAGCGGGCAAAGTCTTGTGGCGACAGCATCGGTAGCTTGCGGCTTACTTCTGCCATGCCCAAATTCACCGTGAGTTCTACACGGTCTTTGCCCAGCCTGCCCTTGCGGGTGGTAATGAGCACCACACCATTGGCACCACGAGAACCGTAGATAGCCGTTGCCGAAGCATCTTTCAAAATGTCGATGGATTCAATATCGTTGGGGTTAAGAAAGGCCAACACATTCAGCGTTTGCTTTTCATCTTCACCTATAGATGCAGGTGTGCCACCACTGTTGCTGTTGTTGAACGGCACACCGTCTATCACATACAAGGGTTCAGTACCACCTAAAAAAGAATTGGAACCACGCACCCGAATGCTGAGGCCGGCACCTGGTGCACCATCATTTTGTGTCACGTTTACACCGGCCAGCTTTCCCTGCATGGCTTGTAAAATATTAGTAGGGTTGTCCCGCAACAAATCTTCTCTGGTAAGGCGTTGCACCGCACCGGTAGCATCCGTTTTACGAACACTACCATAACCAATCACCACCACATCACCCAAAGCACTGGCCTGCGTTTTCAATTGCACGGTTACATTTGTTTTTCCCTGAATAGGCAGCTCCACCGTTTCCATGCCCACATACGACACCAGCAATATTTTGCCCGTGGCCGGCACTTCAATCGTAAACGCACCCTTGGCATCGGTGAGGGTTGAAATGGCTATTTGCTTTACCGAAACGGTAGCACCACTCAATGCAGCGCCTTGTTCGTCAGTAACCTTACCGGTTACTTTTCTTATTTGCGCCTGAGCTTCGTATAGCACGAAAAGACACAGCAGCAAACAACACGACATGAATTTTCTCATACAGCAAGATTGTTTGTTCAAATGTAGATTTCGAATGAACCTATTAAATAGTACTATTTTATCCAATAATTGTACTTTTCTGAAAATCAGCATCAATCTCATCGCAATTATCTTACTTCACACACTGTAATAACAGCCTAATTCAAGCTCATTCCGTCAGGTTGATGTAGCATTCAAAAATGATATTATTTTATCATGGCCAATCAACGAAACATCCTGAAAGAAATTACTCCGCTTACGGCAAGCGACTGCTTTACCATTTTCGAACGTACCAAAACCGAGTTCGATTTTCCCCTGCACTATCATGAAGAATATGAACTCAACTGCATCTTAAATGCAAAAGGAGCCAAACGCGTCATTGGCGATCATATTGAAGTGATTGACCAGGCGGAGTTGGTATTGGTGGGCCCTAACCTGCCGCATGTTTGGAAAACACATCAATGCAAAAGCCGTGATATACAAGAAATCACCATTCAGTTTCACAAAGACTTGTTTGACGACAAAATGCTGCGACGCAATCAACTGCATTTTATCCGCGACATGTTCGACAAATCCACACGGGGCATTCTCTTTTCCAAATCTACCATTCAGCAAATCAGTCCACGGCTGAAACAACTGCGCACCAAACAAGGGTTTGATTCGGTGCTCGAACTCATGTCCATTTTACACGACCTCTCCATTTCCAGAAACATGCGCATTTTATCCAATGGCAGTTTCAACAATGTACAAAGCAGCTACACCAGCCGCCGCGTAGAAAAAGTGATGGAGTACATGAAGCAAAATTTTGACAAACCCATAGCCCTCGCTGATGCCGCCAAACTAGCCAACATGACACAGGTTTCTTTCAGCCGCTTCTTCAAATCTCACACCGGCATCAGCTTTATGGACAACCTGCTCGAAATACGACTGGGCCATGCCTCAAGATTACTAATAGATACGCATCAGCCCGTTGCTGAAGTAGCTTATCACTGCGGCTTCAACAACATATCCAATTTCAACCGCCTGTTCCGCAAAAAGAAAAACTGCACCCCAAAAGAATTCCGTGAAAATTACAGTTACGAAAAACGTGTGTTTATATGAGAAAGACATTAGTACAATGCAATTGGATATTACCAGCCCTCTGCATGCTGCTGGCCACAAAAACCTATACCACACATGCACAAACCGCCGCACCATTTGCCAATGAAATTGCGTGGTTTAAAAAACAGGATTCTATCAAACCTACACCACGCAAACCCATCCTTTTTATTGGCAGCTCCAGCTTTACCAACTGGAAAGATGTGCAGGATTATTTCCCGGGCTATCCCATTCTCAACCGCGGCTTTGGCGGTTCTTCGCTGCCGCACTTACTGCTCTATGCCGATGAGATTATTTTTCCATACAATCCCAAACAAATTGTGATTTACTGCGGTGAAAATGACTTTGGTGGCGGCCCACACATTACTGCCGACAGCATCCTTACTCGCTTCAAAAGATTACACGATTACATCCGCAGCAAAATGCCCAAAGTGCCCATTGTTTACATCTCCATGAAGCCCAGTCCCTTTCGGCAAAAAGTACTCCCGCAAATGCAAGCCGCCAACGAGCTCATCAAAGCCTTTGCCAACCGCACCAAAAGGCTCGAATACATTGATGTGTACAGCCACATGCTCAACGCAGATGGCAGTATTAGGGAAGACATTTTTCTGTCGGACAAATTACACATGAACAAACAGGGCTATGCCATCTGGCAACCACTCATCGCCCCTTATTTACGTCGATAATTGTTGTTATATCAGTACATCATGATTCATCGTTTTTTATGGAGCAGCATGCTGTGTATGGGCATGCTCACTGTTGTAGCTCAAAAGAATGTCAGCAAGCTCTATGCAGCCAATCATCCAAACATCCGCATCACCGGAAGAGTGAGTGATGAACAACCGCAACAGCCTCGTTTTTGGGCACCGGGTGTGTATATTGAATTGGCATTTCGTGGTGATACCTGCACCGTGCTGCTGGGCGACGAAATGAAATGGGGCACCAGTCACAACTGTGTGGAAATACAGGTAGACAATGAACCCTCATACAAAGTATGGCTCAAAGAAAAAGATAACGTACTACGCATTACAGCCAGCAAGAAACAACCTGCACACCGTGTAATCATCACCAAAAACACAGAAGCAGAAATGGGCTACCTCGAACTTCGGGGTATTCGCTGCAACAAACTGCTCCCCTTGCCCAAAGCCCCCACTCGCCGCATCGAATTGTATGGCAACTCCATTACCTGCGGCTCCGGCATGGACATGCAAAACATACCCTGCAATACTGGTCAATGGTACGACCAACACCGGGCCTACATGGCATACGGACCGCTTACGGCAAGAAAATTGAACGCCCAATGGCAACTCTCATCCGTGTCTGGCATTGGGCTCATACACAGCTGCTGTAATAAAACAACCGTTATGCCGCAGGTGTACGACAAAATCAACATGACAGACAACGCCCTGCCATGGAGCTTTAGCCGCTACCAGCCCGATGTGGTAACCATTTGCCTCGGTCAAAACGATGGCATTCAAGATTCTCTTGCCTTTACCAACGCCTACCTACAACTGCTGCAACAAATGCAACAGCATTACCCCAAGGCTACATTTATTTTACTCAATAGCCCAATGGCGCATGCAGAACTCAACACTGTATTGCAACGCTACATACTGGCGGTGGTGCAGCAAAGCCGGCAACTGGGCATCAGCCGCATCACCCATTACTTCTATCGCCAGCGCTATGCCAGCGGCTGCGATAGCCACCCTACCATGGCAGAGCATGCACAAATGGCCGAAGAATTGAGTGCATTTGTAGCACAAACAATGGGCTGGAAATAAACAGGCGAAACAACTTACAGTAGCTATCAAAGGCCAGATAAAAAAACGATCAACTGCAGTGGCTAAAACTTAATCATTAGCCACAAGCCCTGCAGCTACAGTAAATTATTTGCAAAAAAGTATTGCTTCTTACAACTCATTTGCACAAGTTGGTTTGGCAAATACCGGGAATAAAGAAGAAATGTCTTTTAACAAATCCTACCACTTGCCAGTCATTCATTCGGTGTCCAATAGCAGTCTTAGTATTCAGAAATCCATAAAAAAATGACACCATGTACAACAGAATCTTTTCCAATCAGCTCCGTTTTTTTATACTCACCTGCTGTTGCTTTGCACTCTCCTTTCAGGGTATAGCACAGGAAAAAACCTACCAGTTATCGAGTCATATTCTGGACATCTCGACCGGCAAACCAGCGGCAGGTGTTACCATTACCCTTTCTAAAAAAGAGAACAATGATCAATGGAAAATCATTGACGAAAAAAAAACAGATGCCAATGGGCGGATTAAAGATTTTCTACCGCAAACGAGCAATAATCTTGGTATTTACAAACTCACCTTTCACACCAAACCTTACTTTAAGCAACTTGGTCAACAGTCATTTTATCCCTTCATTGAAGTAGTGTTTGAACTGGCAGACAATGAACATTATCACGTTCCTATTACCCTCTCAGCTTACGGTTATGCCACCTACCGGGGTAATTAATGGTGGGTATCATCTTGAGCCTTCCATCAACAGTCATCACACAAACATGATCAGCAGTTCAAAAGCCAGAAGCAAGTAAACACGAAAGATTATTTACCAAATCTCAAAAAGACCAATGCGAACATACGCATTGGTGTTTTTTTATAGCGGTAAAAGTCAGCCCGTGTATTCTTATTCGCCAGTAAATGTTTATTTTAACCCATTGATTAAAAAAACAAGCAAATAGCCCTGAAATACCAGCTACGGTGACCATAAAAACACTTGCAGTCATTTAGGCGCAGTTTTTGTTTCAAGCTTCCTTACAACCTCAACAAACGCTGTTTCGGCATGCTGCTAACCTTTGTATTCTCTTCAATACTACCCCCACTGCGGACATCTGTGCTGATATGTATTTTGGTGTGCTATGTAAGCACCGCCTTCGCACAGCCCCCCGGCCCGGCCGATACCATCCGCAGTAGCTTTGGCTTTGCCCTGTGCCCCGGCACCAGCACCCAACTCAGCCTCAACCTGCCCAATGGACCTGCCAACCCGGGCTACTTATGGCAAAGCGCCGCAACACTTGCCGGGCCTTGGACAACAGTTAGCTCGATAGCCACGGCCACGGTAAGTACGCCACAGTGGTACAGAGTCTCGCTTATCATCGGCGGAAATCCAATTCCTTACGATACCATTCAAATCACCCAATTACCCAAAACAACACCCGACTTTACTTTTTCACCTGCTGGCAGTTGTGCCAGTGTGCCCGTCTTTTTTACCAATACCACGCCGGGTAGCGGCAATACCTATGCATGGAGTTTTGGCGACCCCAATTCGGGTGGCAACAACAGCAGCAACGCCACCAACCCCAGTCACCGCTTTGTGGGCACTGTAGGCAATAGCACTCAAAATTTTCCCGTAAAACTGGTGGTCACCAACAGCAATGGTTGTAAAGATTCGGTTACCAAAACAGTGAATATGTTGGAAACACCGGGAACTCAGTTAGGAGGTACTGGGAATAGACAATATCAAGGTAAAACCTATTTTGCAATATGCACCAACAATTCCGGAACAATCAGTGTAACGAATCAATCTACGACCAACAATACAAACTACAAAATCATCTGGGGTGATAATTCAACCGACTTTACTAGTAATTCTTTTGCAACCACTTCTCATCTATATGCCGTTGGTATCTACAATTTGAAGTTTATTGTTACTGGACAAAATGGTTGCGTTGACACAACAGATTATGGAGTTTTTGTAGGAAGTAATCCAGCGGTAGGATTAGGCAATCCTGGTAACACATCAATTTGTACTGGCAGTTCTCTGACTTTCCCAATCTTTAATACAAGCCAAAACACACCAGGCACAATATATACGGTCACTTTCAATGATGGCAGCAATAGTCAAACTTTTCCTCACCCTGCACCAGCTAGCATTACACACTTATTTACTAAAACCTCCTGCGGCACCACCAGCGGACAGTTTGCTAATTCTTTTTCGGCTTCCATTACAGCATCTAATCCTTGTTTTCAATCATCCGCTACCGTTGAACCTATTAGTGTATCAGACAGACCCCAACCAGATATTGAAGTTTTACCAAAAGACACCGTTTGTGTTGGTGTAGTACAAATAAGAGCCAGATTAGGATCTGGCAAATATGTAAACGGAAGTAATTGTGATAATGGAAAAGTAATATGGAAAATTGCTCCGGCAACTGGATTTACTATTTCGGCTGGTTCTCGGGGGAATGATTTCGGTCAAAATGATCCCGATTTATGGCAAAGTGGAACAGAGAATATTTCTGTTAACTTCAATACACCTGGTATCTATCAAATTACCTTACGTATCGGAAACCCTGTTTGTGGATTTAAGGATACCGTAAAAACCATCTGCGTAAATCCAACACCCGTTGCAGCCATGAGCCTCGACCAAACCGAAGGCTGTGCCCCCATGGTAGTAAACGCCAGCAGCGTGGGCAATCAACCGCTCTGCGGTGTGATTGGCTACAACTGGACGGTGAGCTATGCTTCGGTAGCTGGCTGTGTGCCAAGCGGCAGTAATTATAGCTTGCTCAACGGCACCACGCTTACCAGTGCAGCGCCGCGGTTTCAGTTCAATAATCCGGGCCGCTATCGCATAACCCTCACCACCAATTTTGGCAATGGCGCTTGTACATCTGCGCCTGTTTTCATGGATGTACTGGTAAAAGCGAAACCTGCTGCCACGCTGGCTTTCAGCAATCCCATTTGCCAAAATCAAAGCATTACGCCTACCGCCATTACCAACCTTTGTACGTCAACCAATCCTGCCACCTATGCCTGGAGTTTTCCCGGCGGCAATCCCACAGGTTCTACACTTGCCTCACCGGGCAATGTCATCTACAATACACCCGGAAATTATACCGTAAGCCTTGCTGTAACCAATGATTGCGGCACTACAACTGTCAGCAATCCGTTGACCGTGAATCCTGCCCCGGATGTAACCGTTCCTGCCAACGTAGTGGTTTGTGCCGGGCAAACGGTGGGTCCGTTTACTTTTAGCAGTACGCTTGCCGGCACCAGTTTTACCTGGACCAACAACAACAGCAGCATTGGCTTGGCCGCCAATGGCAATGGAAACATCGGCAGTTTTACAGCCATCAACAACGGCACTGCGCCTGTAACTGCCACCGTAACCGTTAGGCCGGTCAATACTTGCAACGGCCCAACACAATCTTTTACCATCACCGTCAATCCACGTCCGTTAGCACCGGTTGTCAGCAACCTCAATTATTGTGTGGGTGATGCCGCCACGCCATTAACAGCAACTGCTCTCAATGGCCACAGCCTCAATTGGTATACAGTAGCAACAGGTGGTACCGCATTGGGCACAGCCCCAACACCCACCACATCAGCACCGGGTACTTTCACCTGGTGGGTAAGCCAAACCAACAGCGCCAACGGCTGCGAAGGCCCGAGATCTTCCATCACCGTCACCGTACGCATGGTGCCGGTCATTACCATTACCAGCAGCAACCCCACCACTTGTGGCTCATCCACAGGCAGCATCACGATTAACGGATTGACGCCACTCACTAGCTATACGGTTTCCTACACCCGCAACGGTGCTCCCGTTAGCACCAATACATCATCCGATGTATCAGGACGCATTGTACTCAACCTGCTCAATGCAGCCGTGTACGACCAAATTCGGGTAGCCACCGGCGGCTTCTGTCCTTCCTTGCCGCAAGGCCCCATATCCCTCAGCGATCCTAATCCACCAGCAGTACCCGTAGCAGCCAACAATGGCCCGGTTTGCTCAGGCAACAACCTCAACCTCACTGCCATTTCATCTACTACGGGTGTAACATACAACTGGAGCGGCCCGGCCGGCTTTAGCAGCAATCAGCAAAACCTGGTCATCAACAATGCACAACTCAACCGTGCCGGTACTTATAGTGTTACGGCCATTCTCAATGGTTGCGTTTCTGCAGCAGCAAGCACAACAGTCGTCATCAATCAAACACCTGTACTCACAGCTGCTGCCAATAGCCCGGTGTGTGAAAACGGCACCATCCAACTCAATGGCACTGTGGCACCTACAGGTGGCATTGTGGTTTGGAGCGGCCCCAACGGGTTTAATGCCACCGGTCTCAACGCCAGCATTGCCAATGCTTCGCTGGCAGCCAGCGGCACCTATACTCTTACGAGTTCTTTAAACGGATGCCCGGCCACTCCCGCAACGGTCAACGTATTGGTGCGGCCAACACCTGGCATCACCAACACCGTTGTTACACAGCCCACCAGCTGTACCGTGGCCGATGGCAGCATTACCCTGCAAGGGTTGATCGCTTCCACTACTTATCAGGTCAACTATACTTTCAACGGCAATCCGCAAACCCGCAACCTTACCGCCAACGCCAGTGGCCATGTGGTCATCAGCGGATTGGCACCCGGCAACTATACCAACATTCGGGTAACACTCAATGGTTGTGTGTCGAACAATGCGAATGATGCAACACTCGTAGCCCCCAACCCGCCACCGACGCCTGTAGCGGCCAACAATGGCCCCGTATGTACCGGCAGCAACCTGCAACTATCTGCCACGAGCACAGCTACGGGCATCACCTACAGCTGGACAGGTCCCAATGGTTTCAGCAGCAATCAGCAAAATCCGGTACTGAGCAACGTAACCACCAACAACGCTGGTATCTACACCGTTACCATTACACAAAACGGTTGTGTATCTGCCCCGGCTACCACCTCCGTTGTGATTCAGGCTGCTGTGAGCAACAATACCATTGCGGCCAATCAAAACATTTGCATCAACACTACACCAGCGCAGCTTACGGGTAGCACACCTGCAGGTGGTGGCGGTACCATGCTGTATGCCTGGGAAATGAGTACCGATGGCGGCAACAGCTGGCAAACCATCCCCGGCGCCAACAGCATTAATTACCAACCGGGCGTATTAACGCAAACCACCCGCTACCGCAGAGTTGTCACCACATCGCTGTGTGCAGGCCCGCAAAGCAGCAACAGCAATACAATAACCGTTACAGTCAACCCCAATGCAGTGGCCGTGTTGAATGCCAACCAAACATTGGGTTGTGCTCCATTCATCTTAACGCCCAACAACATTTCGGTGCAGCACTTTGCTACCCGCAATGGCAGCTATCGCTGGTATGTCAACAATGTATTGATTGGAAGCAGCCAAAGCTTCCCCGGCTATACCATCAGCGGCAGCGGACAAACCGTCACTATCAAAGTAGTAGCACAGAGTTTGTTTGGTTGCTTGTCTGATTCCGCAACTGTTAACATATCAACCTTTGCCGGCCCTACACCGTCATTTACCCTGAGTGATACCGTGGGTTGCGGGCCGTTCGATATTACCATCAACAACACAACGGCCAACAGCAGCGCCTTTACCTACCGCTGGGATTTTGGCAACGGACAAACCAGCACCGCTGCACAGCCGGGCACCATTCGCTTTGCCATCAACCCCAACCGTGGGGATACCGTGTACACCGTTACACTCAAAGCCACTGCCGGTTGTGATACCATCGTGGCCACACAAAAAATCAGGGTTCGTGCAAGACCAAGAGCATTGTTTACACCCGACAAAAGCATTGGCTGCAGCCCTATGACCGTTACATTCAACAACAACAGCGCCGGCAGCAATGCCAGTTTCATTTGGGATTTTGGTGATGGCTCACCACGCATTTCCAGCAATGCGCCAAGCCTTTCGCATACGTTTACCACAGGTGTGCTCGATACCTTCTTTGTTCGCCTCTTTGCCAGCAACGATTGCGGCACCGACACAGCCACTTTTGCCATTGTGGTCAATCCCAACCGCATCCGCCTCGACATGGCCGTGAATGGCAATGAACTCTTTGGTTGTGTGCAACACACCGTTCGGTTCATCAACAACACCACTGGTGCCAACCGCTTTGTATGGAATTTTGGTGATGGCTCTCCCATCCTCACCAGCACCAAAGGGTTTGATACGCTGGTGCATGTGTACACCCAGCCGGGTACCTATACAGTTACGCTTGATGCCAGCAATGGTTGTAGTGATACCAGCACTACCGAAACCATTACCGTGGTGCAAGGACCCACCGTTTCCTTCACCGCAATGCCTGCACAAATCTGCATTGGTGATTCTGTAAGCATCACCAACACCAGCACCGAATCGCTGGCATGGGCCTGGAGCTTTGGCGATGGCAGCAGCAGTAGCCTGCGCAATCCGGGTAAGCATTTGTACACGCAGGCAGGCAACTACCGCATTGTATTGCGTGGCACCAAAATTTTCCCGCAGGGTTTTGGCTGTACCGATAGTGCAGTAGCCAACATACAAGTGCAGGCGCCTACGGGCAGCTTCCAATACCGCAGTGGTTATTACTGCCAAAACCAAAGCATACAACTGGAAGTACTCAACAGCAATGGCAACAGGTATATCTTCTATCCCGGCAATGGCGATAGCATCATCAGCAATGCCAGCAACGTTACCTATCGCTATACTGCTCCCGGCAGGTATGTTCCTTCGGTAAAAGTGTTTGCCGGCAATTGTACCATATTACTGCCCGGAACCGATACAGTGTTTGTTGACCGTATCAAAGCCGGCTTCCGCTACAGCATCAATCAAAGCTGTGGCAGCACTACAATAAGCTTTACTGATACCAGCAGTGTATTTCTCGGCCGTGCACAAATCAGCTGGCGCTTTGGCGATGGCAGTACAGCCTCTTCCCCAACCGTCAACAAAACATTCCTGCAGGCGGGCACCTATCGGGTAGTAATGCGCATTACGGGCATCAGTGGTTGCGAAGACTCTGCCCTGCAAGTCATAGATGTGCCTGTACAACAGGTGCCTTCCATTGCCATACAAGGCGATAGCACCGCTTGTATCGGACAGCCATTTATGCTGCAAGCGATGAGCAATACTGTAGGTAATATTCAATACAACTGGAACTTTGGCAACAACCAGCAAGCTACCGGCAGCACTGCCAGCACCCGCTATTTTACTGCAGGTACCGCTACAATCCGCATGATTGGCCGTACCGATTTTGGCTGCGCCGATACGGTGTACAAAACCATCCGCATCAACCCCACACCTGTAGTGGTAGCCAGCAACGATGCGAAAATTTGTTTGGGACAGAGTACGACGCTGCAAGTTCGGGGTGCCAACAGTTATACCTGGAGTCCGCAGCAATCGCTGAGTTGTAATGATTGCAGCAGCACCGTTGCTTCGCCCACACAAACCACGGCCTATGTGGTGACTGGCAGCAATGCTTTTGGTTGCAGCAATACAGACACCGTGCTGGTAACGGTGGTACAACCTTTCCAGGTAAGTGTATCGCCCAATGATACCATTTGCTTCCCGCAAAATGAATCGGCCCAACTGTTTGCCACTGGTGCCAAGCGTTATGTTTGGTCGCCTGCTGTGGGTTTGAATGCGAGCAATATTCCCAACCCCATTGCACGGCCAGCCAGCACCACTGCATACACCGTGATTGGTTATGATGACGACAATTGCTTTACCGATACTGCTTTTGTAACAGTAGCGGTGGGCTACCTGCCCACACTGGAAGTGGGCACAGGTAGTCTTGTTGTTGCAGGTACTGCGGTTACCCACAATCCCATCATTACCAACGGGCCCATAAAGCGCTATACCTGGACACCAAACAAAGACCTGAGTTGCAATAACTGCCCCAATCCGGTGGCCACCATCAACAACAATATTTTGTATCGCCTCAGCATTGAAAACATTTACGGCTGTTTGGCAACAGACACGATTAGCTACACGGTTCAGTGCAAGCAAAACGAACAAGTGTATGTACCCAATGCGTTCAGCCCCGATGGTGATGGGGTGAATGATGTATTGATGGTACGGGGCAAAGGCCTGAGCATGGTGAAATCCTTCATCATTTTCAACCGCTGGGGACAGGTGGTGTTTGAAGCGCAAAATTTTGCTGCCAACGATCCTACCGCAGGTTGGAATGGCATCATGAAAAACACGGGTAAAAAAGCAGCGCAGGATGTGTATGTGTATCGGGTGGAAACCATTTGCACAGCAGGCGGCACTTTTACCCAAACCGGAAACGTTACCTTATTTTACATGCAATAACAGCAGCCACACATGCGTACACTTTTCATACGACTACTGATGCTGCCACTGCTGTTGGCATCGGCGCCACTGCTGGGGCAAGACATTCACTTTACCCAATTGTACGAATCGCCGTTTTTGCGCAATCCTTCGCTGGCGGGCATTTACAACGGGCAGCTGCGGGCATCGGCTGTGTTTCGCAACCAATGGCAAAGTGTAACGGTGCCGTACAAAACCATGGGTGCTGCGGTAGAATACAAACTCAATGGTTTGTGTGAAGATGATTTAGAAAACATCAACCTGGGCATACAGGTAATGCGGGATGAAGCCGGCGACAGCAAACTGCAACGGACGCAGCTACAGGCAGCCATCAGCTACCGCCGCAAACTCAGCAACCAACTCTACATAGCCGGCGGTTTTTTGGCGGGGCCGGTAAGCAGCAGCTTCGATCCTCGTGGCTTGAAATGGGACGATCAATTTGTCAATGGTGTGTTCGACCCAACACAACCAACACGGCAACCCATCATCAACTCTGGCAGAAATTATTTCGATTTGAGTGCCGGGCTTTCGCTCAATGGTGGTAACCAGTACGCATCTATGCAATGGTATACAGGTGTGGCTTTGCACCACATCAACAAACCATCCGTTGGCTTTGGTGCTGCCAACAGTATTGATAGCAAACTGCCCATGAAACTCACCCTGAGTGGCGGCTTGGCTACAGCCATCAATGATATGGATGACCGCATTATTTTTCATGCCGATGTGATTTGGCAGCAGCCACACAACGAAGTACTCATCAGTACCCTGTATAAAAAATGGCTGTACAACGAAACCGGCGAAAGCGACCAGGGCGTAAGCCTTACCATGGGTGCCATTTATCGTTGGGCCGATGCGATTTGCCCCGTCATAAAACTCAACTTCAATCAGTGGAGTGTGGGGGCCAGTTATGATGCCAATATTTCAAAGCTCACCGTGGCTTCACAATTGCGGGGAGGCTTCGAATTTACTTTGCTCTACCGCATCATGGGTGGCGCCAGAGATTGCGTTCGTACGGGTTGCAAATTTGATTAGCGCTTCCAGGCATTAAACCACCAAGACACAAGGATTGCACGATGAACACAATGTCAATTAACTCGAAAATACTTTGTGCCCTTTGCGCCTTCTTCGAGTCTTCGTGGTCAAGTATTTACTGCAATGCCAGTCCTTTGTAATCTGGCACATGGCACAGTACTTTTTCAAACTGTGCAAACTCATGCACTTCATGCAGGGTAAGCAACACCACAGATGACATACCGGCCCTTTCAGCACTCTCCACTCCTTTGGGCGAATCTTCGTACACCACACAATGCTGTGGCGCCACCTGCAATGCCGCTGCACACTTGAGATAGGTTTCCGGGTCGGGCTTGCTTTGCTGCACATCATCGGCACTTACCAATGCATCGAAGTAGTGCCGGATGTGCAAATTGTCCAACACAAAATCGATATTGAACATAATAGCGGCAGAACCAATGGCCATGCGGATTCCTTGCATTTTAGCGGCTTCCAGATAATCGCCCAAACCATCGAGCAGTTTCAGCTGCGGTTTAAATGCGGCCTGATATGCTTCTTCTTTGGCATAGCTCATGGCTGTTTTTTCTGCAGCTGAAAAACGACCGGGGAAAATACGTTCCAGCAATTCATCATTCTTGCCATAGCACTGCAGTTTTACTTCTGCAAGGCTCAGCGCAGCGCCATGCGAACAAAGTATTTCATGCCATGCTTGTATATGATAATGCATGTCATCAATCATGGTACCGTTCAAATCGAACAGGTAAGCTTTGGTATTGCTGGCGTTCATAGTGGCGCAAAGAAAACAAGATGCAACCGCTCTACAAAACCACAACGCCTGCCATCAGAAGACAGCAGGCGTTGTTGCATGTATTCAATCTACGTATTTACCAGAGATAAGCATACAAGGCAGTAATGATGAGCAAAATGGCTACAATCATGACTGTATGAATGGGCTGTACTTTGAACATGGCTTTATCCAGTACAAAGGCTTTTTGTTCGCCACCTTTGCCTACCAGGCTCAGTACAATCATCACCAGCATGGTAAAGAAGAACGACCAGCCCATGTTGATTTGGAACGGAATTTCATAAGCCCCTTTACCATTCGGGAAAGCGGTGTACAGCAAGGTTTCTGTACCAAAAATATTGATGGCATAGCTGTTGAAGAATATTGCCAGCAAGAAACCGGTAAGCAAACCGGCCACGGCTGCAGTACCCGTAGTACGCTTCCAGAACATACCCAAAATAAACATGGCAAATACACCCGGACTAATGAAGCCGGTATATTTCTGAATGAAAGTAAAACCACCTTCGCCACCAATGCCCAACAGGTCTTTCCAGGTAAAGGCAATGGCCAATATCATAGCTACCAATACCGTTAATCGGCCAACCCAAACCTGTTTGTTTTCATCCGCTTCTTTGTTCAGGTATTTCTTGTACACATCCAACGTGAAGATGGTAGAAATGCTGTTGAGCTTACCCGCCAATGAGGCAACGATGGCAGCGGTTAAAGCCGCTACAGACAAGCCTTTCAGCCCTTCGGGCAAAAAGGCCAGCACAGAAGAATAGGCGGTGTCTTTTACACCATTAAAACCTTCGAGGCCGCCATTGCGATGCAACACATACGCTGCAATACCGGGCAACATCACGATGATGGGCATCATCAGTTTGAGGAAGGCGGCAAACAAAATACCCGTACGGGCAGTTTTTAAATCTGCGCCCAAAGCACGTTGGGTAATGTACTGGTTACAACCCCAGTAATTGAGGTTTACAATCCACTGTCCGGCAAAGTACATGGTGATGCCGGGCAGCAGCAGGTATTTGTTGATATAGTTTTGTGAAGCAGCATCGCCGGCAAGTGCCGCAGATACGGTGCCGGAATCTGGCTTCGACAAAATCATCTTGAAGTGATCGGGAGAATCTTTGAACAACATTTTCAAACCGGCAATGGCATCATGACCCAAACCAAATGATTCACTCACTTTGGTAAGTGCCAGATAAGTAGTAGCCAAACCACCCAGAATAAGAACACCTACCTGCAACACATCGGTAAAGCCAATCACCTTCATGCCACCAAGCGTAATGATGAGGCCCATTACAGCCAGTGCAATCATGATGAAATGCAAGTACTCACCACCCGCCAATCCATTGATGGCCACTGCACCGAGATACAAGATGGATGTAAGATTGACAAACACATACAAGAACAACCAAAATACCGCCATAATCAGCGCCACAGATTCATTGTACCGTGTTTTCAAAAACTGCGGCATGGTGTAAATCTTGTTTTTGAGATATACCGGCATAAACCAAACTGCAATGATGATAAGGGCAATAGCGGCTATCCATTCGTAGGCAGCCACCGCTGTACCTACAAAAAAGCCATCACCACTCATGCCAATAAATTGCTCCGCAGAAATATTGGAGGCAATGAGTGAAGCACCAATGGCCCACCAGGTAAGCGAACCTTCTGCCAGAAAGAAATCATGCGTAGCAGAAGTTTCTTGTTTTTTCTTCTTGCGATAAATCATGTATCCATAGGCAGCCAGCAACACGAAGTAGATGCCGAACACTATGAAGTCAGTCATCACTAATTTGTTATTCATAATCGTTGTAAAGGAAAGTGAGAAAAAAGTGAACCACCAATGTTAGGGAAAATACCTTGCACAGATGGTTCTTTTAAAGGGGTTATTTGTAATACACTTCGCTCCAGCGCAGTTCGTTTTTCA
Organism: Phnomibacter sp.; assembly: GCF_036803085.1. Classification (NCBI taxonomy): domain Bacteria; kingdom Pseudomonadati; phylum Bacteroidota; class Chitinophagia; order Chitinophagales; family Chitinophagaceae; genus Phnomibacter; species Phnomibacter sp. The sequence continues at coordinate 22,491 of NZ_DAIRUZ010000001.1, read as the reverse complement.
ACTGATAGAGATCGGTGTTTTTACCAATGCGTACATACTCAATGCCGGCAATGTCTGCAAAGTCTTCCATGTGCTCAGCCGTGAGGTTTTGACTGTAGCAGGTGTGGTGTGCACCGCCTGCCAATATCCAGGCAGCACAGCCATCGTGCATGTTGGGATAAGGCTTCCACAACACACGGGCCACAGGCAACTTAGGCAGTTCTGCAATCGGGTCAATGGCTTCCACTTCATTTACCAACAAACGGAAACGATTGCCCATGTCTACAACCGATGCATTGATAGCCGGGCCAGCTGCACTATTAAATACCAGGCGAACAGGATCTTCTTTTCCTCCAATACCCAACGGATGAATTTCTACATTGGGTGTATGGCTGGCAATGCTCTCACAAATTTCCAGCATATGTGAGCCCAGTACCAACGGATTGGCCGGGTCAAAATGATAGGTATAATCTTCCATAAAACTATTGCCACCGGGCATGCCCCGGCCCATCACTTTCATGGCCCGTACAAGAGCTGCAGTTTTCCAATCGCCTTCGCCGGCAAAACCGTACCCCTTACCCATCATGCGTTGTGAAGCTATACCTGGCAATTGTTTCATGCCATGCAAATCTTCAAACGTATCACTATAGCCTTTGTAATTACCATCTTTCAAAAAGTATTCGAGGCCCAATTCGATACGGGCCGCATCACGCAACGATGCATATTGTGTCCCCTCTTTTTTGAGGCTGGCCGTTACCGTGTAAGTGTCAAAATATTCCCGCACTAGTTTATCTACATCAGCATCGCTTACTGCATCAATTACTTTTACGAGGTCGCCAATGCCGTGAGTGTTGACACTAAAACCAAACTGCATTTCTGCTTCCACTTTGTCGCCATCTGTTACGGCCACATACCGCATGTTGTCGCCAAAGCGAACAAAACGGGCACCCTGCCAATCGTTCCAACCCGCAGCAGCTCTTGTCCACGCATTGATTTTAGCAATCACCACCGAGTCTTGCCAATGGCCTACCACTACTTTACGATTCAGGCGCATACGGCTCATGATAAAACCAAATTCACGGTCGCCGTGTGCACTCTGGTTCAGGTTCATAAAGTCCATATCAATTTCACCCCACGGAATATCGCGGTTGAATTGGGTATGCAAATGCAGGAGTGGCTTGTGCAAAATCTTCAGGCCACGTATCCACATTTTTGCCGGTGAAAAAGTATGCATCCATGCAATGAGACCGATACACTTCGACGAAGCATTCGCTTCGGCGCAAATGGCATAAATCTCTTCTGGTGATTTTACAGTTGGTTTAAACACCACACTCACAGGTATATCTGCGGCATGCAGCGAAGCGGCAATTTCCTGCGAGTGGGCAGCTACCTGACGCAGGGTTTGCTCGCCATATAAATCCTGGCTTCCTGTTAAGAACCAAACTTCTAATTGTTTTAAATCTGTCATAGTTGAAGGAATAAAAAAGTGAACGACTTATTTTGGTTGGCTGTTCGCCAAAGTTTGTTGTGTAATAATTTGTACATCGGCAATTTGCTCGGGCAGCCACAACATCATTTCGCCTTTGCCCCTGTTGGCCCAGGCATAGTAAGGAATGGCTACAAAAGGTTGCGTAACGGTCTGCACATTGCTGCCGTTTATCTGTAAGGCATTCGCTGTACTTTTCAACAGCATTACACCATTGAGCATGGCTGGCTCCCAGCTACTGGTAAACGATGCTTGTGCCGGCAATATCAAATTGGCAGCACGACCATTGTTATCTGCCCATTCGGCGCAGTACATCAAAGGACCACGTTGCAAGGCTACCTTCCCCGCATTTTCGGTAAGCTTATTATTAGCGGCTACCCGCTGTACATCCATGGGTAATTTCAAGGTAACTACATCACCCTTTTTCCAGTTGCGTTGCAACACAGCATATCCTTTCTCCAAGCTCAGTGGCACCGCAGTACCATTTACAAAAAGCTGCACCGGCGCTGCATTGGCGGGTACAAAACGATATAAATCGGATGGAATGGCTACTTGCTGTGCCCAGCCGGGGATGCGCATTTTCAAAGCAAAATTGAGTTCCCCTTTAGCCGGCGTAATCACAAATTGTAAATCGCCATCCCAGGGGTAATTGTTTTTTTGCTCAATGCTCACCTGCTTTGTATTGATGCTGAGTGAAGCCATGCTGTTGATGAACAAATTGACATACACATCACTGCCACGTTGTGCATACATATATCCCGGCACTGAAGGCAGCAAACGGGTCATATTGGTAGGGCAGCAACTGCATTCAAACCAACCTGCACGTTCTCTTTCCAGTGCTGAGTGATTAAAGTTGTTGGTCACCTGCATGGCATTGGTGTAGAAAAAAGATTTACCATCGAGACCAACGCCCGAGATTAAACCGTTGTACAGAATTTTTTCCAGCACATCCATGTACTTAGCATCGCCATGCAATTGAAACATGCGTTGGTTCCAATACACGTTGGCAATGGCGGCACAGGTTTCGTTGTAAGCCGTGCCATTGGGCAGTTCATAATTGTTGCCGTAGCGTTCGCCACTCGACACTGCTCCTGCACCACCTTGCACATACAATTTCTTACTCACCAAATTTTGCCAGATGCTGTCTACTGCATGTAGCAACAAACTATCGCCGGTGAGTGCAGCAACATCGGCTACGGCGGCGTATAAATAACCGGCTCGTACGGCATGGCCTATGGCTTCACGCTGCTGTGTTACAGGCAAATGATCTTGCCAGTACGCACCATTGCGCCAAGGGTCGTTGCTCTTTGCATCGTAGCCTTTGTAGTGGCCTCTTTCTTCAATAAAAAAGCGGGCCGTTTCTAAATACGCTTTGTTGCCCGTAATGCGATAGAGTTTCACCAATCCCATTTCCACTACCTGATGGCCGGGAGCAACATGCAGTTTGTCCTTACCAAAAACATGGCAAACGAGGTCCGCATTTTTCAACGCAATGTTGAGCAAATTTTTTTTGCCTGTAGCTGCAAAATGAGCTGCTGCAGCTTCATACAAATGACCGCTGTTGTACAACTCATGGCTGAGCTCTCTTTCTTTTTCCCAACGGTTGGGGCCAGCCCAGGCATGCGGTTGTGCCGGATTGATGGTGCGGGCCGTGTACAAATACCCATCCGCTTCCTGCGCCTTACTCACTTTGTCAATCAGCGTATCAATGTAAGCTTCCAGTTGTTTATCCGGAAACAAACTCAGCGAAAAAGAAGCGCCTTCAATGGTTTTGTAAATGTCTGTATCATCAAACGGAAACGTAGTGCAAAACTTACCCGATTGTGCCGCGGCCATTTCGAAGTTGCGAACACGGCCCGTGCTTTCACATCGTTCAAAAGAAGCCGGAATGGTAACGGTATGATTGACTTTGATTCGGGGCAACCAAAACTGATCACTCAGCTGTATTTGTGTAAACGGAACAGCAGTGTAAGGATAATCCCGCTGCTGCGCAAAAGTCGTCACACTCATAACTACACATAAGAAGCTGAGCTGCCAACGACGATGAATCTGTTTAACACGCATACATTCAGTTTTACTAATGCTATTGATTACTGACCGTAGTAACTATCTGGTCCGTGCTTGCGTTCATAGTGTTTCCGAATCAACGCATCTTTTAACCGCGGCGCTTTCGGATTGATTTGTTCGGTGAGCAATGCCATTTGTGCCACCTGCTCCAGTACAGCACTATTGTGCACGGCTTTCGCAGCATTTTTACCCCAGGTAAATGGTGCATGATTGCCCACCAATACCATTTCTACTTCTTCGTAGCTAAGGCCTTTGGCAGCAAAGCAATTCATGATTTGAAAACCGGTTTCATGTTCATAATTGCCTTGAATCATTTCATCACTCATAGGTGGTGCACATGGGATATCGACAGTGTTGTAATCGGCATGCGTGGTACCAAAAATGGGAATATCCCGCTGCGACTGTGCCCACGATGTAGCATAGGTAGAATGCGTATGCACAATGCCGCCAATTTTTTCCCAATGCTTGTACAACACAGCATGGGTCAATGTATCAGAAGAAGGGCGCAAATCGCCTTCCACCGTTTTACCTTCAAAATCGACGATCACCATTTTGCCGGGTGTCAAATCTTCATAGGCTACACCACTGGGTTTTATGGCGAACACACCAAGGCTGCGATCGGCAGCACTCACATTACCGAAGGTAAACAGCACCAGCCCCAGCTTGGGCAACTGCATGTTGGCTTCATAAGCCTCTTGTTGTATGTGTTGATACTTACTCATTGAAAAATCATTTACCATCAAGACACAAAGAAGGCACCGAGTCCACTCACTGTTGTGTCAAGTGCAGGATGTTGAATTAATTAATGTATAACCTGCGCCTCCATAAACGCACCTACTTTTTTATACTGTTCGTAGCGTTGCTGATACAGTGCCACTTTTGCTGCATCAGGTTCGTACACCGTATCAAAACCTTGCCCCATAGCCTGCATAGCATCTTCCACTTTGTTATAAATACCAGCCGCTGTAGCGGCAAACATGGCAGCCCCCAATGCACAGGTTTGTTCGGAACGGTGAATGCGGATGGGCATGTTCATTACGTCGGCCATCATTTGCATAACGAACGGCGATTTACGAGCCACACCACCTAAACCAATCAACCCTTTTACGGGAATGCCTTGCTCCTGAAAACGTTCTACAATGGCTTTGGCACCAAAGCAGGTAGACTCAACTACTGCCCGAAACAGGTGTACTGCATCGCTACCTAAATCCAGGCCCGTTATAGAAGCAGTGAGCAACTGGTTGGCATCAGGCGTTCTGCGTCCGTTGAACCAGTCTACTGCCAACTCACTGTGCACAGTCACTTCTATTTTTTCAGCGGCTTTGCTCAGCGCAGGTATAATGGCATTTTCCGTTTCCTGTATGAGTTGTTGTTTGGTAGCTTCATCCAGCAAATTGGAGTTGGCCAACAATGTTTGCAGCGGCCAGCTAATCAATCTTTTGAACCATGCATACGCATCGCCAAATGCAGACTGACCAGCCTCCAAACCAATCATGCCGGGTATAACAGAACCGGGTACTTGCCCGCAAATGCCTTTCACCAATTTACCGGCTACTTCATTGGCTGGCGCTACCATCATATCGCAGGTAGAGGTACCCATTACCTTGCTCAGGTGATACGGTTCAATTTGTCCGCCAACAGCACCCATATGAGCATCGTAAGCGCCTACACCTATTACCACTGTTTCGGGTAAGCCCAATCGTTGTGCCCATTCTTTACTAATGATGCCTGCTGCTTCGTTGGAGGCGTATGTGTCTTTGAACAACCTTGTAGTGATACCGTCCAATACAGGATCGAGTGTAGCAAAAAATTCATTGGGGGGTAAACCATCCCATTCTTTCGCCCACAAAATTTTATGGCCTGCAGCACACACGCTGCGTTTCATTTGATGCACGTCATTGCCACCTGTAAGCAAGAAAGGAATCCAATCGCAATGCTCTACAAATGAGTAAATATTGTTGCGAACGGCTTCATCTGCACGAAGTACATGTAAGAGCTTGGCCCAAAACCATTCGCTGGAATAAATACCGCCCACAAACTGCAGGTAATTGGTTTCAAATTTTTCGGCATGAGCATTTATTTCCGCAGCTTCACCTACACCAGTGTGGTCTTTCCACAGTACAAACATGGCGTTGGGATTTTCTTCAAAACCCGGCAACATAGCCAGAGGTGTACCATGCTTATCAGTACCCACTGGTGTAGAACCGGTGGTATCAACCGACAATGCTTTGATGTTGGCCGCTACTGATGCACCAACTTTTGCTACGCAATTTTTAATGGTCGTTTCCAAGCCTTCTACATAATCCAACGGATGCTGGCGAAACTGGTTTGCCTGCATGTTGCAGTACAATTGCTTTTGCCATCTTGGATAATAAAAAACATCGGCCGCCAGTTCTTCACCGGTCTTTGCATTTACGATGATGGTTCGAACAGAATCTGAACCATAATCAACGCCTATCACATACGACACTTCGCTATACATGTTGGTCATTTTATCGGCACTACTATTGCAGCGTAATTTTATACTTCGTTACTGTGTGGTATTTTTCGCCCGGCTTCAAGAGTGTTGAAGGAAAAGCAGGCTTGTTGGGTGAATCGGGAAAATGCTGTGTTTCCAGACAAAGCGCCGCATGTTGTTGAATCGGCTGTCCACTGCTGGTTTTAACACTACCATCCAAAAAATTACCACTGTAAAATTGCAAACCGGGTTCAGTGGTGTACACTTCCAATTTGCGGCCGCTGATGCTGTCGCTCAAAGTAGCTACCAGTTCCAAGTCTGCACTGGTGCGGTTCAGCACAAAGTTGTGATCATAACCACCGGGTACTTGTGCAATGCGTTCGCCAATCTGGTGGGGTTGCAAAAAATCAAACGGACCATCTTTCACCGCCTTCAATTCGCCAGTGGGAATAAGGCCTGCTTCAACAGGTGTGTACTTATTTGCATGCACCTGCAACTGATGGCTAAGTATGGTATTGGCTACATCACCGGTAAGGTTGAAGTAGCTGTGATTCGTCAAATTCACCGGTGTTGTTTTGTCGGTCTCTGCACTGTATTCCATCAGCAGTTCGTCAGTATCGGTTAAGGTGTACACCACGGTGATAGACAAGTTGCCGGGATAACCTTCTTCACCATCTTTACTCAAATACGTAAGGGTTAGTGATGCTGTACTATCCGAAGGCTGTGCATCCCACACTACTTTATCATATCCCTTGTTGCCACCATGCAGGTGTTGCTTGCCATCGTTGGCAGCCAGTTGATAAGTGGCAGTATCAATTTTGAAAGTGGCATTGCCAATCCGATTGCCATAGCGGCCAATGATGGCACCGAAGTAAGGAGGCTTTGCCAGATAACCACTGAGGCTATCAAAACCGAGCACCACATTGCTTTTGTTGCCCTTTTTATCGGCAGTAATCCATGATGTAACAATGCCGCCGTAATTGGTAATTTTTACCTCTACCCCATTTTTATTAGTAAGCGTGTACAGCTTCACTTCTTTGCCATCTACAGTACCCCAATTGATGCTGCTAACAGCCTTGCTGGTTGTGGTTTCTGTAGTAGGCTCAGTAGCAGATTGGCAAGCGGCCAACATCAACACGAGGCCAAGCATCCAGGAGATTTTTTTCATAGCATGTTTCGTTTTCAGTAGGGAGATGTGTAATTATTTTTTTAGCGCAATGCGCAGCAATACAAAAGAATAAGGTTTCGCTTCGTAGGTAAATGTTTTGCTCTTGCACAAAACGGTAGTCTGCACAGGCACAATGTTATCCGGCTGATCAAAACTGTTGGCCGCCATCAAATCGGGATGCTGCAACAATGTTTGCTGCACCATTTTTCCCTGCATTTTTACACCGGCAATGTCTATGGGCAGCGTTTGAGTTGTTGCCGACACATTTGCAATTTTTATCAGAAGCACTTGTGTATTGGCGTCAATTACAGCGCTGGCATACAAGCTGTCTTTACCAGCCATTACTGCGCCATTGCGACTGATGGTCACAGCATGTGTGCCCTTGTTGAGTGCATACATTTTTTGCACCTGATAGCTGGCACTGCCAATCACTTGCTGGTTGTTTACCCAAATCAAATCAGGGTTCCATTGCCAGCCTTCCACGTGTGCAAACAGCGGTGCATACGAAGCCATTTGCACTACATCAGCATTGCGTTCTAAGCCAGTCAGAAAAGCCGCTTCACTCAATGCTGCCTGCCAGTTGTTTCTTTTTTCTGCGGTCTGTTTGCTGTCGCTGTGTGCCGCATACTCACCGGCAAATACTTTTGAACCGTTTCTGGTGTAAGCATCGTAGCGGGATGCATTGCTCAAAAACCAATCCGGCTTGCGGTAGTAATGTTCATCTACAAAATCAACCTGCATGGCCCGCAATGATTGATTAAGAAAATCGAAGCGTTCCCCTACAGGATCGGTGCCAGAACTGGCAATAATTTGAATACCGGGATACTTGCTGCGAATGGCCTTGGTAAATGCCTGCAAACGTTCTACATATTGTGGTCCCCAGTTTTCATTACCTATGCCAATCATTGTAAGATTGAATGGCGCCGCATGCCCCATGGCGGCCCGCTTTTTACCCCAAACAGTATTGGTATCACCATTGGCAAATTCAACCAAATCCAATGCATCCTGTATGTAAGGATCGAGTTGATCCATAGGTACCAATTCTGCAGAATTGAACTGGCAGGCCATACCACAATTTAAAATGGGCAATGGTTTAGCGCCGATGTCTTCCGCCAGTTGAAAATATTCGAAGAAACCCAACCCAAACGTTTGAAAATAATCGGGTGCCGGGCGATGTGCAAACTCAACGTTCCAGCGGTTCATGATGAGCTGGCGTTCTTCGATGGGGCCAATCGTTTTTTTCCATTGATAACGATTGTTCAAATCAAATCCTTCTACAATACAACCGCCGGGAAAACGAATAAATCCGGGCTTCATATCGGCCAGCAGCTGTATCATATCAGCCCGCATGCCTCCCGGTCTTTTTTTCCAGGTGTCTTCCGGAAACAGCGAAATCATATCCAAATCAATACTGCCCCTGCCTGTAAACGTTATTCTGAATTTTGCTTTGGCATTTGTAGCCGTGGCGGTAAAACTGGCGGTAAACTTCGACCACTTTCCGGCAGATACAGCAGGCTGTATAATTGCACCGCCGAGTGTTTTGCCAAGTGTATCAATCAGCTCCAGCTGCATGCGTACATCCGTTTGGTTATCGGCATGTTGATAGAGGCAACTGAAATCATACCGTAAATCTTTTTTTACAGCCATGCCACGGAAGCCCTCGTTCGTCATGCTTAGTACACTACCGGCAACATCTGTAGCCTGCACCCGAATAAAACGTGGATTGTTGGTATTGGCTTGTTGACGGTTCTGCACGGTAATTGCTCCCTCTCTGAATGGCTTGTTGTCCAGCTTCCAACCCATGAGTGGCTTCTGAAATTCGAAGGAGCGGTTCTTAATCATTTCAGCATAAATACCGCCATCGGCTCCCATGTTGATGTCTTCAAAAAACACGCCCCACATGTTGGGCGAAATACTGGCAGTTTTAATGGCCGGATTTACAACAATGGGTTGTGCCATCAGTGGTATACTGAAAAAACAAAGCAATCCGGTTACAATCTGTACTAATCTGTTGTGCATGATTATTCATTTACTGCCAGCACCACTACAGATAATGGCGGCATCGTTACTTCCAAATTGTTTCCAATCAACCTGGCGCCATTGAAAGCAGCAGGTTGAATACGGTTCGGCGCATCAAAATCATTAAAGGTTTGTAGTGAAGCAGCTGTCAATATTTGACCGCTTACTTTCTTGTACGTTGCGCCGTCTACATTCAATTTTACGGTGTTGCTTTTAGTGGCATCAATGTTCACCAATGAAATATGCGTTACACCAGCTTTATTTTTTGATGCACTGATGGAAATAGCAGGCAATTGCGCCGCCCCCAATGTATAGTTGGTTGCTGTTTGTGCCTGTACGGGTATGAGTGTTGCATCCTGATGCACATTGTACATCTGCATTACATGATAAGTAGGTGTCAAAATCATTTTGGCACCCTTGGTTAAAATCACCGCCTGCAACACGTTTACTGTTTGTGCCAAATTAGCCATACGTACCCGGTCTGCATGGTTATTGAAAATATTGAGCGTAGCGCCTGCAATCATGGCATCACGCATGGTGTTTTGCTGATACAAAAAACCAGGATTGGTGCCGGGTTCTACATCATACCAACCACCCCATTCATCTACCAGCATCGCCACTTTTTTCTTCGGATCATATTTATCCATTACCGCAGCATGCTTGGTCACCAGCTCTTCCATATACAAAGCCGATTTCATTGTATTGAAGTAATCTGCCTCTGTAAACTGTGTGGCTGAGCCTTTCTTGTTCCAGTTAATAACTGCATAATGATGTACGCCTACACCTTCCAGCATGTGGTGCGGAATATCCCGCATCATCACTTCCGTCCAATGGTAATTATCGCCATTGGCACCCGATGCAACACGGAAAATTTTATCATCATTATTCCAACTGCTCATGAAGGTGGCGTACTGCTTGTAAATGTTTGCATAGTATTCCGGTGTCATATTGCCACCACAACCCCACACTTCATTACCAACGCCCCAGTATTTTACACTCCACGGTTTTTCTCTTCCGTTTTGTGCCCGCCATTTACTCATGGGCGATGCATTGGCCGGGGCACTTACATATTGCACCCAGTCAGACAATTCTTGCACCGTACCACTGCCCACATTGCCCGCCAGGTATGGCTCAGCACCAATGCGTTCGCAGAGGTTGAGAAAATCATGCGTACCGAAGCTGTTGTCTTCAGTAACACCTCCCCACCAACGGTTGACGATTGACGGACGATTGGCTTTGGGCCCCACACCATCTTTCCAATGATAGGTATCGGCAAAGCAACCGCCGGGCCAGCGTAGGTTGGGCACTTTCAGTTGTTGTAAAGCCGCAATGATGTCGTTGCGAACACCATCAGTGTTGGGTATTACCTTATTGGTATCACCCACGTAAATACCATCGTAAATACAACGGCCCAGGTGCTCCGCAAAATGACCGTAAATGTGGCGGCTAATGGTAGTGGTGGCTTTGGCAGGTTGCAGCAAAACCTGATGCTGCGCAATGGCAGCGCTGCCCGAAAGAAAGGCAACAGCAACCGTGAATACTATTTTTTTCATGTGGTTGGCGCTTAGCAATGCATTGGTTGAAAATCGCCATCATGTACAACCTTCCGATACCTTTGCTAAATAAACATTGTTATGACCGGCCAAAGGAATGCTGTGCCTGATTGCCTTTCGAAAGTAACAGTTCTCTTTTAATTGTCAAAACAACAATTATTATTTATTTTAGCACACACGAATGGCTGTAGCAACAGCTGCTCTATCAACGAAGAATACCAACGATTTATGCCTGCTTATCCCCAAGTATCTACTTATCATGTGGCCATCGACTGTATTGTTTTTGGCTTTGATGGTCAGCAATTACAACTACTGCTCATTAAAAGGGGCCTCGAACCCATGAAAGGCAAGTGGAGTTTGATGGGTGGCTTTGTACAACCCGATGAAAGCACCGACGATGCTGCCAACCGGGTACTAAAACAACTCACTGGCCTGGAAGGCATTTACCTGGAACAGCTGCACAGCTTTTCTGCGCCAGACCGCGACCCGTTTGCACGTACCATTTCCATTGCCTATTTTGCCCTCATCGATATCAAACAATATCAACAGCAATTGACAGATGATTATCAGGCTGCTTGGTTTTCAATGAAAGAAATCCCTTCCCTAATTTTCGACCACAATCAAATGGTGAAAATGGCCCGCCAGCGTTTACGCTATAAAGCGGCCAGCCATCCGGTGTTGTTTGAATTGCTGCCGCAAAAGTTCACCTTACCGGTACTGCAAAATCTGTTTGAAGATATGTACGAAACCGAATTTGACAAGGGCAACTTTTCCCGCAAAATGCTCTCTACCGGGTTACTGCTCAAACAAACAGACAAAGACAAAGGCAGTTCCAAAAAGGGTGCCTTTTATTACAAGCTCGATAAAAAGAATTACAAGAAAAATTTCCACCAGCTTTTACGAATAGTACCCAATGCACATGAGCTTATCTAAATAGAAATATTTTTATGACGCAGGTGTCAGCAGAGTGTTTCTACTGCAGCATAAACTTACAGTACAGACAGCATTTTATGCGCAATCTTCATAAAGAACCGTTACATTGTAGCATCATTTCATTGCTTGAATTTTTGATTCTATGAAAATAAGTTTTCATGGTGCAACCCGCACCGTTACTGGCTCCAAACACATTGTACACCTGAATGATGGCCGCAAAGTATTGCTCGACTGCGGCATGTTTCAGGGTATGGGAAAAGAAACCGTTGGACTGAATTCTAACTTTGGATTTGTACCTACAGATATAGATGCTGTAGTACTCAGTCATGCACACATTGATCATAGTGGATTGCTCCCGAAATTGGTGCAGCAGGGCTACCTAAAGTCTATCCATTGTACACCGGCCACCAAAGATTTGGCTACCTTACTCATGGAAGACAGTGCCGGCATACAAGCCAACGATATAAAATATTTAAACAAACGACGCAAACAAGAGGGTCGTCCTCCCCTTGAACCATTGTACACAGAAGATGATGCTAAAGCAGCCAGTGCATTGCTCATCGAGCATCCGTATCAGGAATGGTTTACAGTTATAAAAGATGTAGAGTGCATGTTTACAGATGCAGGCCATATTATTGGCAGTGCTTGTGTACACTTACGAATTCAAGAAGATGGTGAAACTAAACACCTAACTTTTAGCGGAGATATTGGCAGATACAGAGATGCAATTTTGCGTAGCCCAGAAACCTTTCCGCAGGCTGATTATATCATTATGGAGAGTACGTATGGCAATAGCTTGCACAACGATGTCTATTCTTCCATAGATGTACTGCTGGAGTGGATTACAAAAACATGTTTGCAGAAAAAAGGTAAGCTCATTATACCTGCATTCAGCGTTGGACGTACGCAGGAAATATTGTATTTCCTCAATCAGCTTGAATTGGAAAAACGCCTGCCCCCCATTGATTATTATGTAGATAGCCCCCTTAGTAGTGAGGCAACGCTGGTAGTGAAAAATCATCCTGAAAACTATAATGAATCATTGCAGGAAGTATTGAAGACAGACCATGATCCGTTTAAGTTTAAAGGCCTGCATTTTATAGGCAGTGCAGAAGAAAGCAAACAGCTGAACTATCGCAAAGAACCCTGTGTAATCATTAGTGCCAGCGGCATGGCAGAAGCCGGCCGTGTGAAGCATCACATTAGCAACAACATTCAAAACAGCCGCAACACCATTTTGCTGGTTGGCTATTGTGAACCCAGATCGTTGGGTGGAAGATTGAAACTGAAACCTAAAGAGGTAAATATTTTTGGCCTGCCACACGAAGTGCATGCCGAAATTGGTGAAATGCGCAGTATGAGTGCCCATGGCGATTACGACGACATGCTGCAATGGTTGGCTTGCCAGCAAACCGACCAGATTAAACGCCTGTTTTTGGTACATGGCGAATATGATGTACAAATACAATTTGCCGACAGGCTGAAACGCAAAGGCTACAAACATGTAGAAATTCCAGAGCAACACAGCGAATATGTTTTATAAAAATCATGTGCTGCTATGACGGCTGTGTTGTTATTCATCATCATGAGCAATCACAAACTCATCGTAGTAAATACGCACCAGCATAATGAATAAACTAATGAGCAGCGGGCCGAAAATAAGGCCGAGAAATCCAAACATATTCAACCCAATAATTACACCAAACACTGTGATGATTGGATGAATATCGGCCATGTATTTCTGCAACACAAATCGAAATACATTATCGCTACCGCCAATTACAATGAGGCCCCAAAAGGTGAGCCAGTAACCATTTGTGGTATCGCCATTGGCAAAAGTGAGAATAGTAAGCGGCACCCATGCAGCCATAGTACCTACAAAAGGAATCACTGACGCTATACCAGTAATCACTCCCCAAAGCATTGGCTTATCTATATCAAACATGTAGTAGCCAATCATGGCCACCACACCTTGTACTGCACCCAATACAGGTATACCCACTGTATTGCTTACCACTACTTCCCGCACTTCTGAAAGTAACCTCGAAGTGTTGGTGTGTTTCATAGGTAAATTATTGCGCAGCCAGCGTTCCATTTCCCCATTTTTTACCAGCATGAAATACAGCAGAAAATACATAATGAATAAATTGGTAATGGCATTCAGCGTGGCAGCAATCATTGATCCACCCCAATTAGCTACATAACCAGGTATTTTTTTTACGGCATCTGTGCTTAAAATATCCAGGCTGTATTTGTCATGTAAAAACTGATCAATGCTTTGAACGGCAGCCTCTAGCTTGCTGGTGTCTTGCAGCAATGGCTTCAGAGCATCTATCAGTACATTTACTACCCAAGCCAACGGCAACACAATAACCACTAACGATAAAACCATCATGAGTACCGCCACCAGGGTTACCGGCCATTTTTTGTGGTACACCAGAAAAAATAATGGCATCCGCATGAGCATGTACAAAGCCAGTGCACCCAAAAAAGCGCCAAGCATAAAACTCATTTGCGCATACAACAAATACCCAAGGCCCACTACAATCAGCAACAGCAATATTTGCCGAATGGTTTTGGGATGGATTTGATCGGGATGCAACATAATGTGGTTTATTCCAAACCTACAGCATCCATCAAAAGAAACCAAAATCAGAGCTTTGTAATTACAATTCCTTTTTCTTTGTCACTCATTTTAATACCTATGAACAACCGTTCTGAAGTTTTTAGAGCCGTAGAAAAGCAGTTGTCAACTGCAGGCTTTCGGATTGCCGACAAAGATTTTGACAGACCATGGGGGGGCTTTTTCGTCATTGACGAAACGCAGGCAGACCTGTTTATAGAAACTTATTTTCCTGGCTACACCAAGGAAGAACTGATGATTGGCGAAAAACTTAGTCCGAAGTTTTTGGTAGTGGCACCAAATAAAAGGCTGAGCTGGCAATACCATTTTCGCCGTGCAGAAATATGGCGGGTGGTAAGCGGACCCATTAAAGTGGCCATCAGCGAAACAGATGAAGAAACGCCCGGCCAGTTTTATGAGGATGGCAATATCATTGTGCTGAGCAAGGGTACACGCCATCGCCTTATTGGTGCTCCAGAAAATTATGGTGTAGTGGCAGAAATATGGCAACATACTGATCCGGAGCAACCCAGCGACGAAGATGATATCATTCGACTTCAAGATGATTTTGGCAGAAGCCCCCTGTAGAAAAAAGTTTTGATGAATGGTTTTCACATTCCACTGCTGATTAATTAGATTTGTTTTTCACTTAACACAAATACATACCCCATGAGAAAAGCATTACCCCTGTTGATGGCAGCCATGCTGCTGATTGTAAGCACCACCCAGGCTGCATTTACACCTTATGTGAGCACGGCTCCAACTTACAAAAGTGAGTTGTTTGTAAATGAAAACATTGCACAGCAATTCGCCGGCAACCTCGAAGGATTTATCAAACTCACCCCTGACGAGTATCAAAAGCTCACTGGTCAAAAGCTTTCATTGAAAGAAAAGATTCAACTGAAAGCTGCTCAAGCCATGGTAAAAAAGCAACTTAAAAAAGCAGGCAATAGCAGCATTCCCAAAGGCTTGTATATTGTACTTGCCATCTTTGGATTTGGCTGGTTAGCCATGGGCATTATGGACAACTGGAGTGGCAACAATTGGTGGATTAACCTGATTCTGACATTCCTCTTCTGGCTGCCGGGTCTTATTCACGCCCTTGTAGTTATGAAAGATTACTATTAATCGAAATTGTTAGAACAATAAAAAAAGACCATGCATTACTTGCATGGTCTTTTTTTATTGCATTCTCGAAAAATGCTGGTGGATAGCTCTAACGTAATTTTACCACACCATAAAATCTACAGGCCCCTTACGTTTGTTTTCAACCGCAGGTCTTTAGAAGAAGCGCCGATCATGATGCGAAAATCGCCGGGCTCCAACACCGCTTTTCCATCGAGGTTTATCATGCTCAGCATGGCCGGCGTAATGGTAAAGCTAACCGTTTTGCTTTCGCCTTTGCGCAATGCAATGCGTTGAAATCCTTTCAGCTCCATCACCGGCCGTGCCAACGAAGCCAACTCGTCGCGGATATACAACTGCACCACTTCATCGCCATTCATGTTGCCGGAGTTGGTTATATCAACACTCAGCTCAACAGATGCTCCCGCTCTTATGCTGGGAGAAGAAAGCCGCAGATTGCTGTATGTAAAAGTCGTATAACTCAAGCCAAAGCCAAACGGAAACAAGGGTTCTCCACTGAGGTTGTGATAATCATCGCCGCGACCGGTGGGCAGGTGCCAATAGCTCAGCGGCAATTGCGACTC
Source organism: Phnomibacter sp. (assembly GCF_036803085.1). Classification (NCBI taxonomy): domain Bacteria; kingdom Pseudomonadati; phylum Bacteroidota; class Chitinophagia; order Chitinophagales; family Chitinophagaceae; genus Phnomibacter; species Phnomibacter sp. Next base: position 6,496 of record NZ_DAIRUZ010000001.1, on the reverse strand, counting down.
ATGCACAGGAAAAGTTATGGGCAACCGGCCAGCAGGATTGCGTTTGCCCAACAATACATCTGCCACTGCATGGCCGCCTTCTTCGCCGGGATACCACAGCATCATCACGGATTTCACTTTATGCAACCAACGCTGCATGGTAATGGCACTGCCTCCTACCAACAATACGGTTACAGGTTTGCCGGTGGCTGCCAATGCTTCTATCAATTCTTCCTGATGGCAATCGAGGCTGAGGTAAGCACGGTCTTGAAATTCTCCTTCATGAATACCCGCAACTACCACAACTGCATCGCTGCTTTGCGCCAGTAGCAAGGCTTCCTGCTGCAATTGCTGCCAATGATTCAAAACATCTTTATTCCACACTAAACGAATGTGGGCATTGCCCACTGGTTCTTTAAACTCAATGCGAACACGTACCGATTTACCTGCAGCAAAAGCATAAGGTTTCAACAAAGTATGATAGCTGCTTTTCTCCCAGGCATCTACATGCAGCACATCATTCAAATACAATCGATACCCATCGTTGCCATCAAGGCCAATGGCGATGCTGTCAGTCACATCTGAGGTGATCTCACCTGTCCAGCGGACTGCGAAGAAATCTCTTTGTAGCGCAGCATCCGGTGCATACAAAGTCCAATGAAAGTCGACCTGCGCATCTGTTCTTTCTAACACAGGTTTGCCACTCAGCTCCATATTGTTATAATACGATGCCTGCAAACCCGCTGCTTTTTTCCCATCTTTCAGATGCGATAAAACTGAAGCAGGCACTACGTTCCATTCTTTCAATGCCCTGGAATAACCCGGCACAAACCGAACCGTCGATTGGCCTTTTAATGCAGTTTGCAAACCATCAAGAATACTCACCTTGCCATTGCCCGGGCCGCTGTATCCGCCAAGCCTTGCAGCAACGGCATCTTCGCCAATTACTGCGAGTCGTTGTACTTTTTGCAACGGCAGCATGCCGTCATTTTTGAGCAACACAAAACTTTTAGCAGCCGCTTCACGGGCTATGGATTTATGCCGGGCAATATTGATGCTATTGGCTATTACATTTTCATCTACATAGGGATGTTCAAACAAACCCAGCTCAAACTTGATACGCAACACCCGCCGTACTGCCGCGTTGATGATGGCTGTATCAATACTGCCATCGAGAAAAGGCGGCATAAACAATTTGTGATGTGCATAATCGGTTTGAAAAATAACATCCAATCCGTTCTGTATCGACAGAGCACTGCTCTGCGGATAATCTTTTCCGGTCATATGCAGCACGTTGGCACCACCCACGGCTGAAGCATCCGAAATCACAAAGCCTTTGAACCCTTGTTCTTGCTTCAACCATTGGTTCAATATCCAGTTGTTGGCTGTAGCTGGCTGTCCATTTACACTGTTGTACGAAGTCATCACACTGCGGGTGCCAGCCAGTGCAAATGCTTCCTGAAAAGGCAACAAATGTGTTTGGCGCAAAAACCATTCACTCCAGTAAATGGGATAACTATCGCGGCCGCCATCGCCTACATTGGCGAGTAAATGCTTGGGGGTTGTTACCACACCCATTTGCTCAATGGGCTGCATGAACGCAATGCCCATTTGTGCACTCAGCCAAGGGTCTTCACCGTAGGTTTCTTCTACCCTGCCCCAGCGTACATCGTTGGCCAGATTGATAACTGGTGACAACACTTGCCGAATGCCTCTTGCCTTTGCTTCTTTGCCAATGGCACTGGCCACAGAACGCATCAAAGCTGTATCCCAGGTGGCAGCCAAACCAATGCTTTGCGGAAATGCAGTTGCACCAGCTCTCACCAAACCATGCAGGGCTTCATCAAATGGAATGATGGGAATGCCCAGCCTGCTATGGGTGATAAAATACTGTTGTTGGCGGTTAATTTTCAATGCCAGCTCACGGGCATTTTCGGTAGCATTGTATTGGAGCATTTGCCCTGCAGCATTCGCCGTTTGGCCACTGGCACTCACCTGAAAACCAAATATACCGTGCTTGTATTGCTGCTCTTCGCCGGGCTTTACTTCGCCGGGTATCATGAAGAGCTGCCAAAACTTTTCCTCGGGTGTCATGCGGCTGAGCAAATCGGCCACCCGCTGCTCTACTGGTAACTGCGCATTTTTATAAGGCTGCGCCAACACAGCCAGAGAGCTGCTTGCAAACAGCAATATCCACATCAGTTTTTTCATCATCAATACATTATGGCGCAACTATTTGAAATACCCAAGCCCATGCATTGGGTGGTGCTGCAACCAAAGACTTTGGAATGTTGACCACAATGCCTTTTTCAATTACCGTAAACGAGAGTTTCTTTGTACTTCCCAACAACTGTACGGCAGTTACTGTACGCTTGGGTGTGTACGGAATGAGCACAGTGGCGGGCATTGCTGTTTCATTTTCCGGCACCTGATAAATGGCAAATACTTCATTCGTTTTTTTGGTGAATACCCATGGACCTGCAGACGGCAATTGTGGATCAGCTTCGGCAGCATAAATAGCCGAACCGTTTTGTTGCATCCAACTCCCAATTTGTTGCAGGCGCTGGTAGGCAGTACTGTCCCATTCGCCATCGGGCCGTGGGCCTACGTTTAGCAGCAGGCTGCCATTTCTGCTCACAATGCTGGTGAGTAGATGAATCACTTTTCTCGCCGGCTTGTATTCATCATTGGGCACATGACTCCATGAATTGCCCAGTGTCATGCAACTCTCCCATGGGTAGGGCAAGTATTGATTGGGCACACTCTGCTCGGGGGTAGCGTAGTTTTCATATTCGCCCGGCACGGTTCTGTCTACAAACAACATACCCGGCTGATGCTGCCGCACTTTGGCCGCAATAGCCTGCATATCAATGTCCTGATCGTAGGCAATGGTACGCTGCCACTCCACCGCAGTATCGATGCTGTGCTTGGGACGAACCCAGCCACCATCGAGCCAAAAAATATCTAACGGTCCATAGCCAGTGGCCAGCTCCAGCATTTGATTGTGTGTAAATGTTTTGTAAGCATTCCACCGCTCCGGATATTTTGCCGGATTGTAACTCACATTGCGGTCTTTGGGTGGAAAATAACGCCACCAATAATCGGGTGTGTGCCAATCGGGCTTGCTGAAATACGCCCCAATCATGAACCCTTTTTTGCGAAACGCATCAAACACTTCTTTGGCCACATTGGCTTTAGGATGTGTACTGAATGGCGAAGAAGAATGTGTAATGCGATAGTCGGTGTATTTACTATCGAACATGCAAAAACCATCGTGGTGCTTGGTGGTAAACACCATGTATTTCATACCGGCTGTTGCGGCTGCATCGGCCCACTTATCTGGATTAAACAGCACAGGATTGAACTGTTGCTGCAAACCTTCGTATGCTTTTTTGTAAGCGAACCAATCGTTGGCAAAAGGGCCGCGGCGTATGCACCAGTTTTCATCTTCGGGGCACAGGCTCCAGCTTTCTACAATGCCCCATTGGCTATAGGTACCCCAATGCATGAGCAGGCCAAATTTAAGCTGCTTCCATTGTGCCAGCTTGGCTGCTACCAACTGATCGGATGGTGCAATGTATTTGGCACTCAGGTTGTGCTCTTGTGCTTGTGCCATGGCACAACTAAGCCCTGCAAAAAGAAGTATGGTAACAATGCGCATGCCGTACACTATTAAACAATTGCAACGATACCCATTTCTGCAACGGGAATGAAACGGAGTTATTCAAACTGTGTACAACTACGGCTGAGCTACTGCAACAAAGACGGCTATTCGCTTTTGGTAACACTGGTTCGAACAGTGCGGTATTTTTTGGGCGACATGCCAATGATTTTGCGAAAGCGTTTCGAAAAATAATACGGATCATCGAAGCCCATGCTGAAAGCAATGTCCTTAATGGCCCTGTCACTAAAATCGAGCTGCTGGCAGGCTTTCTGCATTTTCATTTGCAAAAAATAATCGATGGGAGCATACCCTGTTTTTTGCCTGAAGAGGCTGGAAAAACGTGACACCGAATAGTTGTAACGTTTGCTTAAATCAATAAGCGATAGATTATCGTTGATGTGCTCTTGCATAAACAAAATGGCGCTGTCTACACAATCAAGACTTTCTTTTGATGTGGCTTCGTAGTGCCGATCGTTGTACAAAAACAAGCTCAAAAACTGCGACAAACAAAGATTGGCGAACAGCAGGTTATCACTACTATAACCCAGCTCCAGCGTCTTGTACATTTTCGAAAACAACGGTAAAATTTCGCCGCTGTTGCGAACATGCTGTGGTTTAAAACAGCGCTGCACCGATTGCATGCTGTTCATTTCGGGCAAGGCTTCGCCACTAAAATGAACCCAGTAAATAGTCCATGGATGTTCTTCATCGCTTCCATAAGCATGCTCTGCATGTTGAGGCAAAATGAAAAATTCGTTGGGGCCTACTTCGAAGCGTTGCTTGCCCAACTGGTACCAGCCATGGCCATCTACACAATAAAACAAGAAGTTTTCAGGAAGCCCTTTTTTACGATAGGTATAGTGGCCCTTGGCTTTGGGATAATGACCAATAGAACAAATGTGCAATTGGCTATGCACTGGATTGTTTTGCACTTTGCCCTTTAGTACAATCCGGGGAATTTCAATGCGCTGCCGGCCAACGCCGTACCAGATATTTTTATGTGAACCTTCTTTATTGTCTTTCATGGCAACCGCAACAATTGGCTGAAAAATTAGGAAAAAAGCAGGAGGGCAAGGTCGGTTATCCAACAAAATGATGCCAAATCTTCCACGCATACGATTGAGTAACCCATGCAGCCTGCATTCAGCAGTTGCGCAGTACATTCGGGCAACAAACAACACAGAAAAATTGCCTTATGAAAATGACACTTCGTTTGTACAGCCTTTTGCTGATGCTGTTGGCCAGTATCAACGGCATAGCCAAAGTAAAACTCCCCTATTTTTTTGCCGACAACATGGTATTGCAACAGCAAACTAATGCGGCCATTTGGGGTTGGGCAAAACCCGGCGCCAGCATCATCATCCAAACTTCATGGAACAAAGCCAAATACACAACCACAGTTGATGCACAGGGCAAATGGAAAACAGCTGTAGCCACACCAGTTGCTGGCGGTCCATACACTATCAGTATCAGCGATGGTGAAGCCATCACCTTGCAAAACATTTTGATTGGCGAAGTATGGTTGTGCAGCGGACAAAGCAATATGGAAATGCCCATGAAAGGTTTTCGTGACCAACCCATACTCGGCAGCAACGATGCTATTTTCAATTCGGCCAACGATCAAATCAGGTTGTACACCGTACCCCGTGCTGTACAGCGGTTGCCACAAGATACCAGCAAGCAATCTGCATGGAAAATTTGCAACGCCGAAACAGTTGGCGGTTTTAGTGCTACTGCCTATTTCTTTGGTAAAATGCTGCAAGAAAAACTGAAAGTGCCTGTGGCTCTCATCAACATTAGCTATGGCGGCTCACCAGTAGAAGCATTTATGGATGCTGCCAGCTTAAAGGCTTTTCCTGAAATTGCTGTGCCTGCTGCCAATGATACCAACAAGCTCAACAACAGAAATGCGACTGTACTATACAATGGAATGTTGCATCCGTTTTTAGGCTTCAGTATTCGCGGTGCTATCTGGTACCAGGGCGAAAGCAACAACGAACGTGCTGCGCAATACGAAAAACTGTTTCCTGCATTTGTGCAGCAAATAAGAGCACAAAGCAAGCAAGGCGATTTTCCATTTTACTATTGCCAGATTGCACCCTACAATTATTTCAATTTCGGCGTTGTAAATACAACTGCGGCCAACTCTGCCTATCTACGGGATGCACAGCGCAAAGCACTCAAAACAATTCCTAATAGTGGCATGGCGGTCCTAATGGATTTAGGCGAAGAATTCAACATTCACCCGGCAGACAAAGCTACTGGCAGCAAAAGGCTGGCCTATCTGGCACTGGCCAATACATACGGCCTCAAAGGCTTTGCTGCCGAAAGCCCTGCGTATGAATCTATGCACATCAATGGTAACAGTATTACGCTGAAATTCAGCCATGCACCCAACGGGCTGACTCCCTACGGCAAAAAACTAATGCAGTTCGAAATTGCAGGCCCCAACAAGGTTTTTCGTCCGGCCACAGCAGTTATCAATGCAGGCAATGTCGTTGTGTCTTCACCAGAAATTCCAAATCCGGTAGCTGTACGCTATGCGTTTAAAGATTTTGTGGTAGGAGAATTATACAACACGGAAGGTTTACCTGTTTCCAGTTTCCGTACCGACGATTGGTAAAAGTGGATGCACATTACAGACAGAAATGTTTCATCCACATCTAAGTAAAGTGTAACAGAAACTAAAAGGTGGAAAAGGTAAAAGTCACTGGATATTGAAAACACACATTTTTTAATACCAAATGAGTCAATTCATTTAAGGAATATTAATCCAATGTGATTATTGCTGTTGGGTGTACAATCATCTTCTACAATCACCTTCACATGATTGTTGCAGGATTCTTGGTGTTG